>DASVQX010000054.1:0-181779 GCA_036388915.1 Pyrinomonadaceae bacterium
GGCCAGAGACGCGCGCACGCGCTCGACCTCCGGCGGCTCCTCGAAGTAGGCCGTGACCCGGAAGAGCCCCGCAGCGTCCGCCGACACCGACGCCTCCGTCCCGAGCGCGCCCGCCTCCATCAGCGCGTACTCCACGGCCTCCTCCGCCCCCGCCGTGCTGCTCAGCTCAAGCGCGTACCAGTTCATATAAAAGTACTGAGTGCTGAGGACTGAGGACTGAGTGAAAGACAAGAGTCGTTTTTCACTCAGTCCTCTGTCCTCAGCACTCATCACTCATCACTCATCACTGTTCATCAATCCCCATCTCGCTCAGGGCGCGCGGCGAGTCGCGCCAGCCCTCCTCGACCTTGACGAAGAGTTCGAGGTAGACCTTGTGCCCGAGCAGCCGCTCGACGTCGCGCCGCGCCTCGGTCCCGACCTTCTTGAGGCGCGCGCCGCCCTTCCCGATGATGATGCTCTTCTGCGACGCGCGCTCGACGTAGACGGCGCAGTAGATGCGCGTCAGCTCGTCCGAGGTCTCCTCGTAACGCTCGGTGACGACCGCCGTCACGTAGGGAATCTCCTCGCCCGTCACGTGCAGAATCTTCTCGCGCACCATCTCGGCGACGAGCGTGCGCATGGGCTGGTCGGTCAACTCGTCCTCGTCGAAGATGGCCTCGCCCTCCGGGAGGTTCGCGACGAACTCGCGCACCAGGTCTTCCAACTGGTCGCCCGTCCGCGCCGAGAGCGGGACGACGCCGCGCCACTCGTGCTCGCGCGAGTACCACTCGATGAGCGGCAGAAGCTTCCGCTTGTCTTCCAGCCTGTCGGTCTTGTTGAGCAGGAGGATGGCGGGCTTGCCCGTCTGCTTCACGAGGTCGAGGACGAAGCGGTCGCCGTTGCCCGTCGGCGCCGCAGCGTCGCGGATGAGGCACACCACGTCAACGCCTTCGAGCGCGTCGTGGACGGCGGCCATCATCCGCCGGTTCAAGAGGTAGCCCGGCTGGTGGACGCCCGGCGTGTCCACCAGCACGATCTGCCCCTCCGGCCGCGTGATGACGCCGCGAATCTGGTGGCGCGTCGTCTGCGGCTTGTTCGACACCGCCGCGATCTTCTCGCCCACCATCCGGTTCAAAAGCGTAGACTTCCCCGCGTTCGGCCGCCCCACCAGCGCCACGTACCCGCTGCGGAACCCCTCGCGCGTCGTCTCGCCTTCGCCCGTACTCATCTGGCCGTGACCTCGAAACCGGCTTCCAGCATCTCGGGGTCGGCGGAGCCGCGGCCGGCCATGACTTTGAAGGCGCCGGGTTCGACGACGAAGCGCATCGAGTCGTCGTAGAAGCCGAGTTCGGCGGGAGTGAGCCTGAAGGTGAGCGTGCGGCGCTCGCCCGGCTGGAGCGTGACGCGTCGGAAGCCCTTCAGCTCTTTGACGGGGCGCACGCGCGAGGCGACCAAGTCGCGGACGTAAATCTGCACGACCTCGTCGCCCGCGCGCCGCCCCGTGTTCTCGACATCGACGGTCACGTCCACGCTCCCGGCGGCCGTGATGCGCGGCGCGCCGAGGCGCAGGTTAGACAGGCGGAAGGTCGTGTACGAGAGACCGTGGCCGAAGGCGTAGAGCGGCGGGACGGGCACGTCGAGGTACTTCGAGGTGTACTTCTCGTTTGAAGGCGGGCGGCCCGTCGCGGTGTGGTTGTAGTAGAGCGGCGCCTGCCCGGCCGAGCGCGGGAAGGTGACGGGGAGCTTGCCGCCGGGGTTCGCGTCGCCGAAGAGCGCGTCGGCGATGGCCTCGCCGCCGCGCGTGCCCGCGAACCACGTCTCAAGTATCGCGGGCGAGTTCTCGGCCGCCCAGTTGATCGAGAGCGGCCGGCCGTTCATCAGCACGACGACGTAAGGCTTGCCCGCCCGGTGGACGGCCTGCAAGAGTTCGAGCTGGCGGCCGGGCAGATCGAGAGAGGTGCGCGAGGCGGCCTCGCCGCTCATGTCGGCCGTCTCGCCGACGGCGACGAGCGTAACGTCCGCGTCTCGCGCGGCGCGCGCGGCGCGTTCAATCGAGTCGGCGGCCGTGGGCGTCGTGGCGAGCCGCGCGGGGTCGATGTCACCCGCGGCGGCGACGTTGGTGCCGCCGGCCCCGCTCGGGTTCGGAGGCGGCGCGTCGTAGTTGCCCATGATGCCGCGCCCCTCGACCGCCACGCCCTTCTCGTAAACGACCCTGGTGCGCGGCGAGACTTTGGCCCTGACGGCCTGAAGCAGCGTCACAGAGTCCTGCGGCCGGCCGTCGCCCGACCAAGAGCCGATGATGGCGCGCGGGTCGTCGGCGAGCGGGCCGACGACGGCGATTGTTCGCACGTCCTTCCTCAGCGGCAGCGCCCCGCCCTCGTTCTTCAAGAGCACCAGAGAGAGCGCCGCGACCTCGCGCGCCGCGCGCAGGTGCTCGGCGCTCAAGAGCACGGACGACTCGCGCGCCTCTTCCGCATAGGGGCGGTCGAAGAGGCCGGCGCGGAACTTGACGCGGAGGACGCGGCGGACGGCCTCGTCAACCTCCGCCATGCGGAGCCGGTTCTGCCTGAGCAGCGCCGCGCCGTGCTCGTTGTAGAGCCGGCCGACCATCTCCATGTCTACTCCCGACGAGAGGCCGAGCCGGGCGGCTTCGCTTCCGTCGGCCGCGTAGCCGTGCGCGATCATCTCGGTGACCGAGGTGTAGTCGCTGACGACGAAGCCGTCGAAGCCCCACTCGCCGCGCAGGATTTTCGTCAGCGTGAAGCGGTTGCCCGAGGCGGGCACGCCGTTGATGTCGTTGAAGGCGCTCATCAGGGTGGCGACGCCCGCGTCCACCGCCGCCTTGAAGGGCGGGAGGTAGACTTCGCGCAGACGCTGCTCGCTCATGTCGGTCGTGTTGTAGTCGCGACCGCCTTCGGCCGCGCCGTAGGCCGCGAAGTGTTTGGCGCAGGCGACGACGCGATCCGGCGCCGAGTAGTCCGGCCCCTGGAAGCCGCGCACGCGCGCGCGCGCGAACGCCGCCCCGAGGTAAGGGTCTTCGCCCGCGCCCTCGGCGACGCGCCCCCAGCGCGCGTCGCGCGCCACGTCCACCATCGGCGCGAACGTCCAGTGCAGCCCCGCCGCGCGCGCCTCTGCCGCCGCGACGTAGGCCGAGCGCTCGGCCGCCGCCGGGTCCCACGACGCCGCCTCGCCGAGCGGGATGGGGAAGATCGTCCGGTAGCCGTGAATCACGTCGAAGCCGAAGATGAGCGGAATCTTGAGCCGCGTCCCCTCGACGGCCGCGCGCTGCAACTCGTTCGCGTTGGCCGCGCCGCGCACGCCGAGCGTCGAGCCTAAGCGCCCCGCCCGCGCCGCCTCGAACAGGGGGGCTTGCGCCTTCCCCGCGATGTCGCCGCCCGACTGCTGCAACTGCCCCAGCTTCTCTTCGAGCGTCATCCGCGCCAGAAGCGCCTCGACCTTCCGCTCGACGTCGCCGCCGCCGCGCGCCTCACGCCGCTCCGCGCGCCGCCCCTGCGCGCGCGCCTGTCTACGCTGCGCGCCCGCGCCTACGGGAAGCGCCGACAACACAACCGCCGCGACGAGCAAACACCTCACCTGCTGCGCGAATCCCATCACGCCCTCCGTGAAAACCTACCTGTGAACGTTACTTGCTCGCGGCCTCGCCGTTGAGGCGCATGATCTCCAAAGTCATTTCGGCGGAGGCGTACATGTCTTTAACGTCGAGCCACTCTTTGACGGTGTGGATGGCGCGCATGCCCGTGCCGAGGTTGGCGCATTCGATGCCGCGCTTGTTGAAGATGTTGGCGTCGCAGCCGCCGCCCGAGGCCATCGTCTCGACCTTGAGCCCCATGCGCGAGGCGGCCTCGATGACGAGCTTGACGACGCGCGAGTCGTCGGACACGTCCATCGCGTAGTACTCGCGCGAGACCTCGGATTCGACGCGCGCCTTCGTCGTCACGCCGTCCACGGTCACCTCGTACTTGGCCGCCGCGTCTTCGAGGCACTTGACCATGTGCGCGGTCTGCGCTTCGAGCTTGGCGTCGTCGAGCGAGCGCGCCTCGCCCTTGAGCGTGACGAGGTTGGTGATGATGTTGGTCGCCTCGCCGCCGCGGATGACGCCGATGTTGGCGGTCGTCTCGTCGTCGATGCGGAAGAGCTTCATGTTCTGGATGGCCTCGGCCGCGATCTTGATCGCCGAGATGCCGTACTCGGGCGCGACGCCCGCGTGCGACTCAAGGCCGTGGATGCGGAACTCGAAGTGGTTGGCCGAAGGGCCTTTGGTGAAGAGGAAGCCGGGGTCGTCCGAGTCGAAGACGATGCCGTACTTGGCCCTCACCTTCGACATGTCGAGGTGCTTGGCGCCGAGCAGGCCGACCTCCTCGCAGATGGAGAAGACCGCGTCGATGGGCGCGTGCGGGACGTTCTGTTCTTGCAGGCAGCGGACGGTCTCGATGATGACGGCGCAGCCCGACTTGTCGTCGCCGCCTAGGACGGTGGTGCCGTCGGTGCGGATGATGTCGCCCTCGACGATGGGCTTGACGCCGCGGCCGGGGACGACCGTGTCCATGTGCGCGCTCATCATGATCGGCTCGGCTTGAGGGAGCGTGCCGGGGAAGCGCGCGATGACGTTGCCGGTGTTGCCGCCGACCTTCTCGCCGGCGTCGTCGATGAAGACCTCGGCGCCCATCTCCTCGCAGAGTTGTTTGATTCGCTGCGCCACGTCGCGCTCCTCGCGCGAGACGGAGTCGATCTGGACGAGTTCGAGCAGAAGATTTTTGATGCGCTCCTGATTAATCATGCGGTTCTCCTCCGAGGAGAGAACGAGCTCTCCGAATCAAATAATGCCTTAAGGTACTCGCGCGGGGTGTGCCGCCAATCCTACTACACGCGCGGCGCGGCGCGCCACGTCGGACTTCAGGCGGAGAGCGCGTCGAGCGCGCGTTGCAGCTCGACGCGATGCGCCTCAAGCGTCTCGTCGTCGGCGTCCGTCCCGACGCGGATGGGGGGCGCGAGGCGGACGACGGCCGGCGTGAAGGGCTTGGGAATCTGGAGCTTGTCCCAACTCCCGAGCCGCCAGAAGCGCTGGGCCTCGACGGCGAAGGGGAGGACGGGGCGGCCGGTCTTTTTGGCGAGCAGGAGCGCGCCGGTCTTGGCGACGCGGCGTGGGCCGCGCGGGCCGTCCACGGTGAAGCCTGCGGGGCAGCCGCGCCGCACGAGCCGCGCCATCTCGACGAGCGCGCCCACGCCGCCGCGCGTCGAAGAGCCGCGCGCCGCGCCGTAGCCGAAGCGCTGGATGAAGCGCGCGATGTACTCGCCGTCGAAGCTGCGCGAGGTCATGACGACGATGCGGCGGAGGCGGAAGAAGTAGGTCGTCAGAAAAATCTGCTCGTGCCAGAAGGCCATCACGGGCGGGCCGCCGCGGTTGGCCTCCTCCCAATGCTCCCAACCCTCGACGCGGAAGCGCGCGGTGGCGCCGAGCGCGCGGATGAGCAGGTAGAAGACCAGCCCGGCGGCGCGGACGGCGAGCCGCCGGCCGAAGCTGTAGCCGGAGAGGTCGGCGAAGCGGTAGGCACGCGCGACGCGCTCGTCCTCGTTTGTCGCTGGGGGGTGCATGAGTCTCGACGGGCGAGTCTAGCAGATTTCAAATTCGGAATTTCAAATTCCGCCCCGCCGAAGTTTTCGCCGCGCGGGCGGAAAGGTGGTATAAAAAGCGAGGTCTCGACCCATCCCGTCCGCCCCTTAGAGATTGAAGAATGAGCCTGCGTCCGAAGCTCCTGACGACACTGCTCGCCGCCGCCTGCGTGCTCGCGGCGACCGTTTTGCCGCGCGGCTCGTCCGCGCAGGCTCCGCGCCGCGCCGTGAGCCTCGTGCTCACGAACGGCAGGGTTTTCACCTCAGACGCGCGCGGCACCGTGGCCGAGGCCGTCGCCGTCGAGGGCAACCGCATCGTCGCCGTCGGCACGTCGCGCGAGATCGCCTCGGCTTACGCGGGCGCGCGCACAATTGACCTCAAGGGGCGGCTCGTCACGCCCGGCTTTAACGACGCGCACATACACTTCCTCGGCGGCGGGCTCTCGCTGCTGCGCGTCAACCTCATCGGCTCGAAGACGCTCGCGGAGGCGAAGGCGCGCGTGGCGGCGCGCGTGCGCGAGGTGCAGCCCGGCGCGTGGATCACCGGGCGCGGCTGGGATCACACGCTCTGGGGCGGCGAGTGGCCGACGAAGAAGGATTTGGACGAGGTCGCGCCGAACAACCCGGTCATCCTCCAGCGCGTTGACGGCCACGTCAGTTGGGCCAACACGCTCGCCTTGCAGAAGGGCGGCGTGACGCGCGCGACGCAGGCGCCGCAGGGCGGCGAAATTTTGCACGACGCGGAGGGCGAGCCGACTGGGATTCTGAAAGAGACCGCCGGGGGACTCGTCACGCGCGTTGTGCCCGAGCCGACGCGCGAAGAGATGACGGAGGCGCTTAACCGCGCGCTCGCGGAGGCGCGACGCTACGGGCTGACCTCGGTCTCGGCCAACGACGTGCCGTCGTCGGCGGCCACGCCGCTCTACCGCGAGCTGCTCAAGGCGGGCAAGCTGACGGTGCGCGTCGCCGAGTGGCAGCAGTTCGAGCGCACGGTCGAGGAGTTGAAGCGCGAGCGCGCCGAGTTCGAGTCGCACAAAGACGACCCGCTGCGTCTGCGTCTGACCGCGCTGAAAGGTTACGTGGACGGCACGCTCGGCTCGCGCACGGCGGCCATGCTCGCGCCCTTCGCCGACGACCCGCACAACAGCGGCATCCCGCGCATGCCGCCCGAGCAGTTGACGAAGATGATCGTCGAGCGCGACGCGGCCGGCTTCCAGATCGCGCTCCACTGCATCGGCGACCGCGCCAACCGCATGGCGCTCGACGGCTTCGCGGCGGCGAAGAAGGCCAACTCGCGCGACCCGGGCGTCACCTTGCCGGCGCCGGCCTCTTGGAGCCGCGAGCAGGTCGCGGCCGCGAACCGCGAGGTGGAGAAATACAGGAGCCGGCGGCACCGCGTCGAGCACGCACAGGTCGTCTCGCCTCTGGACTTCGCGCGCTTCCGCGACCTCGGCGTCATCGCCTCGATGCAGCCCGCGCACGCCATCTCGGACAAGCGCTGGGCGCAGGAACGCCTCGGCGAGTACCGCGTGCTCGGCGCTTACAGTTGGCACACGTTCATGGCGCACGGCGTCCACGTGCCCTTCGGCACCGACTGGCCGGTCGAGCCGATCAACCCCTACCTCGGGCTCTACGCGGCGGTCACGCGCCAGAGCACGGAGGGCGACCCCACGGGCGGGTGGTGGCCGGAGGAGCGCCTCTCCATCGAGGACGCCATCCGCAACTACACGGCCGAGCCGGCCTACGCCACCTTCGAGGAGGGCCAGAAGGGTCAGGTCGCCGTCGGGATGCTCGCCGACCTCGTCGTCCACTCCAAAGACCTTCTCGCGGTCGCGCCCGCCGAGATTCTCAGCGCGGAGCCCGACCTGACCGTCTTCGACGGCCGCGTGGTTTATGAAAGGAAGTAGCCAGTAGTCAATAGTCAGTAGGCTCTGCCCGACGGACGTTGACTCCGACGCCCGGACGATTTGGCTGCCGAAAGTTTTTCTACTGCTTACTGTCTACTGCCTACTCTCTTCGGAGGTTCTCATGCCGACCTGGGTCAAAGTTCTGATCGTCGTGGGGGGCTTGTTGTTGGTGCTGCTGGTGGCGGCGGGCGTCGTCGGCTACGTCGTCTTCCGCAAGTACGGGCCGGGGTTCGTCGAGGCGACCGGCAAGAGCTTCGAGGAGGGCACGGAGTACGGCCGCCGCACCGACAACGAGGGCTGCCTGAACGAGGCCGCCGCGAGGCAGGCGCACGTCAATGGCATGATGGACATGATTAAGAACGGCGTCTTCATGGAGACCTGTCTGAACGCGAGCCGGCCGACGCCCGGCTTCTGCGACGGCGTCCCGCGCCAGACCGAGTTTATGAAGGCCATCCCCTGGCAGCAGCAGCAGTGCAAGCGCTACGGGCTGAAGGCCGAGCAGCAGTGCGGCCAACTCTTTCAGGGCGTGCAGCGTTTCTGCGAGGCGCGCGGCCGGCTCGGCAACACGAACGGAGGCCCGAAAGTGCTCGTTGACGACGACGCCCCGCCGCCCCCGCCGCCGCCGCCGCCGGCGCCCGCCCACACGCCGGGGAGTCGCTGAAATTTCCCGCGCACCCGAGTCAGTCTCCGCGCCCGCAGCCGTCGCCGCCGAGTAAGGAACATGAGACGAAACCCTCTTCGCAACGCGCGCCTGCGTCTGGCCGCCTCGGTCTTCTGCCTGCTCCTGCTCGCGACGGGCGCGCGCGCGGCGTGGCGCGCGGTCGGAGACGTGCGCGCGGTCGAGCGCCGCGCCGACGGCGTCGTGCTCACGCTCACCTCGGGCGCGCGCGTCTCGGTCACCTTCTACGACTTGGAGGTCGTGCGCGTCAGGCTCGCGCCCTCGGGCACGTTCGAGCGCGATTTCTCTTACGCCGTCGCGTCGCGAGACCGCAAGACCGTCGCCGCCAAAGTCTCCGAGACGCGCGACGAAATCTTAATCTCTTCTTTGAACGGCACGACCGTCGTCATCAGGCGCCGCCCCTTCCTCGTCACCGTGCGCGACGCCATCGGCCGCGTCGTCGTCGAGGACGACCCGGCGCGGCCACACTCCTTCGACCCCGAGACGGGCGCGGTCGAGTGCTCGAAGAAGCGCGTCGAGTGGGAGACTTACTACGGGCTGGGCGAGAAGGCCGGCGCCACCATCTCGCGCGACACGCAGCAGTTCGTGATGTGGAACACCGACACCTACGGCTACCCGCGCGGGCTAGACCCCATCTACCAGTCGGTCGGCTTCTACACGGCGCTGCGCCAGACCGAAGACCCGAGGGCGCGGCTGACCGCCATGCCGCTTGGCGCCAAGCCCTGGCCCCTGCGCGGCACGGCCTACGGCCTCTTCCTCGACAACACCGCGCGCACGTACTTCGACATGGGGAAGACCGACCCCTCGCGCGTGACCTTCGGCGCGGCGGGCGGCGAGTTGAACTACTACGTCTTCACGGGCGGCGGCGAACACACGCCGCGCGAAGTCCTCGGCGACTACACACGGCTGACGGGGCGGACGCCGCTCCCGCCGCTGTGGGCGCTCGGCAACCAGCAGTCGCGCTGGTCTTACTACCCCGAGGCGCGCGTGCGCGAGGTGGCGCGCGGTTTTCGCGAGTCGCGGATTCCGGCCGACGTGATCTACCTCGACATCGACTACATGGACGGCTTCCGCGTCTTCACCTGGAACCGCGAGCGCTTCCCCGACCCCTCGAAGATGATCGCCGACCTGCGCGCCGAAGGCTTCCGCGTCGTCCTCATCATCGACCCCGGCATCAAGGTTGACCCGAGCTACCCGGCCTACAAGGAGGGGCAGGCGGGCGGCCACTTCGTCAAAACCGCGGCGGGCGAGGAGTTGCACGCGAGCGTCTGGCCCGGCGTCTGCGCCTTCCCCGACTTCACCGACCCGAAGTCGCGCGAGTGGTTCGGCTCGCTCTACAAACAGAATTTGGACGAGGGCGTCGCCGGCTTCTGGAACGACATGAACGAGCCGGGCGTCTTCCTCTCGGACGAGACGCCGAAGCCGGACGTGTACCACCACCCGATGAAGACGTTCCCCCTGGACGCGCGCCATGCGGGCGACGGCGGCGCCGGCACGCACGCGCGCTACCACAACGTCTACGGGATGCAGATGGCGCGCTCGACCTTCGAGGGCTTGAAGAGGCTCGCGCCCGACAGACGACCCTTCGTGCTGACGCGCGCGGGCTACGCCGGCGTCCAGCGCTACTCGGCCGTGTGGACGGGCGACAACGTCGCGAGCTGGGATCACCTCAGACTCTCGATCCCGATGCTGCTCAACATGGGCGTCTCGGGCATCCCCTTCGTCGGCTCGGACGTGGGCGGCTTCTCCGGCAACCCCTCGCCGGAGCTTTACGCGCGCTGGCTCCAGGCGGCCGCGCTCACGCCGTTCCTGCGCTCGCACTCCGAGGCCGGCTCGAACCCGCACGAGCCCTACTCGTTCGGCGACGAGTTCACGAAGATTAACCGCGCCAGCGTCGAGCTTCGCTACCGACTGCTCCCCTACCTCTACGCGCTCTTCCACGAGCACGCCGAGACGGGCGCGCCCGTCATGCGCCCGCTCTGGTTCGAGTACCCGGACGACTCTCGCACCTACACCGTCGAAGACCAGTACCTCGTCGGCCGCGACCTGCTCGTCGCGCCCGTGGTGCGCGAGTCCGCGAGGAAGCGCGGCGTCTACTTCCCCAAGGGCGACGACTGGGTTGACTGGTGGACGGGCAAGCGCTACGAGGGCGGCAAGGACGCCGAGGTCGAAGCGCCGCTCGACCGCCTGCCGCTCTTCGCGCGCGTCGGCGCGGTCGTCGCGACCGTCCCCGTCATCCAGCACACGGCCGAGAGGTTCAAAGTCGGCCTGACGCTCGTCGTCGTGCCGGGCAAGGACGGCGAGACGCAAATCTTTCAGGACGGCGGCGACGGCTACGTGCAAGGCGACAACCGGCCCGTCCACGTGAGGCAGAGCGCGGGCGAGATTCGCGTGAGCCAGGTGCCGACGAGGGGCTTGAAAGTGGGCACCGAAGAGTGGGCCCGGGTCAAGTCGGTCGAACTCCTCGGGCTGATTGAACAGCAGAGGGAGGCGCTGCTCAAAGGGATGCCGCCCGACGCGCGCGCCGACTTTGACAAGGGCGCGGGGAGGCTGAGAATCGCCGTCCCGAACGATCCGTTCTACACCATCAAGCTCGCGCCCTGACGCGCGGCGACGTTAAATCTTTTCGGAGCCTCCCACATGAACGCTCGCAACGAACACTACCCCGGCGCGCTCGACCGGCGACGCTTCCTCTCTTCGGTCGGGAAGGGGATGGGGCTGGCGGCGCTCTCGTCTCCGGCGGTGGCGTCGCTTTTGAAAGACGTGCACGCGGCGGCAAAGCGCGTCTCGAAACTTTCGGCCGAGGCGGCGGCGCGCGACGAGTCGTTCTGGTTCGACATCCAGCAAGCGTTCTCGGTCACGCGCGGCATCATCAATCTCAACAACGGCGGCGTCTCGCCCTCGCCCCGCATCGTCACCGAGGCGCTGGTGCGTTACCTCTGGCAGCAGGAGGACGCCACCGCCTACACGATGTGGCAAATCCTTGAGCCGCAGTCCGAGACGATTCGCACCGGCCTCGCCGACCTTTTCGGGTGCGACCGCGAGGAGGTCGCCATCACGCGCAACGCCTCCGACTCGCTCGAAGCCGTCCTCTTCGGCCTCGACCTCAAACCCGGCGACGAAGTGTTGACGACGACGCAGGATTACCCGCGCATGCTCACGACGCTCCGGCAGCGCGAGCGGCGCGACCGCGTCGTCTTAAAGCTCGTCAAGATTCCCGTCCCGCCGAAAGACCCTTCGGAGATAACCGCCGCCTACGAGGCCGGGATGACGCCGCGCACGCGCGTCGTCCTCGTCTCGCACATGATTAACCTGACGGGGCAGATCACGCCCGTCCGCGACATCTGCGAACTGGCGCGGCGGCGCGGCGCCGAGACCGTCGTTGACGGCGCGCACTCCTTCGCGCAGTTCCGCTTCAAACGCGACGACTTAGCCTGCGACTACTTCGGGACTTCACTTCACAAGTGGCTCCACGCGCCGAAGGGCACGGGGATGCTCTACGTCAGGAAGGATAAGATCAAGAACGTCTGGCCGCTCTTCGCCGCCGAGCGCGCGCAGGACTCGGACATCCGCAAGTTCGAGGAGACGGGCACGCGCTCGGCCGCGCAGCGCCTTGCCATCGGCGAGGCGCTGCTCTTCCACCAAGGCGTTGGGCCTGAGCGCAAGGAGGCGCGGCTGCGCCTGCTCGCGCGCCACTGGATGAACCAGTTGAAGGGTGAGCCGAACGTCCGCTTCAACACCTCCTTCGACGACCGGCAGTCGTGCGCGCTCGCCAACGTCGAAGTCTCGGGCACCGAACCCGAGGCACTCTGCGAACACCTCTTCGCGCGCCACAAAATCTTCGCCACCCCCATCGTCCACGCGGAGTTCAAAGGCGTCCGCGTCACCCCCAGCGTCTACACCACGCTCAAAGAGCTCGACCGCTTCTGCGAGGTCATGGCGGGGATAGCGCGCAAGGGTCTGCCGAAGGCTTAGCGCGCAGGGGAAATTCTGTATGTCCGACGAGACTCCGCAAATCTTTTCCGACCTGTCATTGTCGCGGCGGCTGGAGCGCGCCGAGGCGCGGAGCAACGCGGAGTTCGTCGAGGCGCGCGCCCGAGTCTCGCCCGAGGTCGGCGCGTGCTGGATCGAGGCCGCCGGCGCTTACGCCATGTTCGACGGCGTCGAGTCGCCCATCACGCAGACCTTCGGCCTCGGCCTCTTCGCGGAGGCGACGGGCGAAGACCTCGGGCGCGTCGAGGCGTTCTTCCGAGAGCGGGGCGCGCCCGTCTCTCACGAGGTCAGCCCGCTGGCCGACCCGGCGCTGGTGCCGCTCCTGAACGGCCGCGGTTATCAACCCGTCGAGTTCATCAGCGTCATGTTCCGCCCCTTGCGCCCCGGCGTGCGTTTCGCCGAACGGCGCGACGAGAGCGTGAGCGTCCGCGTCGCCGGCGAGGGCGAGGGCGAGTTGTGGGCGCGGACTGCGGCGCGCGGGTGGAGCGAGTCCGGCTACGGCGACTTCATGCTCGGGCTGGCGCGCGTGAGCGCCGAGAGGGCGGACACGCTCTCGTTCCTGGCCGAGCTTGAGGGCGAGCCCGTGGCGGCCGGCGCCCTGAGCATCTGCGAGGGCGTGGCGCTGCTGGCCGGCGCGAGCACCGTCCCCGAGGCGCGCAAGCGCGGCGCGCAACTGGCGCTGCTCGACGCGCGCCTGCGCCACGCCGCCGACGCGGGCTGCGACCTCGCCATGATGTGCGCGCTGCCGGGCAGCGCCTCGCAGCGCAACGCCGAGCGCCACGGCTTCCGCATCGCCTACACGCGCGTCAAGTGGCTGCTCTCGCGCCCCGCGTCTTAAGCCGCGCGCGAAGGTCTGACGACGGCGCGGGGAACCGTCCGACCGTAAACGTCAAAGGGGGAAGTGATGGTCTTCAAACGCCGTTTGACCTTTGTCGTGGCGGCTCTTCTCTCCGGCCTCATCCTGACGGCTAACGTGTCGGCGCAGGGGAGGCCGATTCTGTCCGTGCAGGTCGGCCGCTACCGTTTACAGAGCAACCCGTGGGTCAACCTTCACCAGCGACTCCTCTACGAAGCCCGCTTCAAAGACGCGCCGCAGGTGGCGCTCTCCGGCGACGACCTCCCGAAGTGGAACACGGCCGTCGAGACTTACCGCGCGTACCTCGGCAGGCGGAACCCGATCTTCGACGCCGAACTTATCCGCCTCAACGCCGCGCTCTCGGCGACGACCGCGAACGCGCCGCCCGACACCATCCCCGCCGCGGCGGCCAAGACTCTTCGGGCCGCGATGCCGCTCTACCGCTCCGCGCAGTGGGAGGAGGACGACCGCGCGAACCGCTTCTGGATCGCCGTCGCCGAGCCGCTGCTCGCGTCGGCCGCCGAAGAACTGGCCGACGCGCACGCCAAAGCCTACGGGGTACCGTTCCCGAAGCGAATTCTGGTTGACGTCTCCCCGCTGGCTTGGGAGTTCGGCGCCTACACTGTCGGCGAGGGCGAGTCCGCGCACGTCGTCGTCACCAGCACGGAGCCGGGGTATCAGGGCTTCGCGGCGCTGGAGATGCTCATGCACGAGCCCTCGCACGCCATCGTGGACGCCACCTCGGGCGCCGTCGGAGCCGACCTCACGCGCGCCTCGCGCGAGCTGGGGATAAAACCTTACGCGAACCTCTGGCACGCGATCCTGTTCTACACGTCGGGCGAACTGACCCGGCGCGCCCTCGCCAAACGCGGCGTCGGCAACTACCGGCCCGTCGTCCTCGACATGTACGAGCGCGGCTTCCGCGACTACCGGCGGCCGCTCGAAACGCACTGGCAGGCTTACCTCGACGGGAAGGTCTCGCGCGAGGCTGCCATCCGGCAAATCCTCGCCGAGACCGCGCCCCCGCCGAAAAAGTGAGGCCCGCGTTCGTCAGGGCGCGACGCGCGCCGCCGCCACTTGTTCTCAAATTACTGTTGATGCCCCCGCTCGGCTTTTTCGTATAAAGTTCTTGCCAAATGCGCGCGCCTCGTCTATCCTTGCCGGACGCTCACGGCAAGTGGGGTACACAAAGATGAGATTTATCGTCAGACTCGCCTAGAACCGACCGCCGTAAACGACTCCCGTCGTTTCCTTTCTTTCCCTTTAAATCGGAAAGCGGTTGCCCGACCACCCAAAGGCCGGGAAGGTGTGTGACGTGATGTTAAGTCTCGGGATAGAAGTCCGCCGCCTCTGTAAATCCTTCAGCAAGCGTAAAGGGATCATCCGCTCGCGCCGCACGGTCGCGCACGCGCTCCTCGACGTGTCCTTCGAGGTCGCGGTCGGCGAGACCTACGGGCTGCTCGGCCCCAACGGCTCGGGCAAGTCCACGCTCATCCGCGTGCTCTCGACGCTGCTCGTGCCGGACTCGGGCGAGGTGCGTGTCTTCGGCTTCCGCATGCCCGGCGAGGAGGCGGAGGTGCGCCGGCGCGTCGGGCGCGTGAGCGTGGACGCGGCCTTCTACAAGAAGCTCTCGGCGCGCGAGAACCTGCTCTACTCGGCCTTCCTCTACGGGATGGAGCGCGAGCCGGCCGAGCGGCGCGCGCTGGAGATTCTCGAAGCCTTAGGGATGGACGGCGAGAAGTTCACCGACCCGCTCGAAGAGATGAGCCGGGGGATGCAGCAGAAGGTCGCCATCACGCGCGCGCTGCTGGTCAACCCGCCGCTGCTGCTCCTCGACGAGCCGACGACGGGGCTTGACCCGAAGAGCAAGCGCGACGTGCAGACCTTCCTCGAAGCCCTGCGGAGCGAGCACGGGACGACGATTCTGCTGACCTCGCACGACATGGCCGAGACCGAGCGGCTCTGCGCGCGCATCGGCTTCATCGCCAAGGGGCGGCTCATCGCCGAGGGGACGGCCGACCAGTTGAAGGCGACGGCGGGCGCCGCGACGCTCGACGACGCCTTCATCGCGCTCGCCGGCGAGAAGCTCGACGAGGCGGAGGCCGGCGGCAAGAAAGAAGTCGCGGTGCCGGCGGAGGTATAAACATGGAACACGCACTCAGACAGACGTGGGCGTTCGTCTTCCGCGACTTCCAGTTGACGCGGCGTTACTTCTCTTGGGTGGTCGTCTTCACGTTCTACGCGGTGGTCAACTCGGCGACGGTCGTGCTGATCGGCGTGGCGGCGGGCGACCGCCGTCTGACGCTGACGCTGCTGGTGGGCGTGATGTTGTGGGGGCTGCTCTCGGTCGTCTTCCAGGAGATCGCCAACTCGATCACCTACGAGCGGTGGGAGGGCACGCTCGAATACACGTTCATGGCGCCGGTCTCGCGCCTCGTACACCTCGCGGGCGTGAGCCTGTTCGCCACCACGTACGCGGTCGTGCGCGCGGTCGTCATCGTGGCGGGGATGCTGCTCTTCGTGGACATCGACCTGTCGCGCGCCAACTGGGGCGGCATCGTCGTGGTGCTCGCCGTCTCAAGCGCGGCCTTCATCGGGCTGGGGCTGACGGCGGCGGTGCTGCCGGTCTTCAGCCCCGAGCGCGGCGCCGAGGCGACGAACATCTTCCAGGGGATACTGCTGCTCGTCTCGGGCGTCTACTACCCCGTCGAGGTTCTGCCGCGCTGGCTCCAGCCGCTCTCGGTCGTCAGCCCGGCGACCTACGCGCTCTCGGCGTGCCGCAAGCTGGTCGGCATCGGCGACGGCGCGGAGATGGTCGCGGGCGCGCCGCTCTCTTCGTGCGCCTACGAGCTGACGGTGCTGACGCTGATGGGTCTCGTCTCGATCCCGCTCGGCCTCTACGTCTTCGCGCTCGTCGAGCGCTGGGCGAAGCGGACGGGGAAACTGAAGCGGACGGGATGAAGGGGGTAGTCAGTAGTCAGTAGAAAAGACAGGCGGCGCGTCCGACTTACGGTCGAGACGCGCCGCCTTGTTTTAACTACCGTCCACTGTCTACTCGTTTTCCTGCGGCGGCGGGGGCGCCGGGCGGCGCATGCGGCGGACGGGGGTGGTGGTGCTGTCTTTGACCGCGTAGTCGGACGGCACCTGGAAGAGCGCGGCCGCCGGCTCGGTGCGCGAGATGCCGGTCAGGCGGTAGGTCGTCTCGCCGGCGCGCGGGTCGCTGTGGCGCGTCATGACGAAGACTTGCAGCTCGGGCGAGTACCAACGCTCGTCAACGACGAGGATGGGCTGCTCGTTGCCGAGGTCGCCGGCCGGGATGGTCATCGTCGTCCGCGACCCCTCGGCCATCACGCCGTCGAACGAGCGGGCTTCGAGCTTCTCGGTCTTCACGTCGTACTTCGAGCTGTAGCGCATGAAGGTCGCGTTCTCGCCGTCGCCGGTCTGCGTGATGACGAAGGCGGTGCCGGTCGCCGGCGGGGGCGGCGGCGCCTCGGAACCGGGGGTGCGCTGGTAGGTGCGTTCGATCTCGATCTTCTGCGTCTGGCTCTGCGTCATCTTGCGGCGCTCGCCGGCCTTGGCGGCTTCGGCCTCGGCCGTGGCCTTCGCTTCGTCGCCCGCGGCGTCGGACTTGAAGCGCAGCTCGACGCGCGGCATCTTGCGCGCGGTCTTCTTCGACGGGTCGAGGATGTAGTGGACGCCCGCCACGGGGTCGTTGATGAAGACGGTCTGCGGCACCTCGCCCGAAGTGGCGTAGGGGCCGATGTAGCCTAACGTCTGGTCGCGGCGCGTGCGCCCCTCGCCGTCGCGGTAGACCTGCGCGGTGTTCTTCCGCACGATGCGGTTGCCGTCGGCGAGCTGCTGGACGGACTCGGTGACGGCCTGCGCCGAGTAGGGCGCGCCCTTGACGAGCTTGCCGGCGAAGCTCATCTCGGTGGCCAGAAAGATCATGTTGTCGCCGCGTATCTCGACCGGCGGCGGCGGCGGCGCGACGCCCGGCCCCTGCGCGATGAAAAAGTCATCGACCTCGGACTGCGGCGGCGCGACGACCGTCGTGCGCTCGCGCTGCTGCTGCCCGACGGCGACCAGGCTGTTGCCCAAGAGCGCCGCCGCGACCGTGAAGACCATCAGCTTCCTCTGCATAACTTCTCGACTCCTTTTCGTTTACGTTGCTCAGAAATTTTTGCGGGCCGGCGGCGTCCGTCCTGACTGTTTTCCGGCGGGAGCCTTCGGCGCCTTGCGTCGCGGCCGGGAGCCCATCCGGCCACGATGCCGCGGCGCCGAAGGCCCCGCGCGGAAAGCTTGACGCCGTCTCAGCGTATGAAGCGTATGGCGCGCGCGACGCCGTCCTCGCCCATCAGCACGTCGGCCTTGACGCGACCGCCGGCCGACTCCGCGCCGACGGGCAACCCGAAGGAGGCGAGCGCCGAGCGCGGCAGCTCGACCCTGACGAGGTGACCCTCCGCCGACGGCGGGTAAGGCACGCCCTGCATCAGCGGCATGAACTCGGTGGCGACCTCCTGCGCGCGGGCGTCCGCCGAGGGACGCGCGGGCGCGCCGCGCGACGGGCCGCCGCCGTAAGAGGCGTTCAACGGGCGCGCGCGCGGCGTGAACGACTCGCGCGGCGCCCTGTCCTTGGGCGCGCCCGGCGTGTGCGCCGTGTCGTCTTCAATCTCCGACTGCGAACCCTCTCCGACTCCGACCGGCGAACTATCTTTGACGACACTCGTCGCGCCCTGCGCGACTTGCGAACCCGGCCGCGAGCCGAGCGCGCCCGGCGGCGGCTCGATCATCGCCCTCTGGTTGACGCGCGGCGCGTCCACCTGCGCGCCGGGCCGCGCGAGGACGAAGAGCGCCAGCGAGGCCGCCGCCGCGAGCGACGCGACCGCCGCCGTCTTCACCCAAGACCATTGACGCACGGCCGCGGGCGCCGTCAGCGGGACGACGTTCGCGCCGGCGCCCGCGCGTCCCGTGTCTCCGATACTCGCCGCGGCGGCTCGCGCGCGGAAGGCCGCGACGAGCGTCGCCTCGACGCGCGCGGGCGTCTCCGCGCCCTTCATCCCCGTGGCGAGCGCGCGCAGACCCGTGGAGAGTGCGCGCTCGCCGGCGAGACGCGCCGCGCAGGCCGCGCAAGTCTCTTCGTGCGCCGCCGCCTCCGCGAGTTGACGCGCGTCGGCCAGCGCGCCGCGCGCGAGCGTGTCAACCCGGCTCTCGAATTCCTGACAGTTCATGCGTAACACCTCGCCGTCCGAAAAGCCTGTCCCGGCGCCTGTGCGCCCCCCGCGCCCGCTTCGGCCTCGCCCTCGACGACCGCCGCCGCGCTACCCGCGCTCCGGCCGCGCATCTTCTCCGCGAGCATCGCGCGCGCTCGGTGCAGGCGCGACCGCACGGTGCCGACCGCGCACCCGAGCGCCCCGGCCGCCTCGACGTAGCTCATCTCGTGCAGCTCGCAGAGCACGACGACCTCGCGGTAGTGCGGCGGGAGAGCCAAGACCGCCTGCCTCAACTTCTCGACCGACTCGGCGCGCGTCAAATCGCCGAGCGGGTCGGGGCGCGCGATGAGGTTTTCGTGCGGCGAGTCGCCGCCCTCCTCGGTCTCGTCGTCGAAGCGGACGAGAGCGCGCTCGCGGTCGAAGGCGCGCAGGACGTGGTTGCGCGCGATGCCGTAGAGGTACGCGGCGAGGCTCCCGCGCGCCGAGTCGAAGTTGCCGCCGTCGCGCATCAAGACCATGAAGGTCTCCTGCACCACGTCCTCGGCCAAAGCCTCCGACCCGCTCATCTGCAAGGCGAAGCGGTAGACGCCGCCCTGCCTGCGCCGGTAGATCGTCGTGAACGCATCCTCGTCGCCGGCCAGCATCAGCCGGAGCAGTTCAGCGTCCGTTTGTTGTAGGGAAACCGCCATCCTCAAGCTCCGGAACTCGTCTCGAAGTCCGCCGGACACTTCCATTTCGTCCGGGCGCGCCGGAAAGTTCCAACTTTAAAAAGTCCGGCGGACTTTCCCTAGGGCAAGTATGTGCGGTGGTATTCGACGGTGGAGAGGTTCATGCGGAGGGCGCGGCCGCCGTGGACGTGCGTGAAGCGGACGCGCTCGGGCGTCTCGTCGGGCGGGCCGGGGCTGAAGGAGCCGTCGGGGAGAGGGTGGAGCCGCTCCTCGCCGTCGAGCCAGAGAGCGCCGCGGCGCAGCACGACGCGCGAGGAGCCGTACCAGGGGCTTTCGTGACGGTAGCGGCCGACGTACGCATCCCACTCCTTCGGGTACTCGAACGCGCGCGGCCCCTTGTAACGCGCTCCCGCGTACCAGACGGGGCCGTGGCCGGCCTCGACCACCGCGCCGCCCTCGCGCCCGAAGACGAGGCGGAACAGCTCGAAGTCGGGGTGCTTGACGATGAAGGAGTCGGCGCCGCCCGAGCGTTCGAGCGCGACGGCGCGACCCTTGTTGGTGAGCATGAGCCGCCGGCCCGCGGCGGCGAGGACTATCTGCCGGCCGTCGGGCGCGGTGTAGGTGCCCGCGTAGTCGGCCGCGTTCTTCACCTCGTCGGGCGCGGGCGGAGCCTCCGGCATCGCGGGCAGCTCGCGCCCCGACCGCTCCGCGTTCAAAAGCTCAAGCGCATACTTCGTCACGGCGACGGGTCGGTAACCGCCGAGCCGCGCGTTGACCGACGCGAAGGCCGCCAAGCCGTTCGTCAGGTCGGCGTCGAAAGAGGAGCTGAAGGCGACCATGCCGCCGGTGTGACGCAGGTGCGTCGCGTTCGACTTGTCCCGGCTGACCCAGAATCCGTAGGTGTAGCTCGCCTCCTCGCCGCGGAAGGGCGCCTTGACGACGGGGCGCGTCAGCAGCTCGAAGCTCGACTCGGAGATGACGCGGCGACCCGAAGGCCCTGCGCCCCGGTTGAGCAGCATCCGCATGTAGGCGGCCATGTCGCTCGCGGTCGAGGCGACGCCGCCGGCGGCCGTGTCAACCTCGATCCACGCGGACTCGGCGAGCGGGCCGCGCGCGGGGAACGGGCGGTCTTCAAACTCGGGCGCGTAGCCGACGGCCATCCGTCGGCGCAGGCGGTTGTCGATGAGCGGCGCGCTCGAAGTCATCCCGAGCGGTTCGAGCACGCGCGCCGCGAGCGCGTCGGCGAACGGGCGGCGGTCGAGCGCTTCGACGAGTAGTCCGAGGATGAGGTAGCCGATGTTTGAGTAGACGAACCGCTCGCCCGGCTTGGAGAAGGTTTCCAGCCCGGCCGCGACGCTCTCGGGCAAAAGCGGCGCGCCCTGCAAGCCCGACGTGTGGCTTAAGAGGTGATGCGCCGTCACCGCGCCGTGGCGCTGTTCAAGCTTAAGCCACGGCAGGTATTCGGCGACGGGGCGTTGGAGGTCAACGCGCCCCTCGTCGTGCATCTGCAACAGCGCGACGGCCGCGAACGACTTCGAGACCGAGCCGATCTCGAACAACGTCTCCGGCCTCACGGCCGCGCCCTTCTTCGTGTCGGCGAAGCCGTAAGCCGAGACGCGCACCACGCCCGCGCGGTCGGCCAGCGCCAAAGTCATCCCCGGCGCGCCCGTCTCGCCCATGTGCCGCTCGACGAACTCGTCGAGCCGCGCGAGCGCCCCGCCCCTCTTCTCCCCCGCCGCGACCCCGCGCCGGCCCCCCGGCCTGCGCTGCGCCCCCGCCTCCGCGCCCAGAGCCGGGTAGACCGACAGCGCGGCGGCCGCCTTCGCGCCTCCCTTCAACAACTCTCTGCGCGAGATTTTCGGGGGCATCGACTTCAACCTCGAACTCTTCACAAACGGTCGGGCATGTCGGCGACGACGTAGGCCATGACGGCCATGGCGGCGACGCAGGCGGCCAACTCCTGCGGGTTGACCTTGTCGAAGGTGTCGGCGTGCGTGTGGTGGATGTCGAAGTAGCGCGAGGCGTCCACGTTGAGCGACGCGCCGGTCACGCCCTCGCGCATGATGGGGCCGATGTCGGTGCCCTCGCCGTCGGGGTCGATGCGGTCGGCGCGCAGCCCCGAGAGGAGCTTGGCTATCTCACGGAAGTCGGCGCGCGCCTGCGGGCTGGCCTTGTCCGAGAGGCCGAAGCCGGTCGGGCGGAAGACGCCGATGTCGGACTCGATGGCGAGGACGTGGTTGGCGACCTCCGACTTGTGCGCGTCGCGGTAGCCGTTGCCGCCGCGCACGCCGTTCTCCTCGTTGGTGAAGAGCACGACGCGGATGGTGCGGCGCGGGCGCAGGTTCAACTCCTTCAGGAGCCGCGCCACCTCCCAGGAGACGATGCAGCCGCCGCCGTCGTCGTGCGCGCCCTGCCCCACGTCCCACGAGTCGAGGTGGCCGCCGACGAGCACGACCTCCTCCGGCCTCTCGCGCCCTTTAAGTTCGGCGACGACGTTGGCCGACTCGGCGTCGGGCAGGAAGTGCGCCTGCATCCTCAGGCGCACGCGCGGGTGCTCGCCGCGGTCGTACATGCGCTGTAGAAGCTCGGCGCCCTCGATGGTGACGGCCGCCGCCGGGATGCGCGGCACGTTTTCGAGGTAGCGCAAAGACCCCGTGTGCGGCGTCTGCAAACTGACGGGCGTGACCGAGCGGACGAGCGCGGCGACCGCGCCGTACTTCGCCGCGCGCGACGCGCCGACGCCGCGGTACGCGACCGTCTCGCCGTAGTTCGTGAACGGCGCGTTGTAGACGACTACTCGGCCGCGCACGCGCTCGCCCAGCGCCTCAAGCTCGTCGAAGTTGCGGACGACGACCGCCTCGGCGGTGACGCCCTCGGGCGGCGTCCCCTCGCTGTTGCCGAGGCCCAGCATCGAGAGCTTGAGGCTCGACGGCGCGACAAGCTCAAGGCTCTCCTCGCCGCGCACCCAGTGCGGCACCATGACCTTCTCGGCGCGGACGTTGTCCAGCCGGTCGCGCCGCATCTCGGCGACCGCCCACGCGACGGCGCGCTCCAAAGCCTGCGAGCCGCTCAGCCGGTTGCCGATGCGGTCGGTGAGCCAGGCGAGCCGGCGGTAGGCCGTGTCGTCGGTGAGCGCCGCCCCGATGATGCGCGCGGCACGCTCGCGGTACTCGTCGATTTTCACGCGCGGCGGCGGCAGAGGCTTCGGCGGGGTCGGCGCGGCGGCCGGCTCGCCCTGACGCGCGGGCGGCTGCTGCGCGGGAGCTTGCGCGGGCGGCTGCGCAGGAGTCTGCGCGGGCGTCGCCGGCCGGCGACGCGCGGGCCGACGCTGCGCGGGTGCCTGTCCGATGAAGAGCGCGGTGACGAGGGCGAGCATAATGGTACGTCGCAAGGCGGTTCGGTGCCTCCTTCGGTCGGGTGACTTGCGGCGGCGGCGCGCGCGCTTAGAGGACGAGCTTGCCGTCAACGATCATCCTCGACACGTCGAACTCGAAGCGGTTGATGGTGGCGTCGCCGCCGAGCGCGCCCGGATCGACGACGAGCATCAGACGCTTGGTCTCGGGCGTGACGAGCGGGGCGCCCTTGTCGTCGAGCTTGGGGAAGAAGAAGGTGACCTCGGAGCCCGACTTCGAGGGCGCGAAGTGCACCAGCTCGCGCTGCTGGCCGCGGTCGTTGACGAGCCGGACGTACGGGCCGAGCCGCTCCAGCGAACCCTTGTAGAGCTGCTCGGGCAGCTTGTCGCCGTCGGCCGCCGGCATCATGGCGACCACGTAGTTCTCCTCGCAGGGCGGGCAGTCGATGAGCGTCTTGTTCTTCTCGTCGAACTCGGCCTTCTTCTTCTCGTTCATCTCGTCGTACTTCTCGCGGAGCTGGCGCAGCCGCAAGAGTCCCTGCCGGACGGGCAGCGCCGAGCGCAGGCGGACGACGTAGCCCTTCGTCGCCATCACGCCCGCGCTCCTGCTGTCGATGGAGGCGGAGCTGCGGACGTACTCCTGCGACCAAGGCGAGTCGGAGAGCACCTTCTGCACGTCCTTCATCGTCCACTGCTGGTAGGTCTTGCCCTGCCACTCCTCCTTCTGCGCCCGCGCTGGGGCCGCGCACAACACGAGCGCCGCGGCGAGCGCGAGCGCCGAGGGCAGTATCATCCGGTGCGTCTGCATGTGAATCACCCCTCTCGAAGAAAATCGTGTAAGCGAACTAAGGCGCGCGGCGGCCGGATTTCAGAAGATGACTTTGCCGTCCGCGACCATCTTCGACACGTCGAACTCGAAGCGCTGGATCGTGGCGTCCATGCCGATGGACGAGGTGTCGATGGTGAAGATGAGCCGTTTGCTCGAAGGCGTCAGCAGCGGCTGACCCCGCTCGTCGAAGCGCGGGAAGAAGAAGACGACCTCCTCGCCCGTCGCCTTCGTCGGGACGAAGTGCACCAGCTCGCGCCGCTGGCCGCGGTCGTCCATGAGCTGGACGAAGAGCTTCATCTTCTCGGTCGTCGGCGAGCGCGTGTCGGCCGAGCGCGGCGGGACGAGCGAGACGACGTAGTTGTCGGCGCAGGCCGGGCAATCGACGAGCGGCTTGTTCTTCTCGTCGAACTTGGCCTTGTCACTGTCGCTCATCGCGTCGTACTTCTCTTTAATCTGGCGCAGGCGCAGGATGGCCTGCCGGACGGGCAGCGCCGAGCGCAGGCGGGCGACGTAGACCTTGTCGGGCGTCGGAGTGTTGTTGCCGTAGCCGCCGAAGTTGACCACCGGGCCGGAACTCGCGACCGTCCTCGACCACGGCGACTCGGTCAGGACCTGCCGCGCCTCCTTCTCCGTCCACTCCCGGAAGGGCTTGCCCTGCCATTCGTCCTTCTGTGCGCGCGCCCCGGCGGCGCACGCGAGCGCGGCGGCGAGCGCCAGCGCCGGCAACAGTATTGTCTGACGGCTCTTCATGGGAATCACCTCGCCGAGGGAATGTGTAGGCAGACGGGGCTAAGATAACCCACGGCGCGGAGTTTTGACGAGCGGGCGGGCGGGGCCGATTCGGAACTTCTCAGAAGTTCGAGGAGCGGCGCGTGCCGCCGCCTTCGGTGCCGAAGAGCGGCGAGTACTCGCCGGTCTCCTCGGCCGAGCGCAACTCCTGCTTGAGCACTTTGAGCTGGCGCGAGACCGCGTCGAACTCCTCGGCGTCGAACGACTCGGGCTCGCCCGTGAGCTTGAGCGCCCACTTCATGCGGCGCCCGGCGGCGGCCAGAGAGCGCGCGCTCAGGCGCTGCTCGCGCACGGCGCGCACCAGCTCGTCGCGCGCGGCGACGACGTTCTCCTCGCGCTCGCAGATGAGCACCATGTCCGAGCCCGCCTCGATTGCGCGCAGGCACGCCTCGGGCACCGTCAAGGTCTGGACGACCGCGCCCATCTCCATGTCGTCGGTGATGACGAGGCCGTCGAACTTCAGTATCCGCCGCAGGAGCCGCGTGGTGACGTTGCCGCTGATGGTGGCCGGGAACTGGTGGAGGCCCTGAATGGTCGGCGGGTCGCCCTCCTGCCGGAAGAGGTCTTGCAGGAACTCGGAGATGTCGGGGAAGGCCGCGTGGCTGACCATCACCGAGCGCAGGCGCTCGCCCGGCCGGTGGAACATCAAGTCCATGAAAGGGACGAGGTCTTTCTGGAAAATCTCCTGCCACGTGTGCGTGACGACGGGCAGCCGGCGGTGCGAGTCCACCTTCGAGCCGCCGAGGCCGGGGAAATGTTTGCCGCACCCGATGACCTGCCCGCGCTGCAACCCTTCGAGGTAGGCGCCGGCCAGCATCGAGACCGTCTCGGGCTGTTGGCCGAAGGTGCGCGCGCGCAGCCCGTTCTCCTCGTTGTCGCCCGAGAGGTCGAGGACGGGCGCGAAGTTGATGTTAAAGCCCATCAGCCGCAGGGCGCGCGCCGCCAGCTCGCCGTACTTCTCGGCGAGGTCGGCGCGCCCGGCGCTGCGCACGGCCTTCGCCGACGGCATCGGCTCGCACGCGTCGCGGAAGCGGTCAACTAGGCCGCCCTCCTGATCGACGCCGATTAAAACGTCGCGGCCGGCCGCGTCGCGTATCTGCGCGCTGAGCATCGAGACCTGCTCGGCCGACTCGACGTTGCGCCCGAAGAGGATGACGCCTCCCGGCCGCACCTCGCGCAGGAACTCGCGCCAGTGGCGGTCAAGTTTGGTGGCCGGGAGGCCGACGAAAAGAAGCCGCCCGGCTTTCCTTTCGAGCGACTCCTCGCCGTCCCCCGTCAATTCTTTCGGCGACTCCGAACTCACAGACTGCCCTCCCCCAACTCGCCCAACATTTTCCGCCAAGTCGATGTCGTGATTTTGTCGATTGTAACACGCCGGGGCCGCGCCGGCCGCGAGACGCCCCTCGCCAACGCGGTCGCGAGCTCTGTTATAATTTTTTGAGACTTTCAGGCGGATTCGAGATGAGTGTGACGCTTGAGAATACGGCGGCGTGTCCGGCGCCTTCGCCCTCGGAGCTGACGGCGGAGGTGAGGCGGCGCGCGCGCGAGCTGGGCTTTCAGAAGGTGGGCGTCGTGCGCGCCGAGGCGTTGACCGACGAGCGCGCGCGGCTCGAAGAGTGGCTGGCGCGCGGCCACCACGCGTCGATGGCCTGGATGGAGCGCGACACGGCGCGGCGCACAGACCCGCGCGAACTCCTGCCCGGCGCGCGCACCGTCGTCGCCGTCGCGCTCAACTACTACACGCCGCACGAACACGCGCGCGACTCGGCGGCCGGCAAAATCTCGCGCTACGCGTGGGGCGACGACTACCACGACGTGCTCGGCGAGAGGTTGAAGGCGCTGCTCGCCCACGTCAAAGAGGTCGCGCCCGGCGTCGCCGGCAAGGTCTGCGTGGACGCGCAGCCCGCGATGGACAAGGCTTGGGCGGTGCGCGCGGGACTCGGCTGGATCGGCAAACACACGAACCTCATCACGCGCGACTACGGCTCTTGGGTCTTCCTCGGCGAGCTGCTGCTGGACGCCGAGCTTGAGTACGACGTGGCGCGCGAGGACGACCACTGCGGCACCTGCACGCTCTGCATCGACGCGTGCCCGACCGGCGCCATCGTCGAGCCTTACGTCGTTGACTCGAACCTCTGCATCTCGCACGCGACCATCGAGCTGCGCGAAGAGGAGCTGCCACCGGCTGTTGCGTCGAACCTCGACGGCTGGCTCTATGGCTGCGACGTGTGTCAGGACGTGTGCCCGTGGAACCGCTTCGAGCAGCCTTCCGACGAGCCGCGCTTCGAGCCGCGACCCGGCGCCGTCGCGCCCGCGCTCGAAGAGATCGCCAACCTTTCGCACGACGACTACGTCGAACGCTTCCGCCGCAGCCCCGTCAAACGCGCCAAGCTCTCGGGACTCCAACGCAACGCGCGCACGCTGCTCGGCGGCCGCGGGCGGGGGGACTGAAGCCCGTGAAGCTCGGGCGCGAGAGTCTGCCGGCGGGCGCGTTCCGCGTGCTGCGCGCGTGCCGCGCGGCGGCGCTATACGCGTTAGAGCCGCTCGACTGGGCGGCGCGCGCCCTCAACGGCCGCCGCGACTTCCCGCCGCTCAGGCTCCGCCGCTACGTCGGGCCGCTGCGGAGCTTCGAGATGTCGGGGGCGGAGTTCATGAGCTACTGCCGCCTCCTGCTCGAACTCCGCCCCGACGAGCGCGTGCTCGACGTGGGCTGCGGCTGCGGCCTGATGGCGCTCCACCTCCGAGACTACCTCGACGCGCACGGGCGCTACACCGGCCTCGACATCCACGCGCCTTCAATCGAGTGGTGCCGTCGGCACGTCAGCGCCTCGCGCCCGAACTTCGAGTTCGAGCGCATCGACGTGCGGAGCGACGCCTACAACCCCGGCGGCCGTCACGCGCCCGAGGCGTACGTCTTCCCTTTCGCGGACGGCGGCTTCGACGCCGTGCTGCTCAAGTCGGTCTTCACGCATCTGCGTCCGGGCGCGATCGAGAATTATCTCAAAGAGGTCGCATGCCTCCTCTCGCCCGGCGGGCGCGCGCTCGCCACCTTCTTCCTTCTGAACGAGCGCCAGGAGGCGCTGCGGCGTGAGGGCTTGAACCGCATCGACTTCCGCCACGGCGAGGGCGTCTGGCGCCACGCCTACCGCGAGAGCCCCGAGAGCGCCGTCGCTTACAGCGAAGATTTCGTGCTCGACTTACTCGACAGGTGCGGCCTCGCGCTCAGGCGCCCCGTCCTCCACGGCAGTTGGTCCGGCTACCGCGAAGGGCTTTCGTTCCAGGATATGCTCCTGCTTGAGAGGGCCCGAACGCCGCCCGAAGCGCCCTGAACCATGTCCCGATTCGGCCGCCTGCAAATCCTCTTCGCCGCCCTCTTCACCCTGACGCTCTGCGCCGGGGCGTACGCGGTCTGGACGGAGTACAGAGCCTTCCCGCCCGGCCTGCGCGGCTTCGGCGAGGTGACGCGGCGTGGCGAGGTGGCGGGCTGGGCCGTGGACGCCTCGCGGCCGGGCGCGCGCGTCGAGGTGCAGCTCTACGTTGACGGCCGCTTCGTCGCCTACGCCGAAGCCGCGCTCCCGCGCCCCGACGTGGTGGCCGCCGGCCGCTCCCCGGACGAGAACTGCGGCTACAGCTTCGCGCTCCCCGCGCTCGCTCCGGGCGCGCACGAGGCGCGCGTCTACGCGCTCCACGCGCCGGGCCGCGCACGCGAGCTGCGCACGCTCAAACAGCTCGGCAACACGCTCCACTTCACCACCGGCGGCGACGGCCGCGTCGTCGTCCAAGCGCGCTGACTGCCTCGTTCGCGCCGCCCGTAGGGAACTGGTAAAATTATTCTCCCCGCGTGGCGGGTTTTGTCGGCATCAAAGATTCTATGTCAGAAGCAGTCCTCAGAGATTCGTACGGCCGGGCGATACGCGACCTGCGCGTGTCGGTGACCGACAAGTGTAACTTCCGCTGCTTCTACTGCCTCCCGCACGGGTCGCCCGAGGAGAACGCGCCGAAGTCGTCGGTGCTCACCTACGAGGAGATCGAGCAGGCGGTCGAGGTCTTCGTCTCGCTCGGCGTCGAGAAGGTGCGACTCACGGGCGGCGAGCCGATGCTGCGCCGCGACATCGAGACGCTGGTCGCGAAGCTGGCGCGCGTCCCCGGCATCAAAGACCTCGCGCTGACCACGAACGGCTTCAACTTGGCGGAGCGCGCCGCCGGCTTGAAGGCCGCGGGGCTCGACCGCGTCACCGTCAGCCTCGACAGCCTGCGGCGCGCGGCCTTCACCGAGATCACCGGCGTGGACATGCTCGCGCGCGTGCTCGAAGGCGTCCGCGCAGCGCAGCGCGTCGGCCTGACGCCCGTCAAGGTCAACGCCGTCATCGTGCGCGGCCACAACGAGACGGAGATCGCCGACATCGCCGCCTTCGCGCGCGAGCACGACATCCACGTCCGCTTCATCGAGTACATGCCGCTCGACTCCGGCCACGGCTGGTCGCGCGAGAGCGTCGTGTCGGGGGCGGAGATTCGCCGCGCCGTCGAGGGGTGCTTCCCGCTGGTCGCGGTCGGCGTCGAGCGCGGGTCGGAGACGGCCACGCGCTACCGCTTCGCCGACGGCGCGCCCGGCGAGGTCGGCATCATCGCCCCCGTCACCGAGCCGTTCTGCGGCGCCTGCTCGCGCGTGCGCCTCACGGCCGACGGCCAGATCAGGACGTGCCTCTTCTCCAAAGTCGAGCACAGCCTCCGCGACGTGATGCGCTCGGGCGCCACCCGCGCCGAGGTCGCCGACTACATCGAATCCGTCGTCCTCAAGAAGGAGCCGCGCCACTACATCAACGAGACCCACTTCGAGCAGCCCGCCCGCACGATGAGCCTCATCGGCGGTTAAGCCTTAAAACGGGAAAGAGTTGAATCTGAAAAGTAAATCCTCGCAGTCGAAAGGAACTACCTCGCAGATGGACAGGGACGGAATTTTTAACGTGATGGCGCGCGCGCTGGCGTGCGCGGGGCTGGTCGGGTCGGCCGGACTCGCCGAGGCGGGCGCGCAGGTCGGGAGGGCGCAGTCGAACCCGCCGCCGCCGGGTCGCGTGCGGACGAGCACGATGAGCGTGGAACTGCCGACGCCGGTCGCGCAGACGCCCGTGCCCTTCGAGGACGGGCGGAGGCCGGGCGGACTACAGACGCTCAGCTTCGTCACGCCCGACACGAACTTCGAGCGCGAAGTCGTCAAGGGCTTGCCCTTCTCGGCCGACGCGGTTACGGAGCACGTCCAGCGGCTCGGCGACGGCAACCGCATGGTGCGCAAGTCGTCGGCGCGTCTGGCGCGCGACTCTTCGGGGCGCACGCGCCGCGAGCACGTCTTGACGCGCGGCGGCGGCGCGCCCGACGGGCAGGAGCCGCGCCTCATCGTCATCGCCGACCCCGTGGCGCAGGTCGAGTACTTGGTCGATACGGCGCGCGGCACCGTCCGCAAGACGCGCGTCACCCCCGGCCTCGCCGAGGCGCGCGTGCGCGCGGGCGGCACCGAAGGCTCCTTCGGCGTGCTGATGCCGACGGGCGCCGCGCACAGGCGCATGGCCGAAGGCGAGCGGGCCGCGCCGCCGCCCGCGCCGAAGAAGGAGAAGCTTGAAGCCCAGTTGATCGAGGGCTTGATGGCCGAGGGGACGCGCACCACCGTGACGATCCCGGCGGGCGAGTTCGACAACGAGCAGCCGTTGGAGATCACGCACGAGCAGTGGTACTCGCCCGAGTTGCGGATGGTCGTCCTGCTCAAGCACAACGACCCGCGCTTCGGCGAGACCGTCTTCCGGCTGACCAACGTCACGCGCGAAGAGCCGGCGCCCGAGTTGTTCGCCGAGCCGCAGGGCTACCGCACCGAAGACCGCCGCGAGATGATGCGCGGGAGGCCGATGTTGGGACGGCCGTGAGGACAAGTAGACAGTAGTCGGTAGTCAGCAGGTAAAAAGCGGGCGGCGCGTCTCAGTTATCAACCGGGACGCGCCGCCTCTTTTTTTTCTACTGGCTACTGACTACTGCTTCTTCGGGATGCGCAGCTTCTGGCCCGGTTTGATTAAGTCGGGGTTGTCGCCTATCACGTCCCGGTTGGCCTCGTGGATGTCGCGCCAGGCGACGCCGTGGTGCTGGCCGATCTTCGAGAGTGAGTCACCTGCCTTGACGGTGTATGTGTTGCCCTCGGCCTCGCCACCGCCGCCGCCGACATTGACGTTCATGACGAGATCGCCCGAGCGCATGTCCGGGTCGATGCGGTTGTACTCGTCCCAGAGTTTCTGCTTGGCCTCCTCGCTCCCGACCGTGCCCGAGACGTGGAGCACGTCGCCCTCCTCGTTGACTTGCAGGTTGGAGACGCCGCTCTGGTTGGCGAGGTCTATGAGCGATTGATATTTATCTCTGACAGCCATAGTCCCTCCCCTCTACTTCTTGCTGAGCTGGTTGTTGACCTTCTTGGCGCCCGACTCGTTGGCCGCCTTCACGGCGTCGGCGAACTTGGCCGACGGCACCTCGCCCTTGAGCGTGACGTTGCCGCCCTCGACCTCGACGGTCACGCCGGTCACGCCGGCCTTCGTCAGCGCGGCCTCGGTCTTGTTCTTGATGGCCGTGTCCTCCGACGCCGACGCCGGCGTCGCCGTCGCCGCCGGCGTGGCGGCGGTGGCCGTGTTGGCGTTGGTGTTGGTGTTGCGCGCCGCGTTCGTGTTGTTGGCGTTGTCGCCCTTGCCGCACGCCGCCGCACCGAGCGCCAGCGCCAGCACGAGCGCGCCGCCGCCCGCATGTCGAATCTTCATAGAGTCGCTCCTTTTTTCTCTCAAATCTTGGGTGGTTATAAAGGCGAGGCGTGGCGATAGTGTCCGCTTGCGTTCAATAATTTGTCAATCCACACCGCCGGGAGTAAGATTCACGCCAAATTTTTGCGAGCGCGACTGCTCCCCGCCGCCGCGCCTGAGTTTTCCGCCCTTCCGACCACGGAGGAGAACAAACAATGCCCCGCCTCCCGAAACGCGCGGCCTACGCGGGCGCACTCCTGTGCGCGGCGCTGCTCGCGCAGTTCCCCGAATCGTCCGCCGCGCGGCGCGTCGTCGTCGCCGCCGCCCGCGAGACCCCGCGACACGCCGCGCGCGACTCAGCCGGCGCGCACGCGGCGCCGGACTTCGGCCGCCTGCCTCTGACCTTCGAGGCCAACCGCGGGCAGGCCGCGCCGGGCGTCAAGTACCTCGCGCGCGGCGCGGGCTACACGCTCACGCTCGGGCGAGACGGCGCGCGGCTCTCCCTGAAGTCGGGCGCGGCGACGCTCCGCATGAGCTTCCCCGGCGCGAGCCGCGAGGCGCGCCCCGTCGGGCTCGACGTGACCGAGGCCGTCAGCAACTACCTCCGAGGCCGCGACCCGAGCAAGTGGGTGACCGGCGTCGAGAACTACGCGCGCGTCGGCTACGCGGGGATGTATGAGGGCGTCGATCTCGTCTTCCACGGAACCGGCGGGCGGCTCGAATACGACTTCCTCGTCGCGCCGGGCGCGGACGCGTCGCGCGTCCAGGTCAGGTTCGACGGCGCGGGGCGCGCGCGTCTGGACGCGGACGGCGCGCTCGTCCTGCCGACGCGCGCGGGCGAGGTGCGACACCCGAGGCCGGTCGCCTATCAGGGCGAAGGCGGCGCGAGGACTTACGTCGCGTGCGACTACGCGCTGAGCCGTTCGGGCGTGGTCGGCTTCCGCCTCGGCGGCTACGACCGCGCGCGCACGCTCGTCATCGACCCCATGTTCGTCTACTCGACCTACCTCGGCGGGTCGTCCTTCTCCGGCGGCGTCGCGGTGGACGCGGCCGGCAACGCCTACGTCGTCGGGCAGCGCGGCCCGAACGGGGACGTGATCGTGCAGAAGCTCAACCCCGCGGGCACGGGGCTGGTCTACTCGACGCAGGTCGGCGGCTCGAAACTCGACACCGGCCACGCCGTCGCGCTCGACGCCGCCGGCAACGCCTACGTCACCGGCACGACCTCCTCGCCGGACTTCCCCGTCTCGTCGAGCGCCTTCGACAAGACGTGCGGCAACAACGGGACGTGCAACGACCTCGGCTCGGGCACGCAGTCCGACGGCTTCGTCTTCAAGCTCAACCCCGCCGGCTCCGCGCTCGTCTACTCGACCTACCTCGGCGGCTCGGGCGCCGAGCCGATACCGGGGCAACCGTCTTGGCCCGTGACGCCCCAGACCGACATCGCGGTGGACGCGGGCGGCAACGCCTACGTCAGCGGCTCGACCTCCTCACAGGACTTCCCCACGACGCCGGGCGCGTTCCGCACGACGCCGGGCGCGAGCTTCATCACCAAGCTCAACCCGACGGGGTCGGCGCTCGCCTACTCGACCTACTTCCCCGGCGCCGTCGCGCAAGCCGTCGTCATCGACGCCGCCGGCGGCGCGTACATCACGGGGATGACGACCACGTCCGACAGCAACCCGCCGGCGCTGCCCGTCGTCAACGCCTACCAGCCGACGCTCGGCGGCGCGTTCACCTTCGACGCCTTCGCGGCGAAGCTCAACCCGGAAGGCTCGGCGCTCGTCTTCTCGACCTTCCTCGGCGGCCCCGAGGGCGCGGGCGACACGCCGCGCGGCGGCGACGACGCCGGCCACGACATCGGCATCGACGCCGCCGGCAACGTCTACGTCACGGGCACGACGCGCTCGGGCTGCTTCCCCTCGGCGAACCCGTACGTCCCGCCCTCGGGGTGCGCGAACGGCGGCGCCCCCAAAGAGTTCCTCGTCAAGTTCGCGCCCGCGGGCGACACGCTGCTCTTCTCGAAGAAGCTGACGACGGGCGCGAGCGCGGACGGCGCGCTGAGCGTCTCACCGTCCGGCCTCTCGACGGTCGCGTGGTCTTGTCAGACGAAGAAGGTCTTCGACGTGTGCGTCAACCGCGAGTCGTCTTCGGGCGTGACGCTGTACACGGCGAGCTTCGGCGGGAAGAACGTCGAGTGGGTCGCGGGCGTCGCGGCCGACGACGCGGGGCAGTTCTACGTCGCGGGGCACACGGTCTCGGACGACTACCCGACGACGCCCGGCGCGTTCGCCCCCGCCATCGGCCCCTCCATCAACTCGTTCGCCGCCAAGCTCTCGGCCGCGAGCCCCGTGGCGCAGTTCGGCGGCGGCTCCCCCCTCTACACGTACGCCGTCTACCAGGCGGCCGAGGGCGCCGGCAAGGTCACCGTCCGCGTCGAACGCTCGGGCGACCTCACGCGCGCGTTCTCGGTCGGCTACGAGACCATTGACGGGACGGCGAGGTCAACGTCCGATTACGCGGCCGCCGCCGGCACGTTCGACTTCGCCCCCTTCGAGACCGCCAAGACCTTCGACGTTTTCATCACCGACGACGCCTACGGGCCCGAGGGCGACGAGTCGTTCGTCGTGAGGCTCTTGAACCCGACCAACGGCGCGGCGCTCGGCGGAGAGTCCGTGGCGGCCGTCCTGATCGCCGACAACGACGCGGCGAACGGCCCGAACCCCGTCGCCCCGCCCGGCTTCGACGCCGACTTCTTCGTCCGCCAGCACTACATCGACTTCCTCTCGCGCGAGCCGGACGCCGAGGGGCTCGCCTTCTGGAAGGGCGAGCTGACCGGCTGCGGAGCGGACGCCGCCTGCCTTGAGGTGAAGAGGATAAACGTCTCGGCGGCCTTCTTCCTGTCGATAGAGTTTCAGGAGACGGGCTACTTCGTCTACCGCGCCTACATGGCCGCCTACCAGGACGCATCCTCGCCGGGCGTGCCGGTCAGGGTGCCGGTCATCCGACTCAGGGAGTTCGTGACGGACGCGCGGCGCGTCGGCGCGGGCGTCGTCGTCGGGCCGGGCGACGAGTGGAAGGCGCAGCTCGAAGCGAACAAGGACGCGTACGTGCGGGAGTTCGTCCAGCGCCAGCGCTTCTTCGACCATTTCCCCGCCGCGCTGTCGGCGGAGCAGTTCGTCAACAAGCTCGACGCGCACGCGCCCGGCGTACTTTCTCAGGCCGAGCGCGCGCAACTCATCGCTGAGCTGTCCCCGTCGCCGGCAGACCCGGCCCTGCGCGCCTCGGTGCTGCGCAAATACGTCGAGGACGCGGACCTCAAGCGGCGCGAGTTCAACCGCGCGTTCGTGCTGATGGAGTACTTCGGCTACCTGAGAAGGAACCCGGACGACGCGCCCGAGCCGACGCTGAACTACGCGGGCTGGAAGTTCTGGCTCGACAAGCTCGAAGCGTTCGGCGGCGACTACGTCCGCGCCGAGATGGTCAAGGCGTTCCTCGACTCGGCCGAGTACCGCCAGCGCTTCGGCCCGTGAGACGCGGCGCGGCTGTCGCCGGCCGGCCAAATGTTCTATAGTTCGGCCGACCACTTTGAAAGTCTGAGACGCTAACGGGGGAGCCGGCGCCAACTCTCTGGAGGGGTGGCGCGGCTGAGAGTCGCCTGCGGGCGAGACCCTTTGAACCTGATGCGGTTAGTACCGCCGAAGGGAGGCTTGTAGGGGGCCGTCCCTTCTCTTCCACGGAAGACGGGGACGGCCCTTTACGTTTGCGCGGCGGCCCGCGAAAGGCCGCGCGCGCGGAAAGCGAAAGTATTCGATGAGCAGCAACGGGAACGGAAACGGTAACGGCGGCGGGCGCAAGGCCGCGGGCGACGAGCCGCAGAGCGCGGATGTGCGGCTGCCGAACTCGCGGAGAATCTACGTCGAGGCGGAAGGCGGCGTGCGCGTCCCCTTCCGCGAAGTCTCCTTGCAGCCGACGCGCCTGCCCGACGGCGGCGTCGAGGAGAACGAGCCGGTGCGCGTCTACGACACCTCCGGCCCTTGGGGCGACCCCGAGGTTTCGTGCGACGTGAGCGAGGGGCTGCCGGCGCTCAGGCGCGAGTGGATACACGCGCGCGGCGACGTGGAGGAGTACGAGGGGCGCGAGGTCTTGCCGCAGGACGACGGGTATTTGACGGAGGGCGCGGCCGAGTTCGCGAAGCACAAGGACAAGGGCCGACTCGAACACTTCCCCGGCCTCCGGCGCGCGCCGCTCCGCGCGCGTGGCGGCGCGTGCGTGACGCAGATGCACTACGCGCGGCGCGGCGTCGTGACACCCGAGATGGAGTTCGTCGCGCTGCGCGAGAACATGGGGCGCGAGCAGGCACTCCACGCGATGAGGGAGCACAGTAAGGACGACCGCAGCTCGCTCTACCATCAACACCGCGGCGAAAGTTTCGGCGCGTCCATCCCCGAGTTCGTCACGCCCGAGTTCGTCCGCGACGAGGTCGCGCGCGGCCGCGCCATCATCCCGGCCAACGTCAACCACCCCGAGTCCGAGCCGATGGTCATCGGCCGCAACTTCCTCGTCAAAGTCAACGCCAACATCGGCAACTCGGCCGTCGCCTCCTCGATCGAAGAGGAGGTCGAGAAGATGCGCTGGTCTGTGAAGTGGGGCGCCGACACCGTGATGGACTTGTCCACGGGCAAGAACATCCACACCACGCGCGAGTGGATTCTGCGCAACTCGCCCGTCCCCATCGGCACCGTCCCCATCTATCAGGCGTTGGAGAAGGTCGGCGGCAAGGCGGAAGAGTTGACGTGGGAGGTCTTCCGCGACACGCTCGTCGAGCAGGCCGAGCAGGGAGTCGATTACTTCACCATCCACGCGGGCGTGCGCCTGCCCTACATCCCGCTGACGGCGCGGCGCACGACCGGCATCGTCTCGCGCGGCGGCTCGATCATGGCCAAGTGGTGTCTGGCGCACCACGAGGAGAGCTTCCTCTACACGCGCTTCCGCGAGATTTGCGAGGTCATGCGCGCCTACGACGTGTCGTTTAGTTTGGGCGACGGCCTGCGTCCCGGCTCCATCGCCGACGCCAACGACGCGGCGCAGTTCGCCGAACTCGAAACGCTCGGCGAGCTGACGAAGATCGCGTGGGAGTCCGACTGTCAGGTGATGATCGAGGGGCCGGGGCACGTCCCGCTGCACCTCATCAAGGAGAACGTTGACCGCCAGCTCGCGGTCTGCCACGAGGCGCCCTTCTACACCTTGGGGCCGCTCGTCACCGACGTGGCGCCCGGCTACGACCACATCACGTCGGCCATCGGCGCGGCGATGATCGGCTGGTTCGGGACGGCCATGCTCTGCTACGTCACGCCGAAGGAGCACCTCGGGTTGCCGAACAAACAGGACGTGAAGGACGGCGTCATCGCCTACCGTCTGGCCGCGCACGCGGCCGACCTCGCGAAGGGACATCCGGGCGCGCAACTGCGCGACAACGCGCTCTCGAAGGCGCGCTTCGAGTTCCGCTGGGAGGATCAGTTCAACCTCGCCTTAGACCCCGAGGTCGCGCGCGAGTACCACGACGAGACGCTGCCGCAGGAGGGGGCGAAGCTCGCGCACTTCTGCTCGATGTGCGGCCCGCACTTCTGCTCGATGAAGATCACGCAGGAGGTGCGCGAGTACGCCGACCGTGCGGGCCTCGACGAGCAGGCCGCGCTCGCCGACGGGATGAAGCGCAAGGCCGCCGAGTTCGTCTCCTCCGGCGCCGAGCTTTATCAGGGCGACCTCCCCGCCGGCGCCAAGCGCGAGCACTGACGAACGCTCCGGGTCGGAACTTTCGGGGCGCGCCGGGTGTCTGTACCTGGCGCGCCCCCGTTTTTTTGTCCTAACCTGTCCGCGCCCGTATAGACTCTCCGCGGAGGTGACAGACGTGTCACGCTGGAAACGCCTGCCCCTGTTGCTGCTGGCCCTCGCCCTCTTAACGCTCGCGGCGCGCGACGCGCGCGCGTGCTCGTGCGCCCCCAAGCCGACGGTGCTGGACGCCTTCGAGCACGCCGAACACGTCGTCGTCCTGCGGGCCGTCTCCGTCGAAAAGTCTGAGAAGGCCGCCCCCGAGGGGCGCATCGGCGACGCCGAGCGTTACGTGGACGGCGTCAGATCGACCACCATGCGCGTCGTGCGCGTCTACAAGGGGAGGCTGAAGGTCGGCGGGGAGTTGACCTTCGCGCAGGGCGGCGGCGCGGACTGCATCTGGACGTTCAGCGAGAAGTCGGTCGGGCAGCAGTACCTCTTCTACCTCTCGTCGCCGCCGCGCGGGGGCAAGATGTGGGTCAGCTTCACCTGCGGGAGGTCTAACGGGCTGCGGTACGCGGGCGACGACCTGCTCTACCTCGACAAGCTCGACAAGGTGCGCGGCAGGACGCGGCTCTCGGGCACGATACAGTTCGCGGGCGAACGAAAGGGCGCGCCGGGGTGAGAGTCCCGGCGCGCCCCTTCGGCTTGCGTCGTGTGCGCGCTTACGGGTTCGAGGGCTGCTGGTCGGAGGCGGGCTGCATGACGCGGCGGCGCGTGTAGATGGCGCCCTGCTGGATGAGCCCGGCGCGCTGCGCGAGCGCGTAGGCCATCGAGTCGATGATCTCCTTGTTCTTGAGCTTGAACTGCGTCGTCCCGCGGAGGTACGTCTCGGGGTCTTCAAACTGGATGGTCAGGTACTCGAACTTTTTCTTAAACAGCAGGCCGGGCAGGCCGAGGACGCCGGCGGTGCCGAGGACGACCGACTGCGTCCCGCTCCCCATCAGGCGGCGCGTCTCGTGGTCGGCGAAGGCGACCATGATGGCGTCGTAGGAGATCGAGATGACCTCCTTCTCGTTCTTGTCGCGGAAGACGAGCCGCTGGTTGCGGTCGTCGAAGGTGAGCATCCCCTCCTGCTTCTTGCGGTAGCTGGCGAAGCCGCCCATGTACTTCGCCGGGACGACCTTCGGCGGGGCGGGCGGCGTCGGCACTTTAATCTTCGGCGTCGCGTCGCCGTCCTGCGTCTGCTGCTGCTGCTGCGCGGGCGCGGGCACGGGCTTGGGCGTGTCGCCGATCTGCGTCTGCCGCTGGGCGAGAGAGGCGCCGGGCGCGAGGGCCGCCGCGAGCAGAAAGAGCGACAGGGACTTGCTTGCGAACTTCATCGTGGGACTTCCTTTCGAGAGGCGAGAAACTTTCTGTGCTGTTTAAAGACGCAACTGGCCCAGCGTTCGTTGCCAAATAAGTGATTTTTTGAGGACGCAGAGCCGCTGGCGGTCGGCCGGCTCGCAGGCCGGCTCCAACTGCCCGATGACCGACTCGACTAAGGGTACGGCGAACGCGCCCGCGTGCGAGAGCGCCTGCGAGAAGTAGTGGAGCTGCACGGAGCCGCCGGGGCCGCGGTGGAACTCGAAGACCTCCGCGTCCGACAGCGAGAAGACCTCCTGCCCGACGGGGACGACGCGGCGCGGGACGCCGTGGTGCGCCGCCCAGCCGCCGCCGGAGTCCGCGCCGCGCGCGCGCCAGCCGAGCAGGAGCACGCCGAGCAGCACGCCCTGCTCGTGCAGAAAGTCGGGACTCAGGACTTTCAAATCCGCGTGCGACGACAGGCGCGGGCCGAAGGTGCCGTACTCCGGGTTGGCGAGCTGCGTGTCGTAGACGACGCCGACGACCTCTTCGCCGTCGGTGACGGGCAGGCGGACGAACTGCGCGAAGCCGTACTCGTCGGGCGAGGGCGGCGCGTCGGCGTCCAACTCGTCGATGACGCGCGCCACGTAGTCAACGTGCGAGTTCGACTTGACGATCTTCGCGATTCTGCTCATCGGTCTAATCGGTCTAAAACGGCGAGGCGCGCGACCACTCGGGCACCTTGTAGAGAATCCACCAGAGCAAGAGCTGGACGCAGAGCACCAGCAGTCCCAGCGCGATGCTGAGCGCGGAGGCGCGCGCGGCCGCCGGCCCCCCGTGCGGCGCGCACCACGCCCGCACGAGCCCGACGCCGCCGAACAGCAGCGCGCCGGGGCAGAAGAGAATCCCGAGGTACGGCACCAGCGCGTACGTGACGAAGGCGAACGCCATCGACGCCGCGTCGCTCTCTCTCACGCGTGGCATAAACTCCACCCCCCGTCGCGCCGCCCCGCGCCGCCCCGACGCCCACCTCGGCTCGCGCGCCAGCGCCGCCGGCCGGTGCGGCCGCACGCCCGAGGGCGCGCGCTCGAACCTGTACGACGCGCGCACCGAGTCGGCCGGGAAGTAACCGCCGCCCAACCCCCGCCCGCACGTCGAGCAGAATCGCGCCCCGGCCCTGCGCGCACGCGCCCCGCACGCGGGGCACGTCTGACACTCTTCGCCGCCGGAGGCTTCGAGGCCGCCGCGTGTGCTTTCGGTGTCGCCGGAGAGGCCCTTCATATTTTTCGCCGGGGAGCCTTCGAGACGTTCGGACGCGGACGGATGATGACAGATTTCGCGGCCGCGCTCAACGGCGGCGGCCCTTGCTGAGCGCCTTGCGGGAGATGTGGAAGTCGAGGTCGTGCTGGGCGGCGAAGTCCTGCACGACGCGGAGGAACTGCTCGCGGTCGCGCGCGTTCATCACGGCGGCCTCGTCGGCAGTCTCGATGGCGTAGGGGTAGCCGTTGCCGACGACGCACTCGGCGCGGACGGCGTCCACGACCTCATCGACCAACCCCGCCTCGTGCACCCACACGGGTATGTCGAGGCGCGCGGGGTGGCCGTCCGAAGTCGTTTGCAGGTAGACGAAGCCGACGAGCGGCGCGCCCCGCTCGTCGAAGAAGCTCTCCGAGAGGTTCGGGCGCTGGCAGTGCCAGAAGACGGTGCGGTCGCCCCACGCGGCGAGCGGCGCGGGCGAGCGGCCTCCGGTGCGCGCGCGAAGGATTTGCGCGTCGTAGGCGTTCGACTCGGGCAGGTCGCGGTCGAGCGCCGCGAGGAGTCCGGCGATGTCGTGCGCGTAGGAGTGATCGACGTAGCCGACGACGGGGACTTCCGTCCCGCGCGAGAGCGTGACGAGTTCGGCGAGCGCGTCGGCCATGCGCTGCGAGAGGTGGCGGTCGGTGCCCTTGCGGAGCGAGGCGACCAAGAGCGTGTTGTCGAAGAAGGCGACGGGCGCGCGCTCGCCGCGCGAGCGCCAGCCCCGCCGGCGTTCGAGGAAGTCGCAGACGGCGCGCGCCTCGATCTCGAAGCGGCGGAGGCCGACGACCTGCTCGGGACTCTCGAAGCTGCCGGGGCTTCCCATGAGCTGCTCAGGCGTGAGCACCTCGAAGTGAACGTCTTTGAAGTAGCGGCCCTCGGCCGTGTGCGGGTTCTCAAACGAGGCGACCTGCACGGCGGCGACGGGGAGGCTCGCGTCGCGGCCGGGGAAGACCTGGCTGCCGTCGGCGGCGAAGGTCACGCGGTCGCGCAAGGCCGTGAGCGCCCAGCGGCGCCCCTCCTCGTGCGAGCGCCAAGCCTCGCCGAACGGGATGACGGCGCCGCCCACGCGGTCTAACTCGTCCGAGGGGTAGGCGAGTCGCGCCGCCTGCGCGCCCGACTCGCGCCGCACCTCCTCGCTCGCGCGCCCCGCGAGCGCGCGCAGGCGCGCCGCCAGCGCGCCCACCTCGCCGCGCAGCGAGCGCTCGAACTTCGCGAAATCCTCGCGCGTCTTTTCGAGCGCGCTGATGACGTGCGTGCGGTAAAGCATAAGAGGCGTGAGCCGTGAGCCGTAAGCCGTGACGAGAGAAAAGCAGTCCTCTTCTCGTCACGGCTTACGGCTCACGGCTCACGGTTTTCGTCACTTCCCCCTCTGGATGAGCGCGAGCCTGTCCATCGAGTAGGAGTAGCGCGTCGTCTTGAGGCGGCTCTCGACGAAGGTGTAGAAGATGCCCTCCTTGTCGTCGCTGAACTTCTCGACGCCGCCGCGCCCCTCGCGCTTGAAGGACTTGTTGGTGACGAGGTTCATCGACTCGGGCGTGTCCTGCGCGCTCTCGTGCTGGAGGACGATCTGCAAGACCGTCCCCTCGTAGTGCGCGGGGAGCCTCTTCGAGGCGACGAACTTCGGCGTGACGAAGAAGATCGTCACGCGCCCGCCGTCCACCCTGAACTCAAGCGTCCCGTCCTGCGCGAAGCGGTCGGCGACGGGCGCGCCGAGCGCCTGCTCGACCTCGGCGCGCTTCGAGACGAACGGCTCCAACCCCTTCCAGGTCGCCGCCCGCGCGGCGCCGGCAGTGGTGAACAGAACCGCCGCGAGGGCGGCCAGACTGAACGCGACGTTGCGCGCGTGTGCGCGGCTCAAGACTGTATTTCTCATGCGGAGGATGCTAACGCAAAAGCCCGAAGCGCGTAAACCGAAAAGCGCGTAAAGCGTAAACCGCGAACCGTGACAAGAAAGGCCCGCTGCCTTCTCTCGTCACGGTTCGCGGTTTACGGTTTACGGCCTTGAGCTACTTCGCGAACGGGCGGACGCGCTCGGCCGACTCTTTGAAGTAGTCGTCCGTCGGAGCGAGCTGAAGTCCGCGCTCGTAGGCGGCGAGCGCCTTGGCGTAGTTCTTCGACGACTCGTAGGAGAAGCCGAGCAGGCGGTAGACCTCCACGTTGTCCGGCGTCTTCGCGGCGGCCTGTTCGAGCGCGGCGGCGGCCTTCGGGAAGTTCTTCGCCTGCACGTGCGCGTAGCCGAGCAGGTAGAAGGTCTCGTCGGGCGCCTGCGCGGACGCGGCGGCGCGCTCCAACGCGACGACCGCGCGCGGGAACTGCTTGGCGAAGACGAGCGCCTGACCCTGCAAGAGCGCCGAGCGCGCGTCGGGGCGCACGCGGGCGAGCGAGTCGGCCGCGCGCACGGCCGAGAGGAAGTCGGCGTCGGCCGCCGCGCCCGTCGCGGCGCGCCCGCGGTACATGTAAGCCTGCGTCAACATCTCCCACCCCTGCGTGAAGGTCGAGTCGGCGAGCGTGGCGCGGTTGAGCATGTTGACGGCCGTCGCGTAGTCCTGCCGGTTGAAGGCGAGCTGACCCAAGTAGAGCAGCGCGAACTTGTTCTTCGGGTCGGCCTTGAGCACGTCGGCGAAGGTGCGCTCGGCGTCGGCCGTCTTCTTCAGGTTCATCTCGGCGACCGCGCGGTAGTAGAGCATCGCGGCGTCGGGCTTCGCCCCCGACCGGGTCGTCGCCCCGACGAGGAGCGGGAGCGCCTGCTCGTAGTTCTCCGCGAAGAAGTAGGCCCGCGCCAGCGCGTCCTCGGTCTCCGCGTCCTTCTGGCCGGCGGCACCGCGCAGTTCGAGCGCGCGTTCGAGGTCGGCGGCCGCCTCCGCGTAGCGCTTCAGGTTGTACTGCGCGAAGCCCGCGATCTTCCACGCCTCGGAGTTCTTCGGGTCGGCGGCCGATAACTGCCTCGCCTCGGCGAGCGCCGCGTCGTACTGCTTCTGTTCGAGCAGCGTGAAGGCGTGCGCGGCGGAGCCAGTCCCGGCGGCCGGCGAGCCGGCGCGCGTCGTGCCGGCGGGCGTGGTGTTGACGCTGGCGGCCGCCGCGTCGGTCGTGGGCTGGACGGGGGTCACGCGCCGGGGCCGGGTCGCGCCCGACTGCGCGTGCGCGAGCCCCGCGCAGACGAGCAGCGCGGCGGCGCCGGCGGCGAGTCTCAGTTTAAGTCTCTTCATAAGCCGGAAGTGTTTCATAACGAGTTGGGCGATTTCAACCCCGAGGGGAGAGGGGCAGTCCTTCGGATGTCCCCCGCGCGGGGCGGGTTCGCCGCAATTTCACGCGCCCCGCCCGCTCCGACCCGCCGCCCCCACCCGCCGCGCGCAAAAAAAGAGCCGCCCGCCTGCCGTCACGGCAAACGGGCGGCTCGCTTTAACGGCGCCCCGCTTAGAAGTTCAGCTTGAGGCCGAACTGGAATTGGCGGGGGTCGAAGGCGGCGGTGGAGCGGCTGCGGTAGCGGCCGTTGGAGGTGCGCTCGTTGACGAGGTTCACGTCCTGGAGGTTGGGCGAGGCCGCGGCCTCGTTGAAGCGGTTGAAGAGGTTGAAGCCCTCGGCGATGACTTCGAGGCGGAACCTCTCGCCCAAGGGGATGTTGCGCGTCACGCGCAGGTCGAGCGACTGGTAGGAGTGCGTCAGCCCGACGTTGCGCCCGAGGCTCCCCGCCTGGAACGGCGCGGGCACGAAGAGCAAGCCGTTCGAGTCAACCGACGGGCGGTCGGTCGAACTCGACAGGTCGTTGTTCGTGTCCTGTCCCGAGAGGATGTTGAAGGGGCGGCCCGAAGACCACTCGAAGATCGGCGCGACGATGAAGTCCGCGAGGAAGCTGCGGAAGCCGCCCGCGCCGCGCCACCCGCCGGGCGCGGCCGCCACGGCGCTGAAGACGAAGCGGTGGCGCTGGTCGAAGAGCGAGTCGGCGCGTTCGAGGTCAAGCCGGGTCACGTCCTGCGGGAGCAGCAAGGTCTGCAAGTCGCTCGAATCGTCAATCGAGTGCGACCAGGTGTAGCTCGCGAGGAACTGGAAATTGTTGACGAAGCGGCGGCGCAGCTCGAACGTGCCGGCGTGGTAGACGGAGTTGCCGTCCGAGACCTGCGCGTTCACGTCGCCGAAGGTGGTGACGAAGCCGGGGCGCGCGAGCGCGCCGGTGGCGGTGAGCGCGCCGTTGAAGACCGCGGGCGTCACGGCGCCGCCCGAGATGGCCTGCGTAAAGAAGTAGTTCGGCCCCGACGGGCGGAAGAGGTTGGCCGCGAACGGCTGGACGACCGCGCCGCGCGTCGTGACGGCGAGGAGGCCGGGGACGGGCTGCGCGACGATGTTCGAGCACGCGGACGGCGAGAGCGTGAGCACGGCCGTCGTGTTCGTCGGCTGGGTGCCGAAGCAGCGGACGTAGTTCTGGATGAGCAGCGCGTTGTTCGGCGCGTTCAGGTTGGTCGGGTGCGGCAGGTGGTGCGCGCCCGTGAAGAGCCAGCTCGCCTGGAACGACATGTTCGTCGTCAGCTTGCGCTCAATCGTGACGTTGGCCTGGTTGGCGTAGGCGAACTCGAAGTTCGACGCCACCGGCAAAGAGAACGGCAGGAACGGCCCGAAGCCGGGAAACGTCTGGTCGTTGAAGCGCTGGCGTCCGAACTGGTAGACGGCCGACGGCGCCGTGCCCGGCGTGGTGAAGCCCGGCGGGCAGAGCGGGTTGGCGGAGGCGGCGGTGCAGACCGTGCCCTGGAAAATCTGCACCGCGTTCAGGAGCGCGGTCGGCGCGGGGCTGCCGGGCAGGGAGATGAACTGCTGCTGCTGCACGTTGTCGGCGATGTCGGAGTTGAAGCCGATGGCCAAGAGCGGGTGGTCGTAGAAGAGGCCGTAGGCGGCGCGCAGCACCGTGTTGCCGTCGTTCGTCAAGTCCCACGCCACGCCGATGCGCGGCGCGATGTTGTCCTTGTCGCGCGGGAAGCCCTGCTGGACGCCGAAGGCGTTGTAGAAAGCCTGCGTGTTGGTCGCCGGCACCGCGAGGCCCGAGAGCGGGTCGCTGAAGTCCTGCACGGCGAGCTGGTCGGTCTGCTCGTAGTCGTAGCGCACGCCGTAGTTGAGCGTCACGTTCGGGCGAATCTTCCAGGAGTCCTGCGCGAAGACGGCGTACGGGCGGTTCTTCAGGTTGCTGTTCGGGTTGCCGAATCCCTGGACGAAGTTGCCGGGGAAGCCCAGCCCGTACTGCTGGACGGGCGTGAAGGCCGGCGCGTTGCCGGGGAAGGCCGCGAGCGTGTTGGCCGCCAGCCCGCCGAAGTTGAAGAGGCCGGCGAAGTTCAGCTCGAAGAGCGCCGAGACGCTGACGAAGTTGGCGTCGCCGCCGAACTTCATCGTGTGGTTGCCGGCGACCCAGCTCAGGCTGTCGCTGTAGGCGTAGCGGTTCTCGGTGCGCACCACGGGCGAGAACAGCTCGCGGCCGATGAAGGCGACGCCCGAGATGTTGTAGGCCGTGCCCTGCCCGTTCTGCGAGGTGAAGGTGGCGCGCCGCTGGCCGAAGTTGAAGCGCGCCTCGTTGACCATCGTGTTCGAGAGCGTCGAGTGGAGCGTGGCGACGAAGTTCGAGTCGCGCAGGGTCTGGATGCCCGTGCGCGAGAAGTCGTTCTGGCCGAGCGCTTGGTTCTGTGACTCGACCTGAATGCCCGTGATGTCGGACGGGTTGTAGCTGAAGCGCATCGTCAGGTCGTTGCGCTCGTTGATGCGGTGGTCGAGGCGGCCCGACGAAAACGTCGTGTCCTCGGAGATGGGGAAGACGCGGTTGAGCGCGAGCAGCGGGCGGAAGGCGTTCGGGCTGACGGGGACGGGCGCGCCCGTCAGGAAGAAGCGCTGGCCGATGGTCTGGCCGGCGGTGATGGCGCCGCCCGGACTGATGAGCGTGCTCGCGCCGTTGAGACCCGTCTGGCCGCCGGCCGAGGCGAGCGTCGCGTACTGGACGGCGGCGCCGGCGAGCGCCTGACCCGTCGCGATGTTGCCCGGCGTGCCGGTTCCGATGAGCGCCGCGGCCTGCGTGAGTAAGCCCTGCACGTAGGCGGCCTGCGCCGTGTTGATGCGAGTGAAGGTCTGCGAGAAGGGGAGGAACGGCGCGCCGATGGTGACGCTCGAAGTCAGGCTCTGGATCACGTCCGAGGTGAAGAAGCCCGACTCCTGCCGCTTGCGCTGCTCGAAGGCGAGGAAGCCGAAGGTGGTGTCGCGTGCGAGCGGGAAGCCGAGCGTGGCGCCGTACTGCGCGCGCGTGAACGGCGGCTTCTTGTTCGGGTCGTTGTCGATGATCGGCGCGAACGGGTTGCGCGCCTGAATCGTCTTGTGGCGGATGAAGCCGAAGACGTTGCCGCGCACCTCGTTCGTCCCCGACTTGGTGACGACGTTGACGACGCCGCCGGCCGTGCGGCCGAACTCGGGCGCGAACGAGTTGGTGACTACCTGGAACTCCTGCACCGCCTCCTGCGAGACGGTCGAGCGCGAGGCGTTGACCGAGTTGTCGGTGTTGTCGGCGCCGTCAACCTGGACGAGGTTCGAGCGCCCGCGCTGGCCGCCGAAGTTGAGGCCCGAGGTCGGGGCGGGGCCGATGGGGCGGCCGTTGTCGCGCGTGACGGCGGAGCTCGTCAGGGTGAAGTTGATGTAGTCGCGCTGGTTGATGGGCAGGTTCTCGATGCGAACCTGATCGACCGTGTTCGAGACGTTGGTCTTCGAGGTCTCGATCAGCTCGGTCTGCGCGCCGGTGACGGTGACCACGTCGGTGATCTGGCCGAGTTCGAGCGCGATGTCGAGGTCGGCGCGCTGCCCGACGGTGACGGTGACCGAGGGGACGACGGCCTTCTTGAAGTTGGCGGCCTCGACCGACACCTCGTAGGCGCCCGGCGTGAGTTGGACGAGCTGGTAGAAGCCCTCGTCGTTCGTCGTCGCCGTGCGGGTGACGCCGACCGCGGGGTTGCGCGCCGTGACGGTGGCGCCGGTGACGACCGCGCCCGCGGGGTCGCGCACGAAGCCGCTCAGGTTGGCGGAGGTCGCGTCGGCCTGCGCGAACGCCGGGCCCGCGCCGAAGGCGAGCGCGAAGGCGCACGCGAGCACGAAACGGTAAACGGTCGGGAGCCACCGCCGGGGGTTAGCACGCATAACTTCTTCTCTCCTTGAAAGACAAATGGGTTCGATTCGGGCGAGGCGGTCTCGGGCGCGCCATTCATTCGGGCGCGGAACAAATCCGCCAGCGTGAAGTCTTTTCGAGGTCGCTCGCGAACAGACGGCGGGCGCGCCGGGAGTTTGAGCCGCTTTTCGCCCGTTCGTGAAAGGTGGTCTGTGACTTAAATCTCTGTTCTTGACGGGGAGCAACCTGTCGTCACTTACGCACGACTTTGTACCTTAAATCGCCGCCCTTTGGCAAGAACCCTCTTCCCCGCCATTCCGACTTACGAGCGTCTCGGCCCGGCGGGCAACTCGGCGGGCAGGTCTAGTTCGTCGTCAATCCCCTCAACCTTGAGTCAAAGCGCTTCTCAATTTTCGCGCTGACGCGCTCAAGCGGGCAGGGATGCCCGCGCTCCCGGCTTTAAGGGCCGCCGCGCGTGGCGCGGGCGAGGCGGCGTCGCAGGCGTGCGCTGGCGCCGAGGGCGAGGACGCCGGCCTCTGCGAGCGCGGGCGGGGCCAGCGCGGCACGGCGCAGCAGCCCGCACAGACGCAGACGCGCGTCGAAACGCTCGACGTAGGCCGCGCGGTACTCGCGCGCGAGCGGCGCGAAATCGTCGCCGCCGTCTTCGAGCCAGCGCGAGACGGCGCCGGCCGCCAGCCTCCCGCCTTCGAGCGCCATCAACATGCCGCTCCCTGTGAAGGGGTCGATGAAGGCCGCCGCGTCGCCGACGGCGAGCAGGCCGTCGAAGGGCGCCGGCTCGTGGCGGCCGAAGCTCTCGACCGAGACGCCGAGCCAGCGTCCTTCGGCGCGCGCGGCTTCGAGCGTGTGCGCGGCGCGGCGGTTGCGCCTCACCACCTCGCGCACCACGCGCTCGGCGTCGCTCCCGCGCTCGCGCACGTCGCGCGCACGCGCGATGAAGCAGAGGTTACTCACGCCGCCCTCGACCGGACTCAAGCCCCCGTAGCCGCCGGGGTAGAAGTAGATTTCGCAGACGCCCGGCGCGCCGCGCGAGCCTTCGAGGTGCGCCTTGAAGGCGACGAGACGCGCGCGTCCGTTCCCGTCGGCGCTTCCCTCGCCCGACTCCGCCGGCCCGCCCTTCAACTCGCGCTCGGCTCGGCGCACGACGGCCCTGTGCCGCCCCGTCGCGTCGAGCGTGACGCGCGCGCGAAACTCGCGCGTCACGCCGTCAATGTGCAGACGCACGCCGCGCACGCCGCCTGCGCCGTCGGTCAGGACGCCCGCGAGCGACGCCGCTTCCAACACGCAGGCGCCGGCCTCGCGCGCGCGCTCAAGGAGTCGCGCGTCCATCTCGGCGCGGCTCAAACCCAGCGCCGCGCCGCCCGCGCCGCCGAACCACGCGCTCGGCACCGAGACGCCCCGCCCCGAAGGCGCGTAGAAGACGGTCTCCGAGACGAGCGCGCCGCCGCCCGCCTTCATCCGTTCGAGGACGCCGAGCCGCTCGAAGTGGCCCAGACACTCGGGCGAGATGAACTCGCCGCACAACTTCTCGCGCGGGAACTTTTCACGCTCGGCGATGAGCACGCGCGCGCCCGACGACGCCAGCTCGACGGCGGCGCACGCGCCCGCCGGCCCGCCGCCCACGATGATCGCGTCGAAGTCTGCCGTCATACGCTCGCGCTCAAGACCAGACGGTAGGGGAAGCGCCTCTCAACCTTCACGTCCGACAGCCCGGCGCGCTCGGCCAAGTTTCGCAACTCGCGCGGTCGGAAACTGCGGAGGATGGAGAGCGCGCCGTCCTCGCGCACGAGCCGGTTGTGCAGGAGCAGGCGGCCGACCGTCGTGTAGAAGTAGTAGGCGACGGGGTGGCGGTGCAGGTCGATGCAGTAGACGCGGCGGCGCGCGACGCGCGCCATCTCTTTCAAGACCCGGACGCACGCGTCGTCGCGGAAGTGGTGCGTGAAGAGCGAGCACATCACGTAGTCGAACGCCCCTTCGGCGAAGGGCAGGCGGAGCGCGTCGCCGCGCACGGATTCAATCTCCCAGAACCCGCGCGACTCTTCGGCCAGCCCCTCGGCCGCGCGCGCGTTCAGCTCCAGCCCGACCAGCCGCGCGCTCGCCCCCGACGCGCGCGACCACACCGCGACCTCGCGCAGAAGCTCGCCCGAGCCGGCGCCCACGTCGAGGAGCGAGAACTCGCGCGGGCGGTCGCGCCCGACGCCGGGGAGCACCGAGCGGCGGAGCGCGCGCGAGTCGCCGAGCCAGCGGTTGACGCGGCGCAACTCCGCGAGACACCCCTCGTACTCCTCTGGCGTGTAGTCGCCCTTGTCGAGGTGCTCAAGCTCCTCGCTCCGCTGCCTGAACTGCTCGAACATGCCGCGCGCCGCGCCGGGCGCTCACCTTCGCTGTAGGACGAAGTTGTAGGTGATAGTGCCCATTACCTTCATGGGCTTGCCGCAGAGCGTCGTCGGGCTAAACTTCGCGCGCCGCGCCGCCCTCTCACTCACGTCGCGCAGCAGACGGTGCCCCGAGATGGCCTGCGCGTGAACGACCTTACCCGTCTCATCAACAAGAATGTGCACGCTGACCGGCCCCTGCGCGCCCGCGGCCTTCGCCTCGACCGGGTAAGGCCACGGCTGCGGCTTCTCGACGGCCTTGCCGTTGAGCACGCCGCCCGCCACGACCTGCTCCATCTCACGCGCGTCGGGCGAAGGGGTCGCCGGCGGCTCGATTCTCAGCGTGTCGAGCACGGCCTTCCACCCCGGCGCGCTCGCCGCGTCGTCCCTGTCGGCGCGCGCGTGGACGAGGTGCGTGAGCCGCTGCCCCATCACGACGGCGTAGACCTCGCCCGCGCCCTGCTCGCCGCCGATCTGACCCGTCATGCGAAACCCCACGGCGTTGCTCTCGCGGAGCGGCATACACTTCGAGTCGTTCGCGTCGGGGACTTCGGCCCCGAGCAGCCGCGCGACGTTCGCGACGTAAGGCTTCGTCACCGTGTTGCGCGACTCCAACATCTGCGCGACCGTCTGCAAAAGCTCGCGTTGCGCGACGACCATGACGAGCGCCGTCGTCCCCGGCCGCCTCAGAATCAGGTGTTGCAGCTCCGGCCTGCTCTTGTCTTCGAGCGTCCATCCGTCGGGGTAGTCGAAAGAGAGCCCGTCCTTCGAGAAGTGCGAGACGCCGCCCTGCGCCCGCGCCGGCTGCGGCACGCGCGCCGGCACGGCGAGCAGGGCGAGGACGACTAACGGCAGCGCCTTCATGCTCAAACCTCCCGCTCACTCCGCCGGGCGCTCGACGACGAGCGCGCTGTTCTTCGAGCCGAAGCCGATGCAGTTGCAGAGCGCGACCCTCACCTCGCGCTCGCGCGCGCGGTTGGGCGTGTAGTCGAGGTCGCACTCGGGCGACGGCTCGTCGAGGTTGATGGTCGGCGGGATTTGTCCGGTCGTCATCGCGCACAGAGCCGCCGCCAGACCGGCCGCGCCCGACGCGCCCTGCGGGTGCCCGATCTGCGACTTGGTGCCCGACATCGGGATGCGTTCGGCCGCCGGCCCGAGCGCGAGCTTGAGCGCACGCGTCTCGATGCGGTCGTTGAGGGCGGTGGACGTGCCGTGGAGGTTGACGTAATCGACCTCCTCGGGCGCGCGCCCCGCGTCTTCGAGCGCGAGCCGCATCGCGCGCGCCGGCTCCTCGCCCGTGTCCTCCAGACGCACGCGGTGGTAGGCGTCGCACGTCGCGCCGTAGCCCGTGACCTCCGCGTAGATTCTCGCCCCGCGACGCCGCGCGCGCTCGTACTCTTCGAGCACGTAGACCCAAGAGCCTTCGCCCAAGACCATCCCCGAGCGGTCGCGCGAGAACGGGCGCGAGGCGCGCTCGGGCTCGTCGTTCCAGTCCTCGGTCAAAACTTTCATCAGGCAGAAGCCGGCGAGGATGCCGGGCGCGATGGGCGCATCCGACCCGCCGGCGAGCATCGCCTCCTGCCGGCCGAGCGCGACGTGCTGCGCGGCGTAGGCGACGGCGTCGGTCGAGGAGGTGCAGCCCGTCGAGATGACGTGCGAGAGGCCGCGCAGGCCGAAGGCCATCGAGAGTTCGGAGGAAAGCCCGCCGTGCGTCGAGGAGGGGATGGTGTAGACGCTCGCCTCCTTCGTCTCGCCGCGGAAGTAGTGCGCGTACTGCGCCTCGGTGAAGGCGAGGCCGCCGCCGCCCGTCCCGAGCACGACGCCGAAGCCGCGCCGCTCCTCTGGCGAGAAGTCCGAAGGTTGCAACCCCGCGTCTTCGAGCGCCTCGCGCGCGGAGGCCAGCGCGAGCGGGACGGTACGCGCGACGTGGCGGCGGTCTTTCGTCTTGAGTTCCCTCTCCCAGTCGAAGCCGCGCACCTGCCCCGCGATGCGCACGGGCGAACGGCTCACGTCGAAGCCCTCGATGCGTCGCACCCCGCTCTCGCCGCGCAGCAGTCCGCCCCAGAACGCCTCGCGCCCGACGCCGAGCGGCGTCACGCACCCGAGCCCCGTGATGACGACGCGGCGCGGCTGCCTCAAATTCTTCAGCATATGATTGAGTCGCCCTCGGGGATGTCAGGGGAGACGGTACGGTGGCGAACGTGACTTAGGATAACACGCCGCGTCGAAACTGGCAGTAGCTTTAGCGTCAGTCGCGGCGCGCGGCGGCGCCCGTCTTCGCGCGCCGCGCCGCGAGCCACAGTGACGCGCAGGCGAGCGCCGTCGCGCCCCCCGCCACGTCGAGCAGGCTGTCGTAAATGGTGCCCGTGCGCGTCGGGACGAAGCTCTGGTGGTACTCGTCTATGAGCGCGATTGAAGCGACGAGCGCGAACGAGGCGAGCCGCCAGCGTCGCGCCAGTGCGGCGCGCGAAGACGTGTGGAAGGCGCGCGCCGCGAGCAGCGCCAGCAACGCGTACTCGGTGAAGTGCGCGGCCTTGCGGACGAGGAAGTGAGCTTGGGCGAGCGCCGCCTCGGAGATGTCGGGGAAGAGCCAGACGAGCAGCGGCCGGATGATGCGCGAGGTGTTCGACGCCGAGAAGTTCGACGACGACGCGAACAGCACGAAGCACGCCCACGCTACGACCGGCCCGTAGCGCCACAGTCTGCGGCGCCAAGCCGACGCCTCCGCCCCTTGTTTATCTTGCTGCGCGCTCACGCCCTGCCTCGACCCGAAAAGAAAATGAGGGAAGAGGCGTCGAAGCCCTCTTCCCTCACCTGACCCTGGAACTTTAACCGTGGGCGGCTGCTACTGCGCGGCGGCCGCGCCCGAGACGATCTCGATGATCTCGCGCGTGATGCTCGCCTGTCGGATGCGGTTCATGTTGAGCGTCAGCGACTGGATAAGCTCGCCCGCGTTCTTCGACGCGGAGTCCATCGCCGTCATGCGCGCGCCCTGCTCGCTCGCCACCGATTCCAGCAGCGCGCGGTAGATTTGCGTCTCGACCAGCCGCGGCAAAAGCTGGCTGAAGATTTCCGCCGGCGGCTGCTCGTACTTGTAGCCGACGAGGTTCTGCTCGCCGGGCGCCTCGCCCTCTTCGCCGCCCTCTTCCGCGCGCGAGACCGGGAGAATCTGCTCGACGACGACGCGCTGCGAGATGACCGAGCGGAACTCGTTGAAGAGGACGAAGACCTTGTCTATCCCTTCGTCGTCGGTGAAGCGCTGCATCACGTCGCGCGCGATTTCGAGCGCTTCGGCGTGGTCGATCCTTCCCTTGCCCGTCAGGCCGACGTACTCGCCGGCGATGACAGCGCCACGCCGCCTGAAGAAGTCCCTGCCTTTACGGCCGACCGCGAGCACCTCGACCGTCTTGCCCTCGTGCTCGCGCATGAAGGCCAGCGCGGCCTTCGTCAGGTTGGCGTTGAAGGCGCCGGCCAGCCCCTTGTCGGCCGTGACGAGCACGAGCAGGTAGCGCGAGTCGCCGCGCTGATCCATCAGCGGGTGGCGGAAGTCCTCGCCCGCCTGCGACGCGAGGTCTGTCAGCACCTCCGCCATCTTCACCGCGAAGGGGCGCGCCGAGACCGCACGCTCCTGCGCGCGCTTGAGCTTCGCCGCCGAGACCATCTTCATGGCCTTGGTGATCTGCTGCGTGTTCTTGACCGACTTGATGCGCCGGCGGATGTCGAGGAGATTTGCCATACCTTCACTACGCCGTGGCGGCGCTCGTCCCCGCCGCCGGGGAGACCTCCGGCGGGTCGGGCTGCGGGTTGAAGCCGCGCTCCTGCCACGTCGCCTTGAAGTCGGAGACGGCCTGCGTCAGACCTTCCTTGATCTCGTCGGTCAGCGCCTTCTTCTCGCGGATGGCGTTGAGCGTGCCGGGGTGCGAAGTCTCGACGAAGCGGTTGAAGTCAGCCTCGAAGCGCCGCACCTGATCGACGGGGATGTCGTCGAGCTGCCCACTCGTCGCCGCCCAGAGGATGAGCACCTGCTGCTCGACGCCCATCGGCTTGTACTGCGGCTGCTTCAGAATCTCGACGAGGCGCTGGCCGCGCGCGAGCTGCGCCTGCGTCGCCTTGTCGAGGTCGGAGCCGAACTGCGCGAAGGCCGCCAGCTCGCGGTACTGCGCGAGGTCGAGACGGAGCGTGCCCGCCACCTGCTTCATCGCCTTGATCTGGGCGGAGCCGCCGACGCGCGACACCGAGTTGCCGACGTTAATCGCCGGGCGGATGCCCGAGTTGAAGAGGTCGGCCTCGAGGAAAATCTGCCCGTCGGTAATCGAGATGACGTTCGTCGGGATGTAGGCCGAGATGTCGCCCGCCTGCGTCTCGATGATCGGGAGCGACGTGAGTGACCCCGCGCCCTTCGAGTCGGAGAGCTTGGCCGCGCGTTCGAGCAGACGCGAGTGCAGGTAGAACACGTCGCCGGGGAAAGCCTCGCGCCCCGGCGGGCGCCTCAGCAGCAGAGAGATTTCTCGGTAGGCCGCGGCGTGCTTCGACAGATCGTCGTAGACGGTCAGGACGTGGCGGCCGCGGTCGCGGAAGTACTCGCCGATGGCCGCGCCCGCGTAAGGCGCGAGGTACTGCATCGCCGCCGGGTCCGAGGCCGTCGCGGAGACGACGATGGAATACTCCATCGCGCCGAAGTCTTCCAAGGTCTTGATGACCTGCGCCACGGTCGAGTTCTTCTGGCCGATGGCGACGTACACGCAGATGACGTCCTTGCCCTTCTGGTTGATGATCGCGTCGAGCGCGACGGCGGTCTTGCCCGTCTGCCGGTCGCCGATGATCAGCTCGCGCTGGCCGCGCCCGATGGGCACCATCGAGTCGATGGCCTTCAGACCCGTCTGCAAAGGCTCCTTCACGGGCTGGCGGTCAACGACGCCGGGCGCGATGCGCTCCAGCGGGTTGTAGGCGTCGGCCGTAATCGGCCCGCGCTCGTCGATGGGGACGCCGAGCGCGTTGACGGTGCGGCCGATGACGGCTTCGCCCACGGGGATGCTCATGATGCGCCCCGTGCGCTTGACCGTGTCGCCCTCCTTGACCATCTGGTACTCGCCGAAGAGCACGACGCCGATCTTGTCCTCTTCGAGGTTGAGCGCCAAGCCCCGCACCTCGTGCGGGAACTCCAGCAGCTCGCCGGCCATCACCTTCTCAAGGCCGTGCACCTCCGCGATGCCGTCGCCGACCTTGATGACCGTGCCGACCTCGGTGACCGTCACGCCCGCCTCGAAGTTCTCGATCTGCTGGCGGATGATTTCGCTGATCTCGTTTGCTCTGATCGGTTCCATAACTTTTTATTGTTGATTTCCGATTTTCGATTCACGATTTTTGTACGAGCGCGAATCGAAATCTGAAAACAGAGACTTACCTTTCTCCGACCATCCTCTGCTTTATCTGATCCAACTGGCCGCGCACCGAGCCGTCATACAACGTCGAGCCGATGCGCGTCACGACGCCGCCTATCAACCCCTCGTCCACCTCGAACCGGAGCCGCACGGTGCTGCCGGTCATTTGTCCGAGCTTGGCCCGCAAGGACTCCTGCGCGTCCGGCGTGAGCGGGCGCGCCGTCGTCACCTGCGCCGCCACCACGTTCGAGCGCCGATCCAACTCCTGCGCAAACTGGGTGACGACCTCGCTTAACTCCGCGAGCCTGTGGTTCTGCAACAGCACCTTCAGGAAGTTCGCCGTCGTGGGACGCGGGCGCGTGCGCCTGATGAGTTCTTCGAGGACGCCGCGCTTCTGCTCGTAAGATATCGTCGGGTGGCGGAAGATTTCTAGCAACTGCGCGTTCGAGCGCATCAGCTCGTCCCAGGCCGCCAACTCCTCGCGAACCTCCCGCGCCTCGCCGTGCGCCAGCACGACGTCCGCCAAAGCCACCGCGTACCGACGCGCGACCGCCTGTGAACTCAACGCCCCGCACCTCCCAGTTCAGTGACGTACTCTCTGGCCAGGCGCGCGTCGTCCTCGGGCCGGATGTCTCTGCGAATCATCTCCTCGGCGAGCCGCACGCTCTGCTCGGCGGCGAACGTACGCAACTCGGCGCGCGCGGCCTTCGCCGCACTCTCGATCTCGCGGCGCGCCTGCTCGCGAACCTTGCGCATCTCCTCTTCGGTCGCGCGCTCGATGCGAGCGCGCTCTTCGGCGGCCTCTTTCTGCGCCTGCGCCCGTATCGTCTCGACCTCGGTGTCCAGACGCGCCAACCGCCCCTCGACCTCTTCGAGCTGCGCCAAAGCCGCCGCCTTCTCCTCCTCGGCGCGCATCAACTCGTCGCGGATACTCTCCTGCCGAGCGCGGAAGGCTTCCTTAACCGGCCGGCGCAAAATATAGAACATCACCCCCACGAACAGGAGCAGGTTGACTAGCTTCGCGATGGTCGGCAGTAATTCCTCAGAACTCATTCTGATTGGCCTCGCCCCTAGGCTGTTAAGAGCGGCGATCCTTTCACATACGGCTAAGTGACCCTTCGTTCGTCGCCGGGGATTCACCTCCGAAGGAGGTTGGAACTGATGCTGACCGCCACCCGCTCCGCCTCGTCACGGAGAGTGCCCCGAGCCTGTTCGGTCTGGGCACGTATCTCTCCCCTCTGTTGTTCGACCTGCCGTTCGACCTCTTCGCGCACCGCGGCGACCTTGCGCTTCCGCTCGTCGTACGCGGCGGCTTGCTGTTGCTCAAGCAGGCCGTAACCTTCGGCGCGCGCCCGCCTCAAAGAACTCTCGTAACGCGACAGGCTCTCCTTAACTCTATGTATCGTCTCGCGCGCCTCGCCCGTCCGCCCGCGCGTGCGTGTTTCACGCTCGCTCAGGATTCGCCCAATAGGTCTGAACAGAAACCTGTTCAGTACAAACACCATTGTGATAATGATCGCAATATGAATTACGAGCGTGCCGTCCGGCACCAGTTGAATAGATTCGGCGAAGGCTAACATAGTATTAGGTCGAAGGGCAGCCCGCGTTAGTAAGCGCAAGTCGAGCGCAAAACTCAACTGTAAGTAAAGTTTGCGGTATGGCTAAAGAGCGGAAGTTTAACATGCCGGATTTTGGAGCGTCAAGATTGTGTGTGCCGGTGAAGTGGCCGTTAGATTAACAAGAATGGCTTGTCGGCAAGCGAATCTTACTTTAGCAGGAGTCTTCCAAACGAGTCTTTACTACTGTGAACTTTTCAACTTGAAAAGTTTGTGATGTATATTACCAATTCTATCAAGAACCTTGATTTTACTTTTTGCACAGACCTTTGTTAACCAGTGTTTTGGTATTTTTAAGACTCTTTGCCCATTATTATTTCATATATTCTATTTAGGTCATTAACGTCGAAGAACTCGATCTCGATCTTCCCACCGTCATTCTTTTGATTGACTACTATCTGAACTTTAGAGCTTAACTTTCTGCGTAACTTGTCTTCTGCTGATCTAAAATTGGGATCCTCTTTAATGGCAGGAGCACTGGCCGTCTCTGTCCCCTCGACTATTCTTTTTATTGTCCGTTCCGTCTGTCGTACCGAGTGACCCTTGTCAATAATTTCCTTTGCGAGTTTCCTCTGTATTTCAGGTTCGTCAACTCCTAGAAGTGCACGCGCATGCCCCATCGAAAGTTGCTCTGCTTCGACGAGGTGCTGAATGTCCTCAGGCAGACGTAAGAGCCGTAAGTAGTTGGTAATAAACGTCCTATCTCTCCCAACCCTTTGAGCGACCATCTCCTGTGTGAGACCCAAACTCTCAATCAACCTCTTATAAGCGTGGGCCTCCTCGATCGCATTCAACTCCTGTCTCTGTATGTTCTCTATTAAAGCCAGCTCCAACATTTTATCTTCGGGTATCTCTTTTACAACGCAAGGCACCCTATGTAAGCCCGCACGTTGGGCGGCGCGCCAACGTCTTTCGCCGGCCACCAACTGATATTTTTCGTCCGCCGTTCTGCGGACCAGTAAAGGCTGAATTATTCCGTTAGCTCTTATCGATTGAGCAAGCTCCTCCAAACGCTCCTCGTTAAAGGTCGTTCGGGGCTGAAAGTTATTCGGCTCGATGAGGTCTATATCGAGCTCAATCATCTCCTCGCTAGTTGTCGCCGGCTTGTCCGATAGCAGCGCGCTCAGCCCCCGCCCTAACGCTCTTCTTGTCATGAGCCATTATCTCCTTTGCAAGCTGAAGGTAGCTTTCCGCCCCGCGCGACTTGATGTCGTAAAGTATGATCGGTTTGCCGTAACTCGGAGCCTCCGCCAAGCGGACATTACGAGGAATCACCGCCTCAAAGACCTGATGGCCGTAAAAGTCTCTTAAATCCGCAGCCACCGCGGATGATAAATTTGTGCGCTCGTCGTACATCGTCAGCAACAACCCTTCGATCGTTAACGAAGGGTTAAGTGAGCGCCTTATGCGTGCCAACGTGTCGAAAAGCTCCGTCACGCCTTCAAGCGCGTAATATTCACATTGAATAGGAACCAAAAGTGAATTCGCGGCCGTCAGCGCATTGAGGGTTAGAAGCCCCAGGGAAGGCGGACAATCTATAATTATAAAATCGTAATCGCTTTCGAGTGTGCGAATCGCCTTCTGTAACTTGTATTCCCGCCCCTCCAGATCGACCAGTTCCACCTCGGCCCCTATCAGATTTTTATCCGCGGGTAGGATTTTGAGGAAGGGAATCTCGGTATTTTGAACTACATTCTGAGGCACCTCATCAAGCACCAGCACATGATACAAACTTCTCCTTAAACTACCCCTTTGAATACCTACTCCTGATGTCGCATTGGCCTGAGGGTCGGTGTCGATTAGAAGGACGCGTGTTTCCGCGATAGCGAGACTGGCAGCCAGATTGACGGAGGTAGTGGTTTTTCCGACCCCGCCCTTCTGATTCGCCACAGCGATCACTTTTGCCATTTAAATGTTCCTTAACAACGCGGGCATCGCTAATCGCGGACAAATTAGCACACTTTGCCCTGACAGGCTACAAAATCCCTCTAAATCATATATCTTCCCTAAAAAAATGGTGTTTCACGTGTCACATTCAAAGATGTGACACGTGAAACACTAAAGAAGACAGTCAACTAATTCTTAGAAGTTTTGAGGAAAAAGAGAAGAGTTGAGAGCGCACCCGGCGTCATTCCGGGGATTCGAGAAGCTTGTCCGAAGGTTTGAGGGCGGATACGTTCAAGTCGCTCGACCATTTCATGAGAAAGGCCGCTCACTTCACTGAATTGTAAATTGAGAGGAATTTGGACATCACCTTGATTCCGCAAGCGCTCATTGTTCTGGTGCTGGGCACGAATGTAGCCATGATAAATGATGTCACCGATTGAGGTCTCCAGTTCGGAGACCTTCGTTTGGCTGCGAAGACCCAATGGCAGAAGGTTGAAAATTAGCGTGGCATCTACCTCGGGTAACTGCGAAAGCGCGGCTAAAGAGACAGAGTCCCCCAAATCTTTTTGGAGATGACGGGACAACTCTTCATACTCACTGTCAGATCGTTTAAAACGAGTCTCAAGAAGTGAGCTACGCAGCCTTGCTATCCGGTCTCGCCGTGAAGAAAAGCTAACCCATTCCGTATCATCAACCAGCCCTAACTTTCTCCCGTAGGGAGAAAGTCGCGCGTCGGAGGTGTCAAAACGAAGTGAAAGACGATTTTCCGCACGCGAGGTAAACATCCGGTAAGGCTCGTCTACGCCCTGGGTTATCAAGTCATCAATTAACACCCCGATATAAGACTCCTCGCGTCTCAGAGTAAACCCTTCACGACCTTGGACATAGAGAGCAGCATTGATGCCTGCCAAGAGACCCTGACAGGCAGCCTCCTCGTATCCGGTAGTGCCATTAATCTGACCCGCGAAGAACAGTCCGTTGACTCTGGTAGTCTGTAAAAATGGCGTGAGGTCTCTCGGATCAATAAAGTCATATTCGATGGCGTAACCCGGCCGAATAATCTTTGTCTGGTCAAGACCCGGAATCTTATGAACAAGCTCCTGTTGTAGTTCAAAGGGTAAAGAGGTTGAGAATCCGTTTAGATAAACTTCGTAAGTGTCATATCCTTCAGGTTCAAGAAAAAGCTGGTGGCGCGTTTTCTCAGAGAATTTAACTACTTTATCCTCTATAGAAGGGCAATACCGTGGGCCTATACCTTTAATTTGACCGGAATAAAGGGGAGATTCGTGGAGGTTATCTTGAATGGCCTGGTGAACGGCCTGATTTGTATACCCGATGTGGCAGTTAACTTGTGGCTGTTCAATGGTTTCGGTCAGAAAAGAGAAGGGAACAGGGTGCTCGTCGGCAGGTTGGGCTTCAAAAGCGTCCCAGTCAATCGTGCGTCCGTCGAGTCGCGGGGGCGTACCGGTTTTGAGCCTTCCGACCGGAAAACCCAATCTTTTCAAGCTTTCCGCAAGCTCAATCGAGGCGGGTTCTCCAGCTCGCCCGGCAGTGTAAGTCGAACGGCCAGTATGAATTAGGCCGTTTAGAAAAGTTCCGGCGGCGAGAATAACCGCCTTCGATTTGAGACGCCTGGTGTCCTGTAACTCGATTCCTGTTACGTGCCCTTTTTCAATGACGAAGTCGATTACGACGCCCTGTCGGAGGTGCAAATTCGAGGTGTATTCGAGAACATGGCGCATCTCCGTTCGATATAAAGCCCTATCGGCTTGAGCGCGAGGGGCTTGCACCGCAGGGCCGCGAGACCGATTCAGCAGGCGAAACTGGATGCCGGTGCGGTCGATGATGCGCCCCATGATCCCGCCCAAGGCGTCTATCTCTCTCACCAGATTGCCTTTAGCGATGCCGCCGACCGCCGGGTTGCAGGACATTTGGCCGATCATATCGAGGCTGATAGTGACCAGAGCGGTCGAGCAACCCATACGTGCTGCGGCCGAAGCGGCTTCACAACCGGCGTGTCCCGCGCCGATTACGATCACGTCAAAATTTTCGTCAAAGCTCGCTTTCATTTTCCTATGCAGAAGCTCGAAAATATCTGGGAGAGAATCACTTCGGGGGTTGTTTCGCCTGTAATCTCACCCAAAAACCTTAAAGATTCATAGAGTCTTGCGAGGATAATCTCTTCGCTCAGACCCTGCCTGATTAATTCCTGGGCAGAATTTAGAGACTCGCTCGTCCGCTTCAAAAGGTCAAAGTGCCGGGCGTTAGTAATAACAAAGCTATTTTCGTCCAGATAATTAGCCGAAAAGGGCTTTATTATTTCCGCACAAAGAGTTGTAAGCCCGTCCCCCGTTTTTGCGGAGACGGGAATCAAGGTTGAATTCTGAGTCATCTGTTCCGCATTATTGATACGAAAGCTTTCTAAATCGCTTTTGTTTAGGACGACCACACTGTAACTTTCAGCAGCCTCAATTACAATCCTTTCATCTTCCTCGGTTAAAGGCTGAGAGCCGTCGATTACTGCGACAATCAAGTCGGCATCGGCTATCGCGCGGCGCGTGCGTTCTATCCCCAACTGTTCGATCAAATCGGAAGAGGAACGAACTCCCGCGGTATCGGTTATCAGGACGGGTATTCCTTCGAGATTGACGACCTCGCTGATTGTATCTCGCGTGGTGCCGGGAATCTCCGTGACGATAGACCTGTCCGATGAAAGTAAGCTGTTGAAGATGCTAGACTTACCAACATTAGGTCTGCCAACTAAGGCTACACGCAGCCCTTCCTTCAGCAGCCTTCCGCGCCGAAAAGAGTCGGCCATCTCGTCAACTTTTGCCGAGAGAGAGGAAAGCTTTTCCGCGATGTCTCTTGCGATGTCCTCGGGCAGATCATCCTCCACGAATTCGAGTGAGGATTCAAGGGGCACGATTATCCCCAGCAGAGCGTCTTTGACGGGCTGAAGTCGCGCGGAAAGCTCACCGCCGAGTTGTCGGGCCGCCTGACGGACGGCCGCATGTGTCTGAGCCTCGATAAGGTCGCGAACGGCCTCGGCTTGTGTGAGGCTGAGACGACCGTTGGCGACGGCTCTCATCGTGAATTCCCCGGGGTCGGCCGCCCGAGCGCCGAAGAAGAGCAGGGAATCAAGAACACGCAGGAGCAGCGGCGGAGAACCGTGACAGCTCAGCTCTATAACGTCTTCGCCGGTGTAAGAGTGTGGGGACTGAAAGAAGGTAACTAGAGCACGGTCAATGACTTCCCGAGTGTCGGGATCGTAAATGGCTTTAAGGCTGACTCGATTAGGCTCGGGATTAAAATTCGGGTCGGTGAGGAGTGAGCGCGTGAGCGTTAGTGAACTTTCCCCGCTGATGCGGACTACGCCGATTCCGCTACGTCCGGGCGGCGTCGAGAGCGCAACAATGGTGTCCGACGCATGCACAACAGGTGAGAAATCGCACTAAAAAGAGAAAAGGGTCGCGCTTTTATGGTACTAGCACGACCCCGAACACGAAAAACTACTTTTTAGCCGGCGTTTTGAGGCTGACCTTGAGCCGCCGCGCATTACCCTCGCCGACAGATTCGGTGAAAAGACTTTCATCCTCCGCGAGAGATACGTGAATAACACGCCTCTCGGCGGCGTTCATCGGGCCGAAAATGAAGGGAAGGCCGGTCGAACGGACGCGGTCGGCGGCGTGGCGAGCCATCGCGCGAAGCTCAGTCTCTCGGAGAGCGCGAAAGTTATCAACGTCGCAGACGAAGCGTTCGCCTTCCGAGAGGTCGCGCGTAAATGACTGATTAACAAAGTGTTCGAGCGCGTCCAAAAGCTCGCCGCCTTCACTGCGCACCATCGCCGAATCCGGGCCGTCAATATTCAAGATGCAGGCGTCCTCACCTTCGTTCGCACGGGCGTGAAGCTCGAATCCGGCCGTGCGGAAGATGTCGTTCAAGAACTGTTCTGCCTCTGCGTAGACTTCCTTCATTTGACACTCACAGATGGTAAACTATTATAACTTAACAACTTACGCTTCGGTAGGGCTGGGGCCGTTGAAATTCTTTTTGGGACGCGTGCCGGCACGATCCTTTTCCGGCGGCGGCTGTTGCTCGTCGTCCTTCGACTTGAGCATGCGGTTTATCAACATCTGCTGGCCGAAGCCGACGAGGTTACCGACGAGCCAGTAAACCAAAAGTCCCGCCGGGGCGCTCCAGAGGATGTAGAGCATCATCGTCGGCATGATGACCGCCATCATCTTCCGCTGCAAAGGGTCGGCCGAGGGAGCCGGCGTTATGAGCTGTAAGACCAGCATCGACGCGGCCATTAGAATCGGGAGCATCTTGGTCGGGTCACCGGCCGAGAGGTCCTGAATCCACAGGAAAGATGACTGTCGGAAATCAATCGAGATGGTAATCGCGACGTAGAGCGCAATCAGGAACGGCATCTGAATCAGAAGCGGCAGACAGCCGCCGAGCGGGTTGCCCTCCTTCATCAGACGTAACTGCTCCATTTGCAACTCTTTGAGCCGCGGGTCGTTCTGCTTCATCCCCTTGATTTTTTCCTGCAACTCCTTCATCCGCGGCGCGAGCTTCTGCGCCTTCTTCATGGACTTGGAAGAGCGCCACTTAAGCGGGAAGAAGAGTGTGTAGATGATAATCGTGAAGAGGATGATCGCGAGACCGTAGTTGCCAGTCAGCCTGCTAAGGCGCTTGATGGCCCAGAGAATCGGCGTCGAGAGCGGCTTTGTTATGCGCTGCGTCCAGCCGTAATTAATCAACTGCCCCAGGTCTACCTGTTGACCGGGGAGGTTTTTGGTAATAAATTCGCTCGTTTCCTGTAATTGGTCGTGGTCTTTAGGCCCCGTGAAGATGTGAATCGGCGCCCCGTCGCTGGGAACGGGAACGTAGCCGGTGATTAAGAACCTGTCTTCCTTCTTGCCGTCAGTCTGATGCTCGTACTTTTCGGTGCGGTATTCGAGCCCGGTGGCGGGACTCGGGAGCACCAGCGTCATCGCAAAGTAAGTATCACCGACGGCGGCCCACCGCGCGGGGGCGTCAAAACGATGAAGATGTGGGCTTTTTTTATCCCCGTCGATTGAGGACGCCGTCAGGTGCTCCACGCTGTCGCCGGCGGCGGCGATTCCCTCGGGCGCGATGGAGTAGAAGTCGTAGTGTTTGACTCCCTGGTCGGCAATGTTTGGCCCGACGGCTATTTTTGCGCCGGGAATTGGCTGTCCGGCCTGTAAAACCCTCGTCTCCAGTTTGACGACGTAGTGTTCCGCGTCGAAGGTCAGCTTTTTCAAGACTTCGAGCCCGCTTGCGGGTTCGTTCAGCCTGAATTCGAGCGATTTCTGCTCGCCGGGATTAAGCTTTAACTCGGCGTTACCCGTCTCGCCGTCCACGCCGCCGACCGCAAAATTTCTTGAAGCGATGGCCGCGTCCAAATCCTGCCGCCCCGTCGAAATCATGAGTGGAGCGAGGTTGCGGCTGAGACCATCCGGCGAAATAAGCTGAAGGTCCTGCGGGTTATCCTTGGTGCTGGAAGCCGAGCGCAGCGGCTTGACTTCACCGTTTTTCTCTCTGATTTGCTTGATAACCCAGCTTCGGACGATAGCGCCGCGGCTGTCGAACTCGATCTTGTAGAGGGGAGTCGAAACGGTCAGGAGCCGCTGAGGGATGGTGTCCGGGGCCGCCGGGGTTGCGGGCTGATTCTGGGCGTCTGCCTGGTTAGGAATGACGGCCGGGGCGGGAGTCGCGGTCGCGTTTACGGCCGGCTGAGCCGTGTTGGCATTCTGCTGGTCAGTCGGCGGAGGAGGGAAAAGATAGCTCCACCCAAAAAGAATTACAGCCGATATTAAAAAAGCCAGTAAAAGACGCTTCTGATCCATCTATTTCATACCATTCGCCTTAAACTATACGCCGGAGTGTGAATAAGTTCGCAAAATCACTTGACCGGATCGTACCCGCCGGGATGGAAGGGATGACAGCGCAAAATGCGGCCGAGACCCATCCAAACGCCGCGAATCGCCCCGTACCGCTCCACGGCCTCAAGCGCGTACTCTGAACAGGTTGGAACGAATCGACACGAGGGCGGGAGTAAGGGCGAGATATACGCCTTGTAGAACCGGAGTAAAGATGTAAGCGCGAGTCTTACCAATTATTTATCCGTTTCTCACGGAGATACTTGTTCGCCGCGCTCGACCTGCGTAACTATTCGCCTTAAATCCGCGATCACCGCCTCCACCTTTACTTCGAGGAGGGAACGGCGCGCGTTAAAAACCCAGTCATACCTGCTTTTAAGCGCATCCAGCTCGCCGCCGGTCAGGCGGAAAGCCTCACGCAGGAGACGCTTCGCGCGGTTGCGTTTGACGGCGAGACGCGACATCTTCCGCGAAGCCGTTATGCCTAGTCGATGCTCGGAGAGACCCGTCCGCAGTACAAAGACTGTTATCAGGCGCCCTTCAAAACGCTTACCTTCACCGTAAACCACGCGGAATTCCGCCGATTTACGTAAACGCGCATCTTTCGGCAAAGCGATCTCGATCAGTAATGTGACGGGGTTAGACGCCTGCGGCCCTTAGCGCGCCGCCTCTTGAGTACCAGGCGACCACTCTTCGTAGCCATACGCGCGCGGAAGCCGTGGGTCTTGGCGCGCCGGCGATTATTTGGTTGGAATGTCCTCTTAGGCATAACTGTTCAAATTTTCTCCTTAAGGCGAAAGTATTAAGACTAGCCGCTAATGCGATTTGTGTCAAGGAAAGCGGGGGTTATCAAAGACCACTTCGCGAGCTGATTTCATTCGCTCTTCGACGCCTTGCACCTCCGAGTCCTCGAAAACACCGAAAAAACGACCGTCTTAAAACAGTTCATATCTTCAATGATTTTCCGGAAAGCCCAAAATTCGCAGGCTATGAAAAAGTCGAAAAAACAGGCCACCGAAAAAAATTTTCTGCCCTGTGGAATTCTCTTGCATACGGGGTCAGGTTATGCTAGTCTCGCGCCCGTTTCACAGACGGTCACCGCCTGTAAATACTTGAAAGTAAAACACTTAAAGCTTCACTTTAAGTTTCCCGAAGTTTTCCACAGCCCTGTGGAAAACTCTGTGGAAAACCTTCAAAGGTCTTCCAAAAGGGAGCTTAAAAGGGAAGTTTTACAACATCTTCCGGCGATTGGTTCAACAGATAGCTTGAGCAAATCGTGGAGGAGGATTGTACTTTTTTAATTCAGCCGCTCTTCTCCCCGATTCGGCTGAAGGCGAGAAGCTTATGAGCACAATTTACGAGAACAGAATTTGGAACGACATCCTTCTCGCGGTCGAGAAGCGCCTCAACCGTCAGAGCTTTGAGACGTGGATACGACCCATCCATTTCGAGGGCTACGACGAGGATGATCATGTGCTCCACCTTCGCGCCCCTAATCACGTTGTTAAGGACTGGGTGAGTTCCAACTACTCGGACGTTCTGGAAGCTTCGCTGTCGGAGCTGAACCTGGCCGACTATCAAGTCGATTGGACGGTTAATGAGGATTCACAGACTCCCGGTTCGATTGCCGATGAAGAGATTGACAACCTCGGGACGCTGGATTTAGAGAAACAGCCCGTGGCCGGCTCGCCGAAGAACACCTCTTCGAGCCTCTTCTCCTTATTAGAGGCCGCGCAGTCGGACGGACTGACGCCGGGCGCGACGACCTTCGTTGACATCGAGCCGCTTGAGAATTCGCTCAACCCGAAGTGCGCGTTCGGGACTTTCGTCGTGGGTTCCTGCAACCAGTTCGCGCACGCCGCGGCGCTGGCCGTCGCCGAGGCGCCGGGAAAAACCTATAATCCGCTCTACATTTACGGCGGCGTCGGTCTGGGGAAGACGCACCTCGTACACGCCATCGGCCACGCCGTCAAAGAGCGCAACCGTTACCTCCGCCTGTCCTATATTTCGGCGGAGAGGTTTATGAACGAGTTGATTAACGCGATTCGCTACGATAAGACGCAGACTTTTCGTGAGAAATATCGCTCGATTGATGTCCTCCTGATGGACGACATCCAGTTCATGGCGGGCAAGGAGCGCACGCAGGAGGAATTTTTCCACACCTTTAACGCGCTCTACGACGGCCAGAAACAGATCGTCATCACCTCGGACTGCCCGCCGCGCGAGATTCCGACGCTGGAGGAGCGGCTCCACTCGCGCTTCGAGTGGGGCTTGATCGCAGACATCGAGCCGCCCGACCTCGAAACCAAGGTCGCCATCCTCAAGCGTAAAGCCGACCTCGACGGCGTGAGCCTGCCCGACGATGTCGCCTTCTTTATCGCGAGCAAGGTCAAGAGCAACATCCGCGAGCTCGAAGGCTCGCTGGTGCGGCTTATCGCTATCTCTTCGCTGCGCGGGCTGCCCATCTCGAAGATGCTCGCGCAGGACGCCATCCGCAACATCGCCGAGGACGACCAGCCGGCCGGAATCACTATCGAACAGATTCAGCGCGCGGTCGGCTCGCATTACAAACTACGCGTTGACGACCTGAAGTCGAAAAACAACTCGCGGCAGATTGCCGTGCCCCGGCAGGTGGCGATGTACCTATGTAAACGCCTGACGAAACACAGCTTCCCCGAGATCGGCCGAGAATTCGGCGGGAAGCATCACACGACCGTCATTCACTCCGTGGATAAGATTGAAACGCTTGTTTCCAAGGATCAGAATTTCCACAGGGTCGTGAGCGACATTATGGACAATCTTTGCAAGTAGTTAGCTCACTTTTGAGGTGAATTAATTTCCACAGGCAGATTTTCAATTAACTTGTTTGATTTCAACGACTTGGCCAAAAGTTTTCCACATTTCCACAGGCACGCTCGATAAGTGGCCTGTGGAAATGTGGAAAACTTTTTCTTCGAGTTCTTTTTCCACACATAGACAAAGTTTTCCACAGTGATTTCCACAGCCGTTGTGGAAAACAATTCTATTGGCTGCAACAATTAGGTCACTTTTCCACATTTCCACAGGCCCTACTACTACTACTAGAGAGATATATAAGGTTATTTAATTAGAAGAAGTAGGAAAAGCATCGGCGGTCAAGGTTACTTCAAAGCCTTTAAAGGCTATCATGTAATTCGATAAGTTTAGTCCCTCAGAGGAGTTTAGAAATGGAGTTCACGATCAGCAAGACCTCTCTCCAGAAAGAGCTGGGTCTCGTACAAGGCACGGTCGAAAAGAAGAACACGATCCCGGCTCTCTCCAACATCCTGATCGAGTCGGTCGGCGAACGCACGATACGCGTCACGGGCACCGACCTCGACGTGACGCTGCGCTGCGAGACCGAGGCCGAGATCAAGACGCCCGGCTCGATGTGCGTGGGCGCGCGCAAGCTTTTCGACATCGCGCGCGTGCTGCCCGACGCCCCCGTCAGTTTTCGGAAGGAAGAGAACAACTGGGCGACCGTCAAGTGCGAGCGCTCCAACTTCCGCATCGCCGGCATCGACAAGGACAACTTCCCCGAAGTCCCGAGCTTTAAGTCCGCCCCGGTGAAACTGCCCTCGGGCGTCTTCAAGACCCTGATTGACCGCACCATCTTCGCCATCACGCTGGAGGAGTCGAGGTACACGCTCTCCGGCGCCAAGTTCATGCTCGGCAAGACGGGCGCGCGGATGGTGACGACCGACGGCCACCGGCTGGCCTACGTCGAGCGGAAGGACTTGGGCGAGGGCGCGCCCTCGGAAGAGATAGACGTGCTCATCCCGCGCAAGACGCTCGCGGAACTGACGAAGCTGACCTCGTCGTTCGAGGGCGAGATCGGCCTTGGCGCCGACGAGAACCACATCTACTTCGAGGTCGGCCCGCGCCTCCTCATCTCGCGCACGCTGACGGGGCAGTTCCCGAACTACGAGATGGTGATGCCGAAGGGGAACGACAAGAAGGCGGAGTTCGACTCGGCGCAGCTCGGGCAGGCCATACGGCGCGTGGCGCTGATGGCCGACGACCGCTCGCACGCCATCCGTTTCCACCTGAAGCCCGGCAGCCTCGACATCAGCGCGCAGACGGCCGAAGAGGGCGACGCGCGCGAAACCGTGACCACGGAGTACGCCGGCGACGAGACGGAAATCGGATTCAACGCCGCCTACCTTCAGGACTTCCTCAACGTGCTGAGTGACGGCTCGGTCGCCTTCGAGTTCAAGGACGGCAACTCGCAGGCGCAACTCAGCCCCGCCTCTGACGACGGCTACGACTACCGCTACGTCGTCATGCCCATGCGCCTCTGACGCCGTAAGCCGTTCGAGGGTCAAGTCGGCGCCCGATTCGAGCAGCGTATGTTAAACTCGACATATGCTGCTCGAATCTATCGAGGTTCACAATTTCAGAAATTTGAGCGGCGAAATCTTCTGGGGCGAGGGCCTGAACGTCATCTACGGCGAGAACGGGCAGGGCAAGACCAACTGGCTCGAAGCCATCTACCTCCTGGCTACCTCAAAATCCTTCCGCACGCAGCGCCCGCAAGAGGCGATACTCTTCGGCGAAAACCTGTGCGTCGTCCGCGGCCGCGTGGCGCGCGCAGAGGACGTTCACAGGGACTTGCAGGTCACGCTTCAGGGGAGCACGAAGTCGCTCTCGCTCAACGGTAAGCGTGAGACGGTCGCGAGCTATCTCAGTCAACTTCACGTCGTCCCCTTCACGGCCGACGAGCTCGAAGTGGTGCGCGGTGCTCCCGACGCGCGCCGCAGGTTCTTAGACCGCGGGGTCGTCTCGCTGCATCACAGCTACGTCCAGACGCTCGCCGACTACCAGCGCGTCGTCAAGCAGAAGAATCGACTGCTTCAAGACCTCTCCGAATCGGAAACAAGCCTCGAACACGCGCGCGACCTGATGGAGCCTTGGAACGAGCAGATAGTGCTCCTCGGCGCCGCCATTCACCGGGCGCGCCGCGATTACGTCGAACGCCTCACGCAGAGTCTCCAGCAGCGTTTGTTTGAGCGCGAGGAGATCACGATTCGCCACGTCTCGGCGCTCGAAGGCAAGGGGAATCTGGAAGATTACGAGTCGCTGCTGAGGGAGCGCCTGCGCCTGAGATTGCAGGCGGAACTCGCCTCCGGTTACGCCCTCATCGGTCCCCACCGCGACGACCTTGAAATCCTCTTCGACGGCCGCGATATACGCACTTACGGGAGTTCCGGTCAACAGCGTAGCGCGTTGATTCTACTTGACTTAGCGGCGATTTCGGTGTATTATTCGTGGCACAATGAGTATCCGCTTTTCCTGATGGATGATGTGGATGCGGAACTGGACAGAAGGCGTATCGGTCATTTGCTGGAATACCTCGAAGGGCGCACGCAAACGTTCATTACGACCTCCAAAAATGACCTCATCAAAGGGCTCGCCGCGCACGCGAAGCTTATCGAAGTGAGGGGCGGTGTGGCCGCCGACGCCGGCCGGGTCGAGCGGGACAGAACAATCGCAACGTCCGCCGAAAGCATCTAAACTCCATCATCCGTCTGCTTCCCCGAGCCGGAAATTCGGTATAGGCGATATAGATATGCACGAAGAGGAGATCACTTTGCCGACAGCAACTTTAACAAAGAAGAAGAACGATTCTTATACCGCGACTTCGATCACAGTTCTTGAGGGCCGCGAGGCCGTGCGTAAGCGGCCGGCCATGTACATCGGCTCGACGGGCGAGATGGGGCTGCACCACCTCGTCTACGAAGTCGTCGATAATTCGGTGGACGAGGCGCTGGCCGGTTTCTGCGACACGGTCGAAGTCACCATCCACCTCGACAACTCGGTCACGGTCATCGACAACGGCCGCGGCATCCCCGTCGATTATCACAAACAGGAGAAGAGGTCGGCGGCCGAGGTCGTGATGACCAAACTCCACGCCGGCGGAAAGTTCGACACGAACGCCTACAAAGTGTCGGGGGGCCTCCACGGAGTGGGCGTCTCTTGCGTAAATTTCCTCTCAGAGGCGCTCCGGCTCGAAATCTGGAGGGACGGGGCGACCTACGAGCAGGAGTACGTCAGAGGGATTCCAGCGTCCAAACTGGAGATGACGGGTAAGACCCGGCGCCGCGGGACGAAGATCACCTTCAAGCCCGACTCGGAGATTTTCGATGTCACAGAGTTCAGCTTCGATAAGCTCTCCGAGCGCCTCCGCGAAAAGGCATTTCTGAACAAGGGCATCCGCATCACCATCAAGGACGAGCGGCAGGAGCCGGAGCGCTCGCACGAGTTCTACTACCGTGGCGGAATCGCCGAGTTCGTCAAGCATCTCAATAAGAACAAGACCGCCCTCCACGACAAGCCGGTTTACTTTGAAAAATCGGGTGACACGCTCTCGGTTGACGTGGCTATCCAATACAACGACGGATACGACGAGAAGGTCTACTCGTTCGCCAACAACATCAACACCGTGGACGGGGGCACGCACCTCTCGGGATTCCGCTCGGCGCTGACGCGAACCATCAACGCCTACGCGCAGTCTTCCGGGCTAACCAAGAATTTTAAGACTTCCCTGTCCGGCGACGACGTGCGCGAGGGGTTGGTCGCGGTGATTTCGGTGAAACTGCCGCAGCCGCAGTTTGAAGGCCAGACCAAGGGCAAGCTCAATTCGGACGTGAAGGGCGCGGTCGAGTCCTTCCTCAACGAGCGACTTACCGAATATTTCGAGCAGAATCCGACGGTCGCCAAAAAGATCGTTGGCAAGGCCGTTGACGCCGCCCGCGCGCGCGAGGCGGCGCGTAAGGCGCGCGAGATTGTCCGCAAGGGCGCGATGGGCTCGACCATGCTGCCCGGCAAACTCGCGGACTGCCAGGAGAGAGACCCCGCGCTGTGTGAGCTTTACATTGTAGAAGGTGATTCGGCCGGCGGCAGCGCCAAGCAGGGGCGCGACAGGAGATTTCAGGCGGTTCTCCCGTTAAAAGGTAAAATCTTGAACGTCGAGAAGGCGCGTTTTGACAAGATGCTCGGCCACAGCGAGATTAAAACGCTGATTACGGCGATGGGGACGGGCATCGGCAAGGACGATTTCGACGTTAATAAGCTCCGTTATCACAAGGTCATCTTCATGACCGACGCCGACGTGGACGGGTCGCACATCCGCACGCTCCTCCTGACCTTCTTCTACCGGCAGATGCCAGAGCTGATTGAGTCCGGACATATCTTCATCGCGCAACCTCCGCTGTTTAAAGTAAAACGGGGTAGGAAAGAAGAGTACATTAAGGACGAGAAGTCGATTGTCCGCTACCTCATGCGTCAGGCGACGAGTGACATGAAGGTCACCTCAGCCGGGAACACCGTCATCGAAGGGCGTGAACTGGCGCGCGCGCTGGAGCAGATGGTCGAGCTAAATCGTTACTGTGAAAAGCTTATAAGAAGACTCGGCAACGACGAACGCCTGCTGCACATCCTCCTCGAAGCTTTCGGCGGGCACGACGGCGTGCTGGCCCATGAGGGGACGACGCTCAGGGGAATTTTCCAGGATAACGAAGGTGAGCTGATCGGTCGTGTCGAAGCGGCGATGGCCGAAGCGGGTTACAAGACTGAACTTGCCCCGGATGAGGAGCACGGGCTGTGGGAAATTGACACAGTCGTCTCCGGTGGTTCAAAAGTTAAAATCGACTGGGACCTCGCCAGCCACGTCGAGTTCCAGAAGGCCGTCGAGATATACAAAACGCTCGAAAAGCGTCTGACCGCGCCGTTCACGCTCGGCGAAAACGGCTCTAAGGAGACAATCGGGTCTCGCGAAGAGTTGTTGGAGCGGGTACTTACGGCCGCCAAGAAGGATTTGACGATTCAGCGTTATAAGGGACTTGGCGAGATGAACCCGGAGCAACTCTGGGAGACGACGATGAACCCGGAAAAGCGCACGCTGCTTCAGGTCAAAATTGACGACGCGGTGGAGACGGATCAGATTTTCACCATCCTGATGGGCGACGCCGTCGAACCTCGGCGCAGGTTCATCGAAGACAATGCCTTGGACGTGAAGAACTTAGACGTATAACTTTTTCTTTATGAGAGGGTCGGGTGTGAATCTATTTGACACACTCGACCCTCTCATGTAGAATGAAGACCCTTTCCTCCTGTGGATCTTACCGCTGCATGCATCTCGCGTATGCAGCGGAATTTTTTTGCGCAAAATTTGTTTCGGAAACACCCTTCTTGAATTTCGTAGTACTAACGAAAATGAAGATGTTTCTTGGGATATTTCCGCCTAAACCCCTACTCGTCTTTGGAGAGGGCGCCGTCTACTTGCTCGTCAAGGTCGATGCGGCGCGGTCTCGTAGCCCCCAGTTCGTTGTAGCGTCCTCCGGGCGCGAATTGGCCTGACTCGCCGACATCTATGGCGCGCTCGTCGTTGGCGGGATTGATGTCCTCGATGGGGTTGGGCGTGGCGTCGGGCTTGAGTTCGGGGTCTTCGTTCCTCTCCCCGAGGGAGCTTTTGGTCTGATTGAAATCTGGCATCTTCTTCCTCCTCGTTCAGAATTAAAGGTTTACACCCACTCGCTGAAGCGGTGTGTGCGAAAGCGGTAGAGCTTGAGCGGTTCGCCGGCTTCGATGCCGGCCTTCCTGGCGGCGACGCTCACCTGTTGACCGGGCGTCTTGATGCTTTCGATGGCCGGCAGAAGTAGCCCGCGACGCGAGCCTGAATGGTTCGTAACAACGACGCCGAACACCGAAGGGTTCAGCTCCTCAAACTCGGCCGGCTCCAGTCCCCCGAGGACATCGACCGAATAACGTAGGCCGGGAAGCTCTTCGTCAGAAAGGGGTTTAAAGCGTGGGTCGCAGGTCGCGGCTTTAATGGCGTTGGCTATTACTTCCTCGGCCAGAGTGCTTTTTTCCGGCTCGACCGTGCCGATACAGCCCCTTAGGTCGCGCGCCAGATTCTTGATGCAGACGAAGCACGCCGAAGAGCGACTGAGCAGGGAGGTGTGCGGGGAGTCAGCCGGCTCGATGATCTCACGTCTCAGGACGTAGGTTTCGACCGCCGCCCGCGCCAGCGCCGTTATTTGACCCCCGGAGGGTGAGACTTGAGAGGCTGAAGCCCCCGCGCCGTTAAAGGACTCGGGCGCCACGGGGCTTGCGCTTTCGGCTGTCTCGGTCTTCGTGGTCATCGGTTAATTCAAATCTGAGCGCGACAGTTGCGCCACAAGATAGCCGACGCCGAATGGGGCTTCGTAGTGCATGACCTCGCAGGTGCCCTCGCCCCCGGCCGCGGCGCCGAGGGCGACGAGCATCGAGCGATAGCCGCATTCGCCGGCGAGCCGTCTCAGCTCATGGTCTATTTGAGAAATGCGTTCGGGGTCGTTCGAGCGGAGCGACTCGACGACCTGCTCGTCGAAACGGTGCGCGTCCGGGTGAAAGCCCGCGGGCGCGTCTGGGGCGAGGCGGTGGCTCAAATCTCCGCTGGCGACGAAGGCGGCGGGGCGTTTGACCCGTTCGACCGCGCGCCTGATACATTCGCCGAAGCGGACGTGGTCTCCGTCGGGGAGAAAACTGTAGCCCAGCGCGACGACGCGGCCGACCCAGCCGTTGCGCAAAAGAAAATAGAGCGGCACGGCCGTCCCGTGATCCAGAGGCCGCGCACCGAGGCTGACGACGCGGTAACGCTCCTCGGACGCGGCCTCTTCGACGGCCGCGAGCAGTTCTTCGTCGAGCGGCGCTTCGACGATTGCCTCGGGGGCGCGGAAGTTGGCAAAATCTCCGCGCAGCCGCGCGCCGCCGTAGGCGACGAAGGAGTCGCGCTCAAGCGGCGCGTGCGGCGAGACGAGGACGACCGTCTCCGCGCCGCAGTCTTTGACCCGCGCGGTCAGCTCGCGCATGGCCGCGACCGAGGCGCGCACCTCGCGCGTGCGCGCGCCGCCGACTTCCGGCACCATGATCGGCGGGTGCGGTGCGATGCCGACAAAGACGAGAGGACTTTTGTTTATCATCCTCGACGTTCCGAGTGTCGCGACTTGTAGGGGTTGGGACGGATTCTAGCAACTGTGGTTTTCAAGGGCAAGGATGACAGGCTCTAACGAAGAGTTTGACGTGCTGATCGTCGGGGCGGGGCCGGCGGGCTCGTTCGCGGCCGAGAGGCTGGCGCGGGCGGGCGCGCGCGTGGCGCTGTTCGACGGGCGGCCGGCGGGTGAGGCGAAGGCGTGCGGCGGCGGCGTCACGTCGAAGGCGCTCAAGGCTTGGCCGTTCCTGCTTGAAGCGGGGGGGCGCACCGTCACCGAGGTGGAGATGGTCTCGCCGGCGGGCGACGCTGTCCGTCTGAAGCTGGCGGAGCCTTTCGCCGTCTACTCGCGCTGCGCCTTCGACTCTTACCTGCTCGGGCGCGCGCAGAGGGCGGGCGCGTCGGTCTTCGAGTGTCGCGTCTCGGCCTCTACCGAGAAAGACGCTGACGGGTATTGGGTCGTGCGCGAGCGCGGCGGTGGGCTTTGGCGCGGGCGCGTGCTGGCGGCGGCGGACGGCGCGAACAGCGCGATTGCGCGGAGGCTGGCCGGGCCGCTCTCGAACTCTGACATGGAGGTCGCGTTCGGCTACCGCACCCCTTTGAACGAGGCGGACGACGCGCCGACGGTCATCGCCTTTCTGCCGGGCTGGGCCGGTTACGCGTGGGCCTTCCCGCGACTCGACCACATCTCTTTCGGCATCGCCACCGCGCAGGACGCCTTCGACCACCAGACGCTCGACCGGATGCTCTGGGACTTCATGGTCGGCTACTACCGCGCGCGCGAAGGCGGCGGGTCTTCGACGGGCGGGGCGTGGAAGCGCGACGGCGGCGGCGGTGAAGTCGAAGCAATGCTGCGCGGGGTGGCCGAACGTTACGCGGCGCGCATTCCGGGCCTCGCGCCCGAGTCTTTCGACGCGCGCCGCGCGGCCGGCGACGGTTGGGCGCTGCTGGGTGACGCGGCGGGCTTCGCCGACCCGGTGACGGGCGAGGGGATTTACTACGCGCTGCGCTCGGCGGAGTTGTTCGCCGAGGCTTACCTCGCGGGCGACGTTGGTTCTTACGAGGCGAGGTGGCGCGCGGACTTCGGGGGCGAACTGCGCCGCGCGTCGAAGATGAGGCGTCGGTTCTACGGAGACTTCTGGGGCGGCCCCTTCACGGACAGAATGATTAAGCTCGCGCGCGCGCACCCCGGCATCCGGCGGACGCTCCGCGAACTCGTCACGGGCGACCAGGGCTATCTCGACCTCAAGCGCACGCTCGCGCGGCGCGCCCTCAACCCTTTATAGGTTCTGTACCTTCGTCGTCCTCGGGTCGCGTGTAGGCGGCGAGGCGGCGTTTGAGTTCGTCGGGGACGGGGACGGACTCGAAGGTGTTGCGGCGGACGGCGACGAGGACGAAGTGCGCTTCGGCGACCATTTCGTCGGTGCCGTTGCGGCGCACCTCGAAGTTGAGGCGCAGCGACTTTGAGCCGACGCGGCCGACGTAGACGCAGACCTCCAGCAGATCGTCGAGCTGCGCGGCGCGGCGGAAGTCACATTCGAGGTGCGCGCGCGGCAGCCAGATGTCCAGCTCGTCGAACATCACGCCGTAGGGGAGGCCGACGGCGCGGAACAGCTCGGTCTCGGCGAACTCGAAGAAGCGTATGTAGGCTCCGTAGAAGATGATTCGCGCCGCGTCCACGTCGCCCCAGCGGACGCGCTCCTCGATGCGATATTTCCAGCGTTCGTTCACGTCTCTCAATCAACTTTCAATAAGCCGTCCACAAAATCTTTCAGCGCGCGGTTGAACTCTTCGGGGCGCTCGACGTTCGAGAGGTGCGCCGCGCCTTCGACGCGGACGAGGCGCGAGCCTTCGATCTTCGCCGCCATCGCCTCGGCGTCCGACGGCGGCGTGATCGGGTCTTCGGCGCCGACGAGGATGAGGGTCGGCACGTTAATCTCGGGAAGCAACGCCGTCTGGTCTCGACGCCCGGCCATCCCGCGCAACGCCGCGGCCGCTCCTTCAGGCTTGACGGCGAGCATCATCGCGCGCACGCGCTCGACCACCTCGGGATTGTGCTCGCGCGTTGACGCGGAGAGCAGCTTCGGCAACATCGATTCGACCAGCGGCCTCATGCCGTCTCTCAGCACGAGCCGCGCGTTCTCTTCGCGCGTGCGCCGCCCGTCGTCGGTGTCGGCCTGCGGGCGCGTGTCGGCGAGGACGAGCGCGCGCACGCGTTCGGGGAAGCGGCGGAAGAACTCGAACGCGACGTAGCCGCCCATCGAAAGCCCGCCGAGCACCACGCGCCTCACGCCCGACGCGTCGAGGAGCGCCGCCACGTCTTCGGCCATCGCGCCCATCGTCGCCGCCTCGCCGCCGAGCGGCGTCTCGCCCAAGCCCCGCAGGTCGGGCGCGATGACGCGGCAGGTCGCGCTTAAAACTTCGGACTGCTCGCGCCACATCGAGCGGTCGAAGGGAAAGCCGTGCAGCAGCACCAACGCCTCGCCCCGCCCCTCGTCGTCGTAGGCCACTTCTACTCCGCGCACGCTCGCCGAACGTCCAGTCATTCACCCTCCAAGCGTTAAGCTCCGTCTCGGATGTCTCGTCGTAGCGACGAATGATAAAGCATTTCTCACCCGGATGAACTGGCGGGACGGCTTTGGCGTAGACGCGCAAGGCGCGCGTTCGGTGTCTAGTCGGTCGCGGCGGCGTTCGACTCGCGCGTTGCGAGCGGCGAGGAGTCGTACTCGGCGAGCAGGTGTGCGGCGTCGCGGTAGACGCGCACGCAGCCGGCGGCGCGCAGGTCTTCTTCGGGGAAGCCGCCGCTCAGCAGGCCGATGGTTTTGAGTCCGGCCTTGCCGGCGGCCTCCGCGTCGTAGGGCGTGTCGCCGACGACGAAAGCCTCCGAAGGCTTCACGCCGTCGAGTCGTTCGAGCGTGGCCTCGAAGATGTCGGGGTGCGGCTTCGACTTCTCCGCGTCGTCGGCCGAGGTCTCCTCTTCGACGAGGTCTTCGATGCGCGCGATCTTTTTGTACGTCTTCAACTCGTCGCCCTTGGCGGAAGAGGCGAGCGCCGTCTGGAGACCTTCGGCACGGACGCGCTCGAACAGTTCGCGCACCGCGGGGAAGCCTTCGACGCGCGGCAGGTAGTCGCGCTTGAAGATTTCGCCGCGATACTTCTCTAGCTCCTCGCCGAACTTGTCCAGTTCCTCTTCGGAGAGGAAGACCGGCATCAACTGGTCGCCGCCCTTGCCGATCTGGTAGCGCACGCGCTCGTACTCGACGCGCTTGCCGAAGTGCGCGAACGCCTCCTGCCACGCGCGCGCGTGCAGGTCAACGGAGTTGACGAGCGTCCCGTCCACGTCGAAGATGACCGCCTTGATCAATGGAATCTCCCCCGAAAAGTTTTGCGCCGGCGTCTGTCGAGAGGCACGGATTATACCAGCGCGTCGCGACGCGCGTCGCAGCCGCGCCGGGCGCGCGCTGACGCCGAACAGAACACAGGCGCCGGTTCTCGTTCCGCTTTGGTACGCGGGATAAAGTTGTTTACATCGGCCGCGCGTCGCGGTTGGTTCTACCGCTTCGATTTACGTGGCGCGCGCGGGCGGGCCGAGTCGGCACGGGGCTTGCGGGGTGTTAGGGCGGATAAGTCTCTGAAGACGAAGGAGTCTGTTATGGCCAAACTGGTGACGGGAATCTTCAAGACGCGCGTGGCCGCCGAGGCGGCCGTGGACGCGATCATGAAGCGCGGCTACACGCGCGACGACATCTCGGTGCTGATGTCCGACGCGACCAAGTCGAAGGAGTTCGCCATCGAGACGCGGACGCACGCGGCCGACGGGATGGGCTACGGCGCGGCGGTCGGGGGGACGGTCGGCGCGGTGGTGGCGGCCATCATCGCGGTCGGGACGAACGTGGTGCTGCCCGGACTCGGGCTGGTCGTCGCGGGGCCGCTGGCGGCGGCGCTGGCGGGCGCGGGCGCGGGCGGCGCGGCGGGCGGGCTTATCGGCGCGCTCGTCGGCGCGGGGATACCCGAGCACCGCGCGAAGGTCTACGACTCCAGCTTGCGCGCGGGCGGCATCCTCATCGGCATCGAGGCGAAGACTGCCGAGGAAGCCGACAAACTCGAAGCGCTGCTCGGCGACCTCGGCGCGGAGCACATCAGACAGGAATAAGAGCGGTAGGCAGTAGGCAGATGGCAGTTAGGAAGTTTGATTTAAACTTTCAACTGACTTAACGCTGAGCTACTGCCTACTGCCATCTGCCTACTGCTTACTTTCAAGGGGGCGTATGCGGAGGTACGAGCGTTTCGTCGAGATAGACGCGCCGGTCGAGCGCGTCTTCGACCTGTTCGCCGACTTCGAGGCGACGCCGCGCTGGGCGGGCGGAGTGCGCGGCGTGCGGCGCACGGGCCGGCGCACCTTCCTGTGGGTCGCCGAGACGGCGCTCGACATCGACGTGGAGTGGGAGGCCGAGGTCGTCGTCTTCGCGCCCGACCGCCGCATCGTGTGGCGCTCGGTCGGCGGCGACATCCGCGCGGACTGCGAGGCCATCTTCTCGGTGACGCCGGAGGGGACGACGCTCCTGCGCGTCGTGCGCGGCTACGACACGCCGGGCGGGCGGACGCGGCCCTCGGCGGTCGCGCGCTTCTTCGGCAGGCACCCGGAGGAGCAGTTGGAGGAAGATCTCTCGCGGCTCAGGCGATTGGCCGAGCGTTCGCGCCGGCTGAGTATGGAAGGACGCGGCGCGTCGCGCGCGCACGGCGAAAGGGTGCCGAGGGTCATGCGCGTCGAGCGCGGGGAGCGTGACGACGCGCGCCCCCGTCGCGACGAAGCGCCGCGCGGCCCCCGCGATGACTCGCGCCCGCGCCACGCGCTGACGCCGCGCGAACGGCAGCGCGAGCGCGGCGAGCGTGAGAGAGAGTCGGAGATGCGTCGCGCGGCCGAGGAGAGACGCGCCGCCGGTTGGTACCTGCGTCGCGGCGTTGACCGTCTGCTGGAGCTGCCGCCGGAGGAGAGATACCGGCGCCGCCGCGATTGAGCGAAGAGAGTCGCGGCGCGTTCGAGAGTGAAGTTAAAAGTCGAGGCCGACGGTCGGGTGTTCGCCCGACCGTCGGCCTCTCGACGTGTGACCCTGAAGAGAGGGTCAGCGCTTGATGGCGTCGCCCGCGTCTTCGAGCATGTCGCCGACCTTGCGCTTGGCGCCGCCCCAGCCTTCCTGAACGTCGCCCTTGAGCTTGTCGGCCGAGCCTTCGGTCTCCATCTCTTCGTCGCCGGTCAGGCGGCCTAAGCCCTCTTTGACCGATCCCTTCGCCTGCTCATATTTGCCTTCCATCTCATCGTTGTTCGGAACGCCCATTTCGTCAATCCTCCTTGATTATCTCAAACCCATAACTCACACCGTTCGGGTTGTAGAGAGGGCAACGGCCATGCCAGCCCGGCGCGCGGCGCGGGCGCGGGCGGAAGTGTTGTGAGCGGCGGAGATGCGGGCGCGGGCGGTGATTTTGCTTATGAACGGGGAGACGGTCGGCGGGTTCGTTTCCGTACGGGCGCGGCCTGTCTTGGGACAAGGCGCGGGCGAGGGGGCGTTTAAAGGAAAGGAGTCGTGCGGAAAAAAATAGGGCGCGCGAACCGTGCGGGTTCGCGCGCCCTTTCAGTAGTCGGACGACGCCGCGAGTCTAAGTCTTAGAACTCGAAGCGCGCGCCGAGCTGAACCTGACGCTCGCGGAAGAGCGTGCTGTCGGCGCCGGTCGTCTGGAAGAACGGCGCGTTGGCCGTCAGACACTGCGCGGCGCCCGCCGGGCAGCCCGTCGTCGAGAAGTTGTAGACCGTGGCCTGGACGCCCGTGACCTGCGTGCGGTTGAAGAGGTTGAAGCCCTCGGCCAGCACCTCGAACCGCATCCCCTCCTTGATCTGGAAGCGGCGCGAGAGGCGCATGTCGAGGTACCAGATGTTCGGCTGCTTGAAGAAGTTGCGGCGCAGCAGCCCGAAGCGGTTGGCGCCGCCCGAGCCGTTGACGCCGCCGCCCGGCGTCGTGGTCGAGCCGAAGCCGTAGGCCGTCGGCGTGATCGAGCCCGAGAGGGCGCCCGTCACGCGCGCGCCCGAGAAGGCGTTGAAGATCGGCGCGATGGTCCAGCCGTTGAAGATGGCGCGGCCGACCTGGCTGTCCTTCAGGCTGGCGAAGTCCGTGTTGTAGACGACGCTGGCGACGAACTTGTGGCGGCGGTCGAAGGCCGAGAGCGCCTTCTCGTTCTGCTGGTCGAAGGCGTTGAAGGGCGTGTTGGACTGGGTGAACGTCGCCGAGGTCTGGCCGTTGTCCTCAGCCCTGGAGAGCGTGTAGCTCGTCTGGAACTGGAGGCCGTCGGTCAGGCGGCGGTTCGCCTGGAGCACCAGCGCGTGGTACTTCGAGAAGATGTTGCTGCGAATCTCGGTGATGGCGCCGAAGTTCTGGTTGGGGCGGTTGCCGACGAAGATCGGCGTCGTGTAAGTCTGCCCGTTGAACTGGCCGCCCACGATGGGGACGTTGACCGTGCCCGCCGGCGGCGGCAGGTTGGTGTCCACGAAGGTCGGCAGCGAGTTGCCGAAGCTGAAGAGGTACGAGGCCGAGACCGCGGTGTTGCGCGAAATCTGGCGCTCGACGATCACGTCGGCCTGGTGAATCTGCGGGAGCTGGAAGTCCGAGGAGAAGTACTGCACCGCAGGCCGGACGACGATGTTTGACGTGGTCGAGCCGATGGGCACCAGCAGGTTCGGGTAGATAGGCAGGCAGGCGGCGGCGGTGCAGCCGGCCGGCAGGTTGTTCGCCGCGATGGAGAGCTGCTGCTGCGAGCGCGTCGCGTCGAGACCCGTGTTGATGAGCGCGTTGTAGACGGTCGAGTTGATGACGCGGCCGTAGTAAAGCCCCCAGCCGCCGCGCAGGGAGGTCTTCGCGTCGTTGGTCAGCGCGTAGGCGAAGCCGAGGCGCGGGCCGAAGTTGTTCTTGTCGTTGACCATGTTCGCCGTCCCCGGTATCGCCGGGTTGACGCTGATCGGGTCGGGGTTCGCCTGGTACTCGTAGCGCAGGCCGAGGTTGAGCGTCAGCCGCGGGTGCACGCGCCAGTCGTCCTGAACGAAGAAGTTGTAATCGACCGTGCTCATCTCAAGGCCGAGCGGGCCGATGCCCTGGTTGAAGGCGCCCGCGTAGCACTGGCCGGCGCGGCGCGTCGAGCTGAAGCACTGGCCGTTGGTGCCGCCGGCGAGCGCGCGGGTCGCGCCGGCCGTCGCGAAGTTGGTGTAATCGACGATGAAGTCGCCGAGCGCGCCGTTGCCGGTGTAGTTGAACTCGCCGCCGATGAAGCGGATGTTGTTGATGATGTCCTTGACGTAGTTGAGGTCGCCGCCGAACTTGAGCGTGTGGTTGCCGGTCGAGTAGGTCATCGTGTCGGCGAACTGGCGGCGGCGCTCGTCGGGGAAGGCCGGGCGCTCAAGGAAGTCGGGGATGCCGAAGCTGAGGCCGTTGGTGATGAAGGTCTGCGGCGCGCGGCCGCCGAAGGAGTTGGCCGGCTCGCCCGACTGCGGCCCCTGGCTGAACTGGCGCTCGAGGTCGCGGCCGTACTGGAAGCGCGCCTCGTTCAAGAGCGTGTTGGTGATGGTCGAGGTCAGGCGCAGCGTCACCCAGTCGATGTCAACGAGGTCGTCGCCGAAGTTGTCGCGCGCGCGCGTGTTCGTGGCCTGGGTCTGGACGCCGTTGGGCGAGTCCCAGCGCAGGCGGTTGTAGGTGACCGTGAACTTGTTCGCGTCGTTGATGTTCCAATCGACCTTCGGCAGGAAGAGCGTCTGGTCGCCGCGGCGCGTGACCTCGCCCGTCAGGCTGTTGAGGAAGACGAGCGAGTTGTCGATCTGCGCGTTGGTGATGCCGCGCGCGTTGAGCGTGGTGCGGTTGGCGGCCGACAGGTTGAGGAAGCTCGGGCTGCTGAAGCGGGCCAGGCCGGGGAAGTCGCGCTTCTGCTGGTCGTAGGAGAAGAAGAAGAACGCCTTGTCCTTGACGATGGGGCCGCCGATGGTGCCGCCGTACTGGTGGCGCACGTCCTTCGGCTTGATGCCGACGGGCGTGAAGACGCCGTCCACGAGCACGGTGTTGGTCGCGAGCGGGTTGCGCGCGCCCCACTTGTTGTTGCGCTGGAAGTAGAAGACGTCGCCGTGGAACTCGTTGGTGCCCGACTTGGTCACGGCGTTGACGACGCCGCCGGCCGAGCGGCCGTACTCGGCCGAGTAGCTCGACGTGTTGACCTGGAACTCGCGGATGGCCGACTGGCTGACCGAGTAGCTGATGCGGGTGCGGCCGCGCTCCTCGGCGAAGAAGGCCTGGTTGTTGTCGCCGCCGTCGATGGTGTTGTTGTTGAGCAGGCCGGAAATGCCGCGGAAGCTGATGAGGCCGAAGGTGCCGTCGGGCACCGCGCCGGGCGTGAGAATGGCGTAGTTCGACCAGCGCCGGCCGTTGATCGGCAGGTTGTTGATCGAGGTCTGGTTGATGTTGGTCGAGAAGTCCTGCTGCTCGGTGTTGATGACCGGCGCCTCGCTCGTCACCACCACGTTCTCCTGCGCGCCGGCGAGCCCGAGGTCGATGTCAACGGTCGTGACGCGACCGACTTCGACGACGACCTTCTGCTGCGTGTAGGCGGCGAAGCCCGAGGCGGCGATCGCCACGGTGTAGTTGCCGGGATCGAGCTGCACGACGCGGAAGCGGCCCTCGTCGTCGGTGGTGGCGGAGACTTCCTTGTTCGTCTCCTCGTTCTTGACGGTGACCGGGGCATTGGCCACGACCGCGCCCTGCGGGTCCTTGACCGTGCCGCCGACGGCACCCTGGGTCGTGGACTGCGCCCAAGCAGCGGGCGCGCCGAAGGCGAGGCAGAAAATGAGCAAGGCCAGCGCGGAGGCGGACTTGCGGAGGGGATTTTTCGGCATATTTCTTCCTTTTCCTGCTTTAGGTGTTGCGGTGGTTCGGGAATCGCGCGCCATGCTTTCCAACGTCTCCCGAGGGTGTCGGCCGACCTGTTAGATTGAAAGATGGCTAGAAGAGAACGGAAACTTATACCATACGGGAAGACGTTTTCGCGAACGTTACGTCGGCGGAAACGCGGTGTTAAATACTACACTTTCGGCCGCCCGCGCAAGACGAAAAAAGGCCGCACGCTCGCTCCCGAAGCGCCCGCACCGGCGCCCCATTGAAAGGGCGGCTCGGCGGGGTGTGGGGGAGTTTCGTGCGACCGGAACCGACACGGGGCGTAAAGTATTCCGTCCAAAAACCTGAATCAAAAAGTCCAAAAAATCGGATGATGGCGCGCACCTTTTCCGTCCCGTGAGCGAGAGCTCTTCGGCCTCCTCAACTTAACTAGAAGGGCGGGAAGGGTTTCACTGCCCGCGCGTCGGGCCCTTACACGGGGCACGTCTCGGGCACTAACCTACGTTGTCGTAGGCAACAAAAAGTATGCCAGCAGAACGACCCGTCGCGGGCGCCGACGGGTCACTGACGGAGAGGCCGGGCCGGAAGTTTTTGAACCTCCGGCCCGGCCTCTCTTCGGGCGACCGAGCGTCCGGTCGCGCGCTCGGCGTTTAGCGCCTTCGGCCGCGCCCGCGCCGCGGCTTGGTTTTGGGCCTCTCGGCGTCAAGGACGCCGACGCGCGGTTGCCCCTTCTGCGCCTTCTGCGTCTTCTGCGACTCGGAGGCGGCCGGGCACCCGCAATCGTCGAACGCCTCGACGTTGATGTAGAAGCGGAACGTGCCGGTCTTCTCGATGCCGAGCAGGAACTGCACGCTGATGGAGTCGCCGTCTTCGAGCGTGCCGCCGAGGTCGAGGACGTTGACCCCGAGCGACGAGTTGTGCCCGCCGCCGTTGAATTGCGTCGGCGGCTGCTCGACGAAGGTGCCGCTGACGGGAACCTCGGTGCCGTTCGAGAGCGTCACGTTGATGTCGGAGGAGTCGAGCACGCGCAGGTCGGCGAGCGCCGGCGTCTGCGGGTAGGTCGTAATCTGCACGACGCGGAAGGCCAGGTACTCGACGGGGCCGCCCGTGTTGTTGGTGAACGTGCGGCGGATCGACATCGTGCCGAACGACTTGTTCAGCCCCGTGTCGAGGAAGTCGCGGACGCGGTTCGGCGGCGCGCCCGCCGAGCGGCCGGTGTCGAGCAGCGCGCCGGGGAAGTCGGCGTTGCGCTGGAGGGGGCTGATAAGTCCCTCCGGCCCGGGCGCGCCGAGGCTCTGCGTCGCGCCGGTGGTGTCCACGCTGATGAAGTCCAACGCGTTAACGCCGGAGTCTTTCGGGATGCCCGGCGTGGTGCAGCCGACGCCCTGGACGAAGGCGCACATGTGGCGCACCCAACTGTACTCCAACTCGCCGCCGACCTCGGCCCCCACGGGCAGCCCCGCGCCCTCGCGGTAGAGTTCGGGGGCGCTCGCGTAGCCGACGGCGTCGAGCCTCTCGTCGGCCGTGAAGAACGAGGGGTTGGCCGTGCGGAAGAGCGCGACGCCTGACTCGTCGAGGATGTCGAGGTCGTAGCCGAACGCGGGCAGGCCGTAGTCGAAGAGCGAGAAGCCGTCGGTGTTGGCGGCGAGGAAGTGGTGGCGCGCGGGGATGACCGTCCCGTTCGGGATGATGAAGCGCACCTGACCGTCCGAGGCCACCAGCGCCCAGCCCGGCGAGCCGTCGATGGTCGAGACCGTGATGTCGGAGTCAGTGTTGTTGTAGAACTCGATGAACTCGTCGTTCTCGGCCGGGCCTCCCGGCGCGTTCGGGCCGCCCGGCGTGTCGCCGCCGCCGCCCGTCTTCGGACCGGCCTCTTCTTCCCCGAGGTTAGGGCCGCGGAAGCGGAACTCGCTGATGATGAACGAGCCGGCGGCCTGCCCGTCGCCGAGCGAGTAGTAGGAGACGACGGGGTCGTGGTCGGAGTTGCGCTCGGGGCGCGCGGCGTCCGCGGCGAAGGCCGCGGCCGGGACCTCGGGGAAGTCCGAGTTGACGCGCGCGATGGCCGTGCGCGTGTTGCGGGCGCGCGCGGCCGCGTTGACGACGTGGTGGTCGAGCGCCTGCGGCGTGCCCTCGAAGACGAAGCTGTACTGCTCGTCGGCGGGAAGCCCGTCGATGAGGTTGACGAAGTCGGGGTTGACGAGGTCGGGACTCTGGTCAACGACGATCTCGTCGTCGGGCGTCGGCGTGCCCTTGATGACCGAGAGCGAGTCGTCGTAGCCGCTGCTGAACTGGATGGCGTTGTAGTCGCCGACCGAGATGACGGGCACGCCGGGGTTGTCCGTCTGAAGGTCGTTCAGCAGGTCGGCGAGGCTCTCGGCCTGCTTCTTGCGCTTCTCGCGGACGCGCGGGCCGTCGCCCGCGACCAGCTCGATGTCGATGAACGAGCGGAGGTGGTTGACGACGACGAGGACGCGGCGTGGGTTCGTGCCCGACGGGTCAACGACCGCGTCGAGGACGAGGGGCGGACGGTCGTGCAGGGTGGCGACGGTGCCGGTGCCCGGCTCGACGTAGGTCTCCTCCTCGCGCTCCTGCGTGACGCTCGTCACCGAGACGCGCGATATCTTGACGAGGAAGCCCACGTCCTGATCGTCGTCCTCGCTCGTGCCGTCGGCCTCGACGAGGTAGGCCTCGTACTGCGGGTCCGGGTCGCCGGCCGCGACGGCGTCGTCGTTGATCTGGTCGCGGAGCGCCCGCAAGTCGGCGAGGTCGAATATCTCGACCGCGCCGATGATGTCGGGGTAGTGCAGCACGTCGCGGACGGTGAGCGCGGCCTTCTGGCGCTGCGTCGCGTCGTTGTTGAAGTTCTCGATGTTGTAGCCGGCGACGGTGAACTCGGAGGCCAGCGGCTCGGGGACGGCGACGGCCGTCATGTTGGCCGAGGCCGAGAGCGCGGCGTCGGAAACGAGGCGGTACGCGCCGAAGGCGTAGTCGAGCGGCCCCGAGACGGACGTGAGCGTGACGTTCGAGGTGTAGGCGTTGTTGGTCGCGCCCGCGCGGCCGTTGGTATCGACGAGCAGGCGCTCGGGGTTCTCGTCCCAGATGGGGATGCAGCAGTCGGGCACGCCCGAGGTCGGGTCGGGCGGGACGGGGTCGGAGGCCGGGATGCCCGGTTCGCGCACGGGGCGCGCGACGTTCGCGAGGACGGTGTAAACGTCGAAGAAGGTGTCGTTGGGCGCGACCGTCACCAGCGAGGAGGCCGAGAGGCGCATGCCTTCGTACTTCTCAAGCTGCGGCTGCGTGGGCGCGGCCGCCGGGTCGAGGATGGTCGAGTCGAGCGTGACGGCGGTCGGGAGCGGGTTGCCGGTGTCGATGATCGAGGTGTTGGTGACCGAGCCGATCTCGGTCAGCCCGTTGAACTCCTGCACGGTGCCGGTCACGCGCACCTCGTCGCCGACGGAGACCGTCGGGACGGAGGAGGTGAAGACGAAGATGCCCTCGGAGGTGTTCGGGTCGGCGTCGGCTTCGGCGTCCGGGGCCTGGAGGAAGTAGCCGCTGGCCGCGCCGCCTCCGTCGTTGCTGCTGGTCCTGAGCAGCGTGACGATGCCGGTCGTGGCGACGGCCTGACCGGCGAGCGGGGACGCGGCGCCGTTGCCTTGGATGTTGTGGATGGGCGTGACGGTGAAGTCGTCGTTGACGACGGTGCCCTGTCCCTGCCCGTCCGCGACGGTCGCGCCGACGACGTTGATGACGTTGACGAAGAAGGTCTCGTTCGGCTCGACCGTCGCGTCGCCGTTGACGTTGACGGTGAAGTTGTAGGGGCCGTTGCTCCCCAACGGGATCGACTGGCCGGTCAGGCAGTTCGCCGCGTAGTCGTTGTCCTCGGTCGCGGGGTTGTCGTCCTGCGCCGTGCCGTCGGCCGTGCAGATGTCGAAGGTGACGCCGCCCGGGCCCGCCGGGGCCGAGAGCGTGACGGAGAAGGTGAAGGCGGTCGTGGCGGCGTTGCCCTCGTTCTGCGAGACGTCGTTGACGGCGAGGCTGACGGCGGGCGGGGGGCCGCTGCACGCGTTGAGCGCCGTCGCGCTGTTGCGCGGGTTGGCCGCGGCGGCGGCGAAGTCGGCCGCGTTGTTGTCCGTGTCGGTGCAGCCGGCGGCGGCGCGAATGTCGGCGTTCGTCGTCGAGGGCGCGGGCGCGTTCCCGGTGCCTCCCGTGGTGGCTCCGGCGTCGTTGCAGTCCGGGGTCGTGCCGTAGCCGACAAAGTCAACGGCCGACGCGGGGAGCGTCAACGCCGCCCCGTTGCCGCACCGGCCCGAGAGTGCGGTCGTCGTGTTGACGAGCGCCAACTTCGCGGCGGTGGCGCTCATGGAGATGGAGCCGGTCACGTCGGGGGTCGGGAGGTTGTTGACGCCGTTCGCGCCCGCGCCCTCGGCGACGAGGAGGTACCCGCCCGCCGGGACGGAAACGTTCGGCAGGTTCGTCATCTGCCAACTCGTCCCGGTGGCCGCCGCGTACTGCACCGACCAGCCGTTGACCGACTGCGCGACGCTCCCGCGGTTGAACAGCTCGATGTAGTCGTTCTTGTATGTCGAGCAGCCGGCCGTGCCGCAGCCCGCGCCGCCGTAGAACTGGCTGATGACGAGGGTCGTCGAGGGCGCGGACGGCAGGCCGGGGTCGTCAGCGGCGGCGGCCGTGGACGAAGTCGCGCCCGAGGACGGAGTCACGACCGGCGCTTTCGTCGTCGTCATTCTGTCCGGCGCGGGGAGGCGCACCTGCGCCGACGCAGGGAAGATGAAGGCGACATGTTGGATAACTACGAAGGCGGCGGTGAGGGCTGCGGACAGGGGGCGACGGGCAGAGGCTATACGCCTCCCGCCAAGGGATGAAGTGGTCAAGGATTCCAAGTTCCTTTCTTATCCTGAATGATTCGCGGGTTTGGCGTCTTTATGGCCTGTAGTGCTGGCCGTAGGCGGAGACGCGCGCGCGTACGAAGGCGTACGAGATGCGTTGGTAGGGTTTTATAGGAACAGACGGCGCGGCGTCAAGCAGAGGGTGCTCGGGCGCCGCGCCGTCTAAGGGTCAGAACTTAAGGGTCAGGGCGCGGGGGTGAGGAAGCGCGCGCGGTACTCGGTCGAGGAGATGAAAGCCTTGACCATCTCGGCGCCGCGGTAGTCGCCGCCGAAACTTTCGAGCTTCGAGAGCCAGAAGTCGAGCCCCGCGAAGTCCGTGTTGGGCGGGTCGTTCGGCGCGCGCCGCAGGTAGCCGAAGTACTGCATCAGCACGAAGGCGCGGCTCGTCTCGCGGCGCGAGAACTCGGCGTTCTCCGCCACCTTACGCAGGACGCTCCCGCGCGTCTCCACGCCGACGGCGAGGCCGACCGAGAGGTCGGCGTGCTCCTGTGGCGTGAGCACAATGCCGGCCTGCGCGGCGAGCTTATTCACGTACTCTAAGGGCGTGAGGCTCTGCGGGTAGGCCAGCACGAACTCGGGGCGCGCGACGAAGTCTTTGAGGAATAACTCAAGGTTCTGTTCGAGCCTAAACTCCCAGCCGGCCTGCCCGACGACGACGCCGCGCCCGACCTCCTGCGTGTCGTTCACAAATTCGAGATAGCGCGGGAGCGAGCGGATGCGGTAGTCGCGCTCGGGCAGCGAAGCGCGGTAGAGCCTGTGGACGAGGAAGCCCGTCCGCTGAAACTCAATCGAGAGGAAGAAGGCGGCCGAGGTGTCGATGCGCTTGACCTCGCGGCACTGTTGGTCTGCGCCGCACGACTCGATGCCGTTCGTCCAGAACTGTAGGCCGGCCGCGTCCGGCTCGCGGTTGAGGAAGTCGTGGTAGTGCTGGCGGACGTAGAAGGCCGACGAGTCGATGGGGTTCGAGGCGGCCGGGCCGAAGTCGTTGTCGTGGATGACGAGCGCGGCGCGGTCGCGCAGGCCCGTGAAGGCGCCGCCGCCCGAAGGCTTCCACAAAAGCATCTCGACGGTCTCGTTCGGCTCCTGCGTGGCGTCGTCGGTGAGGAGGACTTCAAACGTCTTCTGCGCCTCGCCGGCGGCGAAGCGCAGGCGGCCGGAGAAGGTCGTGTAGTCGTAGCGGTCGAAGGCGGTGCCGCCCGTGACCGAGTAATCGACGGTGGCGGGCGCGGTCAGGTCGCCGGTGCGCGTGACGAGAATCTCCGTGCGCCCGTCGGCCTCGGTGGCGTGGAACTCGGGCGCGGCGAAGTTGAAGAAGCTCGGCGGGTCGGGGATGTTACAGGGCGCGGCCGGCGTCGAGCTGTTGCGCGGGGCGGCCGGCGCGAGGTGGAAGTCGAGCTTGCTGGTGTTGTTGTCGGCGCAGCCGCCCGCGTCGCGCACGACCGCCTCGGTCGCGCTCGGTTCGGGCGCGGCGCCGTCCAGCCCCTCGAAGCAGGTCGAGCCGGGGCCGTAGCCGACGTAATCGACGACGCCCTGCGTCCCGAGCGTCGGGCAGCCCATGAAGTTGCCTTTCGCGTCGAGCAGGCCGACCGTGCCCGAGTGCGTCAACTCGGGCGGGAAGGGGAGGAGCGGGAAGTTCGCGTTGAAGTTGGGCGTGGGAAGCGGCGCGCCGTTCGGGCCGCCGCCGAGCTTGACGAGGACGTAGCGGCCGGGCTGGACGACGTAGCTGCCGAGCGTGAGACGTATGTACCAGGTGGTCGGCGCGGGGCTGGTGTTGAGCGCGAGGTGGAGCGCCCAGTCCTTCATGTCAACCGGCTGGTTGCCGCGGTTGAAAAGCTCGACGAAGTCGTTCTGGAAGGCCGCGCCCGGCTCGCCGCCGTGTGCGTAGACCTGACTGATGACGAGGGTGGGCGAGCCGCTGATGGTCTGCGCGCGCGCGGCGCGCGGCGGCGCGAAGAGGCAGAGGACGAGCGCCGCGACGGCCGTCACACACGCAGCGAGGTTACGACACCTGGAGCGGAGAATCTTCTCACCGCCGGGGGAACTGCACATGGTAATACTCCGAAACAATTCGATTAACAGAGAAACCCGCTTGGCGTGTGGTCTACACGGCAAGGCTCATGCCCGAAGAAAATGATGAGGGCGGGAGGATGAAGTGTGAAGTGAATACCGCCTGAGCTTCATCCTTCATCCTCCCGCCTTTTACTGTTACTGAGCGAAGCGCTGGCGGTACTCGTCCGACGAGATGAACGCCTTGACCATCTCGGCCGCGACGTAGTCGCCGTTGAACTCGTTGAGCTTCGCCAGCCAGTGGTTGTAGCCCTCCGCGTCCGGGTCGCGGCGCAGGTAGCCGAAGTACTCCATCAGCACGAAGGCGCGGTTTAGCTCGGCGGTCTTAAAGTCGCCGTCCTCGACGACGGCCGCGAGCACGGCGGCGCGTCCCGAAGAGGTGTTCCCCGACGCCGTCAGGTTGGCGACCTGCTGGTCGCGCTCCGCCGCCGAGAGCGGGTTGCCGGCGGTGGCGTTCAAAGCGTCAACGAACTGCGCGGGCGTCCGCGACGCGGGGTAGCGCAGCAGGAACTCGGGCCTCGTCACGAACTCCTGCACGTACGCGGCCTTGTTCGCTTCGATCTGCTGCGCCCACGCGCCCTGCCCGACGATCACGTCGCGCCCGATCTGCCGCGAGTCGTGCCACAGCTCGCGGTAGAGCGGGAAGCCGCGCGGGCGCGAGGGGCTGTCGGGGAACGAAGCCTTGTAGGCGCGGTAGGCGAAGTAGCCCGTGTCCTGAAACTCTATTGCCAGGAAGAAAGCGGCGGAGGTGTCGATGTGCTTGACTTCGCGGCACCGGGCGTCGGCGCCGCACGACTCGATGCCTTCAGTCCAGAACTGTAGGCCGGGCCCGTCGGGCACGCGCGAAAGGAAGTCGGCGTAGTGCTGGCGGACGAAGAAGAGGGTCGGGTCGATAGGGTTGACGCCGGAATCGTCGTCCCTGATTTTGAGGAACATGATGCGACGCGAGCCGAGTTCGGTGCCGTTCGTCGGGCGGTTGAGGATGAGGATCAGCGACTCGTCGGACTCGACGCGCGCGTCGTCGGTGAAGAGGACGCGGAAGCTCTTGCGCGTCTCGCCCGGCGCGAAGTCGAGCGTGCCGAGGGCGGTCGTATAATCGGTGCGCTCAGTCGCGCTCAGTTTGAGGGTGGCGTAGTTGACGGAGGCGGCGCCGGTGACGTCGCCCGTGCGCGCGACGAAGATATCGGCGTAGCCCTGGCCCTCGCTAAAAAAATAATTGAAGTCCAACGGCTCGAACTCCATGGTCTTGGCCGGCGCGGTCAGGCCGCAGGAGTGCGAGTTCATGAACGTGTGGGGGGTGGGCGCGGCCGTCGTGAAGTCGGCGACGTTGTTGTCCGTGTCGTCGCAGCCGCCGTTGTTCCTGACGGCGGCGGTCGTCGGAGAGGGCGCGGGGAAGTTCTCGCTGCCCTCGACGCATGGTGCCGCGCCGTATGAGAAGAAGTCGCCGAGCCACGCGTCCATGCCGGCGGCGCAGCCGTACTGCGTGAAGGGGGGCGCGGGACCGAATCCGGTCAAGAAGAGCGCGACGCGGCCGGTGTCAGACGGGAGATCGGCGTCCGCGCTCCGTACCGGGTTCATGGGAACCGGCGCCCCGTTGTCGCCGCTGCTGCCGAACACGAACGTCGCGTACTGGCCGTGCCCGACGAGGAGGTGGTGGAGCCCGCCCGAGTAAGCACTGACGGTGACGGGAACGAGGGCGGTGCTGCCGGGGGCTTTGGCTAGCACCTGGAGCGAGTAGTCTTCCAAGTTGACGACCGTGCGGCCGCGGTTGAAGACCTCGACGAAGTCATTGCGGTAGGCGGCACCCGGCTCACCGCCGCGGGTGTAGACCTGGCTGATGACGAGGTCGGGCGAGCCGGTGCTCTGCGCCGCGGCGCCGCGGGGCGAGGCCGCAACGGTGGCGAGACTGAGACAGGCGAAGAGCGCGAACTTCGAGAGCCTGCGGCGCTGAGTCGAAGGAGCGGCTCTTTCGTGAAGCATTCTCGGCATGGCGAGGTTCCTCTCTGCCGGAAGGTCGAACCGGTGTCATCTGTCGCGCGAGATGCGGCGTCGGCGTGTCGCGGGTTAAAAGGCGCTCAGGGGAGAGTCCGGCGCCCGCTTAAATTCGAGCGCGCAAATCTTACACGCGCCGGTTGGCGATGACAACAGGCCGGCCGGAAGCCCGAGTCGGCTTCCGGCCGGCGACGCCGAACGTTTACGTTTAAGTCTCGACGACGCGCGTCGAGACGCCGAGCCAGCCTCCCGACGCGCTCCTGCCGAGCACGTAGACGGGGATGTTGATCTCGCCGACGCGGTAGGCCGTGACCTCCGAGAGGTTCGCCGCGAGCGCCTGAGAGAGTTGTTGGACGCGGCGCGCGGGCGCGGGCCTGAAAGAGCCTTCCGCCTCCTCGACGAAGGACGCGGGGCGGAAGAACTCTTCCGCCTTCGCCGCAGTCACCACCGCGACGTCGGACGCGCCCGCGACGCGGCGCAGGGTCGCGTCGTCGGGCGTCTCACCCGCGCCGAGGCGGAACGGCTCGACGGGGTGGTCCGACTCGCTCATGCGGAAGAGCCCGCGCGCGGCCCGCCCGAGCTCTTCCAGAATCTGCTCGTCGCTTTTCATTTGAGACTCGCGACCGCCCGCTTAAAAAGAGGGCGGGACTCGTTACCGCCGAGTCCCGCCCCACCTCATCCGCCGGCCGGGAGATTACTTCCCGGTGTTGACGAACTGGATGCAGTCACCCTGATTCTTGAACGGCCGAGGCGCGTCGAACCGCCGCCACCCGTCGTTCATGCACTGCCCCTTGGTCGTGGGCGGGCCGGTCACGGGGTCACACGTGTCGCCGACGCCGTCGTTATCGAAGTCCGCCTGGTCGGGGTTGAACGTCAGCCGGCAGTTGTCCGCCACGTCGAGAATGCCGTCGTTGTCGTCGTCCATGTCGGCGTTGTTCCCAAGCCCGTCGCCGTCCGTGTCCACCGACTCGTTCGGGTCGAGCGGGAAGGCGTCGGTCGCGTCGGGCGTCCCGTCGTTGTCGTCATCCGTGTCGGCGTTGTTGCCGATGCCGTCGTGATCGGTGTCCACCGACTCGTTCGGGTTGAGCGGGAACGCATCCTGCGCATCGGCCACCCCGTCGCCGTCGTCGTCGGCGTCAACGCAGTTCGCCTGTCCGTCGCCGTCGGTGTTGAGGAAGCCCTCGTCAACGCCTTCGTTCAGGTCGTTGTCCACGCCGTCGCAGACCTCGGGCGTCGAGTTGGCGTTGAGCGGGTCGGAGCCGGCCGCGACCTCGGCGGTGTCCGAGACGCCGTCGCCGTCGTCGTCCGCGTCAACGCAGTTGGCCTGCGCGTCCCCGTCCGTGTTGACGAAACCTTCGTCAACTCCGTCGTTGAGGTCGTTATCAACCCCGTCGCACATCTCCGGCCTGGAGGCCGCGTTGAGGGGATCGCTGCCGGCCGCGATTTCGGCCGAGTCAGACACGCCGTCGTTATCGTCGTCCGCGTCAACGCAGTCCGACTGGCCGTCGCCGTCGGTGTTCGTGAAACCCTCGTCAACGCCTTCGTTGAGATCGTTGTCCACGCCGTCGCAGACTTCGGGGGTGGAGTTCGCGTTCAGCGGGTTGCTGCCGGCAGCGATTTCCGCCTCATCCGAGACGCCGTCGCCGTCGTCGTCCGTGTCCACGCAGTCGGCCTGACTGTCGCCGTCGGTGTTCGTGAAGCCTTCGTCGATGCCGTCGTTGAGGTCGTTATCGACCCCGTCGCAGACTTCGGGCGTCGAAGCCGCGTTGAGCGGGTCGGAGCCGGCGGCGGTTTCGGCGGTGTCGGAGACGCCGTCGTTGTCGTCGTCGGTGTCGGCGTTATTGCCGATGCCGTCGTGGTCGGTGTCCACCGACTCGCCGGGGTTAAGCGGGAAGGCGTCCTGCGCGTCGGGCGTCCCGTCGTTGTCGTCGTCCGTGTCGGCGTTGTTGCCGATGCCGTCGCCGTCCGTGTCCACCGACTCGTTCGGGTTGAGGGGGAAAGCGTCCTGAGCGTCCGCCACGCCGTCGTTGTCGTCGTCGGCGTCGCAGACGTTGCCCGCGCCGTCGTTGTCGGTGTCTGCCTGGTCAGGGTTGGCGTCGAAGTCACAGTTGTCCGTGCTGTCGGGCTTGCCGTCGGCGTCGGAATCGAGCGCCGGGTTGACGCCGTTGGTGCCGGCCTCGACGCAACGCTCGATGGGGTCGGGCAGGTTCGAGTAGAAGTCGTAGCCGGTCAGCGCCTCGACGGCGTCAACCGTGGTGATGTAGCTGTGCCAGTCGTTGTTACGGATGCCCTGCACGTTGGGCATGATGACGGCGATGGTTCTCGTCGCGCAGGTCACGCGCGAGATGTCGTCGCCCGCGGCCTTCGGGATGACCAGCACGACCTTCCACGTCTGGTTCGGGACGGTGACGTGGCCGTTGGCGATGGTCGTCGCGGGGCCGTTGCTGCCCGTGCCGCCGATGCCGTGGGGGCCCGAGATGATGTACATCTCGTTGGCCGGCAGGTACGTGTTGCGGAGGTCGTTCTCCATGTCGGCCCACGGCCCCTGATTGTTGTCGGGGGACTGCGGCACCATGTTCGACATCAGGAACGTCGCCTGATTGATCGGCCGCGATGTCGCGGGATCGCGGTCCGCGTTCGGCGTCATGTGGCCGCGGTCGAAGCCGGAGCCGGAGTAGTCCGTGTGCAGCACGCGATACCAGAAGGGCGGAACCATCGGGTCGGGGCGGAAGGTGTCCACGCGCGCGAGGCTGCCGACCCAGTCGTCCGAGAGGTGCCAGCTCACCCAGTTGGGCGTGCCGCGGTCGCGGTTGTAGGAGAGCGAGAACTCGGGCTTCTCCATCAGGAAGTTGTTCGGCTGGTTGAAGTCTTCCGCCGCGCCGCTCGGGTTGCCCATCGTCAGGTGCACCGACGGCGGGTAGACGGGCGCGCTGCCCGTGGCGACGGAGAACGACCAGACGTGGTCGGCCGCCATGTTGTTGGTGCCGGGCGTGCCGTCGTCCGAGTCAGAGTCGGCGACGGCGTCCTTCAAGATCGTGACCGTGCAGGTCTCGCCGGCGACGAAGTTGACGTTCGGCGTGACGATCCAGCTCGTCGGGCCGCCGGCGACGGTCGCGCTGTTGTGCTGACCCGTCGTCGCGCAGGTGATGTCGAACCAGACGGGCGCGAGGTCAACGGGCTCGCTGAAGCCGACCGTCAGGCTGGCGTCGCGCGGCGCCGTCGTGTTACCGGCGGACGGCGAAGTGAAGGACACCGAGGGACCGGTCTCGCCCGCGGGGGTCGGCGTCGGAACCGGCGTCGGCGTGGGCGTCGGCGTCGGCGGGATGCAGACGTTGACGCCGTCGGCCGACGGCGCGGCGGTCGAATAGGTCGAGGTGTTGAGCGCGCCGCCCGAGCCGTTGGGGCAACGCTGGATGGAGTTCGTCTCGTTGCCGCCGCCCGCGCCTTCGTTAATCTGCGGCTGGCCCGGCGTCAGCGTGCCCAGCAGGCCGGGGTCGTCCGGGTCGTTCGTGTCGTAGACGACGGCGTCAATCAGGTTGGCCGCCGTCACGGCGGTACCGTTCGGGAAGTCGGACGCGCTCGCGGCGTAGAGGGCGGCCGCGTCCTCGCCGTTCTGCAAGAGGCCGGTCGTGCCGGGGTTGAAGGTCAAATCGACGCCGGGCACGCCGGGGTTGCCGATGGTGAAGTAGCCGGAGGCGTCGGTCGTGAAGCCGTCGAGGTCGAACGACGCGTACGAGGTGTCGCTGCTGCCGGTGTAGAGGACGAGGGTCAGCCCGTTGAGCGAGGTGTTACCCACGCCGCCGTCGTACAGCTCGATGAACTCGGCCGCGTCGGCGCCCGGCGTGTCCGAGTCAAGCTCGTTGATGATGATGTTCGTCCCCGGAACGGGCGTCGGGTTCGGGGTCGGGTTCGGGGTCGGAGTTGCCGTGGGCGTCGGGGTGGGAGTCGGCGTCGGGGTTGGCGTAGGAGTCGGCGTCGCCGTTGGGGTCGGCGTCGGCGTCACCCCGCCGCAGATAGAGGGAGTCGTCGCGCTGTTGCGCGGGGCCGGCGTGCCGGGGGAGACGGGAGGCGTGGCGTTACTGAAGTCCGCGGAGTTGTTGTCGGTGTCGGAGCAGCCCGCGCCGTCTCTGAAAATCGCCGTCGTCGCGGTGAGGGCGGGCGCGGCCGCCCCCTCGAAGAAATTCGCGCCGCCGTAACCGACGAGGTCAACGATCAGTGCAAGCTGGGCCGCGTTGCAGGGATTTGAGCCGCCGTTGCAGCCGAGCGTCGTCGCGCTGCTGACCAGTGCGACCTTCCCGCTGGTGCCGCTCATGTCGATGGGAGATGCATCGGGGGCATCGTTGGCGGGCAGTACCGTGCCGACAGCCCCGCCCGACGCACCGTGGACGAGGAGGTAGCCGCCCGCGGGGATTGAGACGTTAGGCAGAGGGGTGATGGTGTTCGTCGCCCCGCCGAAGTTACCCGTGCCGGTCGCGCTGGCGTATTGCACAGACCAGCCACTGACCGAGGCGGGAGCAGCCCCCCTGTTGAATAGCTCGATGAAATCGTTTCTATGGGAGGCGCCGGTGTTGCCGCCGGCCCCGTAAACTTGGCTAATGACGATATTCGGGGAAGCGGCCTCGGCCGAAGGTATGATCTTAATAAATCGCGTCGGAATGGCAAGGGCCAGGAGGGAAAAGACGAGCAAGAGGGCAACAAGGCGGAAGCGCACGGGTGCATGCTTCGGCCCACTGGCGGGTGGGTGCATGAACTTTCCTTTCGTGGAGAAGGGGGTTAAAGGTTGGCACCGTCCGGGGGCAGCCGGAAAGCGCGTAAGCGCGAAGTTCGAGGCGTTGCTTTTACCCGATTTTCGCCGTCAGGTCAACCCGCTAGATATGAGCCCGCATGAGATGCCGGCCCCGCGGGGGCGGTTGCTTTCGGAACGGCGTTAAATTGCAGTTAAATCAGCATTAACGGCTGGAATCCAGAAAAGAAGTGGGCCGCCACGGCAGAGCGAATTTCGGGTCTGCCGTGGCGGCCCGGACGGGCTGGCGGCTTTTGTTGTCGCGCCCGTCTTTAATCTTCTAGACGCGCTCGAAGATGAGGGCGATGCCCTGTCCGCCGCCGATGCAGGCGGAGGCGAGGCCGTAGCGGCCGCCGCGTCGCTTCAGCTCGTTCAAGGCCGTCAGGACGAGGCGCGTGCCCGAGGCGCCGAGCGGGTGGCCGAGGGCGATGGCGCCGCCGTTGACGTTCGTCTTCGAGCGGTCAAGCCCCAACTCCTTCTCGACGGCGAGGTACTGGCAGGCGAAAGCCTCGTTAACCTCGACGAGGTCGATGTCTTCGAGCTTGAGGTTGGCCCTCTCCAGAGCCTTACGGATGGCCGGCACGGGGCCGATGCCCATCACGTCCGGCTCGACGCCCGCGTAGGCCCACGAGACGATGCGGCCGGCGGGCTTCAGATTCCTCTCCTTCACGTAATCGCCGCCCGCGATGACGAGCGCGGCCGCGCCGTCAACGATGCCGGAGGCGTTGCCGGCGGTGACGAAGCCGTCCTTGCTAAAGGCGGTCGGGAGTTTCGCCAGCACTTCGAGCGTGGTGTCGGGGCGCAGGTGGTCGTCCGCGTCAACGACCTTGACGCCCTTGCGCGTCTTGACCTCGACGGGGACGATCTCCTCGGCGAAGACGCCCGCGTCCTGCGCGCGCTTGGCCTCCTGTTGTGAGCGCAAGGCGTAGGCGTCCTGCTCCTCGCGCGAGATTTCGTAGCGGCGCGCGAGGTTCTCGGCCGTGCCCGCCATCGTCGTGTTGCAGTAGGTGTCCAAGAGCGCCACCATCAGCGAGTCTTCCAGCTTGCCCTGCCCCAGCCCGAAGCCCGAGCGCGCGCCGTAGATGACGTGCGGCGCCATCGACATCGACTCCATCCCGCCGACGAGCGCGGTGCGCGCCTCGTCCAGCAGGATCATGTGCGCGCCCGAGACGACGGACTGGATGCCGCTGCCGCAGAGGCGGTTGACGGTGAGCGCCGGGCGGTCGGCCGGCACCCCGGCCTTGAGCGCGACGTGGCGCGCGCCGTAGATGGCGTCGCCCGAGGTCTGCAAGGCGTTGCCGACGACCGTGTGGTCGATCTCTTCGGCCGCGACGCCCGCGTCGGCGAGCGCGCCGCGCGCCGCCGCAGCGCCCAGGTCGATGGCCTTCACGTCCTTGAGCGCGCCGACGTACTGTGTCATCGGCGTGCGTTTGCCGCCGAGGATGAAGATGTCTTTGGTCATGGTTATTAGATGTGCCTCTCAGTCAAAAATCTGCCCGCCGAAATAACCCCGCAGTCTACCCGAGCGCCGGCGGCGCGTCAATTTAGCCTGAAAAATTGACTTTACCGGCCGTCCGGCGGGTGATAATCTCTCGGCCCTCGGGCGGCCGCTCCCCTCAAGGAGCACGGCCCCCGCCGCGCTTGGAACCCCGACTTTTCAGTTCCGAATACGCATGAAAGGAACCCCCGCCATGAGACCGCAGACGCCCCTCCTGCTCCTCGTCGCCGCCCTCTTAGTCGCCGCCGCCGCGCGCGTCGCCCCCGCGCAGCAGACCGCGACCGACTTCGACCGCGACCGCTGGAGCAACGCCCTCAACGTCATCAAGAAGGACATCAAGGACAACTACTACGACCCGACGTTCCGCGGCAAAGATTTGGACGCGCACTTCAAGGCCGCCTCGGAGCGGGTCAAGCAGGCGCAGTCGATAGGCCAAATCTTCGGCATCATCGCGCAGGCGCTCCTCGACTTCGAGGACTCGCACCTCGTCTTCATCCCGCCCGGCCGCTCGGCGCGCTTCGAGTACGGCTGGCGGATGCAGATGATCGGCGAGCGGTGCTTCATCACGGCCGTCAAGCCCGGCAGCGACGCCGAGGCCAAGGGCGTCAAGCCCGGCGACGAGGTCGTCGGCCTCGACGGCTACCAGCCGACGCGCGAGAACCACTGGAAGATGCGCTACGCCTACAACGCGCTGCGCCCGCAGCCGGCCGTCCGGCTCCTGCTGGCCCGGCCCGACGGCAAGCAGCAGCAGTTGGACGTGGCGACGAAGGTCACGCCGGGCAAGCGCGTGATGGACTTGACCGGCCAGGACCTGAACATCTACATCAGGGAGATCGAGGACGACGAGCGCGAGCGCCGCGAGAGCAGCCGCACGGTCGAGGCCGCCGCAGACCTCCTCGTCTGGAAGATGGCGACCTTCTCGATGACCGAGGCCGAGGTGGACAACGCGATGTCGAAGGCGCGCAAGTACAAGTCGCTCGTCCTCGACCTGCGCGGCAACGGCGGCGGCGCGGAGAAGGCTCTGCTGCGGATGATCGGCAACTTCTTCGACCGCGACGTGAAGCTCGGCGACATCCGGCGGCGCAAGGAGCTGAAGCCGCTCGTCGCCAAGGCGCGCGGGGGCGACGAGGTCTTCAAGGGCGAGCTGGTCGTGCTCATCGACAGCCAGTCGGGTTCGGCCGCGGAGCTGTTCGCGCGCGTCGTCCAGTTGGAGAAGCGCGGCGTGGTCGTCGGCGACCGCTCGGCCGGCGCGGTGATGCGGAGCCGCTTCCACCCGCACAACTCGGGGCTCGACGTGGTCGCGCCCTACGGCGCGAACATCACCGACGCCGACATCGTGATGCCCGACGGCCAGAGCCTCGAACACGTCGGGGTCACGCCGGACAAGCCGATGCTGCCCACCGCCGCCGACATGGCCGCCGGCCGCGACACCGTCCTCGCCTACGCCGCCTCGCTCTTAGGCGTCAAGCTCGACGCGGGGGAGGCCGGCACCTTCTTCCCGGTGACCTGGCGCAAGTAATCAGAGCCGTCAACCGTGAGCCGTCAGCCGTGACGAGAAGGCGCTGCCTTTCTCTCGTCACGGCTGACGGCTCACGGTTGACGGCTCTGTAAACCTGTGTGTGGCGCGGTAGCGGTGGAGGAGTTCTTCGAGAAAGCCTTCGTAGGTGAACTCGGCGGGGTCGTAGTCGGGGCGGAGCTTGTGGAGGACGGGCGTAGCGATGCGCCAGGCCATCCACTGTCGCGGCATCTCCTCCATGTCCCAGCGGCGGCGGAGGAACGCCTCGATGACCTCGACCTCCTGCGCCGCGAGCAGACTAATGTCCGCGCGGAAGTGCACCGCCTTGAACGAGCGCCTGAGCGCCGCGTCGGCCGTCGGCGCGGAGAAGACCTGCTCGAAAGACGGCGCCTGCGCCTCGCGCTCGCGCACGACGACGGTGCCGGCGACGAGGTCGCCGAGGCGCTGGTCGCGCGAGCTGACGAAGACCGAGACGAGTCCGACCGAGTAGAACGGGAAAGGCTCCATGTCGAGGATGCGGACGAGGTTGCGCGCCGCGGCCTCCCAGAAGGTGACGGGGCGGCCGTCCTCGCGTATCACGCGCAGACGCAGCCAGCGCTTGCCCGGCGTCTGCCCCGACCAGGCCCACTCGAAGAGCGCGAAGTAGCCCGACCAGATCAGGAAGACGGCGACGAGCAGGAGCGCGAGCAGCCACTTGGGCGCGTTCGTCACCCAGCGGCCGAGGTCGGAGAAGCCGATCCACCAGATGACGACGAGCGCCACGACCGCGATCAGCAGGAGCTGGAGGAAGTGGTCGAAGGCGCACGCGAGAAAGCGGTTCCCCGTCGAGGCCAGCGCGAAGTGCAGCGGCACGCGCTCGGGCGTCTCGATGACGAGCGTCTCGTCCGTGGGCGCGACCGCCGACATCTCAGTCGAGCGACGGCAGCGCGTCGTCCGGGTCGGGCGGCTCGGCCCCGGCGTCGCCGAGCCGGAGCGCGCCGAGCTGCTGGTACATCGTCATGAAGTCGAAGTTGTTCCACGCCTCGACGATCTTGCCGCCGCGCACGCGCGCGAACGTCATCCCCGTGAACTCGACCGGCTTTTGCGTGGCGCGCAACCCCAGCGAGTCGCCCTCGTGGCGCGCGCGCACCGTGCAGCGCGCCGCGACCTTGTCGCCCTCGGAGATGGCGTCGTCCACGCTCACCTCGACGCCGGGGAAGGCTTCGCGGAACTGTTGGTGGAAGACCCTGAAGTTGGCTGGGCCGCGCAGCGCCTCGCCGCCCTCGCCGGCCAGCCCGTGCGCGACGCCCTCCTCGTCGAACATCTCGTCAATCGCCTCCGACCGCCCCTTGTTCCAAACCTCCTCGAACCACCTGCGGACGACCTCCTTGCCATCCACAGCCTCGTAACCTTCAGACATATCACACCTCTCTTTCTGACCACGGCGGAACCCGAAGGCCGGGTCGGGTGAACGAACTTAAGTCCCCCGCACGCGAAGGAAGCGGCGCTTGCCGACTTGCAGGAGTGCGTCGGCGCCGGAGTCTATCGTGACCGCGGCGCCGGCGGCCGTCTGTTTTTCGCCGCCGATGCGGACGCCGCCCTGTTGGATGAGGCGGCGCGCCTCGGCCTTTGACTCGGCCAGCCCGACGGCCGTGAGCAGTTGTGCCAAGTCCCAACTCCCCGAGGCGACGGCGCGCTCCTCGACTTCGTCGGGGACTTCCTTGTTGCGGAAGCGGCGGACGAACTCGTCCTCGGCGGCGTCGGCCGCGGCCGCGGAGTGGAAGTCGGCGATGACGCGCTTGGCGAGGGTGACTTTGAGGTCGCGCGGGTTGGCCTCGCCCGACTCGGCGCGCGAGCGCATCTGTCGGATGTCGGCGACGCCCACGTCGGTGAGCAGCTCGTAGTAGCGCCACATCAGTTCGTCGGAGACGGACATGATCTTGCCGAACATCTCCTGCGGCGGCTCGTCGATGCCGATGTAGTTGCCGAGCGACTTCGACATCTTCTGGACGCCGTCCGTCCCTTCCAAGAGCGGCGTGACGAGCGCGACCTGCGGTTCCTGCCCGTACTCGCGCTGGAGGTTGCGGCCGACGAGCAGGTTGAACTTCTGGTCGGTGCCGCCGAGCTCCACGTCCGCCTGAAGCGCGACCGAGTCGTAGCCTTGCGTCAGGGGGTAGAGCAGCTCGTGGAGCGCGACGGGGCGCTCCTCCGCGAGCCGCTTCTGGAAGTCGTCGCGCTCCAAGATCTGCTTGACCGTGACGTGCGAGGCCAGCCGGATGAAGCCGTCCGAGCCTAGCTCAGACATCCACTCGGAGTTGAAGCGCACCTCCGTCTTCTCGGGGTCGAGCAGTTTGAAAATCTGCTTCTTGTACGTCTCGGCGTTGGCGTCGATCTCCTCGCGCGTGAGCTGCGGGCGCGTGGCCGACTTGCCCGAGGGGTCGCCGATCATGCCGGTGAAGTCGCCGATGAGGAAGATGACCGTGTGGCCGAGTTCCTGAAAGTGCCGGAGCTTGCGGATAACGACCGTGTGGCCGAGGTGGATGTCGGGCGCGGTCGGGTCGGCGCCGAGCTTGACGCGCAGGGGGCGCCCCTCCTTCTGACTCTTCAGGAGTTTCGCGCGCAGGTCTTCCTCACGGATCAGCTCGACCGCGCCCTTACGCAAAAACTCCAACTGCTCGTCGATGTTCATGGGCGAGAGTTTAAAGTTGGTGAGTCCAAAGTTCAAAGTTTACGGGCGGGGGCGGCGGCCCGTGCTCAGACTTCGCGCCCCATGCAGAGCGCGTCGTCGAAGCGTCCGTCGGCCCGGAACATGCGCTTGAGTCGCCCCTGTTCCTCGAACCCGAACTTCTTGAAGAGGGCGACGGCGCGCGCGTTCTCCGGGTGGGTCAGGAGGTAGACCATGCTCAGCGCGGCGTTCTCCTCGGCCCAGCGCAGCCCGGCCTCCATGAGCGCGGGCGCCAGCCCCGTCCCCCAGAAGTCGCGCGCGACGGTGATGCCGAGCCACGCGCCGTGACTCAGGCGCCCCGGCAACTGCCCTTGCAGGTTGAGCGTGCCGACGACCTCTTCGGCGACGACGGCGACGACGGCGAGGCTGTTCGCGGAGGCGCGTGCGAGCCGGATGAACTGCGCCTCGTCCTCCGCCGCGTAGAAGAACTCGCCCGCGCCGAAATCGAGGTAGGGCGACTCGCCGCCGACGGCGTTGAGGTAGTTGACTATCTCGGGGGCGTCGTGCGGCTCGGCCGCCCTGACGAGGCAGCGCGAGCCGTCGGAGAGATTGAGTTTCAGCTTGGAGAACGCGGCCAACGCGGGTGCCTCCGTCAACGTCCGCCACGGCGCGCGAGCACGCGCCGCCCCTTCACCTCGTACCCGCCCGAGCAGACGAGCGCGAGCGCCTCGGGGTAGGCGCGGTGCTCTTCGACGAGGATGCGCGCGGAGAGCGTCTCGGGCGTGTCTTCGTCGAGCACGGGGACGACGCGCTGCGTGATGATGGGGCCGCCGTCGAGCGTCTCGTCAACGAAGTGGACGGTGCAGCCGGAGAAGCGCACGCCGTGCTCGACGGCCTGACGCTGCGCGTCGAGTCCGGGGAAGGCCGGGAGCAGCGAAGGGTGGATGTTGAGCACGCGCCCGCGGAACTCTTCGACGAAGCAGGGCGAGAGCAGACGCATGTAGCCCGCGAGACAGATAATCTCGACGCCGGCCGCTTTGAGCGCCGCGACGACCTCGCGCTCGTGCTCCTCGCGCGTGCGGCCACGGCGCTCGACGACCGCCGTTTCAATCCCGCGCTCACGCGCTCGCACGAGCCCGGCCGCCTGCGGCTTGTCGCTCAAGACGAGTGCGACGCGTGCGCCGGGGACGTGCCCCTCCGCGACGGCGTCGGCCAGCGCGACCATGTTCGACCCGCGCCCCGAGATGAGGACGCCGACCTTCATACCAGCCTGACGTTGCGCTCGCCCGCGACGACGCGGCCGACGGGGAAGCACTCGCCGGGGCTGTCGAAGTGATAGCGCACCGCCTCGGCGTCCTCGGGCGAGCAGATGACGACCATGCCGACGCCCATGTTAAAGGTGCGGTACATCTCGGCCTCGGCGACGTTGCCGATCTCTCGCATCAGTTGGAAGACGGGCGGGACGGGCCACGACCCGCGCTCGACCTCGGCGGCCGTCCCCTCGGGCAGCACGCGCGGGATATTCTCCAAGAGTCCGCCGCCCGTGATGTGCGCCAGCGCCTTGACGGCGCCCGTGTCGAGCAAGCCTTCGAGCGGGCGCAGGTAGCTCAGGTGCGGGCGCAGCAGGGCCTCGCCCACCGTCTCGCCGAGCGCGTCGAGGCGCGTGTCGGCCGCGTAGCCCGCGACCTCGAAGAAGAGTTTGCGCGCGAGCGAGTAGCCGTTGGTGTGCAGCCCCGCCGAGGGGAGCGCCAGCAGCAGGTCGCCCGCGCGGACGCGGCCCCCGTCGATGACCTTCGCGCGGTCCACGACGCCGACGATGAAGCCCGCCACGTCGTACTCGCCCTCGGCGTAGAAGCCGGGCATCTCGGCGGTCTCGCCGCCGAGGAGCACGCACCCGTTCTCGCGGCAGCCGCGCGAGATGCCGTCCACGACCGAGACGATCACTTCGGGCGAGAGCGCGCCCGTCGCCACGTAGTCGAGGAAGAAGAGCGGCCGCGCGCCCTGCACGAGGATGTCGTTGGTGCAGTGGTTGACGAGGTCGCGCCCCACCGTGTCGTGGACGCCGGTCATGAAGGCGATCTTGAGCTTCGTCCCGACGCCGTCGGCCGAGGCGACGAGCACCGGCTCGCTCATCCCCGGAAACGCGCCGTCGAACATCCCGCCGAAGGCGCCGATCTCGGAGAGCGTCCGCGCGTTGAAGGTCGAGCGCGCCAGCCCCTTAATCTTCTCGACCGCCGCGTTCGCCGCGTCAATCGAGACGCCCGCGTCGGAGTAGGTGATTGATTTGGTCATCTCGTTAGCCGCCGGCGGCAAGACGATTCCCTCACAGCTTGAAGCTCTTCTGCGACTCGCCGCCCGCGCGCTTCTCAAGGCGCTCCTGCATGGCCTTGACGCGCTCTTCCGCTTCTTTGCGCGAGCCCTCGTCGAGCGAGACGTTGATGACGAGGTGGCTGCCACCTTCGGTCCCTTCGGGGAGGAGCGAGGCGGGCAGCTCGACTTTCGTCTCCTCGTCGTCGCCGACGTGGAGGACGGCCACCCCGCCGTCTTCGACGCGGTCAACGACGGCGCGCGTGCGTTTCGACTTGCCGGTCTTCTTCTCTTCGGACATCTCGGCTCACCTCGTGCCCGCGCGCTTGGCGTTCGAGTTCGAGTTCCTGTTCGAGTTCGAGCGCGCCTCGTCCTTCGGCTTGGGCGCGGGCGGCAGGTCGCCGAAGTCTATGAAGCCGCGCCGCGCCGAGTCGTCGCGCAGCGCCTGACGGCCGGCCCACAAGTCCTCGTTGGGCTTCGGCTCGCGCGCGGTCGTGACCTTGGCGTCGCCCTCCTGTCCGCGCGTCGAGATGACGAGCTCGCCCTGAAAGTCCGTCCGGTAGACTTTGACGCCGGCGGCCTTCAGGCGGTCGAGCACCTCCTGCGAAGGGTGGCCGTAGCGGTTGTCCATCCCGGCCGAGATGACCGCGACCTTGAACTCGCCGCGCTTGAGGAAGTCTTCCGAGGTCGCGTACTTCGACCCGTGGTGGCCGACCTTCAAGACGGTGGCGCGGATGTTCGCGCCGCTCTTAATCAGGCGCTCGCGCTCGGTCTGCTCCTCGGCGTCGCCCGTCAAGAGCATCGAGAACTCGCCGTAGTCGAACCGCGTGACGACCGAGTTGGCGTTCGGCTCGTTGCCGCCCGAGCGCAGGTCTTCCTTGGTGAAGAGCGGCTGGACGGGCGCGAGCACGCGCATGACGGCGCCGCCGCCCAGCTCGAACGACTGGCCCGGCTCGGCGCGGATGAGGTCGATCTTCTTCTCGTCGATGGCCTTGAGAAAGTCCTGGTAGTTCTTCGTCGGGTTGGGGACGCCGGAGTAGAGGACGTGTGCGACGGGGACGCCCTTGATGACTTCGTCGGCCGCGCCGATGTGGTCGGCGTGCGCGTGCGTGGCGACGAGGAGGTCGATGTGGTCAACGCCGTACTTCTTCAAGGCGGCGAGGATGATCTTGCCGTCGCCCGGCTCGCCCGCGTCTACCAGCGCGGTCTTCCCGCCCGGCGTGACGACGAGGATCGAGTCGCCCTGCCCCACGTCCAACACGACGACCTTCGTCTCGTCGCCCGAGGCCGGCGGCGGCGCCTCCTCGCGCCGCTTGTCCAGCAGCGGCTTGACGACGAACCACCCGACGAGCGCCGCCGCCACCGCCGCTACCAGCACGGCCGCCGCCACACACCCACACCCCCTTCTGCCTTGCGCCACTCGATCTACCCCTTAGCTCAACCGCCTGTCTGGCAGGTTTGGTTAACGTATCTCGACCAACGGCTCGCCCGATTCTAGAAGGATAATCGCTTGCGGCAAAGCATTGACGAGAATTTGCCTCAACCTCGCGTTCGAGGTGTTGCCGCAAGTGAGCCAGATGACTGGCGGCGGCGGGCCGAACTCTTCCAGCAGCTTGACGAAGTCGCTGTCCTTCGTCATCACGACGACCGACGCGTCTCTCGCGGCGAGGAAGATAACGCGGTCGGCCGCCTCACGCATCCCCAAGTCTCTCACGGCGATTGACTGCACGCCGAAGGTGCTGCACATCCAGACGGCCAGAGCCGGCGAGGGTTGGGCGTCAACCCAGATGGTCACGCGGCCACCACGGGATGGTCGAGCCAGTGCGACGCGTAAAGTAGCGCCGCCTTCAGGTCGTCGGCGTCGAGGTCGGGCATCTCTTCGAGAATCTGCTCGGCGCTGAGGCCGGAGGCGAAGAGGTCGAGCACGTCCGTGACGCGGATGCGCATGCCGCGGATGCAGGGGCGCCCCCCGCACTGCTCCGGGTTGACCGTGATTCTTTTCAGGAGGTCGGACATGAGTTTGCTCCGGCTCAGTCGGACGGCACGGGTTCGTGCTCGCGCGCGTATTGGGTCTCGGCCTGGGGGGAGATGCGTGTGGGGTAGTGCCCCGTCCAGCAGGCGACGCAGGAGGTCTCGGCGGGCAGGCCGCAGGCTTCGAGCATCCCCTCCATCGAGAGGTAGCCGAGCGAGTCGGCCTCGATGAAGCGGCGCACCTCCTCGACCGACATCTGCGCGGCGATCAACTCCTCCTTGTTCGGCGTGTCCACGCCGTAGTAGCACGGGCTGACGGTCGGCGGGCAACTGATGCGGACGTGCACCTCGCGCGCGCCGGCCTCGCGCACCAGCCGGACGATCTTCTTCGAGGTCGTCCCCCTCACGATGGAGTCGTCGATGAGGACGACGCTGCGCCCCTGGATGAGGTCGCGCACGGGGTTGAGCTTGAGACGGACGCCGAAACTGCGGATGGCTTGCTTCGGCTCGATGAAGGTGCGGCCGACGTAGTGGTTGCGCACCAGCCCGAAGCGGAAGTTGATTCCGCTCTCCGCGGCGTAGCCGATGGCAGCGGCGACGCCCGAGTCGGGGACGGGGACGACGATGTCGCCGTCGGCGGGCTGCTCGACCGCGAGGCGCTTCCCCATCTTGTGACGCGACTCGTTGACCGAGCGGCCGTAGACCATCGAGTCGGGGCGCGAGAAGTAGACGTGCTCGAAGACGCAGGACGAGCGGCGGCGCTCGGGGAGCGGGAACGTCGAGCGCAGGCCCGCGTCGTCGATGACGACCATCTCGCCCGGCTCCACGTCGCGGACGTACTCAGCGCCGATGAGGTCGAAGGCGCACGTCTCGGAGGCGACGACCCACGCGCCGTCGAGCCGGCCGAGCGCCAGCGGGCGAAAGCCGCGCGGGTCGCGGACGGCGACGAGCGCCTCCGAAGTGAGGAAGAGCATCGAGAAGGCGCCCTCGGTCTCGCACAGGACTTCGGGGATGGCTTCGAGGACGGTCGGGGCCGGGGACTGCGCGATGCCGTGGAGGACGACTTCGGTGTCCGAGGTCGAGGTGAAGATGGCGCCGTGGCTCTGGAGCCGCTTGCGCGCCTCGGTGGCGAAGGGGAGGTTGCCGTTGTGGCAGACGGCGACCTGGCCGTGCGGGCCGGCGTTGACGAGGAAGGGCTGCGCCTCGCGCACCGAGACCTCGCCGGCCGTCGAGTAGCGCGTGTGGCCGATGGCCGAAACGCCGGGCAGGCGGTTCAATCGCTCCTCGTCGAAGACCTCGGAGACGAGCCCCATCGCGCGCTCCTGCCGGAGCACCGCGCCGTCGGTGGCGACGATGCCGCACGACTCCTGCCCGCGGTGCTGCAACTGGTAGAGTCCGAGGTAGGTGAGGCGCGCGGCGTCGTCGTGGCCGTAGATGCCGAACACGCCGCACTCGTCGCGGAAGCCGCCCCTCAAGTTTTCGCTCGCGCCGCCCTTGTCTGGAGTCATGTGGCCGACCGTGTGTCCCCGAACGGGTTGGAAGCGACATTGTAGCACCCGCGCCGTACTGTCTTAAATCGCGGCGGGCGCGTGATATGATGTGGCCGTGAATTTCGGGAGGCGGAGGTGGGTGCCGTGTTCGGAGTGAAGGTCTACGGAGCGGACTGGTGCGAGGACACGCGGCACGCGCGCGAGTTCCTCGACGGGCTCGGCGTGCAGTACCAGTACGTTGACATCGAGCGGGACGAGGCGGCCGCCGGCTGGGTCAGGGAACACAACGGCGGCAAGGAGCGCAAGCCGACCGTGGACGTGGCCGGGCAGGTGCTCTCGACCCCGACCGACCACGAGCTGACGAGCGCGCTGCGCGAGCGCGGCCTGATGGCCTGAAGGATGGGCGAAGACCGACACGGGCTTGCGCGCAGGCTCGCCGCCGCCGGCGTGAGGATCGCCCTCGTCGCGTCGCTCGGGGCCGCGGTGTGGGGCGTCTACCGCCGGCTGCCGGAGGGCGAGCGCCCGGCGTCGCGCGCGGCGCAGCAGGGGCGGCAGCGCACGACGCTCCTGCGGCTGCGGCTGCGGCGTGAGGAGGTCGGCTTCCCCGTCTCGGCGCGCAAGATTCCCGTCCAGCTCTACCCCATCAACATGGCCGCCGCGCGCAGCGAGTTCGACTCCGAGCGCAGACCCGGCCAGCGCTTCGAGGATTTCGCCACGCGCCTGATGGGCGGCCGCCAGCCCTTGAGCGTCGAACTCGACGAGGGCGGCGAGGCCGCCGTCGCCGTCCCGCCCGGCAAGTGGTGGATACACGCCACCGTCGAGGGCGACCGCGAGCTGACGTGGCGCCTCTCCGTCAACGTCACCGGGCGCGAGAAGACCGTCGAACTCACGAAAGACAACGCCTACCTCCGCGCGAAAAAGTTTTGAAGGCACTACGTTTCGAGAACGGTCAACTGCGCGTGGCGGACGTGGCAGCGCCCGCGCGCGAGGGCGAGGCGCTGGTGCGTGTCGTCTTGGCGGGCGTGTGCAACACGGACTTGGAGATCGCGCGCGGTTACGCGGGCTTCGAGGGGACGCCGGGGCACGAGTTCGTGGGCGTGGTCGAGCGCGCGCCGGGCGCGCCGGAGCTTGAGGGGCGGCGCGTCGTCGGCGAGATCAACGCCGGCTGCGGGCGCTGCCAATGGTGCCGTGGGGGCGATGCGCGCCACTGCCCGGAGCGCACCGTGCTCGGCATCGTCGGCCGCGACGGAGCCTTCGCCGAGTATCTACAACTGCCCGTCTCGAACCTCCTGCCCGTCCCCGACGAGGTGCCGGACGAGCGCGCCGTCTTCACCGAGCCGCTGGCGGCCGCCTGCTCCGTTGCCGAGCGCGTGCGCTTCGAGCCGGAGACGCGCGTCGCGGTCGTCGGCGACGGCAAGCTCGGGCTGCTCTGCGCGCAGGCTCTCAAGGCGACGACGGGCGCGGGCGTCACTCTCGTCGGCCGTCACGACTCGAAGCTCGACATCGCGCGCGGCCGGGGCGTGCGCGCGCTGAAGGCGGAAGATTTGCCCGCCACGTTCGAGCGCGCCTTCGACGTGGCGGTCGAGGCGTCCGGCTCGCCCTCGGGGCTGGCGACGGCGCTCAAACTTCTGCGCCCGCGCGGCACGCTCGTCCTCAAGTCCACGTTCCACGGGACGACCGAACTGAACGCCGCGCCGGTCGTCGTGGACGAGATCAACATCGTCGGCTCGCGCTGTGGCCGCTTTCGGCCTGCGCTCGAACTGTTGCGCCGCGACGCGGTCGAGGTGGACGCGCTCGTCCACGAAGAGTTCCCGCTCGCGGAAGGCGTCCGCGCCTTCGAGCGCGCCGCCGAGCCGGGCGTCCTCAAAGTCCTCCTGCGCGTCTGAACGGCGCGCTCACTCGCACTCGCACAGGCAATCGCCGCGCGACTTGTTCCTCTCCTTCAGAAGCTTCTCCGCCTTCGTGCCGAGCGTCCCCGTCTCGCTTCGGACTATCTGGCCGAGCACTTCGCACGACATCCCGCGGACGACCTCGTCCGCGTCGTCGAGCGCGGCGACGAGCGCCGGGAGAACTTCGCCGACGGCTTCGAGCTGCGCCGGCGTGAGGTTGTCGATGACCTCGGTCGGGTCGTCGAGCGCGAAGGCGGCGCTGCGGCGGACGAAGTTGTCGTCGTCTTTGAGGAGCGCGGGCAGCGCGCGGATGCCGGCGGGCGTGCGCGCGAGGAGCATCCCGGCCGTGCGCCGCGCCGTCAGCGTCTCCTCCGAGTCGAAGGTGTTGCGCCCCCGCGCCACGCGGACGAGCGTCTCGACGACCGAAGGGTGCTCGGGCTTGATCTCGCCGAGCGCGAGGGCGGCGAGCACCAGCACGGGCGCGCCCTTCTCCGAACTCAAGACGTGTTCGAGGTGAGGCGCCGCCTCCTCCCCCAACTCGGCCAACGCCCCCGCGGCCTCGTTCGCCACTTGCTGATTCTTATCCTTGAGCTTGGCGATCAGCTTTAAAACGTCGCCGCGCTCCCGCGCCTGTGGAGCCGCGCGACGCGCGCGGGATGCGTCCTGCGCGAGCGGGCGCGCGGGCGCGTAACAGACGGCGACGAGCGCGACGAGAGACAGAAACACTTTCATCAACCTGACCCCTCTCGAAAATAGTCTCGCCCGTTTGACAGGGCAAGCAACGTGCCTTTCAAATGGCCGGTGAAACCCGCGAGAAAAGTTTTCGCGTCTCGTCTCCGGCGCAGGATTCGCCCGACTACCGGCGACGCGAGACGAGACCGAGCGGCCCGGCCTCCGAAGATGAGACTGAAGACGAACCTCGCCGCCGACGGCGCGATACTTTTGACGACGCTCATCTGGGGCTCGACCTTCGCGGTCGCGCGCGGGGTGCTCGACCAGTGGCCGCCGCTCACGTACCTCGCGGTGCGAATGCCGCTGGCGGCGCTGCTCTTCGCCGCGCTCTTCCCGCGTCAGGTCTTCAAGGCGCCGGCGGCGGCGTGGCGCGCGGGCGCGACGCTCGGCGTGCTGATGGGTCTCGGCTTCATCGGGCAGACGGTCGGGCTGGTCTACACGACGCCCGCCAAGTCGGCCTTCATCACGGGCATCACGACGCCGCTCGTGCCCGTCGTCGCCTACGTCGTCTGGCGCGCGCGCCCGAGCCGCGAGAACCTGCTCGGGATCGTGCTCGCCTCCATCGGCGGCGCGCTCATCCTCGCGCCCGCGAACGCCTCGGGCGTCAACGCGGGCGACCTCTTCACGCTCTCGACGACGCTGCTCTTCGCCGCGCACATCACGCTGATGAGCCTCTACGCGCGCCGCTTCGACGCCAGACGTTTGAGCGCCTTGCAGGTGACGACGGCCGCCGCGCTCGTCCTCGCGGCGTGGCTCGCGTTGCGCGTCTTCGCGGCGGTCGCGGGCGAAGGCGCGCTCCCGCCGGGGCTGGCGCGCGAGGTCGGGCCGCCCGTGTGGAGCGCGGCCGTCGTCTGGCAACTCGTCTACCTGTCGGTCGTCGCCACGGTCGCGACCTTCCTGCTCTGGACGTGGGGGCAGGCGCGGATGTCTGCGACGCACGCGGCGGTCATCTTCAGCCTTGAGCCGGTCTTCGCGACCATCTTCGCGGTGCTGCTGCGCGGCTCGGCCGAGTGGACGGGCGGGCGGGCGACGCTCGGCGCGCTGCTCGTCGTCACCGGCGTCCTCGTCTCGGAGTTGCGCTGGGGAAGGCGGCGCGCCGACGAAGCGGAAGCCGAGCCGGGAGAGCCGGCGGGCGAGACGGAAGAGGACGAACGCCGCATCCTTGAGGGCTGAGGCCGACGGCCGAAATTAGTATGGGAGGCGCGCCGGCCTCCGTCATATTATTTTACGCGCCGGCCTCCGTCGGCTGAGTCTTTGCGGCGCGTCGTGGCATTGGTTATACTCGGGGCTCGCCACTGTGCTCTTAAAGTCTCCCTTGTTTCGGCGCACAGGACAGGCGGCGCCCCGCCCCTTTGGAAGGCCGCCGCGTGACCCTCCAGGCTCCTTTTGAAATTTAGAAGGTAAAGTGTTTTTATGTTGCAAATCCCGAAGGGCCAGACGACTGAAGCGGAGCGCACCATCCTGCGCCACCTTCGCGTGTGGATCGCGGCGCTGGCGGTCGGATGCCTCATCGTAGGCGTCGGCGTCGGCGCCATGCTCAGCCGCACGAGCGTCCTCGCCGGCGAGGATCAGCCGGCGGCCTCGACCGCCGCCATCGCGCGCGCGCCCGAGGCGCTCTCGGCCTCGTTCGCCGAGATCGCGCGCCGCGTCGAGCCGGCCGTCGTCAACATCGACACCGTCTCGGCCGCGCCGCAGGTGGCCGACAAGGACGGCGACGACGACGAGGGCGAGGACGGCGGGGCGGACAACCCGCTGCTCGACATGCTGCGCCGCCACGCGCGGCGGCCCTCGCGCGGCGTCGGCTCCGGCTTCATCATCGACCCGAAGGGCGTCATCCTCACCAACTACCACGTCGTCGAGAACATGACCGGCATCATGGTCAAGCTCCAGACGGGCGAGCAGTTGCGCGGCACGATGGTCGCCTCGGACGAGGAGACCGACATCGCCGTCATCAAGGTCAACGCGGGGCGCGACCTGCCCGCGGTCAGCTTCGGCAACTCCGACGAGATGCAGGTCGGCGACTGGGTGCTCGCCATCGGCTCGCCGTTCGGGCTTGAGCAGACGGTGACGGCCGGCATCATCTCGACCAAGGAGCGGCAGACCGACCCCGGCGCGTCTTTCCGCCGCTTCATCCAGACCGACGCCGCCATCAACCGCGGAAACTCCGGCGGCCCGCTCGTCAACATGCGCGGCGAGGTCATCGGCATCAACTCGCAGATCGCGACCTCGACCGGCGACTACAACGGCATCGGGTTCGCGCTCCCGACCAACATCGCCTCCTCCGTCTACAAGCAGTTGATGACGACGGGCAAGGTCAGGCGCGGCTACCTCGGCGTCTTCCTCGACTCGGTCAAGCCCGAGTTCGCGCGCGTCTACAACCTGCCGGCCGCGAAGGGCGCGATCATCCGCGACGTGGCCGACGCCAAGGGCCCGGCGGCCTCGGCCGGCATCGAGACCAACGACGTGGTCGTCGAGTTCGGCGGCCAGCCGGTCGAGAACGCGCAAGACCTTATTAACAAAGTAGCCTCGACGCCGGTCGGCCAGAGCGTCCCCGTCATCTACCTGCGCGAGACCGCCGACAAGTTGGAGCGCCGCTCGACCAACGTCACGGTCGGCGAGCGCCCGCCGCCGCGCACCGGCGGCGGCGGCGCCGGCGCCGAGATCGAGCGCGGCGCCGACCCGAAGATCGTCAAGCCGAAGGCCGAGGAGGACGCGCCGAAGAGCGAGCGCCCGACGCTCGGGCTCAAGCTGAGCGAGTTGACGCCGCAGATCGCCAACGAGCGCAACCTGAAGGGCGTGCGCGGCCTCTTCGTGCAGGACGTTGACCAGGCCGGCATCGCCTTCGACGCCGGCGTCGTGAAGTTCATGGTCATCCAGCGCGTCAACCGCCAGCCCGTCTCGACCATCGAGGACTTCGAGCGCGTCATCAACGCGCTCAAGGCCGGCGACCCCATCGTCCTCCACGTCTCGGCCTTCAACGGCGAGCGCGTGACGCAGTCGATAGTCCAGTTCACTTATCAGTAAAAGCCGCGAACCGTGAACCGTGAACCGTGACAGGAGAAAGCCCGCTCTTTCTCGTCACGGTTCACGGTTTGCGCTTCACGGCGCTTTACGGTTTACGTCCCAAGGGTTACGATTCACGACACAATGGCACAGGCAAAGAAGGCGCTCGGCAAGGGCGGGAAGAACGGCGCGCAGGCGCGCACCGCGGCGAAGAAGTATCCGAACTACATCGGCGGCGAGTGGGTCGCCGCCAGTTCGGGCGAGTGGTTCGAGGACGCGAACCCGGCCGACACGCGCGACGTGGTCGGCCGCTTTCCCGTCTCGGGCGCAGAGGACGTTGAGCGGGCGGTCGCGGCGGCGCGAGGGGCCGCCGACCGCTGGCGCAGACTCCCCGCCCCGCGCCGCGCCGAAATCCTCTTCCGCCTCGGCGAAATCCTCATCCGCAACAAGGACAAGTTCACGCGCGACATGACGCGCGAGATGGGCAAGGTCTTGAAGGAGGCCGGCGGCGACGTGCAGGAGGCCATCGACTGCACCTACTACACGGCCGGCGAAGGCCGGCGCCTGCACGGCTTCACGACCCCGGCCGAGATGCCCGACAAGTTCGCGATGTGCGTGCGCCAGCCCGTCGGACTCTGCGGCCTCGTCACGCCGTGGAACTTCCCGATGGCCATCCCTTCGTGGAAGCTCATCCCGGCTCTGGTGTGCGGCAACACCGTCGTCATCAAACCGGCCGAGGACACGCCACTCTCGACCTACAATCTGGTGAAGGCTTGCGAGGAGGCCGGGATTCCGCCGGGCGTCGTCAACATGGTGACGGGCTACGGCGAGACGGCGGGCGCGGCGCTCGTCGGGCACCGCGACGTGCGGCTCGTCTCCTTCACCGGCTCGACCGAGGTCGGCCGCATCGTCGCCTCGTCCTGCGCCGAGCGCAACGCCATCTGCTCGCTTGAGATGGGCGGCAAGAACGTCATCATGGTCATGGAGGACGCCGACTTAGACCTCGCCGTCGAGGGCGCGGTCTGGGGCGCGTTCGGGACTTCCGGCCAGCGCTGCACGGCCTCTTCGCGCATCGTGGTGCACAAGAAGGTCTACAAGCGGTTCACGCAGATGCTCGTCGAGCGGGCGCGCGGCCTCAGGGTCGGCGACGGGCTGGACGAGAAGACGGACGTGGGCCCGGTCATCAACGCGGACGCGCTCCACCGCATCCTCGGCTACATCGAGATCGGCCAGAAGGAGGACGGCGCGCGCCTCGCCTGCGGCGGCGGTCGTCTGGACAAGGGCGCGCACGCCAACGGCTACTTCGTCGAGCCGACCGTCTTCGCCGACGCCGCGCCCGGCATGCGCATCTCGCAGGAGGAGATTTTCGGCCCCGTCACGACCGTCATCCCCGCAGGCTCGCTCGAAGAGGCGGTCGAGATCGGCAACGGCGTCCGCTACGGCCTCTCGGCCTCGATTTATACTTCGGACGTGAACCGCGCCTTCCGCGCGATGAGCGAGATGTACACCGGCATCTTCTACGTCAACTCCTCGACCATCGGCGCCGAAGTCCACCTGCCCTTCGGCGGCACCAAGGCGACCGGCAACGGCCACCGCGAGGCCGGCACGCAGGTCCTCGACATCTTCACCGAGTGGAAGTCGGTCTACGTCGATTACAGCGGCAAGCTCCAGCGCGCGCAGATCGACGAAGTCAATTTCGAGTAACGGAGTTCGCCGCTTTAAGTTTCGAGAAGTTCAAGACCCGACGAGATGAGAGCATCGTTCACTGAAGTCACCTTGCCCTCGTCCCAAAACTAAACGATTGGAGACAAACAACAGTGATCGTCGGACTCCCCAAGGAGATTAAGGACAACGAGTACCGCGTGGGTTTGACGCCGGCTGGCGTGCGCGCGCTGACCGACGCCGGGCACAGGGTCGTCGTCGAGCGGAGCGCGGGCGAGGGCTCGGGCTTCGAGGACGCTCTGTACGAGCGCGCGGGCGGCGAGCTTCTCGACGCGGCCGACGACGTGTGGGCCGAGGCCGAGATGGTCGTCAAGGTCAAGGAGCCCATCGAGCCCGAGTACCCGAGGATGAAGGAGGGGCTGCTGCTCTTCACCTACCTGCACCTGGCGCCCGACCCGAAGCAGACGCAGGCGCTCCTCGCGAACAAGGTCACCGGCATCGCCTACGAGACGATCACGGACAGGCGCGGCACGCTCCCGCTCCTGACCCCGATGTCGGAGGTGGCGGGGCGCATGGCCGTGCAGGTCGGCGCGCAGTACCTTGAGAAGATGAACGGCGGGCGGGGCGTGCTGGTGGGCGGCGTGCCGGGCGTGCCGGCGGCGCGCGTCGTCATCATCGGCGGCGGCGTCGTCGGGACGAACGCGGCGAAGATCGCCGTCGGCATGGGCGCGCAGGTCACCATCGTTGATAAGAACCTCGACCGCCTGCGCGAGCTGGACGACATCTTCCTGTCGAAGATTTCGACGCTGGCCTCTTCGGCCTACGCCATCCACGGCGCGATTGCTGAGGCCGACCTCATCATCGGCGCGGTGCTCGTCCCCGGCGCGGCCGCGCCGAAGCTCGTCACGCGCGAGATGCTGAAGGACGTGATGAAGGGCGCGGTCATCGTGGACGTGGCGGTCGATCAGGGCGGGTGCATCGAGACGACGCGGCCGACGACGCACTCGAACCCGACCTACTACGTCGAGGACGTGCTGCACTACTGCGTGGCGAACATGCCGGGCGCGGTGCCGCGCACCTCGACCTTCGCGCTGACGAACGCGACGTTGCCTTACGCGCTGCGCATCGCCAATCGCGGCTTCCTCGGCGCCATCTCGTCCGACCCCGGCCTGAAAGAGGGCGTCAACACCTACGCCGGCAAGATGACCTACCAGGCGGTCGCCGACGATCAGGGGCTTGAATACACGTCGCTCGACGAGATGCTCGGCCTCACGCCGCAGACCAGCTCGAAGGCCGGCGGCGCCTGACGCGTTAAGACGAATTAACCGCGGGGACGCGCAGACGCGGCTTTGAAGATTCACGTCTTCAAAGCCGCGTCTGCGCGTCCCCGCGGTTTAGATTTTTTCAGTTCAGGCGAGCAGGCGCGCGAGGTTGGCGGCGAGCTCTTCGGCGGCGACGGGCTTCGAGAGGTAAACGTCGGCGCCCGCGTCCGCGGGGCCGTTCGACGCGTCGGCGCCGCTCAGCAGGACGACGGGGAGGCGCTTGAGCGTCGGGTGGTTGCGCAGGAAGCGGCAGAGTTCCTGCCCCGAGAGGTGCGGCATCACGGCGTCGGTGACGACCGCGTCAACCGTCGTCGAGAGCAGCGCCTTCATGGCTTCAAGCCCGTCGGCCGCCGTCAGCACTTCGTAGCCGGCGCGACGCAGCACGACCTCCAAGTAGCGCCGCAGCGAGCGGTCGTCTTCGGCGAGCAGGACGGTGGCGCGCGCCGGGGCGGCCTCCGCGTGGATAGGCTGTGCGGCCATCTGTTCGAGCCCTTGAGGCGTGGTGCTCATCGGTGTGACTGAAGACCTTTCCGGCGTTCGGCCGGCCGGAGCCGGGTGGGGGGAAGAGCGGACGCCGCTGCGGAACTTGTGCAACCCCCGTGCCCGCCACCCGCGCCCTCGGAGGCGCCGTCGGCCCGGCGCACACCGTGCCGGGCTTCGGTACTTTAAGAGTCGCACCCGGACGCGTCAAGTCACGCCGTCGGCGCGGTTTCCGGGCGGTCACGCGCACGCGGCGGGGCGCCCGCGCGTGACTCCGAGGTGGGCGAGGCGTGCGCCGCCGCCCGCCCGGAATCGGCCGGGCTCGTTCTTTCTGACGCGCCGCCCGGTCACTTTGCCACGGCGAAAAGCCTCGGCCGGCGCGATTCCACGGCGCCGCGCCGGGCGGCGAACCGGCCCAAGCCCTTGCACATCTATCCTCTTTCGCCGAAACTCGTCCGCGTGGTTTAGCCGTCAGCAGCAGCAGCAGGGTCGTTCGAGATGTACGAATTCGCAGTCACGCCAGCCGTCACGCAGATACGCCGCCGCGGCGTGACCATCACCGAGGTCGAGCCGGACTCCCTGGGCGCCGAGCTTGAGCTTGAGCCGGGCGACCGCGTCGTCAAGGTCAACGGCCGGACGGTGCGCGACTACCTCGACTTCCGCTTTCACACCGGCGGCGAGACGGAACTGACGCTCGACGTGCTCAAGCGCGACGGCGAGGAGTGGGAGGTCGAGGTCGAGCGCGCCGAGGGCGAGGACTTCGGCCTCCAGTTCGAGAACATCGCCCCGCGCCAGTGCGCCAACGAGTGCCTCTTCTGCTTCTGCAAGGGCAACCCGCCCGACGCGCGCCCCGCGCTCTTCTTCCGCGACGAGGACGTGCGCCTCTCCTTCCTCTACGGCAACTACACGACGCTCTCCTCCATCACCGAGGACGAGATGGCGCGCGTCATCGAGCAGCGGCTCACCCCGCAGTACGTCTCCGTCCACGCGACCGATTTGAAGGTGCGCGCGCTCCTGCTCGGCGTGGACGAAAAGCGCGCCGACATCTCCGACAAGATGCGCCGGATGATGGACGCCGGCATCGAGATTCACGCGCAGGTCGTGCTCTGCCCCGAGATTAACGACGGCGAAGTCCTGCGGAAGACGGTCGAGGATTTGGCCGCCGAGTACCCGCGCGTCCGCAGCGTCGCCATCGTCCCGCTGGGGCTGACGCGCTACAACACCGACGAGCGGCTGACGCCGGTCACGCCCGAGTGGTGCCGCCAAATCATCCGCGAGGTCGGGGCGATTCAGAAAGAGTTGAGGGCGCGGCTGGGGACTAACTTCGCTTTTCTCGGCGACGAAATCTACCTGCGCGCCGGGCTGGACGTGCCGGGCCGCCGACACTACGGCGACTACCCGCAGATCGAGGACGGCGTCGGCATGGTGCGCTCGTTCCGCGAGGAGTTCGCGCGGCTGCTCCGACGCGTCGAGAAGTCTCCGCCGCCGGACGCCGCGCGCCTCCACGGCACGGTGCTGACGGGCTCGCTCTTCGCGCCCGTGCTCGAAGAGCTGGTCGGGCGCCTGAACGAGCGCGCGGGGACGCGGCTGAAGGTCGTCGCCGTCGAGAACCGGTATTTCGGGTCGGAGATCGTCGTCGCCGGGCTGGTGACGGGCGAGTGCGTGCTGGCGGCGCGCGGCGAGTTCGAGGGCGACTTCGTCATCCTGCCCTCGACCGCGCACAAGTCGGACGAGCCCGTCATGCTCGACGGCACGCGGCTCGAAGACCTCTCGGCGCGGCTCGGGCTCCCCGTCCGCGCGCTCGACCTCGCCGGATTCGCCCGTCTGGTCGCCGGCGCCGCCGCCTGAAACCTCGGCGTCCCACGCCGCTCCCGCCGCTTCGGGAAACCTCCCGCCCCGCCCCCGCGCACAATTTACTTTTCAGAAAATTGAAGCCGTTTCCGAGAATTTGGATTGACGGCCGTCCAAATCGCTGACTAAATCGGGTAAACCTTGAACTTAGAGGGCTCCGGCGCAGGGGAACAAGTGTTGCCTGTACGGGAAGCGACCGCAAGTCATTGCTCGTCAAGCAGCGCCTGGCACGAAGGTTCAGAATGCCCCGGCCGCCACGCTGAAGACACTTTCGACAAGAGAACAACGGAACGCTGAAGGGAGCTTTATATGTGCGAATTTAGCCTCAGAAGTTTGGTCGCACGCACCCTGACCCTGCTGGCCCTCCTCGTCTGCACCGCGCCGCTCGCGCTGGCGCAGGTGACGAGCGGCAGCCTCCAGGGCGTGGTGCTCGATCCGAACAACGCGGCGGTTGCGGGTGCGACCGTCAAAATTACGAACGTCGAGACCGGAATTTCCAGGGAGACGACGACGAACGCCGAAGGGTTCTACCGCGTGACGAACCTCAACCCCGGCGACCGCTACCGCGTTGACGTCACCGCCTCGGGCTTCGCCCCGAAGGCCCTTGAGAACGTCACGGTGCGCGTCGCCACCGAGAACACGGCCGACATCCAGGTGGGCGTCGCCGCCATCTCGGGCGAGAGCGTGCTGGTCACGGGCGAGACCGCCCTCATCGACAGCGCGCAGAGCCAGCTCTCGACGAACTACACGCCGCAGCAGTTGACGCAGTTGCCCTACGTGGGCGCCATCGACAATCTGGCGCTCCTCACGCCGGGCGTCGTCACGCCGGGCGACACCGACTTCGCCAACGGCGTCGGCATCTCGGCCAACGGCAACCGCGGCCGCTCGAACAACTTCCAGATCGACGGCCAGGACAACAACGACAACTCGGTCGCCGGCCCCTCGCTCTCCATCACCAACAGCGAAGCCATCGGCGACTACCAGGTCATCACCAACAGCTTCTCGGCGGAGTTCGGGCGCAACTCGGGCGCGCAGATCAACGTCGTCACCCGCTCTGGAACGAACGAGTTCCACGGCGCGCTCTTCGAGTTCCACCGCAACGCGGCGGTCAACGCGCGCGACAACATCGAGAAGCTGACGGCCGGCCGCCTCGGCTTCCTCGCCGACAGCGGCCTGACGCAGTTCCAGGGCTTCGCCGACCGTTACGCCTCGGGGCCTGAGCCCTTCCGCGAGAACCGCTTCGGCTTCCGCCTCGGCGGCCCGATCATCAAGAACAAGGCGTTCTTCTTCGGCACCTACGAGGGCACCTACTTCCGCGGCGAGACGCTCGGCGAGGGACTGACGGGCTCCTCCTTCGCGCCCAACCTCTCGGGCGCCGGCGACGTCAACCGCGTCTTCGGCAACGCCGCCACGGGCACGCTGGCCTCCATCGGGCCGTCCACGGCGCAGAACGCCGGCTCGTTCCTGTGCGCCCCGCCGGTGGCCGACACCGACGGCGACAGCATCCCCGACGAGTTCGTCTTCGCGGGGCTCCCGAACAACCCGGATAACCTCGCCCCGCTCGCCGTCATCGCCGACGCGACCGCGCCCGGCGGCCGCCGCATCATCTTCGGCTGCGAGCCGGTGCGCAGCATCCGCTCCAACTCGCGGACGCACCAGTTCATCGGCCGCGCCGACTGGAACCTGACCGACCGCGACGTGATCGTCGGCCGCTACATCTTCGACGACAGCGAGTTCCCGCTCCAGGCCGGGCGCTTCCTCGGCGGCAACTTCTTCGACGTGCCGTCGCGCAACAACAACCTCGGCGTGACCTACACGCGCACCGTCAGCTCGCGCACCGTCAACGAGGCGCGCTTCAACTTCTCGCGCCTCGATGTCGAGTTCGGCGACACCTCGGCCAACCCGGGCCCCGGCATCGCCTTCGCCGGCACGCGCTCGCTCGCGGGCGGCTTCCTGACGGCCTTCGGCTCGCTCAACAACATCCCGCAGTCGCGCGTCGTTGACGTGTACCAGTTCCAGGACACCGTCTCGCAGACGCTCGGCAACCACGCGCTCAAGTACGGCATGGACATCCGGCACCAGAAGGTTGATAACTTCTTCCTGCCGAACCTGTTCGGCCAGTACCGCTTCAACAGCGGCGGCGCGGTGCCCGCCAACACCTTCTTCAACTTCGGCACGACCGGCCTCAACGGCTCGGCGCGCACCACGGCGACGGCCTTCGAGAACTTCCTCCTCGGCCGCCCCGACCAGATCAACTTCGCGTTCGGCAACCCGCAGATCAAGACGACGCAGAACGACTTCTTCTTCTTCGTCCAGGACGACTGGCGCATCCGCCCGACGCTGACGCTCAACCTGGGTCTGCGCTACGAGGTCTCGACCACGCCGTTCAACCCGATCATCGAGCAGGTCAACGAGCGCGAGTCCGACCCGAGCACGGCCATCTTCAACACGGCCTTCCCGCTCGAGTTCCGCACGGCGCAGAAGCTGCCCCTCGACAAGAACAACTTCGGCCCGCGCGTCGGCTTCGCCTGGTCGCCGAACCTGAACTTCATGGGCGACCGCTTCCGCGAGGGGCGCACGGTCATCCGCGGCGGCTTCGGCCTCGCCTACGACCCGCCCTACTTCAACATCGTGCTCAACACGGTGACGGCCGCGCCGTACGCGGGCGTCGGCACGCTGCGCCAGACGCCGGGCGCGACCGGCTCGGTCGCCTTCCCGTTCCTGCCGACCTCGGCGGCGACGCTCAACAACACGCCGGGCACCAACTTCGGCGACCCGCGCCTGTTCAACCAGACGAGGGTTGACCCCGACCTCTACAACCCCTACACGATGTCGTTCAACTTCGGCATCCAGCAGGAGTTGTTCCGCCGCAGCGTGCTCGAAGTCCGCTACGTCGGCTCGCGCATCGTCGGCCAGTTCCAGACCATCAACGGCAACCCCGACCTGCGCTTCCTGGCCCAGGCCGGCGTCTACGTCTCGAACAACCCGACGCAGTTCACCAGCGGCCGCACGCCGGGCACCTGCACGGGCGCGACCTGCATCACGCCGACGGCCGCCGGCAGCTTCAACACCCGCACCGCCGACCCGAACTTCACGACGGTGCGCATCCCGGGCAGCGGCCGCGTGGACCCGAACTTCGGCCTCGTCCGCACCCGCATCAACGGCGCGTCCTCGACCTACAACGGCATGCAGGTGCGCTTCGACACGCGGTTCACCAACGACCTCGTGCTCAACGCCAACTACACGCTGTCGCGCACCATCGACAACGCGTCCGAGATCTTCTCGACGCTCGGCGGCGGCCAGACCGTGGCGCACTCGCAGAACCCGTTCGACTACAACAACGGCGAGCGCGGCCTCTCGGCCTTCCACCAGAAGCACACCTTCACGACCAACTTCCTGTACGAGTTGCCGTTCATGAAGGACCAGCGCGGCTTCGTGGGCAAGCTGCTCGGCGGCTTCCAGCTGGGCGGCCTGATCCGCGCCGGCTCGGGCCGGCCCTACACGCCGAACACCTTCTTCGGCACCTACGACCCCGGCTTCGAGAACGGGTTCATCGGCGCCGGCGGCCTGCGGCCGTTCAACGGCAATCCGGGCGCGCCCGACGGCACCATCGCCTTCGGCTACGCCGCCGCCTGTAACATCCTGTTCGGCGGCCCCGAGTGCGACTACAACGGCGGCACCCTCGACCCGGGTGAGTTCGTCATCTTCAACACCCGCAACGTCGGCTCCATCGGCACGGTCGTGAGCGGGACGCAGGCGCTCCAGCAGGCGCGTCTCATCTACAACGACTTCGGCCTGTTCACGCAGTTCGGTGCCGCCGCCGGCGCCGGCCTCGCGGACCTCGAAGCCTTCAACCTCTTCCGCACGCCCTTCGGCGATGTCGGCCGCAACACCTTCTTCGGCGAGAATTTCGCGACCGCGAATCTCTCGATCTTCAAGACCACCAACATCACCGAGAACACGAAGCTCGAGTTCCGCGCTGAAGCCTTCAACATCTTCAACCACCGGAACTTCGGTGTGCCCGACCCCATCACGGAGGACGCCTCCTTCGTGACCTTCGTCGGCACCTTCCAGAATCCCGGTTACAACAACGGCGGCGCCCGCTCCCTGCGGTTCGGCCTCCGCTTCATCTTCTAAACGGCCCCCGGGCCGCCCGGCGCCGCCCGAGTCGGGCGGCGCCGGGTCTCGCTTCAGAGGGGGAGAGCCGCTGTGCTCTCCCCCCTTTTTTTTCGTATAATCCGTCCCGCCGCTCCCCGACCCGACGGCGCCCCCGGGCCGCGCGAACCGAAGCCCGAAACGACACCCAACCTCAGAGAGGTCATCATGTGTAAAAGAATCCTTGCGACACTACTCGCGCTCGCCTTCATCGCCCCGGCGGCGCGCTCCCAGCAGCCGCCGGCCGGCGCCGGGCAGGAGGAGACCGTCCGCATCGGCTCGTCCGCCGTCCACGTTGACGTGATCGTGACGGACAAGTCGGGCAAGCGCATCAACGGTTTGAGCGCCTCCGACTTCCAGGTGCTCGACGAGAAGCAGCCGGTCGCCGTTGACTACTTCGCCGCCGTCGAGGGCTCGCGCCTGAGCCGGCCGGCGGGCGCGGCCGCCCAGCCCGCCGACGCCGAGGCCGCCGCGCGCTCGACGCTGCTGCGCCCCTACCCCGGCCGCCACATCGCGCTCGTCGTTGACGACACGACGATGTCGAACGACAACTACATCCGCACGCGCAAGGCGCTGACCGACTACGTCAACAACAGGCTCGGCCCGACCGACATGGCCGCCGTCATCTCCGTCGGCGGGCGGATGGGCACCTCGCAGCAGTTCACCAACGACAAGCAGCGGCTGCTGGCCGCCATCAACCGCCTGACCGCGCCGACCAACCGCATGCAGCAGGCGCGCGACGCCTATAAAATGACCTACGCCGAGGCGCAGCGCATCAACGCCGGCGACCGGACGGTGCTCGAAGCCGTGGCGCGGCGCGCCTCCGCGTCCAGCCTCGCCGAACAGGGCAGCACCGGCTCCATCGCCGACGAGAGCCGCGTCGGCGGCGGCGGGATGAAGCCCATCGGCTCGGCCGGCGGCGACGACGAGGCGGGCGGCGCGTCCGACGCCGGGATGACGCGCGCGAAAGTCCGCAACGCGGCGCAGACGCGCGTCCAGGAGATCGCCTCCGACACGCGCAACACCGCGCTCGCGCTCTCCAGCCTCTTCAAGGGCATGGCCGACCTGCCCGGCCGCAAGGTCGTCCTGCTGCTCTCCGAGTCGTTCGTCACGCTCGGCGGCACGAGCGAGGACCAGAGCAACCAGATGATCCAGCTCATCGAGCAGGCGCGGCGCGGCGGCATCAGCGTCTACGCGCTCGACGCCGGGGGGCTGCGCACCACCTCGTCGCAGGCCGTCGAGCAGGTGACGGGCGTGGACATCCTCGCGACCAACCTCGCGGGCAGCGCCACGATGAGCGACTTCGAGAACCTGAGCGCGGCGCGGATGGTCGCCTACGGGACGGGCGGCGCCGTCATCGCCAACACCAACGACATCACGGGCGGGCTCGACCGCGCGGTCGAGGACGCCAGCTCCTACTACGTCGTCGGCTTCCGCCCGGCGGCGCTCGACAACAAGTTCCACCGCCTGACCGTGACGGTCAAGGGGCGCCCCGAGCTTCTGGTGCGGACGCGGCGCGGCTACCTGGCCGTCAACCAGGAGACCGCGCGCGGGACGGGCGCCGAGCTGGTGGCGGCGCTGATGTCGCCGGTGCCGATGTTCGACCTGCCCGTCGAGGTCGTGGCGCGCGTCGTCCCGGCGGGCGGGGGGCAGTCGGTGCAGCTCGGCTTCCACGTCGGGCGCAACTACCTGAACCTCCCGGCCGAGGGCGCCGCCGACCTGACGGCCTCCTACGAGCTGGTCGCGGCGGTCTTCGCCGCCGGGAAGGACGATCCCGAGGGACTCGTCAAGCGCACCCTCGCCTTCGACCTCTCGAAGCCCGATGAGCGGCAGAAGCTGGCGGCCTCGGGGCTCACCTTCGTCCCGCAGCCGATGACGCTGCCGCCCGGCCAGTATCAGGTGCGGGCCGTGATGCGCGAGAAGACGAGCGGCGCCGTCGGCTCGTCCTACCAGTTCTTCGAGGTGCCCAACCTGACCGACCGCAAGGCCATCTCCGCGAGCAGCCTGCTGCTCTCCGAGGCCGGGAAGACCGAGTTCAGCGGCGCCAACGCCTTCAAGCCGAACGCGGACATCGACATCCGCTACGTGCTCTACAACGCGCCGAAAGACCCGAACGACCTCACGCAGCGCGTGCGGCTCGTGGACGCGAAGGGGACGGTGATGATGGAGAGCCCGTTGGCGCTGGCGCCGCCGCCGGCCGGGCAGACGGTCGCCCCGCAGGGCACGCGCCTCAAGGTGCCGCCCCGGCGCGGGCGCTACTCGCTCATCTTCTTCGTGCAGGACAAGAAGGGGAAGATCGACATCGAGCGCCGCGCCGACTTCGTCGTCGAGTAGTCTCGGCGGCTTAAAGGCCGTATGACAAAAAGCGGGCGGGGACTTCAAACGTCCCCGCCCGCTTTTTGTCTTCACACGCGCCGCGCCGTTATTGTCTGGCGCGCAGCTCCTTGACGGTCGAGCGGACGCGCTCGGCCTCGGGCGCGTCGGGCGCGAGTCGCAGGTAGGTCTCCAGCTCGTCGGCCGCGCGCTTGTAGTCCTGCCGCCCCCAGTAGATGCCGCCCAGATAGTAGTGCGCGACGGCGATACTGTCGCCGCCCGAGGCGACGGCCGAGCGCAGTTCCCGCTCGGCCTCGTCCGTCTCGCGCCGCTTGAGCAGGATGACGCCGAGGTAGAAGTGCGCCGTCGGCGACGCGCTGTGCCGCTGCGCGGCCTTGCGGAACTGCGCCTCGGCCTCGCCGAACTCCTTCCGGTCGTAGAGCGCGATGCCGTAGTTCAGAATCGTCGGGAAGTCTTCGGGCGCGAGCTTGAGCGCGGCGCGCAGCGGCCCGGCCGCCTTCTCCGGCTGCTTCAGCTTGAGGTAGAGCGCGCCGAGGTCGCTCAGGGCCAGCCGGAAGTCGGGGGCGAACTCCAGCGCGCCCTTGAGCAGCTCGACCGCCCGCTCGTTCTCCTTCCTGCGCGCGGCCTCGACCGCCTTGTGGTAGAGGTCAACGGCCGGCTTCGGCACGCCCGCCAGCGACGCGTCCAGCACGCCGGGCGGGCGCTCGCCCGAGCCGGCGGCGCTCCGGGCGCGGAGGTTGAGGTAGACGGTGGCGACGCGCGGCGTCTCCCTGAAGGTGCGGCCCGTCGTCTGCTCGATGTAGACCGACTCGCGCGCCGACTCGTACTGCTCGGTGCCCTCGACGACGACGGTGTAGGAGCCGGACATCAGCGAGTTGAAGCGGAAGGCGCCGTTCGGGTCGGTCAGCACCGAGAGCGTGCTCGAATGGGTGCTCTCCAACAGCACGCGGACGCGCGCGTCCGAGATGCGCCCCGAGGGGAGGAAGACGCGCCCCTGGATGGAGTGTTCGCCCCCCGTCCCCGTGGTCTCCGTGCCGCCGCCGGACTGCGCGAGCGCGGCCGCGGCCGGCAGACAGACGAGGGCGGCGGCGAGCGCGAGCAGGGCGCCCGCCGCCGTGCGGAGTGCGCGCGCGACCGCGGGTCGGCGCGCCGAAAGTTTGAAGGTTTTCGAGGACATTGCGGCTCCTCCGAAGGCGACCAGGCGGCGCTCGGTCTGCGGCTGTTTGTCCGGGGAAGTGGCGGGGGACAGGATAGCAGAAAAAAATTAGGAGGGGTGCAAATCTCTTGCGCCCCTCCCCGCTGAACTCGCCGGCCCCCCGCGCGGGGGGCCGGCGGCGGATCAAACTAGAAAGAGAACTTCGCGCCGAGCCGGAAGGCCGACGGGAACTGGAAGACGCGGCCCGAGCCGAAGAACGGGTTCGGGACGTCGGGGACGCCGTTGACGCCGCTGGTGATCGAGAAGGTCTCGTCGAGGCGGATGGCGCGCTGGTTGTTGAAGACGTTGAACCAGTCAGCCTGGAAGCGGAGCTGGCGCCGCTCGCCGAAGTTGATCGGGTAGTAGGCGCCGAGGTCGAGGTTCCACGTCGTCGGCGTGCGGTTGCTGCCGATGCTGTCAACCACGTTCGGGAAGCCGGCCGGCGACGGCGCGGTCGCCGGGACGATGGCGGTGCCGCGCTGCACGCCGAAGCCCTCGTTGTCGCCGTAGTCAACGTCGGGAACGAGCGCGTTGAACGGGATGCCCGACTGCGCGCGGAACGAGCCGCTGATCATCAGCTTGAACGGCGTGCGGTAGCTGCCGTCAAACTTGAACTGGTGCGGCCGGTCGTTCGGCAGGCGGCCGTAGAGCCCGTTGAGCAGGCTGACGAGGTCGAAGAGCGACGTGATGTTCGGGTCGCTCTGGCCGTTGTCGTTGCGGAACAGACCCTCGTAGTTGCCGATCAGGCTGGAGTAGACGTACGAGGCGATGAACTGGTAGTTGTTCGTGAAACGCTTCTGCGCCGTGAACTCGAGCGCGCGGTAGTAGCGGCGCGCCGGGCCGAAGCAGGCGTTGAACTGGACGCAGGCCAGGTCCTCGGTCGTCACGTCCTGCGAGACGCGGCGGCCGGGGTTGAAGAGGAAGTAGTCAACGCCCTGGTTGAACGAGCCGTCCTCGATGACGTTGTCCTGGCGGCGGTAGACGCCGCGGAAGCCGAGCGCGAGGTCCTTGATCGGCTCGTACTCGATGCCGGCCGTGTAGTCCTCGACCGTCTGCGGGCTGAGGCCCGGGTCGATCGGGGTCGGCGCCGCGCCGAGGTTGGCGACGGTGCGGCCGGGGACGAGGAACGAGGTGGCGGGGAACCCGCTGTAGCGGCTGACGTTGAAGTTCTTGTCGGTCTGGCTGTCCTCGGAGCCCGCGCGGACGTTGATGTCGAGCGGGATCGGCGCCTCGACGAAGCGCGCGAAGTTGGCGAAGACCTTGCCGCGACCCGTGCCGGTGAAGTCCCAACTGATGCCGAAGCGCGGCTGCATGTTGGCGATGAAGTCGTTGAGCTTCAGGTAGGAGACGCTGTTCTGGCCGTAAGCCTGCTGGTAGTCCCAGCGGAGGCCCAGCGTGAGCTGGAGGTTACGCGTCGCCTTGTACTCCTCCTGGACGTAAAAGCTCTCCACGTCGGTGTAGGTGTCGGCGATGTTCTTGAAGTCGCGGATGCGGGTCGAGAGCAGGACGAGGAACGGGTTATTCTGCGCCTCGGCCAGCGTCAGGTTGGGGACGCCGCCGCCCGTCTGCACCGCGCCGGTGTAGCCGGCCGACGCCGCGATGAGCGCCGCGCGGTTCGTCGCCGCCGCGCTCGGGCAGACGATGACCGTGCCGCGGGTCGTGCAGACGCCGAAGCTGTTGGTGACGCGGTAGCCGCTCACCTGGTTGGTGTCGGTGAAGCCGCCGGCGAAGGGAATCCCCTGCGAGTTGGCGAAGGTGCGCTCGGGGCCGGTCGAGCGGGTGTCGATCTCGTACATGTTCCGGTTGAACTCGAAACCGTACTTGATCGTGTGCTTGCCGAAGATGTTCTGCAAGCGGCCGAGGAACTCCAGGCGGTCGCGGTTCTGCGTGGTGAAGAGGCCGAAACCCTGCTGGATGAAGTTGCGCTGGAGCGAGCCGCCCGGCGCGTTGACGTAGCTGACGAAGCCATAGCTGCGGTTGACACACGGCGTCAGCGGGTTGTTGTCAACGTCGTCGCAGCGGATGTCTTCGGCGTTGGTGTTCGTCACCCCCGCCACCGCCGTGCCGGCGCCGTTGAGGATGGCGAAGTTGTCGGTGACGAGCGGGTCGGTCGGCGACTCGGGGATGATGTTCAGGCGCTGGAGGTGGAGGCCGAAGGCGAACTCGCCGATGAAGTTCGGCGAGAAGACCGAGTTCAGGCGCGTCGTGTAGTTGTGGCCGCCGCGCTGAATCTCGCCGCGGAAGCTGGCCGGGTCGTTGCCGAAGCCCGAGACGCCGAGGTTGGCGCTGCCGTAGAGGAAGCCCTGCTCCTTCGAGAAGTCGCCGAAGGTCGAGAAGGTCATCGTGTGGTTCTGGTTGATGCCCCACGTCACCTTGCCCGAGTAGAAGGGCGTCGTGACCTTGTTCTCGACCTCGTCGCGGAAGGTCTGGGTCAGGAAGAAGTTCTTGCGCTGCTGCGGGTTAAACGCGCCGAAGAACCAGAGCTTGTTCTTGACGATGGGACCGCCGAGGTCGAAGCCGGCGTCGATCTCGGAGAAGCCGTTCGGGGCGGAGCCGGTGAAGGAGAACTGCTTGGTCTCGCGCACCATGGCCTTGGTCGTCAGGTAGCCGAAGAGGTCGCCGCGGAACTCGTTGCCGCCCGACTTGGTGATGACGTTGAAGATGCCGCCGGTCGATTTGCCGTACTCGGCGCTGAAGGCGCCGGTCTTGATCTCGACCTCCTGGACGAACTCGAAGGGCAGGTTGGCGCCCGAGCCGCCGAAGGCCGGGTCGCTGACCGTGATGCCGTCGAGGATGTAGTTGTTCTCGGGACCCGACGAGCCGGCGACCGACGGGTCGCGGTCGCGGCCCGAGGAGTCGCGCAGGCCCGAGCGCGAGACCGTCGGCGCGATGGTGTAGAGCGACTGGACGGTGCGCTGCGTCGGGAAGTTCGAGAACTGCTCGGTGGAGACGTTCGTCCCCGTCGTGTTGGTGGTCACGTCGATGGCGGCGCCGGAGCTGGCCGTCACCTCGACGGTCTCGGTCGCGCCCGCCGGGCGGAGCGAGACGGTGACCGTCGAAGTCCTCGACAGGTTGACCTCGACGTTCGTCTGCTCGAACCTGGCGAAGCCCGACGTGGACTCGACCGTCACCGTGTAGCGCCCCGGCGGGAGGTTGCCAAGGCGGTAGGAGCCCTCCTCGTTGGTCGTCGCCGTCTGCGGGCGGATGAGGTTCGGGCTGGTGGCCGTGACGGTCACGCCCGGCACAGCCGCGCCGTTGACGTCAACGACCGTCCCCTCAATCGATCCCGTCGTGGAGTTCTGCGCCGCCGCGCTCATCGCCGTAAAGAGCGAGATCGCCAGCGTGAGCATCACGGTCACGAAGCGTATCGGATTTCTCATGCTAACCATTCCTTTCGTTGTGTTTAACCTTCTAGAAGTTTCTGGTGTTTAGTCAGAAGGCACATTGCTGAACAGGATAACCCTGCTCGAATTTAGGCAACTCGAAGGCCACCTCGACACTTACTCACGATTTCATACACTAAGTCAGAAAAATACAGGACTTACGTCCGGCCGGCCGGAGGCCGCGCGGAGGCTCGCCGACACAACTCCGAATTTTAAAAAACGAATTTTTGAAGTCAGCTTCAAATTTTTGAATAAGTTTCGCCACGAATTCGCCGCCATTCGGGACGGCCGGGCGCCCGAAGAGTCCGGCCCGGCGCCCCGAGGCGTGTGCTACAATCCCGGCGCAACTCCCCACGGCTGAAACGTTTCGGGTCGCGGAAGCGGAGAATCTTGGCGACGCTCGCCGTCAAAAACCTGCAACTGGCGCCGCTCGGCGCGGGCGACCTCATCGACCGCACCGTGCGGCTCTACCGGCGACACTTCGGGGCGCTGATTCGCGCCAGCGTGCCGCCCGTCGTCGTCTCGGCGGCGGGGTGGGTGCTGATGCTCGTCTGCCTGCGCGCGATGTCGGCGGCGGCGAGCGAGGGGCGCGTGGTCGTCTATTTTCTGGGGGTGGCGGCGGGGCTGGCGGTCTACGTCTTCGGGCTGCTGGCGCAGTTGACCGTGATGGGCGGGGCGTCGCGCAACCTCGTGATGCACCTGCTCTGGGGCGAGCCGGTGACGACGCGGCTCATCTACCGGAGCGTGCGCTCGCGCGCGTGGGCGCTCGTCCGCGCGTCGGCGGCCGTCCTGTTCTGGCTCTTCATCTCGGGGGCGGCGGCGCTCGCCGCGGGGCTGATAGTCTGGGCGCTGGCGCTGGTCGTCTTGGGGCTGCTGGCGGCCACGTCGCCGCCGGTGGGCGTGCAGTGGTTCGCGCTGATCTTCTTCCTGGTGACGATGGCGGCGGCGATTCTGCTGATGCTCGTCGTCTTCTTCTTCGTGGCGGGGCGCGTGGCCTACGTGCCGCAGGTTTTGATGGTCGAGGGGCGCGGCGTCCTCGACTCCATCAGCCGGAGCGCCGCGCTGGCGCGCGGGAACGTCCGCCGGCTGATGGGGATGTTCCTCTTCACGGGGTTCGCGTGGTACTCGGCAGGGATTCTGCTGCTGCTGCCGCTGGGCTGGTTCGCTTACCTCAACGGCGTCAACCCTTTCGAGTTGGACGCGACGCGCCTGCCGGCGTGGTACACGGTCGGCCGGGCGGCGCTCGGGCAGGTCTCGACCACGCTGCTCGCGCCCGTCTGGATGATGGGGCTTTCGCTGCTCTACGTGGACGAGCGCGTGCGGCACGAAGGTTACGACATAGAGCTTCTGGCGGCGCAGGTCTTCGGCCAGATGCCGGCGGTGCCGACCGGCTATCACGCGCCGCTCGCCCCGGCCATCGCCCCGCCGGGGCAGCAGCAGCAGCGGCCGGACGCGCCCGCGCCGACCCACGCGCCGACCGCCGGGCCGCACGCCCCCGAAGAGCAGCCGCAGCACGCCCCGGCGGAGAACCAGCACAGTCCGGCGGAGAACCCACAAGGCCCGTCGGAGAAGACGCCCGGCTCCATCCTCGGGCTTTGAAGACGGATGAGACTCACGCCCTTTAAAAATCCTCTGTCGGGACGCGCGGCTCGCGGGTCGCGGGTCGCGGCGGCCGTCTTCGTCTTTCTCTTCCTGACGCTCCTCTGTCTCCTTCCGACGGCTCAACGCGCGCAGACTCGTCCGGCGGCCCCGGCGCGGCCGTCCCAGCGCGTCGCGACGCTCGCCGACTACCGCGCGCGCGTGCGCGACGCAATCAAGCCGCTCGAAGGGCTGGCGGGGATGTGCGAGCGCGTGGCCGTGGTCGGCGAGTACGGGGATGAGTCCGGGCCCGACACCGACGCAGAGCTTGAAGAGGCCGAGGCGGGTTTGGCCGAGGAGACGCCCGAAGTGCTCGGCGGAGTCCGCGACTCGCTCCCGCCGCGCGAGAGGGTCGGCCGGGGCGAGGACTTCATAGAGGTTGACAACACCTGGCTCCACGAAGCGTTCGACGAGGTCGTGGCCAACGACGACGAGTTTGAGAAGAACGCCGCCCGGCTCCGCGCGGCGGCCGCGCGCCTGCGCTCGCTCGAAGCGCGGCTGGCCGAGGCCGAGGGCGGCGCCACCGCGCGTCCGCTCGACAGGGACGCCGAGCGCGGCCGGCTCAACTCGATCCTGAGCTCGCCCGAGTTCGACCGCGAGGCGCGCCGCCAGCAGGGCAACGCGGTCCAGGACCTCGTCCGGCGTTTCATCGAGTGGGTTTTGAGCCTTCTGCCGAAGGGCCGCCTCGTCCGGCCGGGCGCCAGCCCGCGCGTCTCCATGACGACGCAGGTCGTCGTCCTCCTGCTCTGCCTCGCGGTGCTGGCGTACGTCGCGCGGCTGCTCTGGCTGCGGCGCGGGCGCGGCGGCAGGTCGCGCAAGCCCAGGCGCGGCGCGCGCGTCGTGCTCGGCGAGCGGCTCGAAGCCGACCAGACCGCGTCCGACCTGCTCGACGACGCCGAGCGGCTGGCGCTCGCGGGCGACCTGCGCGGCGCGATACGCAAGGCTTACGTCGCGCTGCTCTGCGAGCTGGGCGACCGCGGCGTCGTGCGCCTCGCGCAGCACAAGACGAACCGCGACTACCTGAGCGCCGTCCGCCGCGCGGCCAGCCCCGGCCTCTACGCCGAGATGCTTCCGCTCACCTTCGACTTCGAGGTGCACTGGTACGGCCTGCGCGACGCCACGGCCTCCGACTGGGAGAGCTTCAAGACGCGCTGCCGACAGGCATTAAAGGGAGTCAAGTAGGCGAATGCCTACCGCGCCATGAAGAGCCGCCTGCTCATCCTCGTCTCGTTCGTCGTGCTGGTCGCCGTGTTCGCGACGCTCAACGCGGCGTCGTACGTGCGCGTGGAGGACGAGGCCGAGACCGAGTTCGCGCCCGACCGCTCGACCCGAAACTCGGGCGGGACGGGCACGCGCGCGCTCTTCGAGTACCTCCAACAGAGCGGCCACGAAGTCTCGCGCTGGGGGCTGCCGATGTCCGCGCTCGGAGGCCCGCAAGGCCCCGACAGCCTCGTCATGGTCGGCCCGCTGCGGCGCGGGGTGGAGAAGGGCGAGGCCGACGCGGTGCTGCGCTGGGTCGGCGGGGGCGGCCGCCTCGTGCTCATCGACCGCGCGCCCGACGCGCAGCTCCTCCCGTCGTCGGGGCGCTGGCGCGTCTTCACCGAGGCGGGCGAGACGCCCGGCCCCGACGTGCTCCCGCACGACGCCGAGAACATGACGCGCGGCGTGCCCCTCGTCTCGCCCGCGCAGCCGACCGCGCTCACGCGCCACGTCTCCGGGGTGACGCGCTCGCGCTTCGCCTCGCGCCTCTACATCTACTACCCGACCGCCGGGGCCGTCGGCATCGGGCCGGGGAAGCCCGCCGCGACCGCGACGCCCGACTCGGAAGAGGACTTCTGGGGCGGGCCGACCGAAGGCGAGCCGCCGCCCCCGCCGCCGTCCGCGGAGGACTCAGGTCCCGACACGCTGGCGCCGGTCGTCCACGTGCTCGACGGCCGCGAAGGTCAGGGCGCGCTCCTCGTCGATTACGCTTACGGGCGCGGCCGCATCGTCGTCCTCTCCGACCCCTACGTGGTCTCGAACGCCGGCGTCAACCGCGCCGACAACCTCTTCCTCGCCGTCGGCGTCGTGACGGGCGGCGGCGGCGGGCGCGTCGCCTTCGACGAGTTTCACCACGGCTTCGGCGAGGCGCGCAACCTCCTCTTCGCATACTTCAGCGGCACGCCCGTCCTCTGGATGTTCGCGCAGGCCGCGCTCCTCGCGTTCGCCGTCGTCTGGACGCGCGGCCGACGCTTCGCGCGCGCGCTGCCGGCCCCGCGCCCCGACCGCCGCTCCAAGCTCGAATTCGTCTCCTCGATGGCCGAACTGCAACAGCGGGCGCGCGCCTACGACCTCGCGGTCGAGAACATCTACCAGCGCACGCGCCGCGCGCTGGCGCGCTACGCGGGGCTGCCCGCGACCGCGAAGGCCGCGCAGATCGCCGAGCGCGTCGCCGCCCGCTCGGGCCGCGACCGCCGAGTGCTCGAAGCGCTCCTCGTCGAGTGCGAAGACGCGATGGCCGGCGCCCCGCTCACCGCGCGCCGCGCCGTCGCCCTCGCCCGCAACTTGCGCGAACTCGAACGCGACCTCGGCATCCTCATGCGCTCCCGCGAAATCCGCCAGGCGCGTTGAGGGGATTCGCGAGTTTTAATTTGCGGTTTTATGTGGTTACATACGGCCGCGCGTGTTCTCGAAAAAAATAAAGAGCGAAAATTAAAAATCGAAGATGCTTGAATACGTCCCGTCAACCGTCGAGCAGATCAGGACGGAGCTGCGCAAGGTCGTCGTCGGGCAGGACGAGGTGGTCGAGCAGTTGCTCGTCGCGCTGCTCGCCGAGGGGCACGCGCTCGTCGAGGGCGTGCCGGGGACGGGGAAGACTCTGCTCGTCAAGACGCTGGCGCGCATCGTCGGCGCCGACTTCAGCCGCATCCAGTTCACGCCCGACCTGATGCCCTCGGACATCACGGGCATGAACGTCTTCAACACGGCGACCGCCAGCTTCAGCCTGCGCCGCGGCCCCGTCTTCACCGACATGCTGCTCGCCGACGAGATCAACCGCACGCCGCCGAAGACGCAGTCGGCGCTCCTCGAAGCGATGGAGGAGCGGCAGGTGACCATCGACGGCGAGCAGCACCGTCTCTCGCCACTCTTCACGGTCTTCGCCACCGAGAACCCCATCGAGTACGAGGGCACGTACCCGCTGCCCGAGGCACAGCTCGACCGCTTCCTCGTCAAAATAATCATCGACTACCCGACCGAGGAGGAGGAGGCGCAGGTCGTCTCGAACTGGGACTCGGGTTTTAGCGCGCGACGGCTCGAACAGATCGACGTGCGGCCGCTCGCCGAGCCGGACGCCGTCATGCGCTGCCGCGCAGAGGTGCGCGCCGCGCGGATGGAGCCGGGCGTGCGGCGCTATCTGGTTGAGTTGGTGCGACGCACGCGCGAGCACCCGGCGGTCGCCTACGGCGCGAGCCCGCGCGCCAGCGTGGCGCTGCTGCTCTGCTCGAAGGCGCTCGCCGCGATACGCGGCCGCGACTTCGCCACGCCCGACGACGTGCGCGACGTGGCGCGGCCGGCCCTGCGCCACCGCGTATCCCTACGCGCCGAGGCCGAGCTCGACGGCGCGACCACCGACTCCGTCATCACCGACATCCTCAACACGGTCGAAGTCCCGCGCTGAAGTATGGCCGACTTTAAACCGCGAGACCCGGACTACGAGCGGCGCGTGCGCGAGAGCTTCGCGCGGCAGCGCGCGATGGTGACGCTCGGCATGCGGCTCCTGCGCGTCGAGCCCGGCGAGGTGGAGATCGCGCTCGACTTCGACGAGGCGCTGACGCAGCAGCACGGCTACGTGCACGCCGGCGTCGTCGCGGCGGCCGCGGACACGGCCTGCGGCTACGCGGCGCTGACGCTGACGGACGCCGGCTCCGAAGTGCTCTCCGTCGAGTTCAAGCTCAACCTGCTCTCGCCCGCCGCCGGGGAAAGCTTTGCGGCGCGCGCGCGGGTCGTCCGCGCCGGGCGCAACATCTCGGTCTGCGCGGGCGATGTCTTCGCGCTCAAGGGCGGTGCGGAGAAGCTGGTCGCGACGATGCTCGCCACGATGATGAGGGTCGGCGCGTGAGGCTCGCCTGATGCGTTTCGTCTTCACAAAACTCTTCTACGCGCTGCTCGCGGCGGGCTTCGTGCCGCTGTCGCTGTCGTGGGGGCGGCCGGGGTTGCGTTGGGCGGCGCTGGCGTACGACGCGGCGCTTTTGGCCGTGGCCTTCGCCGACGCGCGAGCGAGCCGGCTGCCGGCGGGGCTCGAAATCTTCCGCGAGTTCGGCGGACGTTTCCACATCGGCGCGGAGACCGAGGTGCGCGTCCGCGTCGAGAACAACACGCCGCGCTCCTTCCACTTAAAAATCAAGGACGAGCACCCGCCGGAGCTGGCGCTCGCCGCGCCGCGCGAGGTTGAGCTGAGAGTCGGGCCGCACGAGTCGAAGGTCTTCGCCTACGCGCTCAAGCCCACGCGGCGCGGCCGCTTCGAGTTCGGGGGCGTGGCGCTGCGCTGGCGCACGCGGCTCGGGCTGGCGTGGCGCGAGGGGCGCGCGGGCGAGGCGGCGGCGGTCAAGGTCTACCCGAACGTCAGGCGCGCGCGCGAGGCGGAGTTGAAGGCTCTGGGCGCCCGCTCGCTCGTCGCGGCGCAGCGGCGCGCGGCGTGGCGCGGCGAGGGGCGCGACTTCGAGTCATTGCGCGAGTACGTGCCCGGCGACGAGCTGCGCCACGTCTCCTGGAGCGCGACGGCGCGCCGGGGCCGCCTGACGACGCGGCAGTATCAGATCGAGCGCGACCAGACCGTGCTCGTCGCCCTGGACGCCGGCCGCCTGATGACGGCGCGCATCGAGCGCGAGACGAAGTTCGACACGGCCATCCACGCCGCGCTCGCCCTGATGAGCGCCGCGCGGCGCGCGGGCGACCACGCGGGCCTGCTCGTCTTCGGCCGCCGCGTCGAGGCTTACGTCCCGCCGGCGAAGGGGCGCGAGCAGTTGGAGCGCGTGCTCGAAGCCCTCCACGCCGTCGAGCCCGAGTTGATCGAGCCTTCCTACACGCGCGCCTTCGAGTTCGTCGCCGCCAACTGCAAGCGCCGCTCGCTCGTCGTCCTCCTCACAGACCTCGTTGACGAGGAAGGCTCGCGCGAGCTTCTGACTTCCCTGCGTCTGCTGCGCCCGCGCCACCTCCCGCTGGTGACGACCATCGCCGACCGCGACCTGCGCGCCTCCGTCCGCGACGAGCCGGCGAACCTGCGCGAACTCTTCGCGCAGTCGGTCGCCGAAGAGATCATGCTCCAGCGCGAGGCCGCGCTCCGCCTCGTCGAAGCGCAGGGCGGCCTCGCGCTCGACGTGACCGCCGCCGCCCTCGTCCCCTCCCTCCTCGAAACCTACATCCGAGTCAAAGAGCGCGGCCTGCTGTAACCGGAAGAAAGCCTGTTAACTGTTCAGGATGAATTTTTCTCCCCTGCCGGCGAAGAGGAGGTAGGCGTAGAGCGCGAGGCCGGTGGCGGCGGCGACGCCGTACTTGGCGGCGGGCGAGATGTCGGGCGAGGGCGAGACGAAGCCCTCGATGGTGGCGGCGAGCGCGAGCAGCGGGACGCAGCCGGCGACGAGCTGCGCGGCCTCGCGGCCCCGGAGTCGCAGGTTGTCGAAGCGCGGGAGGTCGCCGGGGAAGAGCAGCGCGGTGCCGAAGAGCATCCCGGCGCCGCCGGCGATGAAGATGCAGGTCAGCTCGATGACGCCGTGCGCCGACATGAAGGTCGCCAGCTCGTGTCCGTAGCCGGCGCGGTAGGTGAGCGCGAGCACCGAGGCGTGGGCGAGGCCGTTCATCGCGAGGTAGTAGAGCGTGCCGACGCCGAAGGTCGCGCCCAGCGCGAAGGCGTTGAAGGTGACGCGGATGTTGTGCGTACCGATCTGGCTCGCGGCGAGCTGGTTGGCGTCGTTGGCGCCCTCCCACCAGCGGGGCTTGCGTTCGAGAATGTACTCGCGCATGTGCGGCGGCACGCCGGCCAGCTCGGAGAACTCGGGGTCGCGCGTCGTCCCCGCGAAGGCCAGCACGGCGAAGAGCATGTAGGTGGCGAAGGCCAACGCGAAGAAGCGCCACGCGCGGCGGAAGGCGCGCGGGAAGTCGCGCGCGAAGAAGTCGCGCAGGCGCGAGCGGCCCTCGGAGGCGTCGGCGCGGTAGATGCGGCCGTGCGCGCGGATGACGAGGCTGTTGAGGTAGTTGACGAGTTTCGGGTCGCGGCACTCGGCGCGCGCGATGGCGAGGTCGGAGGCCGTGCGCCGGTAGATGCGCCCGAGCTCGCGCACCTCCTCGCGGTGCAGGCGGCGCAGAGACGAGCCGTCGAGCAGGTGCAGCAAGTCCTCAAGGCGCTGCCACGCGTCCTTGCGGTCGTTGATGAAGCGGTCTGAGGAGGGCATGGCGCGAACCCGGTCTTACTTGCCGGCGGGCGGCGCGAACAGCGCGCGGAAGGCCCTCAGCGCGGCCGGGTGGTAGATGGTCGAATGTTTCTCTTCCGGCATCCTCTCGTAATGCCAGCGGACGCCGGACGGCGCGCTTTTGGTCAGGACGGCCGCGAAGTTGTCGGCGAGCTTACCCATGTCGGCGCTGGCGGCGAAGTAGAGCGTCTTCTTCAGGCCGGGGCGGACGCGCAGCCGCCCGCCCGCGCTTGCCAAGAGCTTCTCGTCGTTCCACCAGAGGCTCGGGTCGAAGGCGATGTAGGTGTCGAACAGCTCGGGTTCGAGGAGGAGCGTCTCGACCACGAACAGCCCGGCGAGCGACTCGCCGACGACGGCCGTCTCCCCCGTCGTGCGGTAGCGCGACTTGACGCGCGGCATCAGCTCCTCGCGGATGAACTTTCGGAACGCCTCGGAGCCGCCGACGCGCGGGGCGATCTTCTTGTCGTCCGCGTTTTCAGTCGGGCCGGTCATGTCGCGCCGCCGCTCGGTGTTCTCGATCCCGACGAGGATGTGCGGGCGCATCGTCCCGTTGCCGACCGACACCTGAACGAGGCCGGCGACGTGCAGGAAGTCTTCGGCGATGCCCCCGTCGGGCATGTAGAGCACGGGCAGGCGCGCGGCCGTTGACTCGGCGTAGCCGGGCGGCAGGTAGACGTTGATGCGGCGCGTCTCGTTCAGGACTTTTGAGTCGATGGTGAAGGTCTCGCCGACGACGAGCGGCGCCGCCGCGCCGTCGGCGCCAACGTGCCGGCCGTGCGCCGCGGAGAGCAGCCCGCACAGAAGGACAAACGTGGTGAGCAAGCGAAACGTCATCTTCAAACGTCCTCAGTCGATAATCATCCGGCGGTAGCGCGCCTCGACGAACATGTAGAGTCCGTAGGCGACGAGGCCGAGCGCGACGGCGCCGAGGACGTAAGGGCCGTACGGCTGCTGCTCAAGCGCGTGGAGGGCGCCGCTGATGCCGCGCGCCTCTTCCGGCCTCGCGCGCAGCGCCGCCTGGACGAGGAAGATGCCAATGATGCCGAAGACGACGCCGCGCGACACCAGCCCCACCTGACCCGCGCGCGTGGCGAGCGAGCGCGCCCGCTCGCTCATCTCGTGCCGCTTCCACTTCTCGCGGAACTTGGCGGTGAAAGCCTTGTAGCACTGCCAGAGTCCGAAGCCGACGACGCACAAGCCCGCCAGCCCGACCATCCAGCGCCCGAGCGGGAGCGCGAAGAATGTGGCCGCCCACCCCTTCGTCGTCTCGTCGCTGCCCTTGCCGGCGTCGTGGCCGAGGATGAGCCGGACGGCCGAGTAGCCCAGCCCCGCGTAGACGACGCCGATGCAGCCGTAGCCGAAACGTATCGCCAGCCCCTTCCAACTGGTGCCCTTGTCCTCCGTGTCGCGGAGCGCCTGCACCACCCGCCAGAGCGCGTAGCCGGCGAGGCCCGAGGCGACGACCGAGAGCATGACGCGCCCGTAAGGCTGGCGGACGATCTCCGCCAGCGCGCCGCGCGAGTCGGTCGGCGCGCCGCCCTTGAAGGCGCCCAACGCCGCCAGCGCGCCGATGAGGACGTAGACCACGCCCTTCGCCGCGTAGCCGAACCGCGCCAGCCTCTCGATCCACGGCCGCGCGGCGCGCGTGAGTTCTTCCGCCTTCTCTTCGGCGCCGCCTAAAGAAACGTCTGCCCTGCTCATCGGTGTGAACAAACCCCCTTGAATGACCTTCCCGCCGCGTGAGGTGGCGCGATGTTCTCACAGTTTCGCCCCGAAGAAAACAGAGCGACCCGGCGCCCGATTTCGAGGAAGCCGCCCGCGACGCGTGGCCCGCAGCGTGCGGCGGCGCTTTAGTAAGTGCCGCCGCCGCGCTTGAGGACGATGTTGGTGTACTTCTTCTGGCCGGGAAGTTTGCGTATGGCGGTGGCGGCGCCGTCGCAGACGCAGATGCTCAACTGCTCGGCCGTCTCCTCCCAGCAACTCAGCTTCTGTCCCGCGGGGCAGCCCACGCCGCACTCGGTGGCGGCCTGCCGCTTGAGCGCCGAGCGCCGCCCGCCCTTCCTGACGACCGTCAGGCCAACGACCTCGCCGCCGCGCGCCTCCACGTCGAAGCCCTCGAAGTCGGCGACCTCGCCGAGGCGCACGAAGACGCGCGACGGCTCCTCGCCGCCGCCGCTTTCCCTCTGCGCGTCCGCGCGCGAGACGCAAAGCACGACGCCGACCATCGCGGCCGCGACGAGCACTCCCTCGACTAAAGTTTTCATGTTCTTACGCTCTCCTTCGTTGTGTCCGGCGGTAAAGCTTCGGCGGCCGTGCTGTTCGGTAAGTGCGGCCGCCCGAGACAACTCCGCAATAAAATCGTTGTAACGTCTCCGGCGCTAACCGGAGGTGCTTTAATGAAGCCGAGCGTTGACGACAGGCTGGCGGCGCGCGTGCGCCCCGAGGGGTCGCCCGTCATGTACCAGTCGTGGGGCGACCTGCTCTTCATGCACTGGCAGGTGCCGGCCGAGCTGCTGCGCAAGCACGTCCCCGCGCGGCTCGAAATCGACACCTACGAGGGGCGCGCCTTCGTCGGCGTGACGCCGTTCACGCTCTGGGGCGTGCGCCCCGTCTTCGTGCCGCCGGTGCCCTTCCTCAGCGAGTTCCACGAGATCAACGTCCGCACCTACGTCCACGCCGACGGCGTCCCCGGCGTCTGGTTCTTCTCGCTCGACGCCAACAGCACGGCGGCCGTCCTCGGCGCGCGCGCCTTCTACCGCCTCCCCTACTTCAACGCGCGCATCGAGCGCGTGCGCGAGGGCGACACGACCCTCTACTCCTCCTCGCGCGAAGACGCGGAGGGCGCGCCGGCCGAGTTCGAGGCGCGTTGGGTCGAGGGCGGCGCCCAGCCCGAGTCCGAGCCGGGCACGCTCGACTTCTTCCTCACCGAGCGCTACTGCCTCTACGCGGCCGACGGCGGCAAGCTCTACCGCGTGCGCATCCACCACCGGCCGTGGCCGCTCCACGACGCCGACCTTCGCTCGTACCGCTCGACGATGGTTGACGCGGCGGGACTCGGGCACCCGGCCGGCGAGCCGCTCGTCCACCACGGCGGCCCCGTGGACGTTGAGGTCTGGCCGCTCGAAGAGATTTAAGAGGCCGGCGGCTCGGCGGCGGCGGCGCGCGCCAGCACGTCCTTGCGCAGCCCGGCCCAGTCAATCCCCTTGCGCGTCTCGTAGTCGTGCGCGGAGAAGTAGACCATCCCGCCTTCCGACTTCAGCGCGAAGCGCGCCTCGCGCCGCTGGTACGAGAGGCTGAACCCGCCGCCCGCCGCCGCAAGCTCGCGCGTAATCTCCTCCGCGCGCCTGACCGCCTCTTTGGCCCACTCTGAACCCACGTCTCTGAACCTCCCCTGCTCGACGGACTAAAAAAGTTAGCGAGACCGCGCGGCCTTCAAATCTATTCTGAGGAACTCGGCCGCGACGCCGGAGGCGTTGTCGAAGGAGGGCGAGCCGCCCGGCTCCGACCAGAGCGTTTCGCCGAGCGCCATCGAGACTTCCGTCCCGCCGTCGGGCGAGCGCAGAAGCGCGGGCGTGAGCGCGACCAGCAGCGAGGCCGCCCCGCCCACGCCGCCAAGCCCCGCGCACCTGCGACGCGCGGCGCACGTCACGCGCCAGACGCGCGCGCGCTCGTTCTCGAACTTGAGCCGCTGCGAGGTGCGCGTCGTGCGTCGCGGCTCGGGCGGGAAGCGTCTGAGGAAGGAGCGTCGCTCGGCGTCGTTCCAACCCTTCAGCTCGATTCTTAAAAAATCCGTCGGGGCGTCGGTCAAACTCTCGACGACGTGCGTCTCTTTCGCGCCGCGGCTCAGGCGAAAGCCGCCGGCCTTAACGGGCGGGCGGACGAGCGTGAACGCCTCGTCGCCCGTGTGGACGAAGCGGGCGGGGCCGCTGTCGCGCAGGTAGACGAAGACGGTGGCGTTGTCGGGGTGGTCGTGCGTCGGAATCTTCTCGCGCGGCTCGTAGTGGACGCGCGTAACGCGCACGCGCTCGTTCTCGAACTCGCGCCGGTAGGCGCGCGGCGCGACCGCCTGCGCGTCCTGCGCGGGCGCGAGCAGGAAGAGCAGTTGCAAAAACGCCTGCGCGAAGGCGGGTGCGGGCATAGAGTCGTCTCCGTGACGGCGGTCTCCGGGGCCGGGCGAAGGCGGCGCGTGCGCCTCGCCCACGGCGCGGGTTAGTATTGCCCACCATGGAACGCGTAGTCGAGTGTGTTCCCAACTTCAGCGAAGGGCGCGACCCCTCGGTGGTCGAGCGCCTGTGCGAGGCGGTCGAGTCGGTCGAGGGCGCGCTCGTCCTCGGCACGCACATCGACCCGGATCACAACCGCTCGGTCGTCACCTTCGTCGCGCCGCCCGAGACGGTGGTCGAGGCGGCGGTGCGCGTCGTCGCGCGCGCGGCCGAACTGATTGATTTGAGCAAGCACGCCGGCCAGCACCCCCGCATGGGCGCGTGCGACGTGCTGCCGTTCATCCCCGTCCGCGGCCTCAACGTTGACGAGTGCGTCCTGCTCGCGCACGAAGCCGGGAGGCGCATCTGGGGCGAGTTGGGGATACCCGTCTACTTCTACGAGAGCGCGGCGCTCAAGGACGAGCGGCGCAACCTCGCCGACGTGCGGCGCGGCGGCTTCGAGCTGCTGCGCGAGCAGATCGCGACGGTGCCCGAGCGCGCGCCCGACGTTGGTGAAGCCCGCGTCCACCCGACGGCGGGCGCGGTAATCGTCGGCGTGCGGCCGCTGCTCGTCGCGTACAACGTGACTTTGAAGACCGGCGACCTCTCGGTTGCGAAGCGCATCGCGCGCGCCGTGCGCGAGCGCGACGGCGGGCTGCTGCATCTGAAGGCGCTCGGGTTCGAGCTGGCGAGCCGGGGCGTCGTGCAGGTCTCGATGAACCTGACGAGCTACGAGCGGACGAACCTCCACCACGCCTTCGAGGCCGTCCGGCGCGAGGCCGAGAGGGAGGGCGTCGAGGTTCTGGCGAGCGAACTGGTCGGCCTCGTCCCGCAGGCCGCGCTCTACGCGGCGGCCGCGCACTTCCTCAAGTTGGAGAACTACACGCCCGACGTTGTCTTGGAGAACCGCATCGCCGCCGCGACGGAGCGCAAGAGGGCCGGGCGCGAAGATTAAGATTTCAAATTTTCTGTGAAGCAACTGAGACTCATCGCGGGCGCGTGGCTCGTAGAAGGCGGGCGCTGGGCGCGCGAGAATCTGTACGCGCTCCTGGTGCTCGGGCCGCTCGTGCTCGGGATGACCTACTTCGGCGTGGGGCGCATGGTGCGCGAGGCGGAGTGGAGTCCGACCGAGTGGCAGACGCTCGCGGCGTGCGTGGCGGCGGCCGCGTGCCTCGCGGCGCTCAGCCTGTCGCGCGCGAGCGTGGAGGTCTACCACGTCCGCAGCCCCGAGTGGATTTTGGACGCGCTGCCGGTCTCGGCGGGCGCGCAACTTTCGGCGGCGCTGCTGCTGCGCGCGGCGCGGACGCTGGCGGCCGGCGCGGCGGCGCTCGCGCTGCGCTGGCTCGCGGGCGGCGAAATTTTAAACGCGCGCGTCTTCGCGTCCGTCGCGCTGCTCGTCGCGGTGCTCGCGTCGGGCGAGGTCTTGTCGGCGCTCGGCTGGGTGCGCTGGTCGCACAGGCGCAAGGGCGTGCAGGGCGCGGCGTCGCTCGCGGCGTTCGCGTTGTGCGCGGCCGTCGCCGGGCTGTTGTTGACCGATGTCGTGAGGCCGGGCGGGTTGACCGTCGTCGGGCGGGCGACGTTGCTCGCGGGGGGAATGTTGACGGCGGCGCTGCTGTCGGCGCTCGGGTTCGCGGCGCACGCGCGTTGGCGCGGGTCGGACGCGGAGTTCGCGAAGCGTCTGGGCGCGCGCGAGAGGTGGGGCGGCGTCGTCGAGCGTCTGGCGGGGCGCGTGTGCCGGGGGCGCGGGGAGTTGTCGTCGCAGCTCGCGCGCGACCTGCGTCTGACGCTGCGCGGGTTCTCGTCGGCCGTCTACGCGGCGGCGGGCGTGGCGGCGCTGGTCGTCCTGCTGCTGGTGGCGCTGCTCGCGGGCGGGGTGTTGCCCGAGTACGAGGCCGAAGGGTGGGCTTCGACGACGTGGCTGCCGCGCGTGCTGGCGGTGAAGTTCGCGTGCGTGCTGGCGTCGGCGTCGCTGGCGTCGCTGCTGCCGGTGCTGGTCGCGCACCAGCGGCCGCACCTCTGGCTCGAACGCTCGGCCGGCCTGCGGGGCGAGGACGCGTGGCGCGCGAAGCTCTACCTCGCGCGTGTGCTGGCGGCGCCGGGCGCGCTGGCGGCGTGTGTCGCGGGCCTCGCGTGCGGCGCGTCGCCGGCCTCGTACACGCCGGCGCTCGTGGCCGAGTGCGCGTGGCTGTGGTGGATGGCGAGCACGGCCGCCGCCGGGCTCTCCTTCGAGATGCCCGAGCAGCCCGGCCTCGCGCTCATCCTGACCCTGTGCGCGGCGCTCGCGGCGGGCGGCTTGACGGCCGTCGTGTGGCCCATCGGGCTGGCCGTCTACGCGATGGCCGTCCAGCCGCTCTGCCTACGCGGGGTGGAGCGGGCACAGTTTTATCTAACTTCGACGGAGGGACTTTGAGCGCGGAGAGTTTGCTGGTTGTCGAGTCGGTCGTGAAGCGTTACGGCGAGACGTTGGCCGTGGACGGCGTCTCCTTGCGCGTCGGGGCGGGCGAGGTCTACGCGCTCGTGGGGGCGAACGGGGCGGGGAAGTCCACGCTGATAAGGATGATGACGGGGCTGTCGGAGCCGGACGCGGGGACGGTGACGGTGTGCGGCGAAGACATGCGCAAGCGGCCGCTCGCGGCGAAGCGGCGCGTGGGCTACCTGCCCGAGGAGCTTTACTTCTACCAGCGTCTGACGGGGCGCGAGTATCTGCGCCTGGTCGCGGGGCTGAAGGGCGCGGACGAGACGCGCGCCGCCGAGGAGGCCGAGTTCTTCGAGTTGAAGGCGGTCGAGGGCAAGTGGGTCGGCGGCTACTCGCTCGGGATGAGGAAGAAGCTGGGGCTGGCGGCCGCCTTTCTCGGCTCGCCCCGCGTGCTCGTTCTGGACGAGCCTTTGAACGGACTCGACGTGGAGATGATGAGGAAACTCCGCCTGCGCGTCGAGCGCGAGCGCGAGGCGGGCGCGGCCTTCGTCGTCTCGTCGCACGTGATGAGCTTCGTCGAGCGCGCGGCCGACCGCGCGGGCGTGATGAGCCGCGGCCGCGTCGTCGCCGAGGGCACCCCGGCCGAACTGCGCCGCCTCGCCGGGATGCCCGACGAGCCGTTCGAGGATGTCTTCTTCCGCCTTGCCAGATGAAGGCTTCCGCCCCTCATGTCCGCCGGCGGACGTAGCCGCCGCGCGCGGTTGATGAAGTGGCGCGCGAGGATGATAATGCACGCGCCGGTTTGAAAGAGAGAGCATGTAATGCGCGCCCGCACGCCCCGTGCTGCGCGTGACGACAAGCGCCCGAAGCCCTCGCCGCGGGCCGCGACAGTTCTTCGCCTGCGGTAGATTTTTGATGACCCCCACTAACGACCCACAGGGAAGCCGCGACCCGCTCGTCGCGGCCGAAGCCCCCGCACGGCGTCTCGACGACGAACGCCTGCGCCGCGTGCTCGACGCCATCCCCGAGCCGGTCTCGTACGTAGACACAGGGCTGCGCTTCCGCTACAACAACCGCGCCTACGACGCCTGGACGGGCGTCCCGCACGAGCGGCTCTACGGCCTACACATCCGCGAAGCGCTCGGCGAGAAGGTGTACGCCGAGGTGCTCCCCTACGCCGAGCAGGCGCTCGCCGGCCGCGAGGCCAACTTCGAGCGCGAGCTTGAATACCCCGACGGCACGCGCCGCTACGTCAGCGTCTCCTACGTCCCCGACTTCGACCCGGCGGGCACGGTGCTCGGCTTCGTCGCGCACATCCGCGACCTGACCGGGCGGCGGCGCGCCGAGGAGTCGATGCGCTTCCAGGCCGGCCTGCTCGACATGGTCGAGCAGGCCGTCATCGCCACCGACCTCGACGGCAAAATCACCTACTGGAACCAGTACGCCGAGCGGCTCTACGGCTGGCCGGCCGGCGAGGCCGTCGGGCGCAACGTGCTTGAGGTGACGCCGGCCGAGACCTCCGCCGAGCAGGCGGCCGAGATCATGGCGCGGCTCACGTCGGGCCAGACGTGGTCGGGCGAGTTCGGCGTGCGCCGCCGCGACGGGTCGTGCTTCCCGGCGCTCGTCACGGACGCGCCCATCCACGACGACGCGGGGCGCCTCGTCGGCGTCGTCGGCGTCTCGGCCGACCTCACCGAGCGCAAGCGCGCCGAGGCGGCCGTCCACGAAGCCGAGCGGCGCGCGCTCAGCGAGTACGCGACGCTGCTCCACCGGCTGACGCACCTCGCGGAGTCGCTGGGGACGGCGCGCGACCACCTGACCATCTTCCGCGACCTGCGCGACTTCGCGGTCGTCAGCGTCCCCTGCATCGGCATCTTCATCTCGCTCTACGACGAGGCGCGCGACGTGCGCGTGGCGCAGTACGCCTGGGGCGACGGCGAGGAGGTTGACGTGTCGCAGCTCCCGCCGATGCCCCTCACCGCCTCGGGGCCGAACAGTCAGGCGGTGCGCACGCGTCAGGTCATCATCACCAACGACTACTGGGCGCTGAAGCAGAGGGGGGGCGGGCAGCTCGGGGTGCTGGTGGGCCCCGACAACGGGCTGAGGCCGCAGTCGTCTCTGGTCGTCCCGATGGCGACGATGGGGCGCATCGTCGGCACCGTCGAGGTGCAGTCCTACGAGAACAACGCCTACCGCGAGGAGCACGTGACGGCGATGAAGATGGCCGCCAACCTCGCGGCCGTCGCGCTTGAGAACATGCGGCTGCTCCGCTTCGAGACGCGCGCGCGCGAGTCGGCCGAGGAGGCGAGCCGTCTGAAAGACGAGTTCCTCGCCACGCTCTCGCACGAGCTGCGGACGCCCCTGACCGCCATCCTCGGCTGGTCTTCGATGCTGCGCGACAGCCGGCTCGACGAGAAGACTTTCAGGACGGCGGTCGAGATCGTCGAGCGCAACGCGCGCACGCAGCAGCAGATCGTGGACGACATCCTCGACGTGTCGCGCATCATCACGGGGCACCTGCGGCTGGACGCCGGCCCGACCAGCCTGCGCGACGTTCTCAGCGCCGCCATAGACACGGTCGGCCCGGCGGCGGCGGCCAAGGGCATACGTTTGCGCGCCGACTTCGAGCCCGGCGTCGGCCCCGTGATGGGCGACGCGCGGCGGCTGCAACAGGTGGTCTGGAACCTCCTGCTCAACGCCGTCAAGTTCACGCCCATCGGCGGCGAGGTGCGCGCGCACCTCTCGCGCGCGGGCGAGCACGCGCGCCTGACCGTCACCGACACGGGCGAGGGGATTCGGCCCGACTTCCTGCCTTACGTCTTCGACCGCTTCCGGCAGGGCGACCAATCGACGACGCGCGTCTACGGCGGGCTGGGCTTGGGCTTGTCCATCGTGCGCCACCTCGTCGAGCTGCACGGCGGCACCGTCTCGGCCGCGAGCGAAGGCGAGGGGCGCGGCTCGACCTTCACGGTCGAGCTGCCGCTGCTGCGGACGGCCGAGCACGCGGCGCGTGACGAAGAGGCGCGTGACGGGGACGGCGAGCCGGCCGAACGCGCGCGCCCCGCCGCCGTGCTGAAGGGCGTGAGCGTGCTCGTCGTGGACGACGAGCCGGACGCGCTCTATCTGATTAAGGCCGTGCTTGAGATGAGGGGGGCGAGCGTGACGGCGGTCGGGTCGGCCGAGGCGGCGTGGGGCGCGCTCGAAGAGGCGTGGCCCGATCTGCTGCTGTGCGACATCGGGATGCCGGGCGAGGACGGCTACCAGCTCATCCGCCGGCTGCGCGCGCACGGCTCGGGGCGCGGGCAGACGCTCCCCTCGGTGGCGCTCACGGCCTACGCGGGCGACGCCGACCACGCGCGCGCGCTCGAAGCCGGCTATCAACTCCACGTCCCCAAGCCCGTAGACCCCGCCGCACTCGTCGAGGTCATCGCCGGCCTGACGGGGAGGCGGAAGTAAAGCGCGAGCCGTTAACCGTCAACCGTGACGAGAGGAAGAGCGCCTGTCTTCCTCTCGTCACGGTTGACGGTTAACGGCTCGCGCTTTCTCTTAGAAGTCGCCCTGGCAGGTGTCGTGACCGCAGTCGCAGTCGATCTGGATGGTGTTCTCGGTGCTCTGGCAGTGGACGCTACAGAACTTCTCCCCGCGCTCGACGGGGCAGGTGCAGGGCGAGTTCTTGCAGGTGTTGGCGCCCCGCGTGTCGGCGTCTTTCACGGTCTCGTCGGCCATCTTCGCTCATCCTCCGGGTTGTGCAGTTCGTAGAAAAGATGACTCGGTTCTATGCCAAATCGCGCGCCTAGTCAAGGAAAGAAGCTGGCGGCCGCCCGCTACAAGTTTTTCCTCAGGAAGCCGACGATCTTCCAGCCGTCGAGGTAGACCCACGGGCGCTCGCCCGAGGTGTAGTGGCCGCAGGGGAGCCAGGAGACGTTGACGGGGACGCCCGTCGCGCGGACGCTCGAAATGACTTCGTGCGAGAGGTCGGCCGGGAACGTCAGGTCGTGGCGCGCGGCGATGAAGCGCATCGGGCGGCGGCGCAAGTTTTTGAGCCGCGCCGTGTAACTCATCGGGCTGATGGGCAGCCACGCCTCGCGCAACTCTTCGAGCGTGAGATAGCCCTCCAGCCCTCGGCGGACGTGCTGGGTCGAGATGCCGCGCCAGACCACGTCGGCCACGTAGCCCGAGACGTGGTTGAAGACGCCCGCGTCGATGCGCTCGTCGTGGACGAAGGCGAGGAAGGCCGTGCACGAGCCGATGCTCGTCCCCGTCGCGCCGATGCGCTCGTAGCCTTGGGAGTCGAGCCACGCGACGGCCGCGCGCGTGTCCACGACCGCTTGGCGCAAAGACTGGAGCGTGCGCCCGACGTTGGGGCTGACCATGTAGTCGGCGCGCTCGATCTCCGGCGGCTGGCGCTCCTCGTGGTAGGGGAGCGTGAGCCTGAGCGCCGCGATGCCGAGCCGCGCGAGCAGGCGGCAGAGCGCGACGTGACTCTCGGCGTCGGCGTTCCACTGGGGCAGCACGACGGCGGCGCGCCGCGGCCGCACGGACTCCTTCAAGCCCCCGCGCTTCGGCGGCTCGGCGGGGAAGAAGCGCGCGCGGGCGGTGTTGTTCTCCTCCGAAGCGGTGTGGACGGCGCTCGTCCACGTGAGGCGGTCGCCTTCGAGCCTGTAGTCTGTGACGGGCGCGAGCGCGTAGAAGTCTTCGCTGTGCTCGACGCCACGGCGCGCGGCGTCGAGGACGGCCTCGCGCGGGTCGGCGCCGTTCGCGTGCGCCGCGACGTACTCCGCGCCCCACTCGAACGGGCGGACGACGCGGTTGGTGTCGCGCGACGCGTGCCGCCGCTCCTGTGCCCTGATGATTTTACCCAGCAAGATTTAAGTCCGAACCCGGATGCCTTTAAGATGGTTTGAGCGTTGAATCCTAAAGGCCGGGCGCGTCGAAGGCAAGCGCGCGCGTCCGCGCTCGCGGCTTGACCCGGAGGTAGAGTTTGCGTTCAGAAGACTACGCGTACCTGTACGAGCTGGAGGAGAGCTTCTGGTGGTTCGTGGGGATGCGCCGCGTGACGGCGGCGGTGCTCGACCCCGTCTGCCCGCCGGGGGGCGCGCGCGACGTGCTCGACGCGGGGTGCGGGACGGGCGGCATGGTCACCTGGCTCGAACGCTACGCGGGCGGCGGCCGGGTCGCGGGCGTTGACATCTCGCGGGACGCGCTCGCCTTCTGCCGCGAGCGGGGACTGCGTAACGTCGCGCAGGCTTCGGTGACGGCTCTGCCGTTCGCCGACGAGACCTTCGACCTCGTGACGAGCTTCGACGTGCTGGTGCAGATTCCCGGCGAAGGCTCGGACGAACAGGCGATGCGCGAGATGTTCCGCGTGCTGCGCCCCGGAGGCGTCGCCTTCGTGCGCGCGGCCGCCTACGCCTGGATGCGGAGCGGCCACGACGAGGCGCTGAACACGCAACGCCGATACAGTCTGGGTCGGCTCACCGGCGCGATGGAGCGCGCGGGCTTTCGCGTGCGGCGCGCGACCTACGCCAATTCGCTGCTGCTGCCGGCGGCGGTCGTCAGGCGGCTGGTCTTGAAGCGGCTCGGCCTCGCGGACTCCGGCTCCGACGTGAAGCCGCTCCCGCCGACCCTCGCCTGGCTCAACCGCTCGCTCACCTCGGCGCTCCACGCCGAAGCGCGCCTGCTCAAACTCCCCGGCGCCAACCTCCCCGCCGGACTCTCCACCGTCTGCGTCGCGGAAAAGCCGAAGACAGTAGACAGTAGACAGTAGACAGAGAGGCGGCGCGCTCGGCTGATGACCGGGGCGCGCCGCTTTGTTCTTCTACTATCTACTGACTACTGTCTACTCATGCCCGCTTCTGGTTGCGCGTGAAGGGGTCGGCCTCGGGCTTCCAGTAGTGCGCGCGGTTCTGGCGGTAGAACTCGACGGTCTGTTCCAGCCCCTCGCGCAGCGGGACGGTCGGCCGCCAGCCGAGCGACGCCTCGATCTTGGCGTAGCTCGAATGGATGTTGCCCACGTCGATGAGCTGCCGCTCCTGCGGGAAGGGGACGCAGCGCACCGTGCCTAGCCCCGTAATCGAGATCAGCTCCTCGGCCAGCTCGGCCAGCGAGACCGGCTCGCCGCCGAGGTTGAAGACCTCGCCCTCGGCCGTCTCGCTCGCGCCCGCCAGCAGCAGCGCCTCCACGACATCGTCAACGTGGTTGATGTCGCGCCGCTGCCGCCCCTCGCCGAAGAGGTCGATGACGCCGCCGTCCATCGCCTGCCGGATGAACCACGCGATGAAGCCGTGGCGGTTGTGGCGGACGAGCTGGCGCGGCCCGTACGTGTTCGTCAGCCGCAGGCAGACGGCGCGCGTGCCGTAGAGCCGGTGGTAGAGCAGGTGGTAGTGCTCGGCCGCCAGCTTGTTGATGCCGTTCACGTCGAGCGGCGCGACGCGGTGCTGCTCGTCCAGCGGCAGGTAGACGGGCCGCCCGTAGACCTGCCGCGTGCTGGTGAAGACGACCTTGACGTGCGGGTTGAAGTTGCGGCACGCCTCAAGGAGCGTGAGCGGCGCGGCGCAGTTGTGGTCGAGGTCGCGGAGCGGGTGGCGGATCGAGTCGAGGTGGCTGACGCTGCCCGCGAGGTTGAAGATGTAATCGACGCCGCCGACGAGGTGGTTGACGACCTTCTGGTCGCGCATGTCGGCGGTGTGCACCACGATGCGCTCGCGCACGTCGCGGACGTTGAAGGGGTTGCCGCCCTGGTCGGGGAGCAGGGCGTCGAGCACCGAGACCTCGGCGCCGACCTCGACGAGGCGGCGGACGAGGTTGCTGCCGATGAAGCCGAGGCCGCCGGTGACGAGCGCCGTGCGCCCCTTGTACTCGCCGAAAAGTTTGGGCTCGTTCATAAGTCTTGGGGAGACTCGCTAGACTTTGAGGGGCGGCGCCCGCCGCGCGGACGCAGGAGCCGCGACGGCGCGCCCGCCTTCAGCCACAGCCCCGTCAGTTCGAGCGCGGTGCGCCCGACGCGCCGCAGCGTGAAAAATTGCGAGCGCCCGTGCGCGCGCGGGTAGTGGTGGACGGGCTGCTCTGTGAACGTGCGACCCGCGCGGTGCAGCTTGTGCACCATCTCGACGCAGATGCTGCCGCTCGAAGAGATCAGCTCGATCCCCTCGAACGCCCGCCGCCGCATCAGGCGGAAGTCGCAGTCCACGTCGCGGATTGGGATGCTGAATAGAAGGTGCGCCATGCGGTTGTACAAGGCCCCGATGGCCTTGCGCCGCCACACATCGGCGCGTTGTATCTTATAGCCGTTGACGATGTCAACCCCGGCCGTGAGCAGCGGCCGTAAGATAGCCAACTCCTTCACGTCGTACTGGCCGTCGCCGTCGGTGTAGAAGACGAGTTCTTTAGTCGCGCTCGCGAAGCCCGTCCGCAGCGCGGCGCCGTAGCCGCGGTTGACGCCGTGGTGGACGACCCGCAGGCGCGGCTCGCGTCGCGCCAGCTCTTCGAGCACCTCGGCCGTCCCGTCCGTGCTGCCGTCGTTGACGACGATGACCTCGTAGTCGTCGCTGAGCTTGGGCAGCACCGCGAGCGCGTCCGCGACCAGAGAGCCGATGCTGCCCTCGTCGTTGTACGCCGGGAAAAAGACGCTGATGCCTTCGGCCATAAGTCTATCTTAAACGGGCGCCGGGAAGCACGCCCTCGCCGCACAGCCTGTAAGCCGTCCCCGCTTCGGCGTCGAAGGCCCACGCCGTGAGCCGGTCGCCCGCGCCCGGAGGAGGCGCCGCCGTCGGGAACCCTTTTAGCCAGTCGCCGGCCGCCTCGTCCATCCCCTTCTCGCCGCCGGGCTGCACTATGGCGAAGGCGGTTTGGGTCTCTTCGTCCGCGCCGCGCGCGAGGACGACGGCGTCGGCTGGCTCGCCCCCTCGTCGGGGCAGGAGCGCGCGCCCGCCGACGCCCGTCGCCCCGACTTTGAAGTAGCCGTAGTCGTCGGAGCAGACGCCGCCGGCCGCCGCAAGCTCGCTCATCCGGCCGCCCCTGACGAGCGGCGGGCGCAGGTAGCCGAGACGGTCGAGCGCCGCCGCGCGCTCGCGCAGCTTTTGAGCGTCCGGGTAGAGCATTTCCGCCAGACAGCGCTCGTTCGGCGCGGCCTCGGCGAAGAGCAGACACGCCTTCGCTTGCAGGCGCGCGCGCCGCGTCGGCCCCGCGCCGTGACGCACGACGAGCACGAAGGCCAGGACGTGCGCGAGCAACAGAAAGACGGCCGCCGCCGCTCCAACAACTCCGAGCAAACTTTCGCGCCCCTTAAGCCACCGCCCACGCCGCGCCGCGCGCGCGGCGACGCGGGGCAGCAGGTAGACGAGCGCGACGAGCAGGTAGAGCGTGAAGGTCGTGTACCTCGAAGAGAGCGACTGCGCGACGCCGAAGCCGAGCCTGCCGGCCGTGACCATCAAGGCCGTGACGACCGTGTAAGCGCCGAGCGCCGCCCACGCGCCCGCGCGCCGCACGAACGCCGCGTCGTGCCTGTACCGCAGGACGTACAAGACGGCCAACGCGTACGCCGCGAGCGCGCACGAGCCGGCGGCGACCGCGACGGCGAGCGGCCTCGGCCCCAGCGCGAGCGGCCCGCCCAGAAGCGCGAGGAAGTAGACGGCCGCGTCGAGCGGTCGCGTCAACGCCTCGGCGGGCGCCGGGTGCGCCCCCGGCGTGCGGTAGCCGTAGACGTAAACGGCCAGGCACAGCGCCAGGCACGCGCCCCACACCGGCAGCCAACGCCGGAGGGACTGTCGCGCCTCCGGCCGCGCGGCCAGAATCGCCGGCGGGAGCACCAACCAGCACACGACCCCGTTAGCCGAAGAGAACGTGGCGACCGCTGCGAGACACGCGCAGACCGTCAGCGCCGCGCGCGTCCCCACGCGTTCTGAGTAGGCGGCGACGAGACCCGCCGTGACGCACGCGCCCGGCACGAAGTAGACGACCTGCACGCCGAAGAGCCAGTTCTCGTACTGCATCGACGAGAAGACGAGCAGGCTCGCCAGCAGGAACGACGGCCCGCCGCCCGAAGAGTCCGCGAGCGTCAGCGCGCCGAGTCGCCGGACGTAGAAGGCGGCGAGGCACGCGAGCAGGAAGCCCGCCATCATCTCGAAGCGAACGTCCCAGCCGGTCAGGCGACCCAGCGCGACGAAGATGAGGTTGGGAAAGAACTGTCGGTACTCGTTCTGCTGTCTGAAGAGGTCGGCGGCGTTGAGCGAGCCGCGCGCGAGCTTCTCGAAGAAGGGCGCCACGTCCCACTGATCCCAGTACGGCACGTCCACGCCGTAGCGCAGGATGAGCCACGCGGGCGCGCAGGCGGCGAGCGTCGCCGCCGCCTGCCACGGCGCCCCGCGCCACGAAGACTTGCGCGTCTCAGTCTCCACGATGAAGCCAGCCCGAACCCTGTGCTAGGATGGCCGCCCGGCGCCACCAAGGCCGCCGACCCTTTGAGCCGCCATGAAAAGCCCCAAGCGGATCGCCGCCATACTGCTCACAGGCTTTCTCGCCTTCGCCCCGCCGGGGACGATGATCTTTCTGCTGACGCTGCTGGTGGCGCTCGCCGGGCGCTGGGGCGCGGCGGCGGCCGTCCTGCTCGCGGCGGCCGGGGGCGCGGCGTTCCTCATTCGGCGCCGACGCCGGCGCGCGCGCGCAGCCGTCGCGGCGGCCGACGCGCCCGAACGCCCCGACGCCGGTTAAGACTCTTCCCCTTACATCCGTCTCAAAAGCACGTGGACAAAACGCGAGGGCGGGACTGCAAAACCCCGCCCCCACTCGTCTCTGTCCGCTGATTTTGCGCGAAGGCCGTCGGAACCGTCTTTGGGGAAGGCGAATATAGCAGATTCCCCGCGGGGCCGCGAAACGAACGGCGACGCCCCCTTAAAGAGTTGAGGCCGCCGCCGTTTCGACGGCGGCGGCCTCTGGGCTCACGCTCCTAAGCGCCTCACTTACGGGTGAAGCGTCCAGAAGTTATAGCTGCCGGAGCCGCTGTAGGAGTAGACCTGCCACATGTAGTAACCGGACGTGCCGGTGTAGGAGATGGTCTCATTGGAGGTCGCGCTCTCACTGCTCGCGACGACGACCCACGCCGAGCCGTTCCACTTCTGTAGGTAGAGGTCGAAGTCGGCGCCCGAGGCCGGCCCGACCAGACAGCCCTTGTGCGTGCCCGAGACCGAGCTGAAGTAGTAGGTGCCGTTGGGCTGGTAGCTGGAGCTGCCCGTGCCCGAGAGCGAGCCGGCGTACTGCGTCCCGCCCGTGCAGGCCGCCGGGACTCCGCCGCCGCCCCCGCCGCCCGTCGTCAGCAGCGAGTAGAGCAGGCGGTTGGGCGAGCCGGTGCCGATGCCCGTGAGCACGCCCGTCGTCGCCGTGCTGACGATCTGGTTACTGACGGTCGCGGGGCTTGCCGTCGTGTTGTTCTGGAGGTAGAGCGCCGCGACGCCCGCGACGTGCGGCGTCGCCATCGACGTGCCGCTGATGGTGTTCGTCGCCGTGTCGGACGTGTACCACGACGAGGTGATCGAAGAGCCCGGGGCGAAGATGTCGAGGCAGGTGCCGATGTTCGAGAAGTCAGACTTGGCGTCCGTGGAAGTCGTCGAGCCGACCGTGATGGCGGCGGCGACGCGCGCCGGCGAGGAGTTGCAGGCGTTGGCGCTGTACTCGTTGCCGGCGGCGACGGCCGTCGTCACGCCCGAGTTGATCAGGTTCTGGATGGCCGTGTCGAGCGCGGTCGAGGCGCCGCCGCCCAGCGAGAGGTTGGCGACCGCCGGGAGGACGCGGTTGGCCGTCACCCAATCGACGCCCGAGATGACGGTCGAGTCCGTGCCGTTGCCGGCGCAGTCGAGCACGCGGACGGCGTGGAGCGTGACGCCCTTGGCGACGCCGTAGGTCGAGCCGCCGATGGTGCCGGCGACGTGCGTGCCGTGGCCGGCGCAGTCGTTCGAGCCGTTGCCGTCGTTGATCGAGGAGAAGGCGGTGCCGTTGGCGCGGCCGCCGAACTGCGCGTGCGTCTTGCGGATGCCGGTGTCGATGACGTAGGCGTGGACGCCCGCGCCCGTCGGCGTGTAGTTGTAGAGGCCGTCGAGCGGGCGGTTGCGCTGGTCGATGCGGTCAAGCCCCCAGGGCGCGCTCGTCTGCGTCGTCGAGGCGGTGACGATGCCGTCCTCTTCGACCGACTCGACGCGCGGGTCGTGCGTGAGCGCCTCGGCCGCCTGCTCGGGCAGACGGATGGCGAAGCCGAGCAGCGCGTGCTTGTAGACGGCGAGCACCTCGCCCCGGTGCTGCGAGGCGATGTCGGCGGCGACGTTGGGCGCGAAAGAGTTCTCGCCGCGCGGCTGCGCCGCCCACTCCTGAAGCGTAACGATGTACTGGCCGGGCACGGCGCGCGCCTTCCGCTTAATGCCGCCCTTCTGACCCTGCCCCCGAGAGGGGGGGGCGACCGAGAGCGCGGCGGCGAAAGCGAGCAGCAGCGAGGCCGCCGTGAAAACTGAAAGTCTCTTCATTCAATCCTCCGAGTGTGTTGGTGCGTGGTGGGTCTTGGCGGCGCGCGGCCGGGCAGCCCCGCGCGTTGAGGTGGGCTTACCGTCGCCGCCGTAGAAAATTAGAGCCTCAGGCGTCAGGAACATGCTCCGCCCGCGATGAACGTGTTGAGCGCGAGGATGCCGCGGAGAGGAGACTCCGGGCCTCGGTCAGTTACTCCGACAGTCGGGTGTCGAATGAAGCGAGGTAGTGGGACAAGACCCGGCCCGTGAGGGGCCGCACAAACCGCAGTTTCGGGGGAAGGCGAATATAGCCAGAATCACGCCCGCGCGCAAGTCGCCAGCGTACAAACTCAGCGCCCGCAGCGTCCGCGTGAGTTTAAGCTTCGAGTAGTTGAAGTGTCTTCGCCTGGATGGACTCTAACACCGCGTCCCGCAGGAACGCGCTCGCGTTGAGAATCTCCACCCCAATCATCTCGTTTTTGTCGTTAAGCTCGACCGTGATGTTCGGGCTCAGCTCCAGACTCCGGCTCTCCGCTCCCTCGCCGAGAGTCAGGTGGAGCACATCTTCCTGCTCGAAATACCGTACGCGCGTCTTATTCATTAGTGAACCTCCCGGTTCGCAACCGAAAGTTGACCTGCTGACGGGTAATGGCATGGACGGTGACTGGCGTGATGGCGTCCGAGGCAACATCGTAAGGGATTAATACGAGTTGTCTGTCATGACGGCCTACCACGACGCTCATCCGCGTCTCAGTATCGAAATACCGCTCGTCCGAGTGGCGGATGATGTGCTCAAGCTTCGACAGGTCAAAGCCTCTCAGAGTTGCTCGGTATTGAAGATACTCCGTCCAGATAATACCCGGCATGTGACCTCTGCTCTTCTACCCCTTCCTGCCCGCCGCCCCTTTGCGCTCGCGGTAGCGGGCGAGCATCTGCGGGGAGATGAGGAGGGTTTGGAGGAGCGACCCCGTCGCGAAGCGTCGCGCGAGCGAGCGGAAGAGCGAGGCTGCGCCGGGCGTGTAGGCGAACCACCAGACGTCTTGCATGAAGGCGAGGCGGTTGACGTGGACGTGGTGCGGCGCGACCATTTCAAGAAGCCCGAGCCGGCCGTGCGTGCGCCCGAGTCCGCTCTGCTTGACGCCGCCCCAAGGCGTCTGCGCGATGCCGTGCGTGTAGAGCACCTCGTTGACCATGACGGTGCCGGCCTCGATCTGAGAGGCGACGCGGCGCCCCTTTTTTAAGTCGCGCGTCCAGACGCTCGCCGTCAGGCCGAAGTCGCTGTCGTTGGCGAGCCGGACGGCCTCCGCCTCGTCGCGGAAGGTCATCAGGGGGAGGACGGGGCCGAACGTCTCCTCGCGCATCACGGTCATCGAGTGGTCAACGCCGGCGAGCACGGTCGGCTCGTGGAACCAGCCGCGGTCGGAACAGCCGCGCGCCCGCCCGCCGCCCGCGAGCACGCGCGCGCCGCGCGCGACCGCGTCGCCGACGTGCTCTTCGACGAGGCGGAACTGCCGCTCGCTCGACATCGCGCCGAGGTCGCAGGCCACGCCCGACTCCTGCCGGAGCGCCTTAACCTTCTCGACGACGCGGCGCGTGAACTCTTCGGCGACGCTCGCGTGGACGTAGCAGCGCTCGACCGAGGCGCACGCCTGGCCGGAGTTGGCGAACGCGCCCCAGACGGCCGCCTCCGACGCCGCCGAGATGTCCGCGTCCTCGAAGACGATCATCGGGTCTTTGCCGCCCAGCTCAAGCACGACGGGGATGAGTTTGCGCGCGGCGGTCTCGGCCACGCGGCGCCCCGTCGGGACGCTGCCCGTGAACATGATCTTGTCCACGCCCGCCTCGACGAGCGCGGCGCCGGTCGAGCCGTCTCCCGTCACGATTTCCAGCACGCCTGCAGGCAGTCCCGCGCGCGCGAACACGTCGCCGACCTTGAGGCCGACGAGCGGCGTCAGCTCGCTCGGCTTGAGCACGACGGAGTTGCCGGCCATCAGCGCCATGACGACCTCGCCGACGGGCGTTGACCAAGGGAAGTTCCACGGCGAGATGATCCCGACCGTCCCGACGGGGCGGTACTCGACGGCGGACGTGCGCCCGAGGAAGCGGTAGAGGCCGATGTCTATCTTCTCGGGGCGCAGCATCCGCTCGGACTTGCGCGCGAAGAACTGCATCAGATCGACGGCCGGGACGAGCTCCATCGCCAGCGCCTCGGCCGCCGGCTTGCCCGACTCGCGCGAGATGAGTTCCGCTATCTCGTCCATCTCGTCGAGCGAGATGGCGCGCGCGCGCATCACGACGGCCGCACGCTCTTTGAACGACAACGCGCCCCAACTCTTCTGCGCCGCGCGCGCACGCGCGACCGCGGCCGTCACGTCCGCGGCCGAGCCGAGCGGCGCGCGCCCGACCTCCTCGCCGGTCGCCGGGTCGTAGGAGATGATTTCGCGCGACGGCTCAGGCTGAGTCGCGGTCTTCGGGATGTGTGTGGTTTGGGTCGCCATCTTTTTTTGCCTCGCGCGCGATTATCGCCGGACGGGCGGGGGTTTTGAAAGCCACGGCGCGCGGGCGCGTTTCCGCGCCGCCGCGCCCGCGGGTTAGAATCGTGCCGAACACTTTTCAACTGGAGAGACTACTGATGCCAAGACCGCAGCTCGCGGAGTTCATGCGGCGGATGGAGCCGGGTTCGGTCGCCGTCATCCCGGCGGCGCGCGAGGTGACGCGCTCGCACGACACGGAGTATCGCTTCCGGCAGGACTCGGACTTCTACTACCTGACCGGCTTCCGCGAGCCGGACGCCATCGCCGTCGTCGCGCCCGGCCGCGAAAAACCCTTCACGCTCTTCGTCCGGCCGCGCGACCGCGAGAAGGAGATTTGGAACGGGCGGCGCGCGGGCGTCGAGGGCGCGCGGGAGCGTTACGGCGCCGACGAGGCTTTCCCGGTCGAAGAGTTCGACGCGAAGCTCACCGAGCTTCTAGACGGCGCTCGCTCGCTCTACTACCGGCTCGGCGCCGGCAACTCCGCGCTCGACCAGACGCTCATCGGCCAGCTCTCGCGGATGCGCATGATGGGGCGGCGCGGGGTGCGCGCGCCGCAGACCATCATCGACCCCGGCACGCTCATCCACGAGATGCGGCTGGTAAAGTCCGATGAGGAGGTCGCGCTCATGCAGCGCTCGGCCGACATCGCCGCCGAGGGGCATCGCGAGGCGATGGCGTCGGCGCGCCCCGGCATGCGCGAGTACGAGATAGACGCGCTCATCGAGTACGTCTTCCGCCGCAGCGGGGCCGCGGCCCCGGCCTACAACTCCATCGTCGGCTCGGGCGCGAACGCGACGATTCTTCATTACGTGGACAACGACGCCGAACTCAAAGACGGCGACCTGCTGCTCATCGACGCGGGCGCCGAGTACGAGGGCTTCGCCTCGGACATCACGCGCACCTTCCCCGTCGGCGGCCGCTTCAGTGAGGCGCAGCGCGACATCTACCAGCTCGTGCTCGACTGTCAGGAGGAGTGCATCCGCATGGTCAAACCCGGCGTGACGCTCGACGAGATGCACCAGCGGTCGGTCGAGATGCTGACCGAGGGCATGGTCAGGCTGGGGCTTCTGAAGGGCGAGCCGGCCAAGCTCATCGAGGAGGAGCAGTACAAGAAGTTCTACATGCACCGGCTCGGGCACTACCTCGGGATGGACGTGCACGACGCGGGCGCGTACCACCTCGAAGGACAGCCGCGCCCGGTCGAGCCGGGGATGGTGATGACGGTCGAGCCCGGCATCTACGTCGCCGAGGACGCCGAAGGCATCCCCGACAAGTACCGCGGCATCGGCGTCCGCATCGAGGACGACGTGCTGGTCACGGCGGACGGCTACCGCGTCCTCACCGACAAGGCGCCCAAGCAGGTCGCAGAGATCGAGGCGCTGATGGCGGAGGGAAAGGGAAGTGGACAGTAGACAGTAGACAGCAGGTTTAAGGCGGCGCGTTCGGTCGATGACCGGGACGCGCCGCCTTCGTTTTTCTACTGACTACTATCTACTGACTACTGTCTACTTCGCTTATTTCGTCCCGCAGTAGACGAAGGGGTCGCCGCCGGTGTAGCCGTTGCTCTGGCTGTCGAGCCAGTTGTCCCAGAAGAGGTGGCGCGCGCGGACGAGCGTGGTCATGAAGGTGCAGGCGTTCTGATCCTTGTACTTGAGGATGCTGCCGCGCACCTTGAGGAAGGCGAGCGTCTGCTCGACGACCTGATGCTCGGGCGCGGGCGTGATGACGCCCCAGCCGACGGTCGCCCACGGCGCCTGGTTGAGGGTGGGCACGCTCGTCAGGTTGTAGGTGCCGGTCGTGGTCAGCTTGTATTGCTCAAGGCGCGGGTAATAGGCGCCCTGCTCAAGCGCGCGGCGCACCTGCCAGTTGGAAATCTGCCGCCCCGCGGAGCCGCGCACCAACGCGTACTCGCCCTCGGGCGTGAAGTTCATCCCGCCCGCGTGTCCGAGCGCGCGACGCGCTTCGAGGATGACCTGCGAGGCGGTGCCCGCCGAGCGCGGCGTCGCGAAGCTCGTCCCCGAGACGCTCTCGTAGCCGCCCGCCTCGCAGTCGGCGCAGTACGGAAGCTGCTGCGTAAAGTCGGCGACGAAGTCGGGGAGCGAGCCGCTCACGACCTGCTTGCCCTCGCTGCCCGAGTCGCCTAAGCCGCCCGCGCCCTCGGTCGCTTCTTGGAATCCCGCGACGCCGATGCTCCACCAGGGGCCGGAAGTCCCGTCGGGCGGCGAGAGCGCGGGGCTGTTGTCTGACGCGCCGAAGTGGAGCTTGCCCATGTGCACCACGCCGTAGAAGCTCTGGTTGAGGTGCGTATAGGTGCTTCCCAGCGCGGCGGCCGGGAGCGGGACGCTGCCCGGCAAACCGTAGCTCGTCGTGACCACGTCCACCTCGGGGTGCGTGAAGGCGTAACGCTCCGAGTCGTCCGAGATGCCCTCGACGAAGAGGACGACGGCCTCGGGGTTGGCGCGCAGGACGGCCGAGGCGGTGCCGAAGCCGTGCGTGTCGTCGGCGTCGTCGGGCAGCACGGGGCGCGCGCCCGGCACGAACGAGACGGCGATGACGTTGGTGCCCCTGAACCAGTAAGGCTCGCCCGGCCTGATATTGCTCCACACGCGCGCCGCGTCGGCCGCGTAGTCGGCGGCGAAGTTGCCCGTCCGCGTCAGGCTTATCTGGTGCGCGGCGTCGATGCCGAAAGCGGCGAGGACTTCGGGCGTGACGCTCGAAGGCGCGGCCGTCTTGTAAAGTTCGCCGCCCGCGTAGAAGAAGGAGTGGTAGACGTTGACGCCTGAGTCGATGTCGGCCACGACCACGCGCGGCGCGCCCACGCCGCTCTGCGCCGACGCTTCGGGCGCGGCCGGCGCCAGCAGCGCCGTAGCGAAGAGACCGACCAAAAGGCGCGCGCACCGGCGCCCGCCGCGAAAAACCTTCCGTCCACTCCAAGCCATCCCGACTTACCTCCTCAAGCGTTCCGCTACTGCGATGCTCACACTTTAAGGAGGCGGGTTGAGGAATCCTTGAGTGAGTCGCGGGGGCGGCCGCCGCCTTCAAATCACAACCCTTCCACAACGAAAACGCCCGCCGTGGGGCGGGCGCTTCGCGCATGCGGGTGTCAGCGACGGCGGCTACTCTTCAAAGCCCTCGCGCAGTTCGGCGAGGATTTCGCTGGCGACCTGTCGGGCACGCTCGACCTCGTCGGGGCGGAAGGAGACGGCGCCGACGACGGCGTGGCCGCCGCCGCCGTAGCGCTCGCAGATCGAGGCGATGTTGTGGCGGCGCGGGCGCGGGCTGAAGGGGTTCGAGCCGACCGAGATTTTGGTGCGGTACGCGCCGCGCGTGACCGCGACCGAGTAGGTCGTCTCGGGGTGGACGTAGTAGGGGATGAACTTGTTGAAGCCTTCAAGCCCCTCGTCCACCAGATCGAAGGTGACGGCGCCGCGCTCGTACCGGGCCTTGCGCCGGACGGTCTCAAGGGTCTCGCTGTGGCGCGCGAGCAGGGGGCGGAAGCGCGCCTGCACCTCCTCGCCGGCGGCGACCTCGTCGAGCGGGCGGACACTGAGCTGTCGGATGATGCACTCGATGAACTCGTCGTCCACGTTCTCGATGACCTGCATGAGTTGGAGCGCAGGCTCCTTCAACTCGACCGGCTGCGCGGCCGACTCGTAGAAGGCGCCGTCGATGGTGTGCGCCCAACTGATGAGCGGGGCGAGCGAGTCGTCGCGGAAGCCGAAGCTTTCGTCGGCGACGCGGGCGATGAACTCGGTGCAGGACTTGCTCTCGGGGTCCCAGAACTTCAGCCCCGAACGGTCGGCGCGGAAGTGCGCCTCGTCCTGCGGCGAGAGGAAGGCGGACTGGTGGTGGTCGAACCACCACGTCAGGCGGTCGGATGGGCTGTACTTGAAATCGACGATGGCGTTCTCGTCGCCGTCGAACATCCCTTCGTCGAAGAGCGAGCCGGCCGTGTGCAGCAGCGGCGCGTAGGCGACCTCGACCGACGAGGCGCCGGCGCGCGCGAGGTAGAACCGCGTGAAGACCGCGGCGGAGGCCACGCCGTCGAAACAGTGGCCGTGGTAGAGCAGGCGGAGTCTCATCCTTTATAAAGCCGGTCGAAAAAATTGAGCTGGCTAAAAGCGGGACATCATAACAGTCGCGCGTGCGGGAGACAAAAGCAGCGGACAACAGTCAGTGGTCAGTAGGAAAAACAGAGGCGGCGCGTCCCGGCTCATGGCTGAGACGCGCCGCCCGTTATTTACCTGCTGACTACTGTCCCCCGAACCGCTTGCGGTATTCGGTCGAAGAGAGGAACGCCTTGACCATCTCGGCCGCGCGCCAGTCGCCGCCGAACTCGTCGAGCTTGCCGAGCCAGAAGTTGTAGCCGTCGAAGTTGAGATTCGTCTCGGGCGCGGCGTCGGGGTCTCTCCGCAGGTAGCCGAAGTATTGCATCAGCACGAAGGCGCGGTTCGTCTCCTGCCGCTGCGTGTCGGCGTCCTCGGCCACGGCGCGCAAGACCTGCGCGCGCGAGAGTGTGCCGTTGGCGAGGCCGCCCACTAAAGTCTCGCGCTCGGAGGCCGAGAGCACCGGCCCGGCGTTGGCGTTCAAAGCGTCCACGAACTGCGCCGCCGAAAGCGAGCCCGGATAGGCGGCGCCGAAGCGCGGGCGGCTGACGAAGGCGTTGAAGTAGTTCTGCTTGTTCGCCTCCAACTGCCCCTCCCAGCCGGGCGAGTTGACGACTAGGCCCTGCCCGAGCACTTGCGTGTCGGGCGTGAACTCGGCGAGCCCGAGCGGGACGGGCTTGCCCGGCATGTTGCCGTAGGCCGCCTTGTAGGCGCGGTAGACGAGGTAGCCCGTCTCCTGAAACTCAATCGACAGGAAGAACGCGGCGGACGTGTTGACGCGCTTGACCTCGCGGCACGCGGCGTCTTCGCCGCAGGAGTCTATCCCGCCCCGCCAGAAGTCCAGCCCCGATTGGTCGGGCTCGCGCGAGAGGAAGTCGCGGTAGTGCTGCGCGACGAAGAAGCCCGAGCCGTCGATGGCGTTGGGCGCGCGGCGCCAACTGCCTTCGCCGCCGTCCATCAGCCGCGTCTGGTTCGACCCGTCCGGGTTCATCGAGTAGAGCGCCGGCACCTGCGCGTTGTCGCGCAGCGACGTGAAGATGATCTTCGAGCCGTCGGGCGACCACGCGGGCGCGGTGTCGGCGGCCGGGTTCGTCGTCAGGCGCACGAGCCCCGCGCCGTCGGCGCCCACGAGGTAAATCTCCGCCTGCCCGTTGCGGCTGCTCTGGAAGACGATTCGCTTACCGTCGGGCGAGTAGCGCGGGCGCATGTCGCCGAAGCCGGTCGTCAGGCGCAAGGCGCTTCCGCCGAAGGTGCGCTGAATCCAGATCGACTGGACGTTGCCGTAGACGATCCACTGCCCGTCGGGCGACCAGTCGGGGTAGCCCGTCCCGAGAAAGCTTGAGTTGAACGGGAGGCGGTTCGTGCCGTCGGCGTTGATGGTGTAGACCGACGTGTAGTCGTTGCCGGGGACGTTGCTGGCGAAGGCGAGCTTCTTGCCGTCGGGCGACCACGCGGGCGAGAAGTCGTCGGACGGCGTCTGCGAGAGCACGGCGAAGCCCATCCCGTCGGCGTTGCGGACGCAGACGCGGCGCGGGCCGCCGACGCTGCCGTCGGGGTTGCGCCGGCAGGTGTAGGCGATCTTCATCCCGTCGGGCGACCAGACCGGGTCGGTGTCGTCGCCCTGGTTGGAGGTGAAGTTGACCGCGCCCGTCCCGTCGGCGTTGGCGAGGAAGATGTCGGCGCCGTTGCCGGCGGGCGAGTTGACCTGCCGCACGAAGGCCACCGCCTGCGCGGAGGCGCCGGGGACGGGCGTCGGCGTCGGCGTGGCGACGGGGTCGGGGAAGTTGAAGACGGTGCTCTTGACCGCGCTCGCCGGCCAGCCCGGCTTGTAAGCGCGCGCCTTGAGCGTCGTCGTGCTGTTAAGGACGAGCGTCCCGATGTTGGCGACGGTCGGGTCAGACTCGGTCGGGTCGGCGCCGTTGGTCGTGTAGTGGATGACGGCGCCGGGCGTGTCGCAGGCGACCATGACACCCTGCGGGTACTCGAACGAGCCGCCGTCGGGCGAGTAGTAAGGCGTCGTGACGGGGAACGGGCCGCTCACCTGCACGGGCACGGGGCGGTCTACGCGCGTGCGGTCGCCGAGCTGCCCCGAGCCGTTGGCGCCCCAAGTCCGCACGCTCCCGTCGGCCATCACGACCGCGCTGTGCTCGGCGCCGGCGTCCAACCCCGCGGCCGCCGCGCCGAGCGCGACCGGAACGGGCGCGTTGCGGTCGGTCGTCGTCCCGTCGCCGAGCGCGCCGCCCGTGTTGTGACCCCACGACCAGACCGTCCCGTCCGTGCGGAGCGCGAGTGAGTGCTCGAAGCCGGCGGCGACGGCCGCGACGTTCGAGAGCGAAATCTGGCGCGGCGTCGTGCCCCCGGCGCCGTTGGTGCCGCCGTCGCCGAGCTGCCCGAACTGGTCGTTGCCCCAAGTCCAGACCGTGCCGTCGGTCTTGACGGCGACGACGTGCGTGCCGCCGGCCGCGACCGCGGCGACGCCCGTGATGCCGCCGATCTGAACGGGCGTCGGCGTGCTGAAGCTGCTCGCGGGAAGGCCGAGCACGCCCGTGTGCGTGTTGCCGTAGTAGTTCGAGCCCCAGCCCCAGAGCGTGCCGTCGGCCTTGACGGCGAGCGAGTAGGCCGGGCCGGCCGCGACGGCCTTGACGTTCGTCAGCCCCACGACCTGCGAGGCGTCGGGCGACCTCTCCGTGTAAGAGCCGTTGCCGACCTGCCCGCTCCCGTTCCCGCCCCACGCCCAGACCGTCCCGTCCGACTTGAGCGCGAGGCTGTGCCCGCCGCCCGCCGCGACGGCCACGGCGCCCGTCACGCCGGGCACCTGCGCGGGGCGGCTGCGTTGGCTTCCGAACTGTCCGAGGAAGCCGAGCTGCCCGCCCCCGTTCGAGCCCCAGCCCCAGACCGTGCCGTCCGTCTTGACGGCGAGCGTGTGGCTCGCGCCGGCCGAGACGCCCGTCGCGCCGCCGAAGTCGTAGACGAGGACGGGCATCGTCGTCCAGTTCGAGCCGGTGCCGTCGCCGAGCTGTCCGGACGTGGAACTGCCCCACGCCCAGACCGTGCCGTCGTTTTTGAGCGCGACGGTGTGGCTGTCGTAGATTCCTCCGGCGCCGCCCGCGCTCACCGCGCGGACGTTCGCGAAGGGCGGCGCGGCGACCACGGCCGTCTGACGGACTGCGGTGTTGTTCGACGGGTCGGGGTCTTGCCAGTAGCTCTGCACGTTCGCCGTGTTCGTAATCGTCGAGCCCGGCGGCGCGTTGACCTGCACGACGACCGTCAGCGTGCCGCTGTTGGTGGAGGAGATGGTGCCGTAATCGACCGTGATCGCGCCCGAGGTCGCGCCCGGCGGCGGCGCGTTGACGACGGCCTTCCACGAAGGCGAGGCCGCGACCGAGACGAGCGAAGTGCCTTCGGGCACCTGCGTCGTCAGGCGAGTCAGTTCGGCTTCGGCGTCGTGGCTCCGGTCGGAGGCGTAGACGGTGTAGGTCAAAAGCTGCCCCGAGGTCGCCGGGTCGGGCGTCACGCTGATGAAGGCCGCCACATCGGGCGCGGGCAGCGGCTTGGGCTTGCGCGGCGTGTAGACGAGCGTCGGCGCGTTCGCCAAGTTGACGGGCGCGTAGGGCGACGTGTGCGTCTCGGCGACGTAGGTGTCGGGGTCGCCGCCCGAGATGCCGACGACGGGGAAGACGAAGGCGTTGCCCGCGCCGTAGCGCTTGACGATGCTGCCGTCGCGGCGCAGCTCGACCTCGAAGTTGACCGGGTTCTGGTCGGCGGCGGTCGCCGGGCCGTTCGGCGTGTGGTAGGTCACGCCCTGCCAGCGGAAGATGACGCGCGACGGGTCGGGCTTGACGACGTACACGTCGCCGCCCGTCCTCAAGTCCGTGCGCAGGTCGTCCCACAGGGCGGCGACCATGCGGTAGCCCGCGAGCCGCGCCGTGTAGGCGTCGGCGTCGTCGGACGCGTCGCCGGGGGCGCCGCTTCTGCGCGGCACCTCGTTGAAGTAGAGCGCGCCGTTGATCGAGACGCCGATGCCGCGGCTCGACTGCCCGAAGAACGGGAAGTCGAACGGGAGTTGGTAGAGGAAGTAGTAGAGGTCGTCGCCCAAGAGGTTCAGCTTCTCGCCGCCGGTCGAGAGCGGCTCGGGCGCCGAGGTGCCGAGCGTGTAGGGGTCTGCGTCGTCCTGCGCGACGGCGACGGCGACGGCCGCGACGGGGCCGGCGTTGCCCGCGTTGTCCACGGCGCGGATGCCGACGAATCCCGACGCGTGGCGGAAGGGGACGTTGACGCTCACCGTCTGCGCCGCCCCGGCGTCTAAGGGGAGCGGCGCGAAGAGGACGCGGGAGCGCTGGAACTCGGCGGCGCCCATCGCGCGCGGGTCCGTGTCGGAGAAGCGAATCTCGTAGAGCGAGGCGCGGCCCGCCGAGCCGTCGTCGCCGGGCGCCGTCCAGCCGAAGCTGACGGTGCGCCCCTGCTGCGCGACGAGGTGGAAGCTGTCGATTGAGGCCGGCGGCGCCGCGTCCGGCTCGGCCGCGGCCGCGAGCGCGCCCGCCGCGTTCAGGCGGCGCCCCGTGACGAACCCCCTTGAGTCGGAGCCGAAGTTGACGGGGTTCAAGTCCTGCAACCGCTCGCCGCCGAAGAGGAGCGCCGCGCGCAGGCGCGCGAGCGACACCGAGGGGTCGGCCGCGCAGACGAGCGCCGCCGCGCCCGCGACGTGCGGCGCGGCCATCGAGGTGCCGTCGGCCATGGCGTAGGTGCCGCCCGGCGTCGTCGAGAGGATGTCGTGGCCCGGCGCGGCCATGTGGACGGAGCGCGGGCCGTAGTTGGAGAAGGAGATCAGTCCGTCCCAGCGCGTCGAGGCGCCGACCGTGATGACGTTCGGCTCGTTGTAGGAGGCCGGGTAGACGGGGGTGCGGTCATTGCTGCGCCCCTCGTTCCCGGCGGCGGCGACGAAGAGGACGCCCGCGTCGCCGAGCGCGCGGATGGCGTCGCGCTCGGCCTGCGACTCGCCGTAGCCGCCGTAGGAGTTGTTGAGCACGCGCAGGTTCGCGCCCTTCGCGCCGCCCGAACTGTTGTAGAGGTCGCGCAGCGTCCGCGCGTAGCCGTAGGCGCGCACCGTCTCCAGGACGGAAGAGGGCGCGGCCGACTCGCCCTCGCGGCCGAGAATCTTCAGCGGCAAAAGCTTGACGTTCCAGTTGACGCCCGAGACGCCCTGCCCGTTGTTGCCCGACGCGCCGATGATGCCGGCGACGTGCGTGCCGTGCGCGTCCGTCTCGTCGTTGGGGAAGGCGCCGGTCGCGTCGAAGACGGTCGCGTCGTTGTGGAAGAAGTCCCAGCCGTGGAGGTCGTCCGCGTAGCCGCTGCCGTCGTCGTCGAGGCCGTTGCCGGGGACTTCGCCGGGGTTCGTCCAGACGTTCGCTTGCAAGTCCGGGTGGTTGATGTCAACGCCCTCGTCCACGACGCCGACGACGACCTGCGTGCTCCCCGTCGTCGAGTTCCAGGCCGGCTCGGCGTCGATGTCGGCGCCCGCGATGCCCGAGGACTGGCCGGTGTTTTTGAGCGCCCACTGAGCGGCGTAGGAAGGGTCGTTGGGCGCGGCGAACTTGCGGCGGACGTAGTTCGGCTCGGCGTAGAGCACGTCGGGGCGGGCGCGCAAAGACTCGACGGCCGCGAGCGTCTCCTCGGCCGGGACGCGCGCGAGGCGCAGGCCGCGCACGACCTCAAGCCCGCGCACGCTCTCGAACTCGACCGGAATCCGGCGCCCGCCTTCGGCCACGAGTGACGCCGACTCCCTCTGGCCGTAGGCGGCCTTCGACTCGCCGCGGAAGCGCACCAGAATCTCGCCGGGGACGAAGGCGCGCCGCTTCTCGGGCGCGGTCTTGGCAGCGGCGTCAGTTTGGCGCGAGGCCGAGGCCCCGCGCTGCGCCAGCGTGTAGGCGAGCGGCGCGGCGAGCGCGAGACAGAGCAGAAGGAGTGCGGCTTTGCGGCGGCGGCGGCGCGGCGGGGCCGGGCGCTCGGGGGTGCGTGTACGCCGTGAGGGCGACATGGGGGAAGATTCCTTTCAGGGCTGTGTCTGGGCTGTCGGGGAGCCGGGGATTTCGGGGCTTTCGATTGTTGGGGGGGGAGACTTGCGGCCGTGTACGTGGCTAAGGCTTTTTGGCCCCTAAGGCTTTTTGACTTTCGGCCTTCGGCTCGTCCGTGCAGGGTTCGGCCGAGCCTTGCTCCGCAAGCCCGAGCCGCTCGCGTATGAAGCGCTCGACATCCTTCTCGATCAACTCGCCGCCGACGACCCACGCGCGCTCGGTCAAGACCTCGCCCGACTTGTTGAGCTTCGCGGGTTCGAGGAAGACGTTGAAGGGCGAGCCCCAGCGGCGCGCGTCGCCGACCGATTTGCGGTAGCCGAAGTGCGTCGTCTGCTCGCGCGCCGAAGCCGCGTCCGACTCGACCGCGACGGGGAAGGGCGCGCCGCCCTGCCCCTCGAAGTATTTGCGCGAGTCGTCCGCGGACGCGTACTCGCTCACCGCCACGACCTCGAACCCGTCGGCCTTGTACTTCTCGTAGAGCCGCGAGACGGTCGGCGCCTCCGCGCGCCAGTTCCCGCACCACGGCGCGAAGTAGACGACCATCACCAGCTTCTTGCCCTTCGACAACTCGCGCAGGTTCAGAGGCGCGCCGTCCTTCAGGCTCTTGAACGTCCAGTCCTTGTAATCGACCTTCTGCTCAAGCAGCGGCGCCCACTCGTGCCCGCCCTCGCTCTTCATCTGCGTCCCCGCCTGCGCCGCCTCCTGCTGCTGCTGCGGCGCCGCGACGGCCGGCTGTCCGCCCTGCTGCTGCGTCGCTTGCGGCGGCGGACTGACCTGCGCCCGCGCCCCACGCGCGTCGGCGAGCGCGGCGGCCGCGAAGACGAGCGCGACGGCGGTGCGACCGAGAATCTTGAACATACTGCTTCTCTCCGTCTCCGGTGGTCGGGCGTTCAGGTTGAAAGTGGCCGCGCGGCTCACTCGCCCCGAGGGGCGGCGGCCGTCGCCTGCTCGTCGAGCAGGGGTTTGATGCGTGACTCGAAGTAGGCGCGGGTCTTTTCGCCGATGATCTTTTCGCGGATGCGGCCTTCGCGGTCGATGATGAAGGTCGTGGGGAGCACGCCGACCGAGTACTTGGCGGCGACGCCGTCGTCGCCGACGGCGACGGTGTAGTCCTGCCGCACGTCCTGCTGGTACTCGCGCACCAGCTCGGCCGAGTCGGTCGTCGAGACGCCGAGGACTTTGAAGCCGCGCGCCGAGAGGTCTTTCTCCATCGCGTTGAGGCTCGGGATTTCGGAGCGGCAGGGGACGCACCACGTCGCCCAGAAGTTCAAGAGCACGACCTGACCCTTCAGCTCGGAGAGCTTCAGGGGCTTGCCGTCGGTCGTCGTCAGCTCTACGTCGGGGGCGGTCTCGGCGTTCACGGCGGCCGGCGCGGTGACGTTCGCGGCGCCCCCCTCGGGCGGAGGCTGCTGCGGCTGGTCGGGCGGCACTCTCTGGGCCACCCTCCGGCTCATCCAGCCCTCGGCGTTCGGCATGTAGCGCGAGCCGAAGGCGGCGAGCCACGTCAGGATGTTGAAGGCGACCATCAGGCCGATGACGATGAGCAGGACGCCGGAGGCGACCTCGACCTTGTGCAGGTGGCGGCGGAAGCGCGCGTAGAAGCCGAGGAAGGCGTTCATCGCCAGCCCGACGATGAGGAACGGAATCGCGAGGCCCGCCGAGTAGAAGGCCGAGAGGACGAGGCCGCTCTTCCAGCCGCCGCTCGTCGCCGCCAGCCCGATGATGCCGCCGAGGATGGGGCCGATGCACGGCGTCCACCCGGCCGCGAAGGCGACGCCGAGCAGCGCCGAGCCGAGCGGCCCGCGCGGCTTCTCCTCGGAGAACTTGCGCGTGTCGCGGTAGAGCGCGCCGATCTTCAAGACGCCCATCATCTGGAAGCCGAAGGCGATGATGACGAGGCCGCCGATGATCCTCACCCACGGCGATGAGAAGAGGACGTTGCCGACCCAGCCGGCGGTCGCGCCCAGCAGCATGAAGATGAGCGAGATGCCCGCGTTGAAGGCGAGCGAGTTGACGATGACGGCGCCCAACGTGGATGAGGGAGTGCCCCCGCCCTCGCCCTTCAGGTGCTCGACGCTCACGCCCGAGATGAGCGAGACGTAGCCGGGGACGAGCGGCAGCACGCACGGCGTCAGAAACGAAAAGAATCCCGCGATGAACGCGATCAGAATGGTGATGTCTGAGCCTTCCATAACGTCAGAAAGAGTACAACAGAAAGTCCGGAGTCTAAAGTCAGGGCTGTTCGTCGAGCAGCCTGGCGATCATCTTGTTGAGCAGCGCGGCCTCTTCGTCGCTGGCGCCGACGGTGATGAAGCGGACGCGGCCGCGGCGGTCAACGAGCACGGCCGTCGGCAGCCCGGCGACGCCGTAGAGCTTGTCGTTCGCGGCGTCGCCCGCGACGGCGAAGTCGTAGGCGACCTTCATCCTGTTCTTGAACTGGCGGAAGTACTCCAACTCCTCGGCGCGCGTGGCGCTGCGCCCCTCGATGTGCCCCTCGAACTCGTTGACGCCGAGGATGACGAGGCCGCGCCCGCCGTAGCGCTGTTGCATGGCGTTCAAGCGCGGCATCGTCTTGACGCAGTAGGTGCACCACGTCGCCCAGAAGTCGAGGAGCACGACCTTGCCGCGCAGCTCCGAGAGTTTGACCGGCCCGCGGCCGAGCGTGGCGGCGACCCTCAGCTCGGGCGAGACGGCGGGCTCGACGCCGGGAAGCTCGGGCGGCACGTCGAACTTCTCGCCCTGCCGCAGCAGAAGCTCGGTCGCCTGCCCGTAGAGGCGCGCCGAGGGGAGCGCGACGGCGCGCGCGCGCAGCTCTTGGATGACGCGCAGCGCCTCGGCGCGCCGCCCCGCCTTGACGAGCGCGTTCGTGTAGTAGGCGCCCGAGCCGTAGAGCGTCGCGTCGCGCTGCTCGGGGCTGGCCGCACCTGTGCGCGTGTATTCGAGCGCGGCCGCGTAGGCGTCGCCGGCGCGCGGGGCGGCGCGCGCGAAGTCCTTCTTCTTGAAGTAGGCCGAGGCCAGCAGGAGGTTAATGCGGTGTAGTTCCGAGACCGCCCGCGGCTCGCCGCGCGTGTAGTCGGCGAGCATCCGCTCGGCGTCTTCGAGCAGGCCGAGCTGCGCGGCCTGCTGCGCCGCGACCGAGCGAGCGCGCTGTTTGAGGTCGGGCGCGGCGGGCGCGGCGTCGGCCAGAAAGCGGCGCATCGAGTCGAGCGCGCCGTCGCTCTTTCCGGCGAGCGCGTAGAGCAGTCCCGAGTAGTAGAGGTCAGTCCCGCCGAGCGGCCCGCGCACCGCGATGCGCGCGGCGTTCTGGAGCGCGAGCTCTCTCTGTTCCTGCAACGTCTTCTGTTCGAGCGTGGGGTCGAAAGGGATTTGCTTCTCGCGGAACTCGTCGAACTTGCGCTGCGCGTAGGCGGCGGCCTCGTCGTAGAGCGCCTGCGCCTCGGACGGCTTCGCGGCGTCCGAGCCGGCGGCCGAGTCGCCCGCGCCGCGCGCGTCGGGAGCCTGCGCGGTGCGCGGCCGGACGCCCGCCTGCCCGCGCGCGGCGGAGGCGGCGGCCGCCGCGGCGCACGCCGCGAGCGAGAGGGCGAGCGGGAAGGCGAAGCTTAAAACTCTCTTCATCTGGTCGGGCTTGCTCCTTCGGGATTTAAAAAATCTGCGGCGTGCCGGCGAGGACGCGGCGGAAGCGCGCGGGGGAGAAGGTTTCGAGTGAGCGCGGCGCGAGTCTGGTTGCCCGGCCCGTCACGAGGTCTGCGACTATCTCGCCCGCCGCCGGGGCGAGCAGGATGCCGTTGCGGTAGAACCCGGCCGCGTAGAAAAGCCCGCGCACGTCGCCCGACTCGCCCAGCACCGGCAGGCCGTCGGCCGCACGCGGCCGAAGTCCCGCCCAGGAATCTGCCACTTCGAGCGCGGCGACGGCCGGCGCCAACTCGGCCGCGCCCGCGGCTATCGAGCGCGCGCCCTCTTCGGTCACGCGACAGTCGAAGCCTGCTTGCTCGGTCGTCGCGCCGGCGAGGAGCCGCCCGTCGCGGCGCGGGACGAGGTAGCCGCGCGCGCCGTAGACGGTGTGGCGGAAGAGCGGCGCCGCCGGGTCCGGCTGTCGGAAGCAGAGCATCTGCCCGCGCACCGGCTCGACCTCCGGGTCGTCGTTCAGATGCGCGGAGCCGTCGTCCGAAAATTTACGCAGACGCGAGTGCCAAGCGCCCGCCGCGAAGACGACCGCGCCCGCGTCCAGTTCGCCCTCCGAGGTCACGACGCCCGTCGCGCGGCCCGCGGCGACGCGGACGCCCTGCGCCTCGACCGCGCGGATGACGCGCACGCCCAAACCTTCGGCCGCCGCGTCGAGCGCGGCGGCCAGCCGCCGGCTCTCGACCTGCCAGTCGCGCGGAAACCTGAGCGCCACGCGCACCTGCGGCGAGACGTTCGGCTCCAACGCGCGCGCGCCGGCGGCGGTCAGACGCTCGACTTCGAGTCCGGCGCGCGACTGCCACGCGAAGCGCCGCTCGACCTCCTCCTCGTCCTCTTCGTTGAGCGCGAGGAAGAGCGTGCCCGTGCGTTCGAGCTCGACGGAGATGCCCGACTCCTCGCCCACCGACGCGGCGAAGTCGGGGTACATGTCGCGGCTCGCGCAGAGCAGTTCAAACAGCTCGTCGGCGCGGTCGGCCTCGGCCTGCGGCGCGAGCATCCCGGCCGCCGCGCGCGAGGCAGAGCCGGCCCGGCCGTCCTCCAGAACGGCGACGCCGAGGCCGCGCCGCGCCAACTCCCTGGCCGCCGCCAGCCCCGCGACGCCGCCGCCGACGACGGCCACGTCCGCCCTCTCGCCCAAACTCTTTCGCATTTTGAAGGACTGCTGGTATGATTCAGAAAAATAAGAAGTCAGAAGTCAGGAGTCAGAATTCAGAAGCGGGGGCGCCGTGCGCCTGAGTTTCAATGCCTCTTAATCTTCTGACTTCTGAATTCTGACTCCTGACTTCTAGCACCAGACATGCCACATACTATCACACTCATTCCGGGCGACGGCATCGGACCGGAGGTCTCTTCGGCGGTCGTGCGCATCATCGAGGCGTCGGGCGTTGACATCAAGTGGGAGACGCACTACGCGGGCGCGCAGGCGCTTGAGAAGTTCGGCTCGACGCTGCCCGACGACCTGCTCGAATCGATCAAGCGCAACAAGGTCGCGCTCAAAGGGCCGATCACGACGCCCATCGGCAAGGGCTTCACGTCGGTCAACGTCGGCCTGCGCAAGGCGCTCGACCTCTACGCCAACCTGCGACCCGTGCGCGCGCTGCCGAACGTGCCGGCGCGCTACCCCGAACTCGACCTCGTCGTCGTGCGCGAGAACACCGAAGACCTCTACGCGGGGATCGAACACGTCGTCGTCCCCGGCGTCGTCGAGTCGATTAAAATTATCACCGAGAAGGCTTCGACGCGCATCGCCCGCTACGCCTTCGAGTTCGCGCGGCGCGAAGGACGTAAAAAAGTGACGGCCGTCCACAAGGCCAACATCATGAAACTCTCCGACGGCCTCTTCCTCGACTGCTTCCGCAACGTCGCCGCCGAGTACCCCGAGGTCGAGGCCGACGACAAGATCGTTGACAACGCCTGCATGCAACTCGTCATGCGCCCCGAGCAGTTCGACATCATGCTGCTTGAGAACCTCTACGGCGACATCGTCTCCGATTTGTGCGCGGGGCTCATCGGCGGCCTCGGGCTTGTCCCCGGCGCCAACATCGGCGAGCTGGGCGCGGTCTTCGAGGCCGTCCACGGCTCCGCGCCCGACATCGCCGGCCAGGGCATCGCCAACCCGACCGCGCTCCTCCAGTCGGGCATCCTCATGCTCCGCCACCTCGGCGAGCGCGAGGCCGCCGACCGCATCGAGCACGCGATGCTCAAGGTCTACACCGACGGCCAGGTGCGCACGCGCGACGTGGGCGGCACCTCGCACACAGACGAGTTCGCCCACGCCGTCATCCAGGCGATGGGCTGAGCCGGCGGATTCGGGTTAACTGACGTGAGCCGTAACCCGCGGCGGCGGGCGTTCAGGGGGCGAAGGCGACGCCGTCGTAGATGTCTCGGAGCTTGAGCGCGCAGCCGACCGCGCTCATGCAGACGATGTCGCCTTCCCAGTACTCAAAGCGCGCGTCGCTCGCGTCTTCGAGTGCGAAGTATTCTTCGAGTGAGTAGTAGTGTTGCGGCACGTCTTTCGGGTTCGTAGCCATCGCCAGTCTCCTCCGGTTTTTCAAAACCATCTCCGAGACTTGGCGGAGTCGCCGGCGGCGTACATTTTATCCCATCCTGACCCGCGACAGAACGGAAACGATACTTCCCGGCGGCGGCGCGGCGGAAAATTCTTGACAGTGGGGGCGCGCCGGACATAGAGTTCGGGCGCGCCTTTCCATTTAACAGTTCTCTACAGACGAACAAGGGGACACGGAGTGTGCGCGGCCGCGACGGAAACGGCCGCGCCTCCGAGGACGAAAAACTCTCCCCACGACGGCGGCCGGGAAGACAGCGGCCGCCCACCGCCCCCGCGCGGCGCGCTCGGCCGTCCGCGGCGACCCTCTCAGTGCAGGCAGTTTCCGCTTCAGCCCACTGGGCTTCAAGGAGTATCGCTATGATTCGTCAACTCGCGCGCAAGCGCCGCGTCAGAAGATCGCTGAGCTTATCGCTGGTCTTCCTCTTCGTCTTCGCCTTCCTGCCGGAACCGCCCGCAGCCTTACGCGCCGCCGGCACGGTCGCCTCGGCGCAGGAGGCGCTCATCCCCGTCATCGCGCCCGGCTCGGCCTACCGCCAGACCAACCTCCTCTCGGACGTGCCCGGCCTCGCGCCCGTCCTCGACCCGCTGCTCGTCAACCCGTGGGGCATCTCGCTGACCGCGAGCAGCCCCTTCTGGGTCGCCAACAACGGGACGAGCACGACGCAGCTCATCCGCGGCGACGTGGGCGGCGCGCCCGTCGTCCTCAACCCGAACCCGCAGACCGTGACCATCCCGGGCGGTCTGCCGACGGGGACGGTCGCCAACCCGACGGCGACCGACTTCGTGCTCCCCGGCCCGTGCGCCGCCGCGCCGTGCGGGGCCAACTTCCTCTTCGCCTCCATCACGGGCAACATCACGGGCTGGGACCCGAACGCGCCGGCCGCCGGCTCGACCACGGCCGTCATCGCCGCCAGCCACCCCGGCCACGTCTACACGGGCCTCGCCATCGCCAACAACGGGACGAACCACCTCTACGCGGCCGACTTCGCCAACGGCACGATTGACGTCTTCGACTCAAGCTTCGCCTTGCAGCCCGCGGCCAGCTTCCCCTTCGCCGACCCGACCATCCCGACGACGATGGGGAACACCTACCACCCGTTCAACATCCAGGCCATCGGCAGCTCGCTCTACGTCACCTACGCCAAGGTCGGCCCCGGCGGGCTCGACGAGGAGGGCGTCGGCAACGGCTTCGTCCGCCGCTTCAACGCCAACGGCGTCCGCGACCTGACCTTCGGCATCAACAACGGCGCGCTCAACTCGCCGTGGGGCGTCACGCAGGCGCCCGCCTCGTTCGGCATCTTCGGCGGCGCGCTGCTCGTCGGCAACTTCGGCGAGGGCAACCCCTCCATCCACGCCTACAACCCGACGACCGGCGCCTTCCTCGGCACGCTCCAGGACGAGTCGGGCAACGGCATCGTCATCGACGAGCTGTGGGACTTGAAGTTCGGCAACGGCGGCAACGGCGGCGACGTGAACACGCTCTACTTCACCGCCGGCCCCGGCGAGGAGGAGCACGGCCTCTTCGGCAAGCTCAACCCGACGACGGCCTCGGCCACCTCGCTCATCCAGTTCTCGTCCGACGAGTACACCATCGGCGAGGGCACCGGGCACATCGACATCACGGTGACGCGCTCGGGCGACGCCTCGGGCACCGCCACGGTCAACTACAACACCTTCGACGAGTCGCAGCCCGGCCACGCCTCGCAGAAGTCCGACTACGAGATCGCGCTCGGCTCGCTCACCTTCGCGCCCGGCGAGACCTCGAAGACCTTCCGCGTCCTGATCGTCAACGACACGTTCGACGAGGGATCGTCGGAGGTCGTTGACCTCATGCTCTCGAACCCGACGGGCGCGGGCGTCGGGCTGGGAACCCCGAACACGGCCGAGCTGACCATCAGCGACGACGACGCCGTGGCCCCGACGACGAACCCCATCGACGACCCGGCCTTCTTCGTCCGCCAGCACTATCTCGACTTCCTCAACCGCGAGCCGGACGCCGCGGGGCAGGCGTTCTGGCAGAACGAGATCACCACGTGCGGCGGCAACGCCGCCTGCATCGAGAACAAGCGGGTCAACGTCTCGGCCGCCTTCTTCCTGTCGATTGAGTTCCAGCGCACGGGCTATCTGGCCTACACGACGCACCGCGCGGCCTTCGGGCCGAACGCCCTGGGCGGCTCGCCGGTGCCCATCCTCTACGGCAACTTCATGCGCGACACGCAGCAGCTCCAGCGCGGCTACGTCTTCGGCCAGCCCGGCGCCGAGGCCGTGCTCGAAGCGAACAAGGTCGCCTACTTCAACGAGTTCGTGACGCGCCCCGAGTTCGTCGCGAAGTACCCCTCGACGCTCACGAACGAGCAGTACGTTGACAACCTGCTCGCCTCGGCCGGGCTCTCGCCCTCGCAGGTGCGGCTCTTCGTCGTGAGCCTGACGAACAATCAGGAGAACCCGCCGGTGACGCCGACGCTGACGACGGGCGGGGCGCGCCCCGCCTCGTTCGGCACGGCGCGCTTCCAGTTCAACGACGCGCAGACGGCGCTGAGCTTCACCGCCACCATCACCAACATCGACGTGGGCGGGCAGACCCCCGACACGAACGACGACCTCGTCGCGGCGCACATCCACGCCGGGCCGAACTCGCCGCCCACCAACAACCCTGTCGTCTGGGGCTTCTTCGGCGCGCCGTTCAACGACAACAACCCGAACGATCAGGTCTTCTTCCCGACGCCGGGCGGCGTCGGCGGCACGTTCCGCGGCAAGTGGGACGCGCCCGAGGGCAACGGGACGACGCTCGCCGCGCAGCTCAACAACCTGCGCGAGGGGCGCGCCTACATCAACTTCCACACGAAGCAGTTCCCCGGCGGCGAGATACGCGGCAACTTCCCCGCGGCGACCGCCTTCCGCGATCAGCTCGTGGCGGGCCTGAACGGGGCGACCCTGACGCGCGCCACCGTGCTCCGCGCCGTGGCCGAGGCCGAGGAGTTGCAGGCGCGCGAGTTCAACGCGGCCTTCGTCGCCATGCAGTACTTCGGCTACCTGCGGCGCGACCCCGACACCGCCGGCTTCAACTTCTGGCTCGCCAAGCTCAACGCCTTCGGCGGCAACTTCCAGAACGCCGAGATGGTGAAAGCCTTCATCAACTCGGCCGAGTACCGCCAGCGCTTCGGCCCGAGCTAGGAAGAAGAAGTAGACGGTAGTCGGTAGACAGTAGTTAAAACTCAGGCGGCGCGTCCCGGCCATCAGCCGGACGCGCCGCCTCTCTTTCTACTGACTACTGACTACCGTCTACCGTCTACTTCTTTCACGCCACCGGCGCCGACTCGCCGCGCGCGGGGTCGAGGTCGCCGGCGATGACGACCGTCAGGCGCTCGGGGCGGAAGTATTTGCGGATGGCGGCGTTGACCTCCTCGACCGTGACGCGGCCGATCAGCTCCGGGTAGCGCTCGACGTAGTCGAGCCCTAAACGGAAGAATTCCGCGTTCCACAGCGCGCGCGCCAGCCCCGCGTTGGTCGAGAGCGAGACCTTGAAGGAGCCGACCGCCGAACTCTTCTCGTCGCGCAACTCTTCGGGCCGGATGCCGTGCTCGACGTATTCGCCGAGCACACCCATCGCCGAGTCGATGGCGCGCTCGACGTTGCCGGGGTTGACCGAAACGGCGATGTACCACGGTCCGGCCGCCAAGCTAGGCGCACGGAAGCGCGAGGCGATGCCGTAGGTCAGCCCCTCGGCGTCGCGCACCTTTAATCCGAGCCGCGACGAGAGCGTCGATTCGCCCAGCGCGCGGTTGGCCAAGACCGCCGCGTAATAGTCGGGCGCGCTCCGCCTGAGCGGCGCGGCCGTGCCTAGCAACACGTCCACGCTCGCCTTGTCCTTGACGAGCACGAACTCGCGCCTTCCGGCGGCCGGCGGCTCGGGGTCGGCGACCTCCACGCCCGCGCTCTCGGGGCCGCCGAAGCCTTCGAGCGCCCCGCCCAACACGCGCACCGCCTCGGACGCGCGCACGTCGCCCGCGACCGAAAGGATGAGCGTGCGCCCGCCGTAGCACTTCTCGTAGAAGCCGCGCACGTCCTCGACCGTGATGGACGAGACGCTCTCGACGAGGCGCTCGCCCGCGTGCGTGTAGAAGGGGTTCTGCTCGTCGAAGAGCGTCTGCGTCAGACGCTCGTAGGCGCGCCAAGACGTGTCCGACTGACGCTCGCGGACGGCGGCGATGGTCTGCTGCTTGAGCTTCTCCAACTCGTCGGCCGGGAACGAGGGCTGTTGCAGCATCTCGGCGAGCGTCGCGGCGAGCGCGGGGAAGTCCTCCGCGAGCGAGCGCGCGGTGATCTGCACGGCGAACGCGTCGGTGTCGAACTCCACGTCGGCGCCGAGCCGTTCGAGCGCGCCGGCGAGTTCGAGCTTGCCGCGCCGCAGCGTCCCGCGCTTCAGCATCTCGGCCGTGATGCGCGCCAGCCCCGGCTTGTCCTTCGGCTCGAAGTGCGAGCCGGCGCGCAGGCTCCCGCGCAGCGCGACCGTCGGCGTCGAAGCGTTCTCAAGCACGAGCAGCACCGCCCCCGTCTCCAACTCCTCGCGCACCACGCGCGAGGCGAAGCCCGCGCCGCCCGACCCCGTCCGGCCCGACGCCCCTCCGGCGCTCTCTTCGTCAAGCGGCTCGTGGTGAAACTTGTACCCGTGCGGCCTGAGCGCGCGCTTCAAAGACGACGCGCCGCCGTTCTCGTTAGCATCTTCGCTGCCGCCACCTTCCTCGCCGCCCGACTTCGGGATGAAGTGGCCGACCGTGCGCGTCTCCTCGCGGAAGTACGCGGCGGCCGCCCGCCGAACGTCCTCGGCCGTAACGCGCGCGACGTTCGCGGCGTAGTTGTTGTAGAAGCGCCAGTCGGCGACCGCCTCGGCCTCCGACAACTGCATCGCCACGTTGTGCGTGCCGTCGCGCTCGTAGGCGACCGAGGCCGTGATCTGCCGCTTCGCCTTCTCCACCTCCTCGTCACTCAGGTCAACGCCCGCGCGCTCAAGCTCGCGGTGGATGACCTCCTCGACCCGCGCGGCCTCGACGCCCGGCGCCGCCGTCGCGTAGACGTTGAAGAGGCCGGGGTCGCGGAACTGATCGACGCGCGCGTCCACCGAGACGGCCAGCTCCGTCTCGACGAGCGCCTGGTAGAGCCGGCTCGTCACGCCGTTCGACAGCGCCTCGGCGAGCACCGCGAGCGGGTAGATGTCGTTCTCCGCCGGCGGCTCGGCGGCGCGCGCCGCCAGCCCCGCGTTCGAGAGGACGCGGTCGTGCCCGAGTGCGGCCGGCGTGCGGAAGCCCACCTGCACCAGCGGCAACTCGCCCGCGCGCCTGACGACCAGACGGCGCTCGCCCTCCTGCCGCGGCTCGTCCGTGTAGACCTCGGGGATGGGCGCGGGCGACGCGGGGAAGGCGCCGAAGTACTTCCCGACGAGCGAGAGCGCGTGCGCCTCGTCGAAGTCGCCGACGAGCAGCGCGGTCGCGTTGTTCGGGTGGTAGAAGGTGTCGTAGAACTCTTTGAGCCGCGCGGTCGGGACGTTCTCCACGTCCGAGCGCCAGCCGATGGTCGGGTGATGATAAGGGTGCTCGCGGAAGGCCGTCGCGTAGACGGCCTCGTCCAGCACAACCATCGGCTCGTTCTGCCCGCGCTCCAACTCGTTGCGCACGACGGTCATCTCCGAACGCCTGTCCTCGTCGGCGATGAACGAGTTGCGCATCCGGTCGGCTTCGAGGTGGACGGCCAGCTCCAAAGCGTCAGACGGGACGGTCTCGAAGTAGTTGGTGCGGTCGTACCAAGTGGTCGCGTTGAAGTCGGCGCCGACGCGTTGGAGCGTCGCGGCGACCTGCGTCCCCTTCGCCTTGTTGAAGGTGGGCGTGCCCTTGAAGAGCATGTGCTCCAGGAGGTGCGTCGCGCCCGTGTGGCCGACCGCCTCGTTGCGCGAGCCGACGCGGTAGAGCACCAAAAACGTCGCGACCGGCGCGACGCGATTCTCCACCAGCAGCAGCTTCAGCCCGTTCGCGAGCCTGAACTCGCGCACCCCTTCGTCCTCCGCGACGAACTCCACGCCGCCGGGCAGACCCCTCTCGCTCGCGCTCAAATTCCATTCTCCTTAACCGATGTTCGATTTTTTAGGGCGCGGCCATGCTAACAAATCGGCGGCGCGGGGCAAAAGGCCGCGCCCGGCCGCGGGGGCTTTGCTTTGTAAAGCACTTGACAATGCTCCCGGCCGGGTGTATTTTCCGGGGCGGCATGGCGGTCGTCCACACATTCGAGAAGCCGCGCGACGGCGACGGGCAGCGGGTCGAGGAGCCGCCCGCGCTGCACGACCGCGCGATGGACAACCTGCGCTTCATCCGCGAGGCGATGGAGCGCGCCTCGGCGTTTACGGCCGTCCCCGGCTGGGGGCAGGTCGCCATCGGGGTCACGGCGCTCTTCGCCGCGCTGGTCGCCTCGCAGCAGAGGGCGTTCCAGGAATGGTTCGCGGTCTGGATGGTCGAGGCGGCCGTCTCCGCCGCCATCGCGGGCTGGACGATGTACCGCAAGGCGCACGCCTCCGACACCTCCCTGCTCTCACGCCCCGGACGGAAACTGCTCATCAACCTGGCGCCGCCGATGGTCGTCGGCGCGCTCCTCACGGTCGTCTTCTATCGCGCGGGGCTTACGGCTCAACTGCCCGGCTTGTGGCTCCTGCTCTACGGCACGGGCATCGTCACGGGCGGCGCCTTCTCGGTGCGACCCGTACCCGTCATGGGGCTCTGCTTCATGTTCCTGGGTGCGGGCGCGCTGTTTCTGCCCGCCGGCTGGGGCGACGCGCTGATGGCGGCCGGCTTCGGGCTGCTCCACGTCATCTTCGGACTACACATAGCGAGGAACTACGGTGGCTAGACAAAACGCACTTGCGAAGGATCAAACGCGCGCCAAGTCGGGCGCGCAGGAAGGCCCGCAGCAGAATTTACGCGAGCCGAGGCGCAACAAGCCGACCGACGGGCCGGCCGCCGCCGCCGAACTAGATCGGCTCATCCACGAACGCGTCCGCCTCGCCATCGTCAGCGCCCTCGCCGTCAACGAATCGCTCACCTTCAACGACCTCAAACAACTCCTGAACACCACGGACGGCAACCTGAGCGTGCACGCGCGCAAGCTCGAAGAGGCGCAGTACGTCGTCTGT
>DASVQX010000055.1:0-9777 GCA_036388915.1 Pyrinomonadaceae bacterium
CGCCGTCGAAGTCGAGTCTTTGACGGCGCGCGCGACGCCTGCTGCGTGTGTGCCGTGGCGTGCGGGAGGGGCCGGCCCACGGTCGCCGCCCCGAGCGCGCGGGCTGAGCCGCGCGCCTCGCTAAGAGAGGAGAGTCGCCCGCCCCTCACTGCGTGATGTGTATCTCCTCCTCCGCCCCGCTGTGGCGCAGGAAGATGGCCAGCGCGCAGACGCACAGCACGACGAAGCCCGCGATGGCCTTCCAGAGGTGCGGAGTATTCCCCTGCGGGTCGTTCGTCGCGGCGAACAGGTAGAACTGCCAGATGGCGAACCCCAGCGCGACGACCCCCAAGATCCCAAGCACAGTATCAACCAGGCTCTTCATTGTGAACCTCCTGAGTTCGGTAAGTTTGACACTCGGCGGCTTTGACGGAATAAAGCCGGAAATGTACGCCTTAAAGAATATGCCGGGTTTTGCCGCAAGCGCACGGTAATGCTCTGGATTCGGCGCTATGTTAGCGCCGCGCCGCGCCGGAAGCAAGAGGGTTTGTGCAGGGGAGTAGACGGTAGGCGGTAGCCGGTAGACGGTGGCGCTCCGCCAAGCGGAGATTGACTGAGACACGGACGGCTCGGCTGTTGAAGGGATTTCTACCGGCTACTGTCTACCGACCACTGTCTACTAAAGAATCAGCCTCCGGTCGCCGGCGCGGCGGGTGACGCGCTCGCGGTCGAAGTATTCGAGCAGGGGGATGGCGTACTTGCGCGAGACGCCGGACAACTCCTTGAAGGCCGCCACGTCGATGAGGCGGTCGGGCGTGCGCGCGTCGGCGTACTCGCGCAGCGCCGTGGTCAGGCGCGCGAGCGCGTCGCGGTGGAAGAGCAGGTCTTCCTTGACGCGGACGAGCGCGCCCGAGTCGAGCAGAAGTTGGAGGAGCTTGCGCAGGTGCTCGCGCTTCGCCGCCGGCCCGCCCGCGCGCGCGAACGCCTCTTCGAGCGCGGGCGCTTCCAGCCCCGCGTCGCGGTAGACGGCTTCGAGCCGGTCGCGCACCGCCGCGTCCTCGGGCGAGAGGTCGAGGCTGTGGCCGCCCGCGCGCACCAGCTCGCGGTCGGCGACGAGCGTGCCGTCGGCCTCGGCGGCTTTGAGCGCGGCGCGGAACAGCTCGGGCGCGGCGCGCGAGAAGACGCGCTCTCGCAGAGTCTCGCGCGCGAGGCCGCGCGAGAGAGGCTCGCGCCGGTGGTGCGCCTCGACCTCCGCGACGGCGGCGGCCGACAGCCGCCGGAAGACCTCGGCCGCGACGAGCGCGCCCTCCGCATCGACGGCCGCGCCGCGCCGCAGGCACTCGGCGACAGCCTCGGCCAGCACGTCGTCGCGCCAGCCCGTGCGCGCGGCCGCGTCGGCGCGCGGCAGGCCGCGCTCGCCCGCCGACTCGACGAAGAAGGCCAGTCGCGCCGCCGCGTCGGCGCCTTCGAGCGCGGCGAGGCGCGCGCGTGCGGCGGCGCGCTCGCGCCCGCGGTGCTTCTGCGCGTGCGCGTCTACGACGACGCCGCCCGCGACCGTGCGCGAAGGCGAGTAGGTGCGGACGATGAAGCGGTCACCGGGGAGCGCGACGACGGGCGATTCGAGCCGGAGTTGCGCCAACCCCTTCGAGCCGGGCGCGATCTCTCCCGACTCTTCGAGCGCGGCGACCCGCGCCAGCACCTCCGCCGTCCCGTGATGCACGCGCACGCGCTGGCGCGTCCGAAGCGCGCGCGGCGCGTCGGCGAGCACGTCAACCCACGCGTCGAGAATCTGCGTCGGCCGCAGGCGCCCGACCGGCGCCAGAACCATCCCGCGCCCGACGCCCGCGGCGTCCACGCCCCCGAGGTTGACCGCCGTCCGCTGCCCCGCGCCCGCCGTCTTCACCTGCGCGCCGTGGACTTGCAGGCCCCGCACGCGCACGCGGTCGCCCGCGGGCAAAAGCTCAAGCTCGTCGCCCTCGTTGATTTCACCGGCGACGAGCGTCCCCGTCGCCACCGCGCCGAAGCCGTGCATCGTGAAGGAGCGGTCAACGGGGAGCCGCGCCACCGCGTCCGACGAGCGCGCGGGCGCCGCGAGAGCCGACGCGCGCAACACCTCCTTCAACTCGTCAATCCCCTGCCCCGTCCGCGCGCTCACGGCCACCGCGGGCGCGCCTTCGAGGAACGAGCCGGCGGCAAGCTCCGACGCTTCGAGCCGGACGAGTTCGAGCAGCTCTTCGTCAACGGCGTCGGCCTTAGTCAAGACGACGAGACCCGAGGAGACGCCGAGCAGGCGGCAGATGTCGAAGTGCTCGCGCGTCTGCGGCATCACGCCCTCGTCGGCCGCGATGACGAGCGCGACGAGGTCGAGGCCGTGCGCGCCGGCGAGCATGTTCTTGACGAAGCGCTCGTGGCCGGGCACGTCCACGAAGCCGACGCGCACGTCGCCCAAGTCCAGTTCGGCGAAGCCGAGGTCGATGGTGATGCCGCGACGCTTCTCCTCCGGCAGACGGTCGGCGTCCACGCCCGTCAGAGCGCGCACCAGAGTCGTCTTCCCGTGGTCGATGTGGCCGGCCGTGCCGACGATGACGGATCGCATAGGCGTAAACAGTAAACCGTAATCAGCGCCAGCGGAAGACGCTGAGCACGTCGGAGAAGTCGTCGCGCCAGAGTTCGAGCCGGTGCGTCGTGGCGTCGAGCGGGAGCCAGCGCGGGTCGGCGGCCAGCGCGCCGAGGTCTTCTGGAGTGCGCGCGACGGCGACCCACGCCGAAGGGTCGTGGCCGGGGTCGTTGCCTTCGCCGTCGGGGTCGTAGTCGTCGTTGAAGACGCGGGCGTGGAGCCGCGCGTCCGCGCTGATGCCGCCGACGACGCGTTCGAGGTCGAGCGCGCGGTTCGAGACGTGGAAGGCCAGGACGCCGCCGGGCGCGAGCTTCGAGAGGTAGAGCGCGAGCGCCTCGCGCGTCAGGAGGTGCGCGGGCACGGCGTCGGAGCTGAAGGCGTCGAGCGCGATGAGGTCGTAGGCGCCGTCCGCCGCCTCGCGCAGACGCAGCCGCGCGTCGCCGACGACGACCGCCACCGGCGCGCCCGCGCACGCCGACAGGTACGTGAAGAAAGCCGGCTCGCGCGCCACGCCGACGACCGCCGGGTCGATCTCGTAGAACGTCCACGACTCGCCCGCGCGCGCGTAAGCCGCGGTCGTCCCCGCGCCTAAGCCCACGACCGCGATGCTCCGCGGCGCGTCCGAACGCGGCGCGTGGCCGACCTTCACGTCGGCGATGGTAGTGCGCGCGCGCAGCGCGTCGAAGACCGAGCCGAGCGGGCCTTGGCGGTGGTAGTAGGTCGTCGGCTCGCAGCGCCGTGCCGCGTCTGTGTACTGCTTGCCGTGGAGCGTGCTGCCGTGGCGCAGCCAGTGGACGGAGTCCGCGTCGTCGGAGAGGACGCGGTGCGCGCCGTAGAAGTTGCGCGCGGCGTGGAGCGTCCGCCCCTCCGTGTTCGAGAAGAGCACGGAGGCGAGGAAGACCGCGCCGAGGCCGAGCGCGAAGCGGAGCGGGCGCGGCGCGAAGAAGTGGTTGAGCAGGAAGAGCGGGACGCCGAGCGAGAGCGCCACGCGCTCGACCGTCGTCAGCCCGAAGCGCTGCACGACGAGCAGGAGCGCCGCCGCCAGCAAGCCCATCGCGAGCGGGAGCAGGAGGTCGAGCGCGCCCGGCCTCTCGTCGTCCTCTTCGTCGTCGTCGGACTCGGCGCCGACGGTGTCGCGCGCCCCGAGCCGCAGCCCGAGCAGGCGCCCGCGCTCGCGCCGAAAGCCCGGCCGCAGGTAGCACGCCAGCAGGACGACGAGCGGGTACTCGACCAGCGTGTCGAAGGCGACCGGCGCGACGAGCGCGTTGAAGAGTCCGCCGAGCGCGCCGCCCGCCGCGAGGCAGAGGTAGAACTCCGCGAGGCGCGCGGGCGCCGGCCGGTCGTCGGCGAGTCGGCCGTGGCAGACCAGCGCGGCGCAGAAGAGGAAGAGGAGGTGGAAGAGGACGAGGAACCACACCGGCTCGGTCGCGCCCGAGAGGTAGACGAGCGCGAGCAGCACCGCCGCGCCCGGCAGCAGACGCGCCGCGAACGCGTGCGGGATGACACGCCTGCGCGCGAAGACGACGACGAAGCTCAGCAGGTAGAGCGCGAGCGGGATGACCCACAGCAGCGGCACCGCCGCGAGGTCGGTCGTGACGTAGGTCGTCACCCCGAGCACGAGGCTCGAAGGCGCGAACGCCAGCGCCAGCCAGTTTAGTCTTCTCCGCCACGTCACGCGCGACGCGTCTTCGTCAACCGCGTCTTCGTCGGTCAACTCGCCGGACGCTTCGCCTTCGACTCTACCTTCGGCGACCGGCGCGCCGCGTCGCAGCGCGACGAAAGCGCAGGCGGCGACGAGCACGGCGAGCGCGCCGTAGCCGAGCGCCCACGCGCGCCCCTGCTGGCCGAGCGAAAGCCACGGCTCAAAGAGGGCCGGGAAACCGAGGAGCGCAAGGAGGCTCCCGGCGTTGCTCGCCGCGTAGAGGAAGTAAGGGTCGGAGGCCGACGCGTCGCGCGTGCGCGAGAACCAGCGCTGCAACAGCGGCGCGCTCGCCGAGAGGACGAGAAAGGGCGGCCCGACCGTCACGAGCAGCGTCTTCAAAAGCCACCACGCCGGGCTCCCGCCCTCGGGCGCTCCGCCCGAAGCGTCCGCCCCCAACGCGGGCGGCAGCGCCAGCGCCGCGACGGCGAGCAGCCCGAGATGCACCAACGCCTGCGAGCGCGCCGTCAGCCAACGCGTCAGCGCCAGCGCGTAGGCGTAGCCCCCGAGCAGCGCCGCCTGAAAGAACAACATGCACGTGTTCCACACGGCGGGCGTCCCGCCGAGGAGCGGCAGCACGGTCTTGCCCACCAGCGGCTGAACCCAGAAGAGCAGGAACGCGCTGACGAAGAGAGCGGCGGCGAAGAGGAGCGGCATAGACCCTGAGTTTAAAGGCTCGAAGCTCAAAGATGAACTGCCTTCAAGCCGGGAGCGCGGGCTGGTGTACCCGCGCTCCCGGCTTGAAGGGCCGTCTTCTACTTCAGGATCTCAAAATCTATCCACTGGGTCGCCGTGCGGCCTTTGCCTTTGGCGAGTTCGTCGGTGACGACGACTTGGAGGACGTATTCGCCGGGCGGGAGCTGCGTGCCGAGTTGGAGCCGGCGGCCGCCTTCGAGCCGCGAGGGCGCGGTCGGAGGGCCGGGTTCGTAAGGCAGCAAGGCGCTGGCGTAGACGGGCTGGCCGTCGCGGAAGAGGCGCGTCTGCGTCTTGAGCTGCGGGCGACCCGTCGCGCGTTCGACCTTCGCGTTGTAGATGTGGTAGCGGAAGTCCACCGCCGAGCCTTGACGGAAGCGCCGCACGGTCGCGTCGCGCAGAGGGTCGGTGCCGCCCGCGTTCTCGCCCTCCTTCTTCGGCGCGGCGGGGTCGGTAGCGTCGGCGGCCGTCATGAAGATGCCCGAGAGCGCGAGGCGTTCGTTCTTGAGGTCGGGCACTTCGATGAACTGGCTGGCCGACCCGACGCGCTCGTTCGCGGCGTCGCGGACGGCGACGCGCAACTGGTACGCGCCCGGCTTGTTGACCGGCACCTTCATCACGTAGACGAACCCGTCCTTGAGCAGCGCTTCGAGCACGTCGCCGCGCACGCGCAGCGTCTCGGTGCGGTTGATCTCGTCCACGACGCGCCCGTCCTCGCCGAAGGTGAGCGCGACCACGTCGAAGACGGCGCGCTTCCAGCCGTCCGGCTCGTCGGCGAGGCTAATCTGGCTCCCGTCAACGTGGAGCAGCGAGTCCAAGACGGCCGCGCCCTCGGGCGTGCTGTTGTAGAGCGAGGTCAGGCGCAGCCCGAGGCCCCCGGAGGTGAGCGGCGAGGAGAGCGCCGCCAGCAGTTGCTCGGAGCGCGTGCGCGGCGCGGGTCGCGCCTCGCCCTCGGCGTAGCCGTAGAAGCCGGAGCGCGTGCGGACGCGGACGCCGGGGCGCGTGACCCGCACCTCGAACTTGTTGAAGCGCGTCTGCCCGCCGGGGCGCTCGAAGACTTCGGCCGCCGGGCGGAAGCCGATCAGGTAGTAGCCCTTCTGGTCTTCGAGCACGCGGCGGACGCCCGCGCCGAGGTCATTCTGGTTCCTGATAAACATGCCGCCGGTCTGCTCGGCGAGGTAGGAGAGGCCCTCCTGGTTGTTCACCAGCTCCATGCCTCGCCTGCGGAGCGCGGCGAGCGCCCCCTGCGCGTTGCCGGGGCTGTCGGCGGCGGTCAGAGCGGTGACGGCAAGGCCCCGCGCGTCCATCGTGTAGATGACGACCGAGGCGCGGTTGGCCTGCTCCGTGAGCCGCCGCAGGCTGCGTGTGACGCGGTCGGTGTCGCGCGTCTCGTTCGGGTTGGCCGCGTCGCCGAAGATGGGGAAGCCGCCCGAGAAGAGGATGACCGACTTGCGGCCGGGCAGCTCCTTCATCCCGCGCACGATGAAGTCGAGCGCGCCGAGCGTGCCGACGGTGAAGACCCCCTCGCGCACGTCCTCCATGGCGGCCACCGCGTCGCGGTTGCGCATGTCGCTCGGGGGGGCGCCCGCGCCGCCGGGGCCGCCCCTCGCTTCGCCGCCCGCCTGCGCGAGCGGGTCGGCCTCTATCGGCGCGAAGCTGCTCATCCCGGCGCGCCCGAGCGGGTTCCAGCGCACGGCGTCGATGGCGCGGTGGAGGAGCTGCTTGTCGCTCGTGAACTGCTGGAGCGCGCCGAGGCCCTTCCCCGTCAGGACGACGGCGGCGAGGTCGCCCGGCTGCATCTGCTCATCGACGAACTTACGGAGCGCGCGCTTGACGTAGTAGATGTCCGTGGCGGAGGTGCCGAGGTCGTCAACGACGAGCGCGATGGTGCGGCGCGCGTTTCCCGCGCGCACGGGCACGGGCGGCGGCGGCGGCGCGCCCTTGTCGGCGCGCGCGCCGGTCGCGCGCTCGGTCGCGGCCGTGGTGGAGGAGGAGGGCGGCGCGGTGTTGACGAAGGCGAAGTTGCTGATCTCCTGCCGCTTGCCTTCGAGCAGCACCTCGAACTCGTCGGGGTGGAGGTCCGTGACGAGCCGCCCCTGCTTGTCGGTCACGACCGCGTCGAACTGGACGAGGTTCGTCGTGATGCGCACCACGTCGTCGTCGTCCTGCGGCGCCGGCGTGGGCGTGGGCTGTGGCTGCTGCCGCGTCGCCGGCTGCTGACCCGGCGCGGGCGTCTGCCGCCACGCGCCGGCGGCGCCCGCGGCCGGCGCCTGCGACATGAAGAGTACGAGTGCGAGTAGGTGAGCGAGGTCTTTTTTCATGGCGGGACTTCCCTCTTCGTTGGCGTTGGCCGCGTCGTCGGGGGCGGCGGCCTGTGGGTTGCCGCGCGGGGAGCGACGGCTGGCCTTTGTGAAACGGATGTGCGATGCTTTTCGCTAAACCGACACCACGGACGGAGGGCGATTATGACAGAGCCGGCGAAAAACGGCGACCGCGTGCGCGTGCACTACACGGGGCGGCTCGCAGACGGGCAGGTCTTCGACTCGTCGAAGGACGGCGACCCGCTGGAGTTCACGGTCGGCGCCGGCGATGTCATCCCCGGCTTCGACGAGGCCGTGCGCGGGATGAACGTCGGCGACTCGCGCACGGTCGAGATCGAGGCGGAGGACGCCTACGGCCCGCGCCGCGACGGGCTCGTCACCTCCATCCCGCGCGAGGTCGCGCAGTTCCCCGAAGAGCCGCAGGTCGGCGCGAACTTCCTGCTCCCGCTTCAGGACGGGACGCAGCACCCCGTCGTCGTCACCGAAGTCACCGACACCCACGTCACCATCGACGGCAACCACCCGCTCGCCGGCCAGAAGCTCATCTTCGATGTCGAGCTGGTGGAGAGGCAGTAGGCAGTAGGCGGTAGGCAGTTAGGAGAGCCGCCGTCGGAGATTCTGATTTAACCTTCCAACTTTTTTAACGCGGGGCGGCTGCTTACTGCTCCCCTCACCCGTCGTCCTCGGGGTCGGCGCCGAAGTAGTACATCCACTCGCCCAGTTCGGACTCCTTGACGCCGCCGCGCGCGCCCTCTTCGCCCGCGGCCTCCGCGGACGCGCGCGCCGACGCGTCGAGCCGCCTGCGGAACTCGCCCGAGCGGACGACCCCCGCGCCGCAGCGCCGGACGTAGTCGGCCAGCGCGCGGTCGGAGGTGACGACCTTCAGCGTCCGCCGCTCGCGCGACGCCTCGACCAGCCCCTTGATGCGCGCGTCGGCGTCCGAGCCGCGCTCGGCGTAGAAGACCCGCACGCCCATGAAGTACGACCCGTCGGGGAAGAACTCGTCCGGCGCGCCGTCGAAGACGGCCTCCACCGTCACGCCCGCCTCGCGCGCGAACCGCGCCAACTCCCCCAACAGGCGTCGCCGCGCGCCGGCCTTGTCCCTGTGCCACCCCACGCGCTGCCCCATCACGTTGTTGCCGTCAATCAGGTAAGACATCAAGAACCCCGGCCGTATCTTACAACGCGCGGACAGGGTACCAATAATTCGTTGACATCGCCGCCGAGTTGACTTAAAACCTTTGCGCCGGTCACACACGGGGGGGACTCCGACACGGTTCATCATGGCGAACCGTGTCGGAGCCTCCCTGTTTTGACTCTCGGTGCGTCAGCGCGCCGCCGCAACAAAAAGAGAATAATAAAGTCTTTGACTTCCCTACCCGTCTTCCTTTAAAAACGTCGGGCTTGCCCAAAGCAGACGGTCGGCTCTCTCCTCAAAAGTTAATAAACGGCTCTCATCCCTTTCATCCAGGCTCGAAGCGAAGCTCTAACTAAGCCGCCACGGGCGGGTCGCCCTCGCAAGTGTGGTCGGACGATGTAAACCCGCAGCAACCTCGAAAGGAGCCTTCCCCATGTTCAAATCCTCTGGCCGGCGCACGCTGGTCTTCACCGTCGTCGCCCTCGCCGCCGTCACCTTCGGCGCCGTCGCCTACGCCCGAAACCACGCCTGGGGCAGCTACCACTGGGCGCGCACCAAGAATCCCTTCACCCTCAAGCTCGGCGACAACCTGGGCGCGAGCTGGAAGTCGTTCCTCACGACGGCGTCGTCGGACTGGAACGCCGGGCGCACGCCCGTGCAGACCGCCGTCGTGCTGGGGCAGTCCAACAAGCGCTGCGGGATGGTCGCGGGGACGACGCAGGTCTGCAACGGCAGCTACGGCCAGAACGGATGGCTCGGACTCGCCTCGATCAACGTCACCGGCGGCGTCCACATCACGCAGGGGTCGGCCAAGATGAACGACACCTACTTCGCCATGGCGCGCTACAACAACAAGGCGGAGAAGCTCCACGTGATGTGTCAGGAGGTGGCGCACACCTTCGGCCTCGGCCACCAGAGCGAGACCGGCGCGTCGCTCAACACCTGCATGGACTACTACCTCAACACGAGCGACACCGACACCAAGAGCACCAAGCCTAACGCGCACGACTTCGACATGCTGAACCAGATTTACGCGCACCTCGACAGCACGACGACGCTGGCCGCCACCTCGGCCGCGTCCGCCGGCCAGTCGGAAGTCACCGACGACCCGAACAGCTGGGGCGCGCTCGTCAGCCAGTCGGCGAACGGCCGCGGCTCGGTCTACGAGAGGTACAACTCCGACGGCTCGAAGACGATCACGCACGTCTACTGGACGGAGGAAGTCGGGGCGCGCGGCGCCAGCTCCGACCACCGCTACGACCACGACGACGACCACTGAGCGGCGACGACGCCCGGCGCGAGACGTTCAAAAAAGCGAGAGGCGGGGGCC
>DASVQX010000056.1:0-9734 GCA_036388915.1 Pyrinomonadaceae bacterium
CAGCGGGATCAACCTCGGCCACGCCGAGTTCGGCGGCCGCGCGGTGAAGGGGATGGACTACGCCACCCCGGGCGGCGCCGCGACGGACTGCAACGGGCACGGCACGCACGTCGCCGGCACGGTCGGCGGCTCCACCTACGGCGTGGCCAAAGGGGCCATGCTGCGGGGCGTGCGCGTCTTCCAGTGCTCGGGCTCGACCTCGGGCGTCATCGCGGGCGTGGACTGGGTGCGCGCCAACCACGTCAAGCCGGCCGTCGCCAACATGAGCCTCGGCGGCGGCGCCTCCTCCGCGCTCGACACGGCGGTCAACAACGCGATTAACGCGGGCGTGACCTTCGCCGTCGCGGCCGGCAACGAGAACCAGAACGCCTGCAACGTCTCGCCGGCCCGCACGGCGGCGGCCATCACCGTCGGCTCGACGACCTCGACGGACGCGCGCTCGTCCTTCTCGAACTGGGGGACGTGCGTGGACATCTTCGCGCCGGGCTCGTCCATCACCTCGGCGTGGGCTACGTCCGACACGGCGACGAACACCATCAGCGGCACTTCGATGGCGACGCCGCACGTCGCGGGCGCGGCCGCGCTCTACCTGCAAGGGCACACCACCGCGTCGAACGCCACCGTCCGCAACGCGCTCGTCAACGGCTCGACGACGAACGTCATCACGAGCGCCGGCACGGGCTCGCCCAACCGGCTGCTCTACACGCTCTTCTTCTAACCCGGACTGTTCAGGGGCAACTCCGGCGGGCGGCTCTCCCCGACGCCCGCCGGGGGAAAGCCGGCGCGGACGTTACGCACGTCCGCGCCGGCTTTTTTTGCGCCGCGCCCCGCGTGGCGTAGAATGGCGCCAGACCTTTCAGGCCGTTCGTTTGAAGTGAGGTGCAGTTGATGTCAACCCGGCGAGAAGGGCGGGCGCTCATCGTCGTGGACGTGCAGAACGACTTCTGCCCCGGCGGCGCGCTCGCCGTCGAGCGCGGCGACGAGGTGGTCGCCCCGCTCAACCGTCTCATCGAAGAGTTCCTCGCGCGCGGCGAGCCAATCTACAAGAGCCGCGACTGGCACCCGGCGCGCACGAAACACTTCGCCGACTACGGCGGGACGTGGCCCGTCCACTGCGTCCGGGGCACGCCCGGCGCGGAGTTTCACCGAGACCTTACGGACGACCCGCGCGTGCGCGTCGTCTCGAAGGGCTTGGGCGACGAGGACAGCTACTCGGCCTTCGACGGCACGACGCTGGCCGCAGACTTGCGACAGCGCGGCGTCCGCGAGGTCTGGGTCGGCGGCCTCGCCACCGACTACTGCGTCAAGAACACCGTCCTCGACGCGCTCCGCGAAGGCTTTCGCGTCCGCGCTCTCTCCGGCGCCATGCGCGCCGTCAACCTCAAGCCCGGCGACGGCCAGCGCGCCCTCGAAGAGATGCGCGCCGCCGGCGCCGAGGTCGTCTAAGTCGCAGGCCGCGGGTCGTCTTTCGCCCCCGCGGTACAAATAATTTTCTCACGCCTCACGTTCCGCAACCGGAAGGAGGAGGAGTTGTGAAAAAGGATTTCCCGGCCGCCGCGTTGTTAAGCGCGACACTTCTCGCGGCCCTGCTCTGCGGCACCACCCCCGCCGCGGCGCAAGAGGCGCACCAGCATCACCACGAGCCTTCCGAGGAGCTAGGGCGCGTAAACTTCGCGATCTCCTGCACGCCGGAGGCCCGGAGGCAGTTCAATCGGGCGGTCGCCTGGCTCCACTCTTTCGAGTACGAAGAGGCCGAGAAGGCTTTCGCGGGGGTCGCCGCCGCCGACCCGCGGTGCGGCATGGGCTTCTGGGGCGTCGCGATGAGCAATTACCACCCGCTCTGGGCGCCGCCGACGGCCGCGGAGTTGCAGAAGGGCGCGCGCGCCGTGGAACAGGCCAAGTCCGTCGGCGCACGCACCCGGCGCGAGCGCGACTACATCGCGGCCGTCGAGATGTTCTTCAAAGACTCGGACAAGCTCGACCACCGCGCGCGCGCCGCGGCCTACGGCGAAGCGATGGAACAACTCGCAAGGCGCTACCCTTCGGACAACGAGGCCGGCGTCTTCTACGCGCTGACGCTCATCGCGAAGGGGATGGCGGCGGGCGACAAAACCTACGCCAGCGAAAAGGAGGCGGCCCGAATCCTGAACCGCGTGCGCGCGCGCGAGCCCGAGCACCCCGGCGTCACGCACTACGTCATCCACAGCTACGACTACCCGGCGCTGGCGCACCTGGCGCTGCCCGCCGCGCGCGGCTACGCGAGAATCGCGCCCGCGTCGGCGCACGCCCGGCACATGCCCTCGCACATCTTCACGCGGCTGGGTCTGTGGCAGGAGTCCATCCAATCGAACCTCGGCGCCAAGGCCGCGGCCGAGGCTTTCGCCGTCAGGAACCGCATGCAGGGCGCCTGGGACGAGCAGCTCCACGCGATGGACTACCTCGCCTACGCCTACCTGCAAGGCGCGCAGGACGAGCGGGCGCGGGGCGTGCTCGAAGAGCTGAACAGGATTCGGAAGGTCGAGCCGCAGACTTTCAAGGTGGCCTACGCCGCCACCGCCATCACCGCGCGCTACGCGCTCGAACGGCGGCGTTGGGACGAGGCGGCCAAGTTGTCTTTGCAGCAGGGCGTGCTCGGTGACTTCCCCTGGGAGAACTTCCGCTGGGCCGCGGCACACATACACTTCGCGCGGGCCGTCGGCGCCGCGCGCACGGGCGACGCGGCCTCCGCGCGTCAGGAGGTCGAGAAGCTGACGGCCGCCGGGCTGGCGCTCGCCGAAGTGAAGGGCGGCTACGACTGGGCGAAACAGGTCGAGATCGCGCGGCGGGCCGCCTCGGCCTGGCTGGCTTACGCCGAGGGCGACCGCGAGGAGTCGCTGCGGCTCATGCGGGCGGCGGCGGAGCTGGACGACTCGACCGAAAAACACCCCGTCACGCCCGGCGCACTTCTTCCGGCGCGCGAGCAGCTCGGCGAGCTGCTGCTTGAGCTCAAGCAGCCTGCGGCGGCGCTGCGCGAGTTCGAGTCCTCGCTCCGCAACACGCCCAACCGCTTCAACGGGTTGTACGGCGCGGCGCGCGCGGCCGCGCTCGCGGGGGACAGGAGAAGGGCCGAAACTTTCTACCGGCAGCTCCTCGCGGTGTGCGACCACGCCGACACGGCACGGCCGGAAATAGAAGAGGCGAAAGCGTTCCTCGCCGGCGCGAACGCGACGGGCGCGCAGACGCGCGCCGGAAATCGCAGACGGTAGTCAAAGTTTGGATGGTCATTCTCGTCAACGGCTCCTTCGGCGTCGGGAAGAGCACGGTCGCGAACCTTTTACGCGGCGCGCTGCCGGGGAGCGCCGTCTACGACCCGGAGTGGGCCGGCGTCGTCATGTTGCGTCTGTCGAAGTGGGCGAGCTTCAGGCGGCGGGCGGCCGACGACTTTCAGGACTTCGGACTGTGGCGCAAGTCGGCGGTCGCCGGCGTCAGGCTGTTCCGCGCGCTCTCCCGCGGCCCCGTCATCGTGCCGATGACCTTCAGCCGCCGCGACTACTTCGACGAGGTCGTCGCCGGCCTCCGCCGCTTTGACCCCGAGGTGCGCGTCTTCTGCCTGAGGGCCGGGCTGCCGACCGTGAAGCAACGTCTGGCGGGGCGCGGGGACGGGGTCGGGTCGCCGAACTCGGGATGGCTCGCGCGCCGCATCGTCGAGTGCGCCGAGGCGCACCGCGACCCGCATTTCGGCGAGCCGGTCGAGACCGAAGACCGGCCCGCCCGCGAGGTCTGCGAAGACATCTTCGACAGACTACGAAAGCAGTAGTCGGTTTCTTCTTATGCTTAACATCGACCGCTACCACGCCACGATGGGCGACGCCTCCTACAAAGAGGTGACGCGCCTGCACGACGCGCTCCTGAGCGACACCGAGGCGACCTTCTACGTCACGCAGCGCAAGTTGACTTACGCGCCGTGCCTCGGGCACGAACGCCTGCTGCGCTCGCTCCTCGACCTGCGCGTTGACCGGCCGCGGCTGCGCACGCTCGAACAGGATCGCGGCGGCCTGCGTCTGTTCGCGCGCGCCGTCGAGGACATCAGCTTCGCCGGCACCGTCCGCGCCGTCCGCCCCGGCACCGTCATGTTCGCCGGCCAGCCCTTCGCCGACATCACCGGCGCCTTCGGCCTCACGCAGGCGCAGGAGATCAAGTTCGAGCACGCCTTCGACCTCCCGATGACGACCGCCGCCATCGCCATGCAGATTCGCCGCGCGGCGGGCGACCGCTGGCTCTCCGACTTCTCCTTGCGCCGCAACGGCGACATCGAGCGCGCCGTGGACGTGGCGACCTACGCCTTCATCGGCGGCTTCAACGACACCTCGAACATGGAGGCCGCGCACCGGCTCGAAATCCCCGCGGTCGGCACCGAGGCGCACTACTGGCAGCAGTCCTACGTCGAGTTCATGGACGAGCCGGAGGTCGAGCCGCGCACGGGCCGGCCCAAGCACTTCGAGCAGGTCGCCTTCGAGCGCTGGCTCGACGCCAACCCGCACGGGACGACGCTGCTCTTAGACACCATCGACGTTCACATGGGCGCCGTCCACGCCGCGCTCGCCGCCACCTCGACGCCCGAGCGCCGCCGCGCCTTCAAAGGCTTCCGCGTTGACTCGGGCGACCTCGCCGAGCTAGGCCGCTGGTGCCTTGAGTTCTTCGCGGCGAACGGTTTGAAAGACCTGATGCCGGTGCTCACCGGCGACCTCGACGTGGAGGGCGTCCGCCGCATCGTCGAGGAGTTCCCCGAGGCCGCCGGCTTCGGCATCGGCACCAAGCTCTCGGGCGAAGTCCGCCGCGTCGCCGGCGTCATCTTCAAGGAGTGCGTCATCGACGGGCGGCCCACGCTCAAGGCGTCGAACACGCCGGAGAAGTCAACGCTGCCCGGCCGCCTGCAAGTCTTTCGCGGCGTCGCACGCGACGGCCGCTACGTCGCCGACGTGACGGGCTTGGAAGAAGAAGAGGTCGAGATTCCCGGCGCCGCCTCGGTCGAGCGACTGCTCCAACCCTTCTGGGTCGGCGGCCGCCACGACTCGATTCCCTCAATCCTTAAACAGAAGACTTTCGTCGAAGAGCAACTCCGTCGCTTCCCTTCCATCGACGAATACCCGCACGAGCTCAGCGACAACCTGCGGCGCCTGCGCGACGAGTTGACCGCGCGGATGCGCGCCGACGACTCGGGCTGGCGGCAAGTCCTCAACGTCCCCGAACGGCTCGGGGCCGACCTCGCCCCGGCGGAGGCGCGGACGTGAAGACGGCGCTGCTCGCACTTCTCTTCCTCGCGTTGTCGCCGGCCCCGCACGCGCGGCAGACGCGCGAGGGCGGCGCGAAGAGGATCGACCAATTCGGCGACATACAGGTCTCCGACTTTCTCGCGCGGCTCGACAACTTCGCCATCGAGTTGCAGAACGCGCCCGGCGCGAGGGGTTACGTCGTGGCCTACATCGTCCCGAACGACTTTCCGGGCTGGCCGCTGCGGAGGGCCAACTGGGCGCGCGGTTATCTCATCCGCGGGCGCGGTCTGGAGGAGGGTCGCGTCGAGGTCTTCAACGGCGGGTATCGCGACGCGGTCGGCTACGAGTTCTGGATGGTCGAGCCGGGCGCCAAGCTCCCCGTCGCCCCCTTCGACTTCGGCGCGGAGCTTGCGCGCGAGAAGGGCGCGTACCTCTTCGACCGTTTCCCCTACTTCGACCTCAGCCCCGACGACACCGGCATCGAGAGCGGTTACATCGGCTACCTCGACGAAAAAGGTTTGTACGCGCCCTTCGCCGAGGCGCTGCGGCTCGACCCCGGCGCGCGCGGCTGCGTCATCGCCTACCGCACGCGGCGCGGCCGTCGTGGCTCCGACCGGCGGCTCGCCGCGCACGTCAAGCTGAGCATCCTCAAGAGCCACGCGCTCGGCGCCGACCGCGTCGTCGCCCTCGGCGGCGGCGTGCGCCCCCGCCAGATGGTCGAATACTGGATCGTCCCGCCCGGCGCCCCGCTCCCGCGCCCGACGCCCGAGCTCCGCGCTGTCAGACGTGGCAAATCATGAGGGAGTAGCCGTCCGGGTCCACCAGCCGGAACTCCCCCTGCGGCGCGTAGAAGGGGTTCGTCACCGGCCCGACCTCCGCCCCCGCCGCCGCTAGTTCCCCGTGCGCCGCGCCGACATCGTCCACGTAGAGGTAGAAGAGGACGGCCTGACTTTCGGGCTCGACGGGATGGCTCGCCCTTGCGACCATCAGGTGTGCGTCGCCCGACGTGAGCCACGCCCACGTCAACTCGTCGGCGCCCGGCCGTGCCACGGTGTTGCGCGCCGAGAAGCCGAGCCGCCGGTAGAAGGCGATGGAGCGGGCCACGTCGGCGACGAAGGCCATCGGGGTGAGCGCGCGCGTGTTCAGTGGTGTCATGGTGTCTCCTTATCGAGGGAAGTTGGGGGCGGGCGCCGCTTCGCACTCTCCTGACGTTAAGCGCAGAACAAAACGCTTGCATCATGACGCCGCCCGGCGGCGCTTTCAACTTTTTCCCGTCCGCCTCGCGGCTTCCGCAACCCCGCTCGGAAGCCTCAGCCCGCGCCCGGCGGTCTGCCGTTTGGTCGGCGTTGGTGTATAATTCCGGCGTCTTCCGAACAAATCCCAGATAAGAGAAATTGGAGCCAGACGCCATGAGATACCTGTTTTTGGCCGCGCTCATGCTCGCTTTGCCGCTCGTCGGCATCGCGCAGCAGACACGCAGCGGCGCCGGCGGGAGTAAACTTTTCACCTACCCTTACACCATCGACGACCTGCCGAACGGGCTGCGGCTCGTCACCGTGCCGACCGACTACCCGAACCTTGTTTCGCTCTACATCGTCGTCGCCGCCGGCTCGCGCAACGAGGTCGAGGCCGGCAAGAGCGGCTTCGCGCACTTCTTCGAGCACATGATGTTCCGCGGCAGCGAGAACTACACGCCCGAGCAGCGCGAGGAGATTTTCAAGCGCGCCGGCGCCGAGACCAACGCCTACACGACCGACGACCGCACCGTCTACCACGCGACCTTCTCCAAAGAAGACCTCGAAGAGATCGTTAAGGCCGAGGCCGACCGCTTCCAGCGCTTGAAGTACACGCCCGAGCAGTTCAAGACCGAGGCCAAGGCGGTCAAGGGCGAGTACGACAAGAACAGCGCCAACCCCTTCTCGAAGATATTCGAGGTCTTGCGCGAGACGGCGTTCAAGAAGCACACCTACGCGCACACGACGATGGGCTACCTCAAAGACATCGACGACATGCCCAACCAGTACGACTACTCTAAGCAGTTCTTCTCGCGCTTCTACCGACCGGAGTACACGACCATCGTCATCGTCGGCGACATCACGCAGGCGCGCGCGCTCGACCTGACGAAGAAGTACTGGGGCACCTGGCAGCGCGGCAGCTACAAGGCCGACATCTCGGACGAGCCCGAGCAGAAGGAGTCGCGCACGGCGCACATCACGTGGGACGCGCCGACGCTCCCGCACCTCCTCGTCGCCTTCCGCGCGCCCAAGTACAGCGACTCGTCGAAAGACCTGGCCGCGCTCGACCTCTTCCAGTCGGTCGCCTTCGGCGAGAACTCCGACCTCTACCAGCAGCTCGTCCTCAAGGAGCAGAAGGTGGACGTGCTCGGCGCGGACTTCGAGCACAAGGCCGACCCAGAGCTGTTTGCCGTCTACGCGCGCGTCAAAGACCCGGCTCAGGTCAATTACGTCCGCGACCAAATCTTAAAGACCTTCGAGCGCTTCAAGACCGAGCAGATCGACCAGGCCCGGCTCGACGCGACGCGCTCGCGGATGCGCTACGGCTTCGCGATGGCGATGAACAGCAACGACCGCATCGCCGGAGCGCTCGCACCTTACATCGCGCTCGAACGCACGCCCGAGACGCTCAACCGCCTCTTCGACACCTACCAGACCGTCACGGCCGGCGAGGTGCGCGACGTGGTGAAGAAGTACTTCCGCGAGGAGAGCCGCACCGTCGTCACGCTCGCCACCAAGGGCCAGAACCTCGCGGCGCTCGGCCGCGCGAACGGAGAGGGGGGACAGGACTGATGAGACGCTCGTCCAGCCTTCTTCTCGTCACGCTCTTCATCCTCGCGCCGCTCTCGGCCGCGCACGCGCAGGGGCGCGCGGCCGGGCGCGCGGGCGCACAGAAAACTTCGATGACGAACACAAACAAGTCGGCCGGCGGTGCGCCCGCGGCCGCCGCGAAGCTGGCGTCGGTGCTTGAGCCGACGCAGTCGCCGCTCGTCTCCTTGCGCCTGCTCTTTATGACGGGCGCGGCCTCCGACCCGCAGGGCAAGGAGGGCGTGGCTTCCCTGACCGCCGCGATGCTCGCCCAGGGCGGCTCGCGCGCGTTGCCGTACGACGAGATCGTCGAGGCGATGTACCCGATGGCGACCTCGTTCGGCTCGCAGGTGGACAAGGAGATGACCGTCTTCTCGGGCACGACGCACATCGACAACCTCGGAAAGTATTACGCGCTCATCCGCGACATGCTGCTCGACCCCGGCTTCCGCGAGGACGACTTCACGCGGATCAAGGCCGACGCGATCAACTACCTCAAGACCTCGCTGCGGCAGGGCAACGACGAGGAGCTGGGCAAGGAGTACCTCTACAACATCCTCTACGCCGGCCACCCGTACGGGCACCACAACACGGGCACCGTCTCGTCGCTCGAAAAGCTGACGCTCGACGACGTGCGCGCCTTCTACCGTGCGAACTACACGCAGGGCAACCTCGTCCTCGGGCTCGCGGGCGGCTACCCGGCCGACTTCCCCGCGCGCGTCGAGGCCGACTTCGCCAAGCTCCCGGCTGGCGCGGGCGCGCCAAAGAAGTACGCGCAGCCCACAGTTAAACCGGGCATGCGCGTCGAGATTATCGAGCGCGAGACGCGCGCGACGGCCATCTCGATGGGCTTCCCCATCGCGGTCAACCGCGCGCACAAGGACTGGCCGGCGCTGGCGCTCGTCGCCTCCTACCTCGGCCAGCACCGCTCGTCGGTGAGCCACCTCTACCAGCGTCTGCGCGAGGCGCGGGGCCTGAACTACGGCGACTACGCCTACGTCGAGTACTTCCCTCGCGGCATGTTCCAGTTCACGCCCGACGCGAACCTCGGCCGCTCGACGCAGATTTTCCAGATATGGATTCGGCCCGTCGAGCCGCAGAACTCGATGTTCGCGCTGCGCGCGGCGCTCTTCGAGTACGACAAGCTGGTGCGCGAGGGGATAAAGCAGCAGGACTTCGAGGCCATCCGCGACTTCCTCGTCAAGTACGCCAACGTGCTGACCTCGACGCAGGGCGCGCGGCTCGGCTACGCGCTCGACAGCCGCTACTACGGCACGCCCGAGTACACCGCCTTCATGCGCGCCGGCCTGTCACGGCTGACGCTGGCGGACGTGAACCGCGCCATCAAACAGCACCTCGCGTCAGACCGCATGAGGGTCGTGATGGTCACGAAGGACGCCGCGGGCCTCCGCGACGCGATCATCAAGGGCGCGCCGTCGCCCATCACCTACAACTCGCCCAAGCCCGCCGACATCATGGCCGAGGACAAGCTCATCGAGCGCTACAAGATCAACGTCCGCCCCGAACAGGTCGTCATCGTCCCCGTTGACAAGGTCTTTCAGTAGGGACGCGCACGGGACTTCAGGCCGGGAGCGCGGGCATCCTGCCCGCCTTGAGCGCGACAGCGCGAATAAGAGAAGCGCCACATCTCGACGTCGAG
>DASVQX010000057.1:0-63135 GCA_036388915.1 Pyrinomonadaceae bacterium
TCGACGTTGAGACGTGGCGCTTCGACGTTAAGCGTGCTGGCGCACGCTTTGGCGGGCTAGCGTGCCCGCGCTCCCGGCGACCAGGCCCGCTCTAAAGTTTTTAACTGCCTACAGCTTACCCTCCGGCGCGTCCTGCGTCGCCTGCTCGTCCCTCATTTCGCGGGTCAGGAAGTAGTTGAGGCCGGTGCGGATGACGGCGATGGCGCCGAGCTTCCCTATCTGATCCCAGGTGGGCGCGACCGCCGTCGTCAGGATGTCTGCGCCGAGCTGGAATTCGAGGGCGAGGGCGAGGTAGCGCGCCAGCGTCAGCCGGATGCGGTTGAAGCCCTCTTCGCGCGGCGGCGTGAGCGCGCGGACGAGCTGGAGGACGGCCGTCGCCACGCCCAGCGCGATGATGAGTGCGCCGCACGTCTCGACGGCGAGCTTGAGCCACTGGACGGCGTTGACGACCGAGCCCTCGACCCAGCCTTCGCCCGGCGAAGGCACAAGCCCGCCGGCAGTCTCCCGCGCGAGCCAAAGGAGTGTCACGCCGCCCGCCCCCTCTCGTCGAAGTCTCCGCCCGCATTAAGTACCACACGCGCGCCGCCGTGCGCCACGCGCGCCGGGGCTTTTCAGGAGACGACGCGGTAGAAGGAGTCGTCGTCGCGCCAACGCGCGCGCGCGAGGCTGTAGTGGACGCAGTCGAAGCCGTAGAAGTGAGCGTCGCCGACGAAGCCCATCCCGAGCCTTTCGAGGACGCGGCGCGAGCGGCGGTTGTCGTGGAACGTGAGGCCGGCGATTGATCTGAGGTCGAGCCTCTCGAAGCCGTAGCGGAGGCAGGCGCGTCCCGCTTCGAGCGCCAGCCCGCGCCCCCACGCGCCGCGCGCCAGCATGTAGGCCAGCTCGACGCCGACCTCCTGACACCCCAGCGAGAGCCCGCAGTAGCCGACCAGCGCCCCCGTCTCCTTCAGCTCAAGCGCCCAGCGGCCGAAGCCCCGGCGGCGGAAGGCCGCGACTATCGAGCCGAGGTTGTCGCGCGTCTCCTCGCGCGTCAGCGGGCGGCCGTAGCTGATGTAGCGCATGACCTCGGCGTCGCTCGTGATGCGGCTGAGCGCGCCGAGGTCGTCGGGGCGGAACATGCGGAGCCGCAGGCGGGAGGTCTCGACTTCGTCGGCGCGGAAAAGCTCCTCCGAAGGCAGTGCGTCTGTGTGAAGGATGGCTGACACCACTTGCTCTTTTCCTTTAGGCCGCCAGCACGCTCTCGGCCTCTTCGCGGCCGGACGTGAGGCCCGTGAACTCGTCGCCCGCCAGCAGCTCGACCGCCTGCCCCGCCCCGACGGGGCGTGAGAAGAGGTAGCCCTGGCCGTAGTCGCAGCCGAGGGAGCCGAGCCGCCGGAGCTGCTCCTTGGTCTCGACGCCCTCGGCGATGACGTTCATGTCGAGGCTGCGCGCGAGCGTGACGATGGTGCGGACGATCTCCGCGTTCTCCGCGTTGTCGGTCATCTGCGTGACGAACGAGCGGTCGATCTTGAGCGTGTCGATGGGGAAACGGTGGAGGTACGAGAGCGACGAGTAGCCGGTGCCGAAGTCGTCGATGGAGAGCCCGACGCCGAGGTCGCGGAGCTGCATCAGCATGTCGATGGCCGTGTCGATGTTCTCCATGACCATGCTCTCGGTGATTTCGAGCTTGAGGTTGACCGCCCTCAGCCCGGACTCGCGCAGCGCCGAAGAGACCTGCTCGATGAGGTCGGTCTGCGAGAACTGGCGGCTCGAAAGGTTGACGCTTATCGTCACGCCCTCGTCGGCGAGCCCGAGCTTCTGCCACGCGCGCATCTGCCGGCACGCCTCGTTCAAGACCCACATGCCGAGCGGCACGATGAGTCCCGTCTCCTCGGCCACGGGGACGAACTCGCCCGGCATGACGAGGCCGCGCTCGGGGTGGCGCCAGCGCACCAGCGCCTCGAAGCTCGCGACCTTGCCCGTCTCAAGGTTGACGATGGGCTGGTAGTTGAGGAAGAACTCCTTGCGCGTGATGGCGCGGCGCAGGTCGGTCTCGATCTGCAGAAGCTCCATCGCGCGGTCGTGCATCGCCTTGTCGAAGACGACGTGGCGCTTCTTGCCCTCCATCTTCGCGCGGTACATCGCGGTGTCGGCGTCGCGCAGGAGGTCTTCCGCCCGCTCGTAGCCGGTGTTCGAGAGCGCGATGCCGATGGAGGCGGTGGTGAAGACTTCGTGCCCGCCGATGTTGAAGGGCTGCGTGACCGCCTCCTGCACGCGGCGCGCGACCTCAAGGGCGTCCTCGGTGCCGGTGAGGTCTTCGAGCAGGATGGTGAACTCGTCGCCGCCGAGGCGCGCGACCGTGTCGCCGGGGCGCAGGCAGGCTTCGAGGCGGTGCGCGATGCCGACGAGGAGCTGGTCGCCGACCATGTGGCCGAGCGAGTCGTTGATGATCTTGAAGCGGTCGAGGTCGAGGAAGAGCGCGGCGAAGAGGCGGTCGCCCGAGCGGCGCGAGCGCTGGATGGCCATCTTCACGTGATCCATGAAGAGCGCGCGGTTCGGCAGCCCCGTCAGCGCGTCGTGGAAGGCGTCGTGGAGCAGCTGCTCCTCGGCGCGCTTGCGGTCGGTGATGTCCTGAATCTGGAAGATGATGTGGAGCGGCTTGGCCTCGCCGTCGCGCACCAGCGACATGCCGAGGTGCGCCCAGACCTCCTTGCCCGCCTTGTGGCAGTAGCGCACCTCGGTCTGGTGCGACGGGACCGAGCCGGCCGAGAAGCGCAGCATCTGCTCGTCGAGCGCGACGAGGTCGTCGCGGTGCGTCACGCGCTGCACGTCCGACTCCAAAAGCTCCGACTCGCCGTAGCCGACGATGTCGCACAGCGAGCGGTTGACCTGAAGCCAGCGCCCCTGAAGCGAGACGACCGCCATCCCGATGGTCGCGTTGTCGAAGGCCGAGCGGAAGCGCTCCTCCGAGGCGCGCAGCGCCTCCATGTGCTGCTGGACTTCGACGGCGTGCTCGTGCGCCAGCTCGGCCTGCTTGGTCGAAGCCTCGACGTTCTTGAGGTAGGTGCAGTAGGTGAAGTAGACGACGACGACGATGGGCGCGGTGGCGAGGAAGGCGTAGAGGCCGAACGACTCGACGAGCTTGGAGATGATGCCGGCGGCCGACGCGCCGGCGAAGTAGGTGATCGAAGTCCAGAGGAAGTTCTGCCGCCACATCTGCCAGAGCGGCACCCCCGAGCGCAGCGCCACCCCGACGGCGACGAGGCCCGAGTTGACGACGTACTGCACGAGCGCCATCGCGCAGACCGCCGAGACGTAGGTGGACTGGTCGCCGAGCGGGAGCTGCTGGATGTCGCCGAAGCCGAGCCGCAGCACCGCCACCGTCAGGAAGGTCGAGCAGACGTAGACGGCCGAGTTGAAGGCGATGACCGTCTTCTTCTTGGAGATGCGCAGCGAAGAGCAGAAGGCGTCGGCCGCCGCGAGCAGGATGGCCGTCTCGCCGCCGAAGAGGAAGAGGGCGAAGAAGATGAAGGTGTCGGAGACGGAAATCTCGCCCCGCGTGCGCGGAATCTTGACGCAGACGCGCGAGCCGAAGGCGAGCGTGACGATGCTGATGAGCGCGAAGCGCAGCCCGAGCTTGGTCGTGTCGAGCTGCGCCACCGTGAAAGCGCACGCGACCGTGCCGAGGGCGATGACCGCCCAAAGGTACGGTTGCCAGTAGCGCTGTTTTGTCTTGGAGTCGAGCATCCGTTCGGGTCTACATTCCGGTGCCGCAGGATTTCTTTAGCGCGCCGCCGTCGCCGTCGGGGAAGCGCCGGGCGGGCGCAGACCATAAGTGCAACCCTTATTCCAATGCCGCGGCGGAGGGCGTAACGCGAAAAACCGCGGATTTCGCGGCTTTTTCGGGTGGCCACACGCGGCGCGGGGCCGGTGCGGTCAGTCAACCTGACGGGAGGTTGTCAGTCTGACAGGAAACCACTCACCCGCCCCGGAGGGGCTGAAGCGGGTGAGTGGATTTCAAGTTGGGGCTTCGAGAGACGTTCGCTTCTGCTTTTCTCGTCCGTACCTTTCGCCCGCGCGGCCGCCGGTGGATGGACGGCCGCGCGGGAATAATGCGGCGCTTACTTGGTCGGCGTCGTCGCGGTGACGGCCGCCGTGTAGGCGGAGGCGCCGTTCGCGTTGTAGGCGCTGACGCGGTGGTAGTACTTCTTTCCGGCCAGCAGACCCGTCGAAGCGTACGACTTGACGCCCGCGCCGACCACGCCGACCTGCGAGAAGTTAACGCCGTCGGTCGAGCGCTCGACGCGGAAGCCGGTCTCGTCCGACGAGTTATCCGCCCAGGCGAGGTTGATCTGCGTCTTCGAGGCGGCCGACGCCTTCAGCCCCGACGGGGCGGTCGGCGGCAGCCCGACCTCCGCGACGACCGCCATCGACGCCGTCTGGTCGCCGTAAATCATGGCGCGCGAGGCTTGGACGTAGACATCGCTCATCAGCGCGCCGTCGCTCATCAGCGCGCCGTCGCCGATCAGCACGCCGTCCGACAGCAGCGCACCGTCGGCCATCAGGACGCCGTCGCCCAAGAGCACGCCGCAGCTCAGGAACGGCGAGCCGTCGCTCATCAGCGAGCCGCTGCTGACGAGGATCTGGTCGCCGAGCAGGACGCCGTCCGACAGCAGCGAGCGGTCGGCCATCAGGACGCCGTCCGACCTCAGCGACCCGTCGCCGAGGAGCACGCCCAGCCTGTAGACCGCCTGATACTTGGTGACGAGGTTCGTCCCCGTGGCGAAGGTCTGGTCGAGGACGATTCCCTGCGACCAGTCGAACTGGTAGCCCGCGATGTTCGACTGCTGCGAGCCGAACGAGCCGGTCAGCAGCGGCGAGCCGACCGCGGTGGACGACGAGAGGTCTGTGCGGACGAGCCGCGCCAGCCGCATCGCGCCCTCGATGTTGACCTCGCCCGCGCCCTGCTCGAAGGCGTTGAAGCCCGGAAGCTGCTGCGCCGAGTACATCAGGAGCGCCTTGACGAGGTTCGGCGTCAAGGAAGGGTTCGCTTGGAGCAGCAGCGCCGCCGCGCCCGCCACCACCGGCGTCGCCATCGACGTGCCCGAGAGGTACATCTGGTCGCGGGCGTTCGAGCCTGAGACGTTGGCGTCGAGCGTCGGGTTCTGCGCGACGAGGAGGTTGCCGGCCGCCTGCGCGTCAACGATCTTGTTGCCGGGCGCGACGAGGTCGGGCTTCAAAAGGTTGTCGTAGTGCTTGGTGCCGAGCGAGTCGGTGTAGTAGGCGCGCGTCGGCCCGCGCGAGCTGTAGGTGGCGACCACGTCGTCGTTGCGCGCGTCGGTGCCGAAGGTGTTGGCCGCGCCGACCGTGATGACGCTCGGGTCGATGCCGGGCGAGTGAATCTGGCCGTAGACCTTGTTCCCCGCGCCGTCGCGCCCCTCGTTGCCGCCGGCGGCCACGACGACGACGCCGGCGTCCACGAGGCCGCGGACGGCCAGGCACAGCGGGTCTACCGTGTAGGAGTCAACGGCGGCCGTGCCGAGGCTCATGTTGACGACGCGGATGTTGTAAGCGGCGCGGTTGGTCTTGATCCAGTCGATGGCGGCCAGAAGCCCTGAGACCGTGCCCTTGCCCTGCGAGTTCAGGACGCGCAGGTTGACGATCTTCGCGCCGGGCGCGATGCCCCGGTAGGAGCCGTTCGAGACCTGTCCGTTGCCGGCGACGATGGAGGCCACGTGCGTGCCGTGGCCGTAGGAGTCCCCCGTCACGGCCTCGCCCGTGAAGTCCTTGCCGTAGGCGACGCGCGAGGCGCTGCCCGATTCAAACGTGAAGACCGTGTGGTTGGAGTCGAGCCCCGAGTCGAGCACGGCGATACCGACGCCGGCGCCGTCGTAGGTCGGGCTGTAGTTGGCCATGACGCGCGCGGCGTCGGCGCCCGAGGTCAGCGAGACGTGGCCGAGGAGCTTGACCTCGCGGTCGAGCGCGACGTAGGCGACATCAGAGCGGGCGGCGAACGCCTCGACGGCCGAGGCCGGCAGGCTGGCGGCGCGCAGCGGGAAGTTGGCGAAAGTCTTCGTCACCGCGCCGCCGTTCGACTTGACGGCGTCATCCATCGTCTTGTTCCACGCCGCGGCGGCCTTGACGACGACGTTGACCTTGCCGCCGAGCGAGAGTTTCTGCCGCAGGTCGGCCGAGACCTTGTCGCGGCCGTTCAGGGCTTGCGCTCTGACCGCGGTCGCTCCCGGCCACGAGAGCGCCGCCAAGACGGCGGCCAGCGCGGTCAGGTAAGCGAGGGTGAATGTCGGTCGCTGCTTGCTCATCTTCAGTGATCCTTTAAACGTCATTTCGCGCGGGCGTCGCCGCCCTTCGGCGCTACCTCGTTGGGCGCATCCCCGGCGTGGGGTCGCCGCCGACCATCGCGGACATGGCCTGCAACGCGGCGTCGCCGGCGACTCCGTTGTCGCCGAGCAGGATGCCGTCGCCGAGCAGAATCCCGTCGCCGAGCAGAATCCCGTCACCGAGCAGGATGCCGCACGGCATGAAGACCGCGCCGTCGCCCATGCGGACGCCACTGCTGGTCAGGATGTTGTCGCCGAGAAGGATGCCGTCGCCGAGCAGAATCCCGTCACCCAGCAGAATCCCGTCGCCCGTGCCCGTGCCGTCGCCGAGGAGTATTCCGTCGCCGAGCAGGAACCCCGCGCCGTAGACCGTCTGGTACTGGGCGATGAGGTTCGTGCCGGTCGCGTAGTGCTGTTTGAGCAGAAGCCCCTGCGCCCAGTCGAACTGGTGGCCGGCGATGGTCGTCCGCGGGTCGGGCAGCGTCGCCGTCGTCAGCAGTCGGTCGCCCTGCTTCGTGTTCGCCGAGAGGTCTGTGCGGACGAGCTTCGCCAGGCGGACGGCGCCCTCGACGTTCACCTCGCCCGCGCCCTGCTCCAGCGTGTTGTAGCCGGGGAGCTGCTGCGCCGTGTACATGAGAATCATCTTCACCATGTTCGGCGTTAAGGAAGGGTTGACCTGAAGCATCAGCGCCACAGTCCCGGCGACGACGGGCGTCGCCATCGACGTGCCCGACAGGTACATCAGCTTCCTGTTGTCCGAGTCCGAGATGCCCGAGTCGAGCTGCGGGTTCTGCCTGACGAGGACGTTCGGGCGGTCTTTGTCGTCCGACTCGGCGTAGATGAGCTTGTTGCCCGGCGCGACGAGGTCGGGCTTGAGCAGGTTGTCGTAGTGGCGCACGCCCGCCTCGTCCGTCCAGAAGGCGCGGGTCGGCCCGCGCGAGCTGAAGGTCGCGACGCCGTCGTCCGAGCGCGCGTCGGTGCCGAAGGTGTTCGCGGCGCCGACCGTCAAGGCCGACGGCTCGACGCCCGGCGAGTGAATCTGCCCGTAGACCTTCTGTCCCTGCCCGTTCTTACCGTTGTTGCCGGCGGCACAGACGACGACGATGCCGGCATCAACGAGCTTGCGCACGGCCTTGCACAGCGGGTCGTTCTTGTACGAATCGACGGCCGCCGTGCCCAGCGAGAGGTTGACGACGCGAATCCTGTACTTCATCGCGTTGGTCGGGTTCGAGCCGTTGACGGGCTTGCTGGGGTCGTTCGCGGTCAGAATCCAGTTGAGCGCGGCGAGCAGGTCGGAGGTGCGCCCCACGCCGTTCGAGTCGAGCACGCGCAGGTTGATGATGTCGGCGCCGCGCGCGACGCCCTCGTAGACGCCGCCCCCGACGGTGCTCAAGCCCGTGGCCGCCGCCGCGACGTGCGAGCCGTGGCCGTAAGGGTCTTTGTCGCCGTTCGTGGCCTCGGGCGTGAAGTCCTTTTTGAACTTGATGCGGCTGCCCGAGAGGTCGAGCTTGGCGGCGAAAGCCTTGTGCGCCACGTCGATGCCGGAGTCGATGACGGCGATGCCGACGCCCGCGCCGTCGAGCGTCGTGCCGGTGAGCGTGGTGCCGAGCAGGCCGCCGACGAGCCCGCCGCCGCGCACGGCGTCGGCCCCCGTCGTCGAAGTGACGTGGCCGAAGGAGCGGAACTCGCGGTCGGGCGAGAGGTAACTCGCGCCGCCGCTCGCGGCCAACTCTTCCAAAGCCTTGACCGGCAGCTCCACGCGGAGCGCGCCGAGCTGCGCCATGCGCGAGTCGGGCGCGACGCCGTGGCGCCGGAGCGCTGCTTCGAGCCGCGGGTTCTGCAAGTCGTCCGCCTGGACGATGACCGCGACGCGCTCGCCGCGCTTGGCGCCCGCGACGAGCGCGCGCAGGTCGGGCGAGAGGCGGTCGCCGGCCGAGGCCGTCACGTCTTCGCGCCCTTCGGCGCCGCGCGCGTCGGCGTCGAGGCTGATTGGCTCGAACAGTCTGGCGAGCACCGCGTCTTTGGCGATGTACTCGCCGTAAAACTCCGCGGTCGTCGCGCCGATGAGGTGGAGCCGGCCGCCCTCGACGGCCTCGCGCGTCACGTCAGACGCCGCACGCCCGGTGTAGGAGCCGACGTACTGGTGGAGGTCGTCAACGAAAATCACGACGGGGGCGCGCGAGCCGGCCGCCTCGTCGAACACCTCGCGCAGACGCGAGGCGAACTCTTCGCCCGACTTCGCGCCCGCGACGAGCGCGTCGCGGTTGAGGCCGTAGACGGTCGCGCCGCGGAGGCCCGCCGGCACTTCGCCCGCCGCCACCCGACGCGCGACCGACTTCGCGACGGCGTCGGCGCCCGCGCCCGGCTCGCCGAGCAGGACGGGGTTTTTCTTCGCGCCGCGCGTGAGGGACTCGACGGCCTTCGTCACGTCGGCCGAGAACTCTTCCGCGTTGGAGAGCCGGCCGGCGCGCGCGAGCCGCGTCAGGTCGGTCGCGTAGCGCGAGAGCGGCGTACGCTCTGCGGCCGCCGCCGCGCGCTGAGTCTGCGCGCCGGCGCGGTTCGTCACGACGCCGCCCGCCAGAGACGCGGCGGCGAGGGAGAGAGAGATGAACCCTGTGGCGAGTGGCACTCTGTTCTTAGGTCTCATCGAGATGTCCTGCTTGCTCTGACCGTTGGAAACGTTCGGCGCGCACGGCGAAAGACATTGCGCGGTGCGGACACTTTTGCACCGGGCGTGCCGCGGGGGCCGCCGGCCGCAAGCGCTGGATTTGCAGGGTTGGAAGTGTTGCGGGCGGGGGCGGCCGGGTCAGGATGAACGGCCGTGACCGAAGCGGTCAGGTCAGACTGATGGTGGCGGCGCTAAAGTCGGGCGGCCTCTCAGGCGTCGCCCTCCCCTTTCGGGAAGCGCGCGCGGAAGTCTTTGGAGGCGAGGCGGAGCGCGAGCCAGTCGTCGAAGATTTCGGGCTGGTTGAGCCAGACGGTGAACCACTCGGCCATCTCGGTCTTCTCGGCGCGCTTGCGCTCGTTGACCGCCGGGTTGCGCGCGATCATCTGCGCGCGCTGCTTGCCCTTCAAGACCGTCTCCTGCACGCGGCGCAAGCCCTCGCGGTCGCCCTTGCGCCGGAACTGTTTGCGCAGGTTGTCGAGCCGGCGGATGGAGGCGGCGGCCTCCTCGAAGGTCGAGAACTTGAGGACGTTGCGGAAGGCGGCCTCGTAAGAGTCCCGCGTGCGCCAGCGGGCGTCCATGTCGAGCACCTCGGCGTGCCGCAGCTCGGCGCCCTCGTCGGCGAGCAGGCGGGCCACGCGCGTCGGGCTCTCGACCGCGCCGTCGCCGAAGCGCTCGCGCACGACCTCGATCACCGACTCAAGCTCCTTCGCCCCGACCGACTCGCAGTCGAGGTGCTCCCACACCTCGATCATCAGCTCGCGCTTCGTCCGCGACTTCCACTCCTTCTGAGCCATCACGGCTGAGATTACGACGCCCGCCCGCCGAGGGCAAATTTCGGCGGGGCGGCCGGCTGCGTTCGCCTCGCGTTTGCGGTACAATTTCCCTTCTTTTACACGCCGATGACTCACGCCGCACACATGGAAGAGGCGCTGGCCGCGCTCGGTAAATTCTTCGGCTTCGACTGCTTTCGCGAGGGGCAGGGCGAGGTCGTCGAGTCCGTCCTCGCCGGCCACGACACGGTCGTCGTGATGCCGACGGGCGGCGGCAAGTCGCTCTGTTTCCAACTGCCGGCGCTGATGCGCGACGGCGTGACGGTCGTCGTCTCGCCGCTCATCGCGCTGATGAAAGATCAGGTGGACGCGCTCCACGCGCGGGGACTTCCCGCGACGTTTATCAACAGCTCGCTCGACTTCGAGGAGCAGAAGGAGCGCATCGCGGGCGTCCGCCGAGGGGACTTCAAGCTGCTCTACGTCGCCCCCGAGCGCTTCCGCTCGAACCACTTCGTCGAGACGCTGAAGAACACGAACATCTCGCTCTTCGCCGTGGACGAGGCGCACTGCATCTCGCAATGGGGTCACGACTTCCGCCCCGACTACCTGCGTCTGCAATCCTTCCGCGAACGCATCGGACGGCCGCAGACCGTCGCGCTCACCGCCACCGCCACGCCCTACGTCCGCGCCGACATCATCGAGCAGCTTGAGCTAGTCGAGCCGCGCGCCTTCGTCAGCGGCTTCGACCGCCCGAACCTCGCGCTCGGCGTCGTCCACACCGAGAAGGAGCGCGAGAAGTACGCGCGCATCCGACAGCTCGCCGAGGAGTACAAGGCGCAGTCGGGCATCGTCTACACCTCGACGCGCAAGTCGGTCGAGCAGATTACGCGGAAGCTACAGGAGGCGCGGCTCTCGGTCGTTGGCTACCACGCCGGGATGACCGACGAGGAGCGCGTGCGCGCGCAGGAAGAGTTCATGTCGGGGCGCACGCAGGTGATCGTCGCCACCAACGCCTTCGGCATGGGCATCGACAAGCCCGACATCCGCTTCGTCGTCCACTTCCACCTGCCCGGCTCCATCGAGGCTTACTATCAGGAGATCGGCCGCGCGGGGCGCGACGGCGCCCAGTCGGTCTGCCTGCTCCTCTTCAACTACGCCGACAAGCGCACGCAGGACTACTTCATCGAAGGCTCGTACCCGCCGCCCGAGCTGATCGCCAAAGTCTACGAGGCGCTGGCCGCGACGGGACAGCAGCGCATCGAGCTTTCGACGCGCGACGTGGCCGCGCGCGCCGGCGTCCGCAACGAGATGGCCGTCCAGTCGGCGCTCATCACGCTGGAGAAGGCCGGCCACATCGAGCGCGGGACGGGCGCGGAGAACCGCGCCTCTTTGCGACTGCTGATGCCGCCGCAGCTCGCGCGCGAAACCGTCGGGGCCAAACGTAGCGCGCAGCTCAAGCAGGTGCTCTTCGGCCTGCTCGGCGGCGGCTACGAACTCTCGGAGCGCGCCGACGCCGAGATCGACGTGGCGGAGTTCGCCGACACGCTCGGGATGGAGATGTCTTCGATGCGGCGCACGCTCTCGTCGCTCGCGGAGGCGGGCGTGCTGCGCTACCAGCCGGCGCGGCGCACGCGCGGGCTGGTCATGCTCGACGAGCAGCCCGCGACGCGCCTCCGCATCCGGCCGGAAGAACTCGCGCGCCGCGCCGCGCTCGAACAGCGCAAGCTGCGCGAGATGATCTCCTTCTGCTACACCGAGAACTGCTACCGCGCCTTCATCCTCGACTACTTCGGCGACCGCTCGCACCACGGCGACTGCGGCAAGTGCGGCAACTGTCTCGCGCGCCGGCGCCGCGCCCCGGCCCCCGAAGCGCCCGCCGCGCGTGACTTCGCGCGCGACTTCGACGGAGACTTCACGGTCGAACTCGACTCGGACCGACCCGCGGCGGCCGGGGGCGCACAGGCGCGCGGCCGAGTCTCGCCGCCGCTCGACGCCCCGCGCGACCTCGACCGCTTCATCATGAAGCACGTGCCGTCGGGGCTTGACCTCGAAGAGGAGCTGGCCGGGCAGACGCGCTCACGCCGCAGGCGCGAGGCCGCCGAGGGCCCGCCGGCCGACTTCGACGCCGAAGACGGCGGCGACGACTCCATCGCCGTCACCGAAGCGCGCGAGCTGTCGGAGGACGAGCGGCTGACGGTGCGGAAGATTCTGGCGTGCGCGGCGCGGATGGGCGGGCGCTTCGGCAAGGGGATGCTGGCGTCGGCGCTGCGCGGCTCGCGCTCGGCCAAGCTCTCGCAGGCGGGCTTAGATCAGCTCTCGACCTACGGGATACTCTCGGGCATGACGCAGGACGAGATACTGCTCTACGTTGACGCGCTCGTCGCCGCCGGCTGCCTGCACGTCACGGGCGGCGCGTACCCGACCATCTCGCTCACGCCCGAGGGCGGCGAGGTGATGCGCGAGCGCGCCACCGTCCAACTCCGCCTGCCGCCGCTCTACACCGGCCCGGCCTACGCCCCGCAGACTTCAGGGCGACCGCGTTCTTCTTCTTCCGCGACGCCGGCCGCGCCCAAGGCGGGCACCGTTGACGAGACCTACGCGCTCTACGAGCAGGGGCTGACCGTGGAAGAGATTTGCGCGCAGCGCGGCCTGACCGAGATCACGGTCGAAGGCCACCTCGCCGACTGCATCCTGCGCGGCCGCGACTTCGACGTTTCGCGCTACGTCTCCGCGGAAGACCGCGCGCACATCGAACGCGCCGCCGCCGAGCTAGGCACGGAGCGCCTAAAACCTCTGCGCGAAGCCCTCCCGCGCCACATCACCTACCGCATGATCCGCTTCGTCGTCGCCGACCTCCAACGCGCCGCCGGCCTCGGCCCCGCCGAGGGCGACTGATGTTCAACGTCTGCACGGCCTGCGGCCTGTCGCACGTGGAGCCGTCGATTGACGGGTCGGGGTTTCCGGTCTGCCCGTCGTGCGGAGAGCGGCGGGCTTCGTTCAGGCGTCTGCCGCTGCTCTTGGTGGGCGGGCCGGCGGGGGCTGGAAAGTCGAGCGTGGGGGCGTCGTTGTCGGGAGAGTTGACGGAGGCGGTCGTCATCGAGGGCGACCTGCTGTGGCGGCGCGAGTTCAACACGCCGGAGGACGGCTACAACGCTTACGTCCGTCTGTGGCTGCGGCTGGCGGCGCACATCTCGCAGTCGGGCAAGCCCGTGGCTCTCTTCGGCGCGGGCTTCGCCGTCCCGCACGGCGTCGAGCCGCTACCCGAGCGGCGACTCTTCGACGCCGTCCACTACCTCGGGCTGGTCTGCGACGACGAAGTGCTCGCCTCACGCCTGCGCGCGCGCCCGTCGTGGCGCGACACGACCGACGAACTCGTCGGCGAGCACGTCAAGTTCAACCGCTGGCTCAAAGAGCACGCGGCCGCCACCGAGCCGCCCGTCACCTTAATCGACACGACGAGCGCCGCCGTCGCGGAGACGGCGGCGCTCGTCGCTTCCTGGATACGCGCGCACGCGGGCGCCGTCACCCGCTGACGCTTCCTTCGACTCATTCTTCGACCGCGTCGCCGACCGTGTCGTTGAAGCCGCGCAGCCCCTCCGTGCCGGCGTAGGCGGCGGTGCGGCCGAGACGCCCGTGGGGGCGTATGCGCGCGAAGATGTAGAGGTTGAAGAAGTGCATCGTGCCGAGGACGAGCAGCACCAGCCCGACCTTCCACGAAAGCGCCTCGATGCCCTCCTGCGCGGTCTCGACCTGATAGCCGATCTTTAAGGCCAGCGTCACGTAGCCGAAGTTGATGAGGTAGAAGCCGACGACCAGCAGGTGGTTGACCGAGTCGGCCAGCGCCTCGTTCCCGTGGAAGACATCGACGAGGAAGACGCGGCCGTTCTTGTGGAGCGTCTGCGCCACCCAGACCGTGAGCGCCACGCTCAGGCAGACGTAAGAGAGGTATGTGACGACGATGGTGTTCATGGTGCGTCTCCTTATCCCACTGGGGGCGCAAGGCCGCGGCGCCGCGTCCGCTCCAGCCTGCGCCCCTGTCCCGCATACGCTTCAACACGCGTGCCGCGCCGTTGCGTGCGACTCCTCCTACAATCCCCTCGCCTTTTTCGGCTCGCGTGTGGCGCGATGCTAATCCGTGCTAGAGTCTTGGCATTCTGCTAACGAGGAGGGAGAGCCTTTGACCCGCAACCCGAACGCGGAGCCGCCGCAGCCAGAACAGCAGCCCGAGCTTCCGCCCACGCGCCCCGACGACCCCGCGCAGCCTGAGCCGCCGCCGCTTCCGCCCGACGCGCCGCAGCCGTCCGCGCCCGTGCGCGAGCCCGGCACGCCGGCGCCGGCCGGCGACCCGCCCACGTCCGAGCCGACGCGGCTCGCCTGAACAAGACGAAGACGATGGAGACCGTCAACGACAGCGAGCGGTCGGCCGAACGGGACGTGGCGGCGGCCGCGCCGCACATCCCGGCGCAGGCCCTGAGCCAGAGGCTCGCGGAAGTGGCGCGCGCCTTCGCGCGCAAGCCTTTCACGCCGCACCCGCTCTTCCGCGGCCCGCACGCGCAGACCATCGTCTCCTCGCTCCACTACCCGCGCCGCAAGTCTTTCCGCCCAGACCGCGCGCTCTACGAGTCGCGCCTCGTCGAGGTCGAGCCCGGAACGAGCGTGCTCCTCCGCTGCCGCTGGCAAACACAGAGACGTGAGGCGCCGACACTCTTGCTCCTGCACGGGCTGGAAGGCTCGTCCGACTCGCTCTACGTGCTCGGCGCGGCGCGCAAGGCTTTCGACGCGGGCTTCAACGTGGTCGCGATGAACATGCGCAACTGCGGCGGCACCGAACACCTCGCGGCCACGCTCTACCACAGCGGGATGACCGGCGACATCGAGCGCGTCCTCGCGGAAGAGTTGGCGGGGCGCGAGGGCTTGCGCGAGATTTTCCTCGCGGGCTTTTCGATGAGCGGCAACATGGTGCTCCGGCTCGCGGGCGACTACGGCCCGGACTTCCCCGCGGCGCTCGCGGGCGTCGCGGCCGTCTCGCCGTCGATTGACCTCGACTCTTGCGCCGGCGCTTTGGAGAGCCGCGCCAACGCGCTCTACCGCTGGAGCTTCGTCGGCAACCTGCGCGACCGCGTGCGGCGCAAGAGCCGCCTGCGCCCCGGCGCCTACGACACACGCGCCTTGCGCCGCGTGCGCACCATCCGCGAGTTCGACGAGCAGTACACGGCGCCGCACGGCGGCTACCGCGACGCCTCTGACTACTACGCGCGCACCAGCTCGCGCGCCGTCATCCCCGACATACGCGTGCCCACGCTCGTCATCCACGCGCTCGACGACCCGCTCATCCCGGCCGAGCCTTTCCTCGACCGCCGTATCGCCGACAACCCCGACGTGCTGCTCGTCCTCACGCGCGACGGCGGCCACGTCGGCTTCATCTCCGACCGGACGCAGGGCGAAGACCGCCACTGGGCCGAGAACCGCGTCGTCGAATTCTGCCGGATGCTGAGGCGGACAGACTGAACAGGAGGGTCGATGAACGTAGACGCGGACAACGCGGGGCTTATGCTGACGCTGATACTGATGGGGGTGCTGCTCGTCGTCGCCGTCGGCGCGGTCGTCGTCTTCTTCCGCGTCTGGCGCAAGGAGAACAAGGGGCGCGGCCGCAACTTCTTCGAGTGAGTTCGGCGAAGTCGCCGAAAGGGGGACGCAAGTGGAGCAACGCCGCACGACAGTTGGGTCGTCGGCGACGAGCCGTACGTCTCGCCACACTTCCTCGGCGCCGACGGCTACACGAAGTAGACCGCCCGGAGTGAGACGTTGGACTTCATCCGTTACACGTCGGAGGCCGGCGGGGCCGTCGAAGCGGCCGGCGGCCGTGGAGCGACAGGTTGATGTCGGGCCGCGCGAAACGCGTCCTCTTCTACACCGTCGCGCTGCTGGCGGCGCCGCTCGTCGCGATCCCTTGGGAGAAGGGCACGCCCGAGTTCGCCCTTTCGCTCGCGACGAGCGGGCTTTTCATCGCGGTCGCGAGCATCTACGTCCTGTGGGGTGAGCTGAGGCCGAAGACGCGCGGCCTGCTCGGCTTCAAGCTCATCGCGACGACGCTCATCACGCTGGTGTTCGGGGTGGGGCTGGTCGTCGGCTCCGTCGTCTATCTTCTCCGCGGCCGCTGACGCGCGGCGAATGAACTTGCCGGGGACGCGGGTCGTAGAGATTCCCGCGCGTGACCGTTGACGGCGCGCCGAAGCGTGACGGTTGAAGGACGAACTGGGCGCGTCGCCCCGCCGTCCTGAACAGGCGCGCGGGGCGACGCTCGGAAAAGGTATGCGGAGGAGAAACGCGCTTCACGCCGGTCTGCTCGGGTCGCTCGCGGCCTTCGTGCTCGCGGCGTCGGCACTCGCCGGCGTCGCGCGCGCGCAGTCGGGCCGGACGCTCCCACCGCCGACCACGGCGCCTTCCCCCGTGCGGGAGCCGGCGACGAAGTTCGTCGCCGCGCCGGACGAGGACAAGTACAGGCTCGTCTACACGTCCGGCTGGGACGGGCCGCTCCGCCCCGACGGCGACGAGGCGGAGCGCGTCAGGCATTCGCGCATGAACAACTTCGTCGCGCGGCTGAACGAGGCGGGCGAGCGCGGCTACAGGCTGCTGTCGGTCGTCAACGGGTGGATGCCGGTCGCCGTCGTCGAGCTGGACGAGGCTCAGCACGAGTACGGCTGGTTCGAGACGGCCGTCGTCGCGCGCCCCGGGGCGGACGTTCTGCGCGTCTACACGCGCTTCTTCAACATGTACAGGAAACAGGCCGCGGGCGGCTTCCGCCTCGCCGGGCACTTCGTGACCCGGAGAGAGTGCGCGCTCTTCAGCACGGGATTCTTCCGCGTCGATGAGCGTTGCATTTACAAAGACCTCTACCTGCTGGAGAGGCGGAAGGGCGACGCGCGGCCCCGACAGACTCGTCTGGAGGTCATCGACCCGGACGTGCGCGCCGTCCGCCTCGGCGACGAGTTGACGGCGCGGGTCAGGGGCGGGCTGGCCGAAGGGTTAAGCCCGGCCTACGTCTTCTCAAGGTTCGCCGTCCTGCTCGAAGAGACCTGGGCGGCAGGCGACCCCGCCGCGGGCGCGGCCGACTTCCGCGTCGTCACGCAGACGAACAGTGACCGGGACTTCGAGAGGGCGGTCAACGAGCTGGCGCGGCAGGGCTACCGGATGCAGTTGAACAACAACGCCGTGGCCGTCATGCGGCGCGCGGCCGCCGACACGACGCCCGCCGAATATCTCTGGCTGGACGCGATGGATAAGAATTTCGCGCGGCGGCTCGCCGAGGCGCAAGGCGTCGGCGCCGTCTACCGCATGACCGCGCCGGACGGCGAGCGCGAAGAGACGCGGCTCGTCTTCGAGCGTCCTCTCGACGGCGGCGGACGGCGGCGCGACTACAGGGTGTTCCGCGTTGACTTGCAGTTCGCGGAGAACGCCGCGGAGAGGAAGGTCTCGGTCGGCGTTTCGCCGCAGACGAGGGCGGCGGTGGCGGACATCGGCAGACTGCTGAAGGAGGGTTACGTCGTCCGCGACCTCTTCTGGGCCGACGCCCCGCACATACTCTTGGAGCGTGCGCCGTAGGGCGCGCCGCTCACGCACTTCTGATCTGGAGGGATGATGAATAAGAGACTTCCAAAACTTCGATTGACGTTTGTCGGCGCGCTGCTGTTAATCGTGGCGGCCGTCGCGTTCGGGCGGCCGGCCGCGACGCGCGGGGCGGCGGCCGAGCGCGCCGAGACGCGCTGCGGTTGGTTCAGCAACCCGACGCCCGCCAATGCCTCGCTCCACGACCGCGAGGACGAGTGGGTCATCAGCGTGCAGGGCGGGCATCAGGCCGAAGGCGAGTGGCCGAGCTTCACGCCCAAACAGTGGGTCGAGACCAACGGGCATTACGGCCACGGCTGCGCGTGCATGCGCGTGAGAGTTGACCGCGAGAGTCACCACGTCGTCGCCATCGAGAGCGCGCGAGCGCGCCCTCTCTCCGCCTGCCGCCGCGACCGCGCGCTGAAGCGCTGGGGGTTCAAGTGAGCGGGTTTTCAAAGTAGTTCCGCGGCCGCAAGCTTTCCGCATATAATCCCGGCGCCACGACCTCTCCCCGGCTGACGCTTCACGACGCCGCGCGCGCGGACGGCAAAGCAGTTGAGACGACTCCAAGTCATCAACGGGTACCGTCAGGCCAGGGACCTCCTCGGCGCGTTGCGCTGGCGCTGGCGCAGAAGTCGGGAGTGTCGCGAGGCGGTCAGGCGGTGCGTCGATAGTCCTTCGCCGCCCGTGCTCGTTTACCTAACGGCGAAGGTGGGCTCCTCGACGGTCGTGTCGGCGTTGGAGGGCGCGGGGCAGAATGTTTTTCAGGTTCACCTGATGAACCCGGATAACATCCGTGCGCTGCTCTCGAAAGTGCGGAAGAAGGGTCTGGTGGGATTCCGGATGGACGCGGACATTCTCGGCAGCGCCCTCTTCGAGGGGATCATCAAGCCCGGCCTCAGGACCAAAATCATCACACTGGTTCGAGAGCCTATCGGCAGGAACGTCTCCTTCTATTTCCAAAACCTCGACGTCCTCTGGGAGACCGCCGACGCGCACGACAACGTGGAGCTGTCGAAGCTGTTGGACGGGTTTCAAGACAAGTTCGACCACCGGCGCGGCCTCAACTGGTTCGACATCGAGTTCAAGCCCGTACTGGGCGTGGACGTTTACGAGCACGAGTTCCCGCGCGACGCCGGCCACCTGCGAATCGACGCCGGGCGGTACGACATACTCATCATCAGGTCTGACCTTGAGGACGGGTTGAAGGCGAAGTGCATCGGGGAGTTCCTCGGCGTGGAGGGCTTGTCGCTCGTCCCGAAGAACGTCTCGTCCGGTAAACGATACGGCGACGCCTACCGTAAATTCCTCGACGCCCTCGAACTCACGGAGAGTTACGTCAACGACATGCTCGGCTCGAAATACACGCGCCACTTCTTCACCCCCGAAGAGGTTTGCGCGCTCCGCGCCAAGTGGCTGAACAACGGCGGCGCGAAGGACACGCCCGCGTAAAAGGGGAAGCAGCCTCCCCGCCCCCGTGAGGTCGTCGGATGGATTACGTCATCAGGAAGGCGACGCTCGAAGACCGGGCGGCCGTCGAGCGGCTCATCGAAGCGTCGGCGCGCGGCCTGAGCCGCGACGACTACTCCGAGCGCCAGATCGAGGCGGCGGTCGCGACAGTCTTCGGCGTAGACACAGACCTCATCCTCGACGGGACGTACTTCGTCGTCGAGAGCGCCGGGGCGCTGGTCGGCTGCGGCGGCTGGAGCAAGCGGAGGACACTCTTCGGCGGCGACCGCTACGCCGAAAGGGACGCGGGCGCGCTCGACCCGGAGTCGGAACCCGCGAAGATTCGCGCCTTCTTCGTCCACCCCGAGCACGCGAGACGGGGCATCGCCCGCGCGATCCTCTCGGCGTGCGAGGGCGAAGCCAAAGCCCAAGGCTTCCGCGCGGTCGAGCTGATGGCCACGCTGCCGGGAATCAGACTCTACAGGGCTTGCGGCTACGAAGGCGACGAGCGCGTCGGGTACGACATCGGCGACGGCGTGCGAATCGAATTCGTCCCGATGCGGAAAGAGCTGTGACGACCAACGGCCTTTGCGACCCTCTTACGGAGTTAGACCGGACGGCTCGGCTTCCCACGCCGCATTGTGGCATCAGGCCGAACCATTCGGCACAATAGTAGTTAAGCGGCGGAAGACATTGGGAGGCGACGATGCCGGTTTATTTCAAGCTCGGTCATGGCACGAGGACACTTGAGTCCGCGGGCAACTTCCCATGGCCTTACGCTATCGACGTCTGCTTCGACCCGGTGCCCGAGCCTGTCGCCATCAGCGAGGGCGTTGCGCACGGCGCGGCAGGCGGCACCTTCTCAGCGTCGGAAGCCATAGGGGCGCAGTGGAGGGAGCATTTCGAGGCCGCAAATGCCGGCTGGCTAATTCCATACCTTGAAAGGCTTGCGGCCGGCGTTAAACTCCCTCGCGAAGAGATCCTCGCCCGTTACAAGCAGCTGCATGGGAAAATGCCGGATAGCTACAGATCAGGGTTTTTCTAACAGTGTCCCCGCGGGAAGCGCGCCCCGCCTAACAAGCGCATGCACGCGACACGCGACACACGGCTTTCATCAACAGCAGAGGCTCTGGCGGGCGCGTGATGCGCGGCGTTAGATCGCTCCCAAATAGTTCAACGAGAGGATGACCACTCAATGAAAGTCGCCATCGTAGCGATTCTCTTGTTGCTGCCGTTGACGGCCGCCGCCCAACAGAGGGGCAGCGCGCCGGCTGTCGCGCCTCCCGGCAGGCTGGTAGATGTCGGAGGATTCCGTTTGCACCTTCACTGTACCGGCAGCGGTGAACCGACGGTCGTGCTAATCGCCGGCTCCGGTGATTTCTCCTTCGACTGGTCTTTGGTGCAGCCGGGAGTCTCTCGTTTTGCGCGCGTGTGCAGCTACGACCGCGCCGGGCTGGCCTGGAGCGACCCCGGCCCGACGCCGCGCACCATGAGGCAAGATGCCTATGAACTCCACACGCTGCTCAGGGCCGCCGGGGTCAAATCCCCCTACGTGCTCGTCGGTCATTCCCTCGGCGGGTTGATCGCGCGGGTTTACGGCGAGCAGTATCCGAAAGAGGTTGCCGGGATGGTGCTGGTCGCGCCTACGCACGAAGACACGACGCTGCTCTACCAGGGCAAACTGGTTCGCGTGCGGGAGGGCGCGAGAGGGTTAGTCGTCCCGCACGCGCAGACGATGAGGAGCAGCCCGCCGAAGCCGCCCGCCAAAGAAGACCTCGAACAATTCGAGTTCAATCAGAAGACGTTCGGGGCGCCCAGGATCGAGCCCCCCTTCGATAAGCTGCCGGCGTCTGTCCAGGCCGCCCGTATTTATTTCCTGTCACAGCCGCCGCGCGCGGCATCCGGCGCTGACTTCTGGGCGGAAGAATTGCAGGCGATGTACCTGGCGAGGGCTAAAACTCCGTTCCGATTCGGCAACATTCCTCTGGTGGCGCTCATCCCGGAATCAGAGGCTGGCGAGCCTCCGCCCGGCATCTCGGCCGACGAGTGGAAGCGCGTCAACGAGGAGAAAAAGCGACAGAAAATCGAGATCACCAACCTCTCCCACAACAGCAAGCTGATCATAGCCGCGAAGAGCGGCCATCACGTCCAGCTCGACGAGCCGCAGGTCGTCACCGACGCCATCCGTCTGACGGTTGATGCGGCGAGGCGCCGAACGAAATTAGCGCCTTAAGAACAGGCTCCGCGATCTAGCAACGGCATGCGCGCGACCGCCGACACGACGGCTGTCATTGTATCTTCAGGGGCTCGGGGCGGCGGGCGATATAGGGCGTTGGAGTACCCATGACTATAAGCAAGAAACAACCGGCGAGATTGCTTGGGCTCGGGTTGCTATTATTCTTATGGCTCTTCGTGGGCGTTTATGAAGAACGCGAGTGGCGAGATATTCATGTTTTTCTAAAGCATCGCCCTTCGCCAAAGGTATTCTTTTATACGCCGCAGGGTGAGGCCGATCGGAGCTACATCCCGGGGAAAGAAGGCTACCTCTCGCCCGAACAGGAGAGAGAAGAACAACTTTATGTCGAGTTTGTGGAAAAGCATAATGGCTACCAAAGAAGCATCAAGCTTCCTTAGCGTCGCGTGCCTGTCCATTTCTTTCAGGCCCGACATGTCGTTCCACACGACGCCGCAAACAGCGCGGCGCGGGTGGACTCTGCATCATGCCTCTAACTTGTGAATAACAACGCCGGCTTAACCTTCACGGGTAGGATACGAAGCATCAGGTGCGCCATCGCCGGCGTCCGCCTGATGATAGTCTCCCAACATAACGCCTGGATTCACGCCGCGGCGACGCTCGCCGTGGTTGCCACCGGCCTCTCCTTCGGGCTGACGAAAGCGGAGTGGTGCTGGATAGTCCTCGCGGTCATCTCCGTCTGGACGGCCGAGGCGCTCAACACCGCCTTCGAGTTCCTGACGGATGTGGCCTCGCCGCAGTTTCACCCGCTGGCGGCTAACGCGAAGGACGTTGCCGCGGGCGCGGTGCTGATTACAGCCGTCGGGGCAGTGATGATCGGCCTCCTCGTACTCGGCCCGTACGTGGTGGCTATGATAAACAGGTGGCGCTAGGCTGAGGCAGAACAAGCGCATGCGCGCGACCCGCGACACGGCGGCCGTTAAGATTCTTAGGCGGGCGGGCGCCTGATGCCGGGCGTCAGGCATCTTCGGCTGCGGGGCTGTTGTGGTTGATGAAGAGTAGAATTATTCTTCAACAGTCGCTCTCCCCGAAGCCACATCATGCCGGGGGCCGATTGTCTCACCGGGTAAGGTATTGCCGATGTCACTATCGAGTCAGGACGGTTTCCAAGCCCTGCCGGCCGGCCCCCAAAAAGGGACCGGACTGTTTGCGACGCGGAAGTTCAGAGTGGGGGAAGCCATCTACCGCCTGGATTACTGGTCCCGGCCGCAGATGCCGATGCACCTGACGAACCATTCCTGCGACCCGAACGCCAGCTTCGACGAGGGCGGGATGCTGGTCGCGGTGCGGGAGATCAAGGCGGGGGAGGAGATCACCTTCGATTACATGGCGCACCCGCTCCCGGCCTCCCCATGGAACTTCAAGTGCGGGTGCGGGGCCGAGGGGTGCGTGGGGTGGGTAGACGCTCGGGCCGGGGGAGCAGAGCGCGGCGCGTTCCCATCGGGGGATGCCTGACAAGGAGACGAACCTGACTCGCAATAGAGGATGAGTTGAGCACTCATACGGCCATACTGATTGAACCCACCGAGGAGCTGTGGCCGGAGTTCTTCGCGATGGCGGAGGAATATTCCCTCTCGGGCGACACACGGTACCGGCTCGCCCTTGAGGACTTCCCCGAGTTCCTGCGCGAACTCTCGGACGACGCACGCGGCATCGGCCTGCCGCCCGCGCGCGTCCCTTGCAGCACCTTCTGGCTCACCGCAGGCCGGCACCCCATCGGCAGCAGTAGAATTCGCCACCACCTCACGCCCGACTTAGAGGACGAAGGCGGCCACGTCGGCTATGACATCCGCCCGTCGGAGAGGCGGAAAGGTTACGGCGTGTTGATTCTGGAGTTAACGCTTGCGGAGGCGAGGAAATTGGGACTGAGCCGCGTGCTGTTGACGTGCGACACCGACAACGCGGGGTCGGCCAGGGTCATCGAGAGGAATGGCGGCAGGCTTCAGAGTCAGGGCGTATCGAAGAGGTCGGGCAAGCCGATATCGCGCTATTGGATCGAGCTATGACGGCCGGCGACGCATAACCACGCCGCCTGCACCCGCCCCGTGACACGACCGCTGACACGCCCCGGCAGTGGCTCGGTGCGGCGTGTGATGCCCGGCGTTCGGCGCTTCCCTTTCAATAATGAGGAACATTCTTTCGGGGTACGGGCGTCTAACGTCATCCGAGCAGTGTGCTTTGAACCTCTGAGTGAAACGGGCACCAGTCAATGACTCCGACACCCTCCCCGAAGCGGAAAAGATTTTCGTCATATTTCCCGCCTATCATTTGGCTATTCATCGTGCCGGCTTTCGCGCTTCTATGGAGATTAGGCGCGGGCAGTTTGGCGGCTTGGGATGAAGCCATCTACGCACAAGTTTCTAAAGAGATGTTGCAGAGCGGAGATTGGCTCACGCCCCACTGGGAGTACGCCCCCTGGTTTGAGAAGCCGCCCTTATTCATGTGGGTTACCGCGTCACTGTATGGTCTGTTTGGTGTCAGCGAGTTCTGGGCGCGGACGCCTTCGGCCCTCTCGGGCGGCGCGCTTATCGGAATAACTTACTTAATCGGCGAGTTCAGATATGGCAGAAGGGCCGGCTTCCTGGCCGCGGCCGTTTTATTAACCTGCTACCACTTTCTGTCCTTCTCACGCTTCGGCACGATGGATGTGATGCTGACGCTATTTACCTATCTGGCCGTCTACGCTTACTTGCGCCTGGAGGGCGGGCGTCAGGAATGGTGGTACGGGGTTTGGGTTTCGTGCGCGCTGGCACTGATGGTTAAAGGGGCGGGAGGCATCATCGCGCCCGCCGCCGTCGTACTGGCTTTGGCGTTCGACAAACGCGTCAAGGCCGCAACTCAATCCAGACATTTTTGGCAAGGCTGCCTGCTGGCGTTACTGACCGTCGCGCCCTGGCACATTCTAATGTACGTTTGGCACGGGCGTTCTTTTGTCGATGAGTACATCGGCTATCACGTCATCGCCCGCTCGACGAGAACACTCGAAGGGCACGCCTCCGGCTATTTCTATTATGTCGGGAAGTTGGTGGACGGGTTCTTTCCGTGGTGTCTGCTCATCCCGTTTGCCGTCGCGTCAGACATCAGGGGGCGTCTTAAGGATCAATCACACTCCCGGATACTTCTCCTTCTAAGCGCCTTGGTTTTCGTGCTGTACACGATCATCCCGACAAGGCGCCCGTGGTACATCGTTCCTCTACACCCGGCTTTAGCCGTCCTCATCGCGGCTTTTGTCGTCAGCCTCCATCAATCTTATAAATCGCGAGCCGTTTACCGGCGCGCGATAGCAGTTACGTCCGCCGCATTTATCGTCGTTGGCGGCCTGTACAGCTTCGCCTCTCTAACCCTCAATCACAAACCGGAAGAGCCTGTTGCCAGACTGGCTGGCCTCGCCCGAAGCACAAGTTTAAATGACAGGGAGCCGCTTATACTGTTCTCTGAAACCGAACATTTTTACGGGCAAGTACCTCTGTTCTATAGCGACCGCCCCGTGCGGCAAACTTACGCCTCGTCCGCGCCGGCCGGCGAAGATGCCAGGCGATACGTCAGCTACGAGCACGTTGCGGATGTCGTAAAAGATTCAGAGAGGCGGATAGTTTTGCGCAGAGATGATCTACATAACCTTACGCCGAACTACGATATCCGCGTCTTAGCCGAGGCCGATGCATTGGTCTATGCTACGATTAAGCGTAAACCATAAGGCGGCTCTATCGACCTGAGTCGCGCCGAACGACTCATCGAACCCGAGCCAGGATCGGGCGGAAGCCCGTCAGGCAAGTTCATGCCGAAGACCTCGATTCATTGGTCATGGCGAGGAATGTCTCTTAGTGGATTGTGCGCCCTTCTCCCGGTGTCTTTATGAAACTCATCTCTCTTAACGTCGGGCGGCCGCGCCTCGTCGTGTGGGACGGGCAGTCCGTCTCGACCGGCATTTACAAAACGCCCGTCGAGGGCCGAGTCATGCTCCGCGCGCTCAACCTCGACGGCGACCGGCAGGCCGACCTGACCGTCCACGGCGGCCGCACCAAGGCGGCTTACGTCTACCCGGCGGAGCATTACGATTACTGGCGGGGCGAGTTGCCCGGCGTAGACCTCCCGTGGGGGACGTTCGGGGAGAACTTCACCACCGAAGGGCTGGACGAGTCGGCCGTCAACATCGGCGACCGCTTCCGCCTCGGCGCCGCGGAAGTGATGGTCACGGAGCCGCGGATGCCCTGCTACAAGCTTGGCATTAAGTTCGGCCGCATGGACATGCTCAAAAGGTTTCTGGCGAGCGGGCGGACGGGGTTCTACGTTTCAGTCGAGCGCGAAGGCGAAGTGGGGGCGGGGGACGAGTTCGAGTTGCTCAGGCGTGACGAGAATAACGTCACGGTCGCCGACATCGTCCGCCTGTACGCGCGGGGCAAAGGCGACTTTGAGCTGATGCGGCGCGCCGTGGCGGTCGAAGCGTTGCCGGAGAAGTGGCGCGATCATTTCGGGCGGCAACTCTCCGGCGGCAACGTCTAACGACGCCCGCGCCGCTTGATGACTATCAGGTAGGCCGTGATGGGGAAGGTGAGAATCATCGCATCGGCGGCGGGTCTTCTGCGGAGGGCGCGGTTGGAGTGCTGGTACCGGCTGCTGGTCTGGCGCGCCGCCGTGAGTCCGCGACAAATCGTGCTCGTCTACCAGATGGGCAAAGTCGCTTCCTCGTCGATCACGCAGGCGCTGCGCCGCGTCGTCGGCCTCCGCGTCTTCCAACTGCACCTGCTGTCCCCGGACGGCGCGCGGCGCCTCCGCGCCCGCATGCGCCGGAAGGGGGCCTCCGCGGCGGACGCGGAGATGTACGTTCTGGCCCGCACGCTCCACCGCGGGATCGTCAAGGCCGGTCGCAAGGCGAAGGTGGTCACGCTGGTGCGTGAGCCCATCGGCCGGAACATCTCCTTCTACTTCCAGAACCTCGACATGCTCTGGGAGACCGCCGACGCGCATGAGAAGGTGGGACTCGGGCGAATGCTCGAAGAGTTCCTCGACAGGTTCAACCACGACGACACGCTGGAATGGTTCGACAGCGAATTCAAGGCGGCGCTCGGCGTGGACATCTACGCGCACGAGTTCCCGCACGCCCTCGGCCACCTCCGCCTCGACACCGGCCGCCACGAGATCCTTGTCCTGCGGTCGGACCTGGACGACGCGGCGAAGGCGAAGTGCCTGGCGGAGTTCCTCGGGGTCGAAGGCGTGACGCTCGTGCGGGAGAACGCCTCGGGGCAGAAGCCGTACGCCGACGCGCACCGGGAGTTCCTGCGCGAGTTGAGGCTGCCGGAGGAGTACGTCAGCCACATGCTGGATTCAAAATACGCCCGCCATTTTTTCAGCCCCGAAGAGAGGGACGCGCTCCGCTCCAAGTGGTTACGCGAGGGCGGCAACTCACGGGGAACGCGGCTTTAATCCTACTCGTCACCGCATCCGGCCTGTTAGTCGGGTTGATGTGGCTGCCGTTCGGCCTCGCCCTAGAGGCGCTGCTCGGGAGATGGGATAATCGAGGGCGCAAGCAAGTGGCGTCTGCCGCGGCCTGACAACGCCTTGCACCCGACGCCGCGTTACTGCGACATCTTCTCTAGTTTTTTGAGGATGCGGGCGGCCTGGTTGCGGCCGACGAGGGGGACGCGTTCGTCTTCGGCGAGTTCGCGCACCAGCGGGAGGAGCTGCTGGCGGTCGGAGAGGTAGTCGCGGTCGATGAGTTCCCCGAGGCGGTTGATGAGCTTGGGGGTTTCGAGCGGCTGGCTCTCCAAGGCCACCTTGACCTCGAAGACGAAGAGCGCCTGCTCGGACGCCCGGCGGTACTCGTGCGCGAGCCCCTGCGCGTCGGCGTTCTGGCTGTAGTTGAACTCGGTCGTGCGCTCTTGCCCGCCGCGCCGCACCGTCAGACGCGTCTGCCCCGCGCTCGGGTAGGTACGCTCGCCCTGATAGTTCGCGCCGGATTCCAGGAAGCCCAAAGCCTCCCACTTCGCGCGCACCCGCGCGAGCGCGGCCGGCGACAGCTCAAACGGCTCCGTGAGTTGCTCGGTGTCCATCCGGCGCTCGAAGCGTATGTGGCCGCGCCCCGTGTCGTCGTGCTCGATGTGGATGAAGTAGACGAGGAAGTCCGGCTGGCGGAACTCGTAAGTGTACCGTACGGCGTTCGGGTCTTCCTTCGGCTTGGCCGGGACGCCGGCCTTCACCGACGCGGGAACTTCTTCCGAACCCTTCTGCCCTTCCTCCGGCCTCGTCGAAACTTTCTGCGGCTGCCGCTGCTGGACGGCGGGCGTCGGCGTCGGGCGCGGCGTCGCCTTGCGCGGCGCCGACGAGCTTTGGGCCGTAGCGGCGAGCGCCGCGCCCGTCAGTAAGACGAACGCGGCGGCCGTTAAGAGCGCGAGCTTCCCTGCCCTCATGCTCACTCGAATCTCACCGAGACGAGGCGCGAGATGCCGGCCTCCTCCATCGTCACGCCGTAGAGGGCGCGCGCCATCTCCATCGTCCGCTTGTTGTGCGTGATGACGAGGAACTGCGTGTCGGCCGCCATCTCCTTAATCTTCGCGGTGAAGCGGCTGACGTTGGCCTCGTCGAGCGGCGCGTCCACCTCGTCGAGCAGGCAGAAGGGCGACGGGCGGTAGCGGAAGATGGCGAGCACCAGCGCCAGCGCCGCCATCGCCTTCTCGCCGCCCGAGAGCAGCAGCACGTTCTGCAAACGCTTGCCCGGCGGCTGCGCGATGATGTCGATGCCGCTCTCCAACACGTCGTCCGAGTCGAGCAGACTCATCTCGCCGCGGCCGCCGCCGAAGAGTTCGAGGAAGAACTGGCCGAAGTTGCGGTTGACCTCCTCGAAGGCGTGGCGGAAGCGCTCGCGCGAGCGGCGCTTGATCTCTTTGAGCGCCTCCTCGGTCGAGGCGATGCCGTCCGTGATGTCGAGCCGCTGCGCGGTGAGGAACGTCAAACGCTCCTCGTTCTCGGCCAGCTCTTCGAGCGCCATCATGTTGACCGCGCCGAAACTCTCGACCCGCGCGCGCAGCTCTTCCAGACGCGCCCGCGACGCTTCGAGGTCGAAGTCGTCCTCGGGCGGGTGCTGCGCCGCGACCTCTTCGAGCGTCTGGTTCAATTCGCTCACGCACGACTCGCGGACGAAGTTCAGCCGCGCGGAAGCTTCCGCCCTCTGCACCTCCAGCCCGGCGCGCGCGTCGCGCGCCGCAGACGCGCGCTGGTGAAGCTCGGTCACTTCGAGCGAGAGCGCGTCTGCGCGTTCTCGCGCCTCGGCCAAGCGCGCGGCCGACTCGCCGACGCGGCGTTCGAGCAGCGCGCGCTCGTCCTCCGCCCCGGCCGAAGTCTCGTCAAGCTCGGCCAGCGACCGGCGCAACGATTCGAGCCGGCCGGCGGCCTCCGACTCCTCCTGCCCGTGCCGCTCCAGACGCGTGTGAAGCTCTGCGGCCTCCGACTCCATGCGCCGCAGCTCGGCGGCGGCGGCGCGGCGGCGCTCGGCGGCGGCGGCGGCCTGCGCGCGCTGCGCGCCGAGGTTCTCGCTCTCGGCCTCGGCGGCGCGGCGCGCCTCCGAAAGAGCCTCGGCCGCGCCCGAGACGGCGGTCTGCGCGGCGGCGCGAGAGGCTTGCGCGGTCTCAAGCTCCGAGAGTTGACGCGCGCGGCGCTCCTCGACCTCGCGCCTCTCCGCTTCGAGCCGCTCGGCGTCGTCGGCCACGACGCGCATGTGACGCCCCGTGCGTTCGATCTCCTGCTGTAGCTGCGCGGCGCTCACCTCGCGCGCGACGTGCTCGCGCTCCTCGCGCCCGATCTCGTCGTTGAGAAGGACGAAGGCGTCTTCGAGTTCGCCCAGACGCCCGCGCGCACGTTGCGCGGCCTCGTTGGCGAAGGTGAGGTCGGCTTCCAAGCCCACCATGCGCAGTTCCAGCTCGCGCATCTCGCGCTTGAAGGCGAGGAGGCCCGCGCCCTCTTCCGAGACGGGGTGTCCGCCCGCCGCGATGAGCTGGCCGGCGATGACCCACTCGCCGGCGGCCGTCACACACATCTCGCCGTTGGGGAGCGTCAGAAGCATCGCGCGCTCAAGGTCGGCCGCGACGCGCGCGTTCATCTCGCGCGAGAGCGTGCGCGACATGACGGCGCCTATCTCGCGCGGCGCGCCGAGCAGGGCCCCGACACGCGTCTCTTCGTCAACCTCCATCGCGACCGCGTCCGACGCGCCGACGCCGCGCGCCGTCCCGTCTCCATTAGCAGCGGCTTCATCATCAAGCGTCGCGCCCGGCGCCGCGCCGTCCGCGTCGTCGAGTTCGGCGGCCCCGCCGCGCAGGCCGGCGACGAGGAAGGTCGCGCGCCCCGCGCCCGTGGCTCGCAGCCACGCGGCGGCGCGCACGGCGTCGTCGGGCGTGGGCACGATGACCGACTGGAGGTAGGGCCCGAGCACGCTCTCGACGGCGCGCTCCCACCGCGGCTCGACGCGGAGTACGTCGGCGACCGTGGCGACGACGTGGAAGTCGCGCGGCACGTCGCCCTCGGCCGGCGCGAAGATGCGCTGGACGGACTGCGAGTAGAGCGAGTGCTGCGTGTCGATCTCGCTCAGCGTGTCTAAGCGGTGGCGGACGCGCGCCGACTCGTCGCGCGCTCGCGCCCGCTCGGCCTCGGCGGCGGCAACTTCGGCGCGCGCGTCGGAGAGGTCGCGCGTGCGCGCCTCGCGCTCCGAGTAGAGCGCGTCGAGGTGCTGACGCGCCGACTTGATCTCGCCCTGTAACTTCTCGGCCTCGGCCTTCGCCTGCTCGTGCGCGACCGAGGCGCGCTCGCCCTCGCGCGCCAGCCCCTCGGCCTGCGTCGCGAGCTTGTCGAGCACGGCTTCGAGCTGGCGTCCGATCTCGGCCAGGCGCTCGGCGGCGGCCGTGTGCGTTAGAAGCTCGGCGCGCGCCGACTCGATCTGCGACTCGGCCTCGCGCACCTCACCGGTGCGGCGCGCGTAAGCCTCCTCGGCCTCGCCCAGCATCCGCGCGCTCTGCTCGCTCGCCTCGCGCATCTGCACGTCACGGAGGACGAGAGACTCGCTCTCGGCCGTCACGGCGGCGAGGCGGGCGCGGACGACCTCGGCCTCGTGGCGCACGTCGGCCAGACGCTTTTCGAGCGACGCGATCTGCTCGCCCTGGTACGCGCGCTCGCGCTCGCGCCGGTCTAACTTCAGCGCCGACTCGGAGACGGCCGCGCGCGCCTCGGACAACTCTTCCTCGCGCCCGCGCGCCTCGGTCGTCGCGCGCCGCGCGTCCTCCTCGCGCTCCTCAAGTTCGGAGGCGAGGCGCTCGACCTCCTCGTTGGCCGAGTCCAGCCCGGCGCCGAGGCGTTCGAGCCGCGCGTTCAAGTCGCGCTCGTCGGCGGCGTAGACCTTGCGCAGAAGCTCGCGCAACTCCTCGCGAATCTGGTGGTAGCGGCGCGCCTTCGCCGCCTGACGGCGGAGGCTGCCGACCTGCCGCTCGATCTCGGAGACGATGTCGGAGACGCGGTTGAGGTTCGAGCGCGCGGCTTCGAGGCGGGCTTCGGCCGCGCGCTGGCGCACGCGGAACTTGGTGATGCCGGCGGCCTCCTCGATGAGCGTGCGGCGATCCATCGGCTTGGCCGAGAGTATCTGGCCGATGCGCCCCTGCTCGATGATGGCGTAGTGCGCGCCGGAGAGGCCGGTGCCCGAGAAGAGGTCCTGGATGTCGCGCAGCCGGCAGACGCGGCCGTTCAAAAGGTACTCGCTCTCGCCGTCGCGGTAGAGCCGGCGCGTGACCGACACGCTCTCGCCCGGCGCGAAGTCGAGCCCGAGGCGGCGCGGGCGCCAGTGGCGTTTGTGGTGCGCGCGCGTCTTCGGCGCGGTCACGGCCGCGACGCCGTCGGCGGGCACGACGGCGAGAGCCTGCGTCCCCTCGCCCGCTTGGGCCGCGTCGGCCCCCGCGTGGGGCGCGTCGGCACTAGTCTCGTTCGATTCGGTGTTGACTGGCGCGGTCGCGTCGGGCGCGTCCGCCGGGGCCGCGCTGTCGGCGGCAACGGTCGGCTCGGCCGTCTGCGGCGCGTGCGCTTCGAGTTCGGGGGAGAGGCGCTCTTCGACGGCGCCGGCCTGATCGTCCAACTCTTCGAGCGTCGCGTCGATGTCCTCGATGTCCGGCTCTTCCTCCACCGTCTCGTCGCGCACCATGTGGAGCACGACCTCGGCCATCCCCGACGGCGAGCGGTTCTTCGACCCCTGGAAGATGACGTCCTTCATCTCGCCGCCGCGCAGATTCTTGACCTTCTGCTCGCCCAGCACCCACGAGATGGCGTCGGCGACGTTCGACTTGCCGCAGCCGTTGGGGCCGACGATGCCGGTGATGCCGTTGCCGGTGAAGACGAGGTCTGTGTAGTCTGCGAAGGACTTGAAGCCGGTGATTTCGAGGCGTTGGAGTTTGAACATGCTGAGCGTTTTCGGCCTTCTGCTGATGCCCGAGGGAACACAGTCCCTAGAGCCTGTGCGGGAGAGGCACACTATATGTTGGCGCGGACGGGTTGTCAAACCGAAACATTAAGCCGCGCCGCGTTACTCGTTGGCACCACAGCCGCTTAAGGGCGCGCGCAAAAAGCGGCGGGGCGCGCGCGACACAATCGGCCGCGCGCGCCCCGCCGGAAACCTCCCCGGCCGCCCGCCTAGTCGGTCAGCCAGAGTCGCCTGAAGAACGGGTCGGAGAGGACGGGCGCGCCCCGCGCCACCTCCGGCCCGTCGCCCAGCCTGTAGCGCAGGAAGACTTCGCCGTCGTCCCCGATGACGTTCGGACCCTCCTGGTTCCCGCCCGGCGCGCCTTGGAAGCGCCGCCGGTACTCGAACGACTCGATGAAGGCGCGCACCATCTCGGCGCGCCTGACGCGCGCCAGCGCCACCGCCTCGTCGCGCACGTTCTCGCCGGGCATGCTGAAGTCGTTCATCTTCTTGAGCCAGAAGTCGTAGCCCGCGAAACTGGCGTCGGGCGAGTCGTCAGGGTTCCGCCGCAGGTAGCCGAAGTACTGCATCAGCACGAACGACGGGTTGTAGAGCGCGTTGTAGACCGTGTCGCTCTCGGCGACCGACTTGACCGCCGCCGCCCGGCCGGCCGTGTCGCCCGAGCCGTAGGCCGCAATCGCCGCGTTGCGCTCGGCCGCCGTCGGCGTCGCGCCCGCGTTGGCGAAGAGTTTGTCCACGAACTGCGCGGCGGTCATCCCCGCCGGGAACTGCGCGACGAACTCGCCGCGCGTGACAAGGTCTTCGAGGTACTTCTGCCGGTTCGCTTCCAGCCGTGCCTGGAAGCCCGGCTGGCCGACGATGACGCCCTCCGAAATCTCGCGCAGGTCGCGCAGGAAGACCGTGTAGCGCGGCGTAAACTTCTCGTTCCCGAACGCGGCCTTGTGCGTGCGGATGACGAAGTAGCCGGTGGTCTGGAACTCGATGGAGAGGAAGAAGGCCGTCGAAACGTCCACCCTCTTCTCCACGCGGCACTGCGCGTTGGCGCCGCAGCTCTCGATGCCCTGCGTCCAGAAGTCCTCGCCCGCCTGGTCGGCCTGACGGTAGAGGAAGTCGTGGTAGTGCGTGCAGACGAACGTGCGCGAGTCGTCGATCGGGTTGGTCGTCGGCTCCGAAGCGTCGTCAACGATCTGGAGCGTGGCCGAGCCGACGCCGGCGACGGTGCCGTTCTGCGGGTTCTGCAAGATGAGCGTCGCGTTCTCCGGCCCCTCGGTGTAGGCGTCCTCGTTGACGAGCACCTGGAAGGTCTTCTCGGTCTCGCCCGCCTCGAAGACCAGACGGCCGACGACGATGGTGTAGTCGCCCTTCTGCTTGGCGGTGCCGTCGTTGCTGGCGATGTCCACGCTGGCGCGCGTCGTCGTCAGGCCGGCGCGCAGGACGCGCACGGTGATCGCCACGCAGTCCTCCTGCACGGCGTAGGCCGCCGAGTCGAATTGGAAGGTCGCGGAGGTCGGAGCCGGCGTCGGCGTCGGCGTCGGGCCGGGCGTCGGGCCGGGCGTGGGCGTCGGCGTGGGCGTGGGCGTCGGCGTCGGGTCAACGGCGGCGGCGCAGCCCGTGGACGGGGCGGCGGCGCAACTGCCGACGGTGAACTCCGTGCCGCCGCGGGTCAGGTCGGCCTTAGCGGCCGAGGTTCCGCCGGTGAAGGTCTGGCCGCGCAGGCCGGCCAGCACGGTCCCCACGCTTATCGCCCCCTTCGAGGCGAACTGGTTGAGCTTGCTGACCGCCACCTTGACGGTGATCGTGCCGGCGGCGGTGTCGAACGCGCCGCAGTCGGCCGTGCCGCGCTCGGTGTAGGTGATCGATCCGTCGTGGTTGCGCACCGCCGTGCCCCACACGAAGGCGGTCGCCCCGCCGGCGTCGGTGGTCGCGCGCGTGAAGAACTGGTCGCCGCGGTCGGAGAGCGCGAAGCTGTAGTCGCCCGTCGGGCTCACCCCCGCGAACGGCGCGTTGGACGCGAAGTTCATCCGCCAGTTCGAGGAAGGCGGCACGATCGCCAGGTTCGAGACCTTCATCTTCGTCACGATGACGGGGACGCCGCCCGCGCCCGTCTCGCAGGTGTAGCTGATGGAGAGGATGTCGAGCGGGTCGTCCGCCGTGGTGCCGCCGACCGCGCCGGTCTGCACGTCGCCGCGGAAGTCGGTGACCTGCGAGCCGGGGATGCCGGTGACGCTGGCCGCGCTCGGGTAGGGACCCGACTGCGCCGCGGGCGCCGCGCCGGGGTTGGGCACGTTCCCCTTGCTGTTGATGGCGGGCCCGGAGGTCTGCCGCGAGACGTAGGTGTGGCCGTCGAAGTCGTTGTGGTCGTCCGTGTAGGCGACGACGGCCGCGCCCGTCGGGTCGAACGAGACCTGGAAGTAGTCGATCAGGTTGCGGTTGGGCTCCTCGCCCGTCGGGTCGAGCCCGTTCTCCGAGATGTTGCTCCCGTGGATGAAGTGGTCGCTGACCGTCGTCTGCCGGAAGGTCGGCGTGTCGGAGGTCGCGTTGAACGACTGCGCGTAGAAGACCTTCCAGTTGGCGTTGTCGTCGTTCACCGCCTGAGATGTCCCGTACCAGACGATGCCGACCGAGCCGGGCGTCGGGCCGGTCTCCATCCAAGGGAGGACGGCCGTCTTCGTCTCCGCGCCGTTCGAGACGCGCACCGGCGCGCTCCACGTGTCGCCGCCGTCGGTCGAGTGGACGAGGTAGATGTCCTTGTCGTTCGAGTAGGCGACGTAGGCCGTCCCGAACTGCGTGCCGTCGTCGGCCACCTTGACCGAGAAGAAGATGTGATCGACGCCGGCCGGGTCGGTCGCCGCCGTCTTACAGACGTAGGTCAGCGCCTCGCCCGTGACGGGGTTCTGCGCCGTGCTGTGGCAGACCTGCCCGGTCGAGCCGCTGAGGTAGACGCGCCCGGACTTCTGGTGAACGTCGATGGAGCCGACCTGCCCGATGAGTCCGGCGGTCTGCGCCGGGCCGTAGGTGAAGCCGCCGTCGGTCGAGCGCTGAATCTGCGTCACGGTCGGCGCGACCGTGCGGTAGAGCAGGTAGACGTTGTTCGGCCCGTGGAACTCGTGCCACTGGCGGTCGTCGCCGGGGATGCCGCCCGAGGCGTTGCCCACGGGGTTGCGCTGGATCGTCACGCCCCTGTCCGTAGACTTCTGCGTTGTGATGTTGGTGAGCAGCAGGCTGCTCGACGCCAGCTGCGCCGGGTCGGTGAGCGCGCCGGTCGTGGTGTCGGGCATGCCGACCGCGAGGTCGATGTCGCCGCCGCCCTCGGCGCCGGTCGAGGCCGTCGGCGTGCCGGTCACCGAGTCGGGCTGACCGCGGTAGGCCCAGTTGCGCATGAACGGGTCGTAGTTCGGGTTGGGGTTGCCGCCCACGGTCGGGCGCAGGTCAACGTACCAGAGGTCGTTGCCGGCGGGGACGCCGCGGATGGCGCCGACGTAGAAGTTGCCGAACTTGTCGGTGCGGCTCGAAGGCTCGCCGTCGCGCGCGGCGACCGGCGCCTTGACCGTCACGTTCGGGCTGAAGGCGATGCCGCCCGCCACGTAGTTGGCGGTGCGCGCGGCGGCGACCGACGCGAGGCCGAACTGCCCCTTCGGCGGGTCGCTCTGCGCCGCGCCCGGGGGCGCGTTGTAGTAGACGACGCGCACCTTGTAGTCGCCCGGGCCGCTGGCGACCGGGTCAATCGCCGCGTGCTCCTCGGTGAGGACGCCGTTGGTCGCGCCGTTGCCGGAGCTTGAGATCAACTGCCCCGTGCACTTCCCCGACGCCGGGCACGACCCGCCCTTGTAGATGACGAGGTCGTAGTCGTTGGACGGGAGCGTCCACGTCAGGTCTACCTTGATGACCTTGCCGGTGTAGACGCCGGGCAGCACCGTCAGCGTGAAGGTGTCGCAGGTCGTCCCCTCGACGCAGCCGTTCTCGCCGTCGAGCGGGTCGGAGCTGGCGCCGCCGGCCGCCGTGCCCGTCCACTTGCCGTCGGCCGGGGTGATGGGGCCGGTCGGGCCGATACTCCCCGCCGGGGGGTTGGCCGCCTTCGCCGCGCGCTCGCCGCGCGGCCCCGCCGAGAGGAAGAGCGCCGCGCCGGCCGCCGACGCTACGAGCAGCGCTAGTAGGAACAGGCGCGCGAACTTGCCGCTTCTCAAGCCGAAACTTTTTTCCCGCCCCGCGCCGGACAAGCGGTGGGGCCTGCCTTTGACAGTCTGGTAAGACTCTTCGCCTCTTAATCTCATCACGAAAATACTCCTCGGTTAAATTGGACGGGAACGCGCCGCGGCCGTGGGCAAGCGTGGCCGGGCGCGGACGTTTGGGGCAGCCGGGCAAGATTGACTGCGACCCTTGCGACTAGCGCGACGGGGGTTTGAATTGTCGGGTTAGTTAGGGGTTACGGGGAGAACTTATACCACAGCGACCCGGCGGCACGCACCTTAAAAAACGCAACCCCCTCAAAGCCTTCAGCGGGGCGCCGCCAGGTCGCGCCGCACGTAGAGCACGAGGTTGACGCCGGGGCGCAGCGGGTAGAGGTCGCCGACGCGCGCGTAGTCGTCGGCGAGCAGGAGTTCGAGCTGCGGCAACTGATCCTCCTTGCCGATGACGGCGAGCGTGGACTTCGGGTCGTAGGAGGGGGAGAGCTTCCCCTGATAACCCGCGTTCGTGTTGTCGCGGAAGTACCACGGCAGCGGCCAGTAGTCGGGCGAGGCCGTCGCGAAGCCGGGCTCCTTCGTCCCCGCGCGCTCGCCGACCCGCTCGATTTCGCGGACGAGGTCGTGGAACGGCCGCATCGTCTGCGAGTAGACGTAAGGGTAGTGGTCGTTGTCGTACTCGCGGAAGTTGAGGACGTAGGTCTGGTAGAGGCCGAGGCCGGCGGCCAGCGCCAGCAGCGCGGCGGCGGCCGGCCAGACGCGCTCGCGGCGGCGGAGCCAGTGCCACTGGCGCGCGACCCACGCGGCGTACTCCTGCACGGCGTAGCCGGCCGCGACCGCCAGCGGCAGCAGGAAGTTGAGCGCCAGCCACGGCGTCTTGTAGCTGATGAGCGAGTAGGCCGCGAGCAGCCCGAAGCCCCACGCCGCGAAGAAGACCGCGAAGCGGTTGCGCCTCCGCTCGAAGAGAGCGACGGCGGCGCCCAAACCCCCGAGAACGAGGATGGCCCCGTCCTCGTCGGCCAGCCACTTTAAGTAGGTGTGCCAGGGCTTGCCGTGGAACTCGCTCAGGCCCGTCTTCTTCCACTCGGAGAAAGTCTTGAACGAGTCCCAGACGCCCTTCGAGTTGGTGAAGAACGAAGAGTAGAAGAAGACCCAGATGAGGACGAAGAGCGCGGCCGCGCCGAAGAAGACGAACCCGGCGCTCCCGCCCGCGCGCAGCCTCGCCAGCCCGTCCGCGCGTCCGCCCGCGCCGCGCGCGTCGCCGCGTACGCGCTCCCACGACACGGCCGTCAGCCACGCGAGGCAGAGCGTCCCGACCGAGATGAAGGCCGTCTCCTTCGTCGCGAACATCAGCGCGGCCGAGGCGGACGCGAGCAGGAGGTCGGAGGGCGCGCCCGACTCGCGGAAGCGGAGCGCGGCGACGACGAGGCCCAGCGTGAAGAAGACGAAGGGCATCTCGTGGATGAAGTAGCGCGAGTAGAAGACGAAGGCGGGCGAGACCGCGACGAGCACGGCGGCCGAGAGCGCCGCGACCCACCCGACCCAGCGCCGCAAGTCGAGCGCGAGCCAGACGGTGCCCACGCCGAAGAGCACGGGGACGAGCCGGATGACGAACGTGCGCAGCCCGGCGACGACGACGAACGGGAGCGTCAGGTAGTAGAGCGTCGGGCCGTGGTAGTTGGCCGGGTCGTAGGCGTAGCGCCCCTGCCGCAGCAGGTTCGTGAGGAAGAAGCCGTTGACCCCCTCGTCGTGGTGCAGCGGCTTCAACTCCAGCGCGTAGAGGCGGAGTGCGGCCGCCGCGAGCAGGACGGCGATGCTCAGGCAGACCCACGCGCGCTCCGAAATCTCCGAGCCGCCCGTCGAGTCTCGCGGCTCGCGCTCGGACGCGACGGCGGCTGCGGCCTTGCGCGACGCGCCGGCCGGGGACGGCGGCCTCCGCTTACGGTTTCGTTTTGTAGAGCCGGTAGCCACCCGTTTCCCCAACCCTCCTGTACCTGTTGAAGAACGACTCGTTGACCGTGACGCCCTGCCGCGACAGCTCGGCGCGCTCAATCGGCCCGACGACGACGTACTCGATTCCCGCGCGCTCGATGAGCGCGGGCGCGTCCGCCGCGCCGGAGTAGATGCGCTTCAGCTCGGCCTCGCGCGCGAAGTAGTTGATGCCGTGCGACCAGACGTGGCCGGGGTAGCCGAGGAACGTCCGCCGACCCGTCAGGTAGACGGGGTCATTATATGTCGGCGCGTGGAGAATCAAAGAGCGCGGACTCGTCTCGCGCTTGACGAGCTCCGCGAAGGCGATGCCGTCGCGGTCGAACGAGCGGCGCTCGACCGCGCCCGACGCGGCGCGCCACACGTCGAGTCCGCCGGCGGCCGTCTGCGCGAGCAGCAGCCCGAGCGCCGCCGTGCGCCAAGGCCCGCCCCGCCTCCACAGACGCGCCAGCACCAGCGCGACCAGCGGCGCCGAGGCGATCCACCAGTAGAGCAGCACCTTGATATTGTCCCAGACCCACGGCGAGAGCTTGTAGACGTTCGGCACGACGAAGCAGAGCAGGAACGGGAGGAAGAAGAAGAGCAGACGCTTGCTCACCCCCGACCCGCGCCACGCCAGCGCCGCGACGAGCAGCGGGATGAAGACCGCCGTGTTCTTGATCCAGAACCAGACGACGTTGCGACCGCCCCTGTCCCAGCCGAACTCCCACCCGAAGAACTGCGAGGCGTTGACCGCCGAGTCGCGCGTCGCCCAGAGCATCTGCGGCACCGCCAGTGCCGACGCCGCGAGGGCGAAGGCGAGCCACGGCCGCCACACCGCCCACACTCCCGCCGGCGTGACCGCGCCTTGCATCAACGCCAGGCACGCGCCCATCAGCATCATCACGACGAAGCTGTGCGCGTGCACCAACGGCAGAAGCCCCGCCACCACGCCCGCCGCGACCATCTGTCTCAACGCGAAAGGCGAGCGGCAGAAGGCGAAACTGTCGTCGGCCGTCTCTCTCTCCTCTTCGCGAGCGGCGTCACGGCGCGCGGCCTTACCTTTACCCTTGCCCTTCTTCTTCGCCCCGACACGTCGGCTCTCGGGCGCGTCGGCCGCTCGCTCGCCCTCCTCACTTTCCTCCCTCGCCTTCCCGCTCGCGTCCCACCAGAGCGTCCAGACGATGAGCGCGAGCGCGACGCCGAGCACGATGCTGCGCTGCGTGACGAAGAGCGCGGTGACGGCGTTGCCCCAGCGGTAGCCGAGGTGCCCCATGATCGTGTAGTCGTGTTCGAGCTTGCCGAGCAGGCCGAACATTCCCTTCCCGCTCGACGCCGCCTCGCCCAGGAAAGTCAGCCACCCGAACCCGCCGCTCAAGAGCACCAGCGCCGGCACGAGCAGCGCCGCCAGCCGCTCGCGCGTCAGCCTGAGCGCCCAGTAGTGCAGCAGCCCCACCAACGACATGATCATCGCGAAGTTCTGCCAGAACATCGCGCCTTCGAGCGTCGCCCCCGCGCGCACGAAGAGCGCGGTGACGAAATCCACGACGAACGGGTAGGTCAGCCGCACGCCCGCGTACTCCGGGTGCTGCGGCGGGAAGTTCTCGCCGTGCGCGAACCCCGTCACGACCGAGAGGTGAAACGGCAGGTCGCCGATGTTCGTGTCCACGCCCGTGAAGATGCCCTCGGCCGTCTGGTACATCGCGTGCGCGAACACCATCCAGAACAAGACGGCCGCCGCCGCGTAGAAGACGAGCGTCTCCGCCCCGCCCTTCCCCGCGAGCGCGCGCTCGACCGACCGCACGCCCTCCCTCACGTTCGACGCCGCGCGCCCGCGCAGGCCCCCGCGCGCGAGCAGCAGCAGAGGCGATGCGCAGACCACGCCCGCGAGCGCGACCGACGCCGCGCCCATCCCCATGAGCGACGCCAGCACGAAGCCCACCAGCCCGAGCAACGCGAAACCCAGACACACGCCCGCGCAGAGGCGCGGCCAGAACGGCGCCTCGCGGTCGTAGACGTAAGTCAGTGCGGTCGCGCCCGCGATTGCCGCGAGCGCCAACAGGAGTGCGAAAGGCATAGGGTGCGCCGAAGACTCGGCCGCGCGTCGTGCGCGGCCTCCGCCCCTCAACCGGGCTTCGGAAAAGCGGCGCGATTATACGCGAACGTGAGCTTCGGCGCGCAGGCCGGCGCGCCGCCCCGCCTGCTGGACAAGTCTTGAGGCGGGATGTTTAGATGTCTGTTTCGACCGGCAGGCTGAAATCCGTCGCCCGTCGTCCGTCATCCTGATCCGAGGTTTTCCTTATGCTCCGTGCTGGTATCGTCGGGCTCCCGAACGTCGGCAAGTCCACACTCTTCAACGCGCTCACGGCGCAGGCGTCGGCGCTCGCCGCCAACTACCCCTTCGCCACCATCGAGCCCAACATCGGCGTCGTCCCCGTCCCGGACGAGCGTCTGGAGCCGCTGGCGAAGATCGTCAAGACGACGACCATCGTCCCCGCCACGGTCGAGTTCGTGGACATCGCCGGGCTGGTGCGCGGCGCGTCGAAGGGCGAGGGCTTGGGCAACCAGTTCCTCGCCAACATCCGCGAGACCGACGCCGTCATCCAGGTCGTCCGCTGCTTCGAGGACGAGAACATCCACCACGTCGAAGGCTCGGTTGACCCGCGCCGCGACATCGACACCATCCAGGTCGAACTCGCCCTCGCGGACCTCTCGACGGTCGAGCGCCGCCGCGAGAAGGCGCAGAAGACCGCGAAGGGCGGCGACAAGACCGCCAAGGCCGAGATCGAAGTCGCGGACAAGCTGCTCGCCGTCCTCGCCGACGGCAAGCCGGCGCGCACGGCCGAACTCGACGAGGCGGAGCGGGCGGTCGCGCGCGGCTTCTTCCTGCTCACCTTCAAGCCGACGGTCTACGCCGCCAACGTGGACGAGGCGACGCTCGCCGACCCCGACTCGAACCCGCACGTCGCCGCCGTGCGCGAGATCGCGGCCGCCGAGAGCGCCGAGATAGTCGTCATCTGCGCGCAGCTCGAAGCCGAGCTGGTCGCGCTCGCGCCCGAAGACCGCAAGGGCTACCTCTCGGAGCTGGGCGTCGGGTCGAGCGGCGTTGACCGCCTCATCCAGAGCGCCTACCGCCTGCTCGGCCTGATGTCGTTCCTGACGGCCGGCGAGAAGGAGGTGCGCGCCTGGACGGTCCCGCGCGGCACGCGCGCCCCGCAGGCCGCCGGCACCATCCACACGGACATCGAGCGCGGCTTCATCCGCGCCGAGATCGTCTCCTACGACGACCTCACCCGCGCCGGCTCCTACGCCGCCGCCCGCGAACAAGGTCTGCTCCGCCTCGAAGGCAAAGAGTACGTCATGCAGGAGGGCGACGTCGTCCACTTCCGCTTCAATGTCTGAGGCGCGCCCGCGTGTGGAGGTTGTGAATGGGGAGGGGTCGGCTGGAAGCGTTCAGCGATGGCGTGCTGGCCATCATCATCACCATCATGGTGCTGGAGTTGAAGGTGCCGCACGGCGCCGACCTGGGGGCGCTCAGGCCGCTCGTACCAGTCTTCCTGAGCTACGTCCTGAGTTTCGTTTTCGTCGGCATCTACTGGAGCAACCACCATCACCTGTTGCATGCGGTGCGGCAGGTCAACGGCCGCGTACTGTGGGCCAACCTGCACCTGCTGTTCTGGCTGTCGCTGATTCCCTTCGTCACCGGCTGGATGGGCGAGAACCACTTCGACGCGTGGCCCGTCGCGCTCTACGGGGTGGTGCTCCTCTGCGCCGCCGTCGCTTACTTCATCCTCACCCGCGTTCTCATCTCACACCAGGGCCAGGATTCCGCGCTGGCGAAGGCGCTCGGCAAAGACTTCAAAGGCAAAGTGTCGGTGGTCTTTTATGCGGCCGCGATCCCGCTGTCGTTTGTGAGTTCGTGGCTCGCCTGCGGGCTGTACGTCACGGTCGCGGTCGTCTGGCTCATCCCCGACCGGCGGATCGAGCAGGCGCTCGCCGAATCGACGGCCTGACCGCCGGTAGTGTGGGGGATTGCTGTCCACTTAGCGCGGAGTCGCCGGCGAGACAGACGAAGAGGCCGGCGCCGCGAACCCACATTCGCGGCGCCGGCCTCTTTATGTTATGCCGTCGCTACTTCAAGGCCGCGCGGACGCCCGCGAGGACGAGGTAGATGACGGCGAGCGTGACGGCCACCTTGATGAGCAGGACGGCCAAGCTGACGACCAGGCCGACGACGCTGAAGGCGATCCCGGCGGCCGCGAAGACGAGCGGGACGCCCACGACGAGGACGAACAGCCCCAGCAGAATGATTCCGACGATACGCAACATCTCTTTCGTGTCTTTCATAAACTCACCTCGAAACCCGCCGCGCTCCGCATAAATTTTTTGACCCTCGGGCGGCGTCTCGACTCCCTATACGAACTCGCTTGGGGTCGCGGTTCCGTCCAAGATTTTACACTTTTTGGCAAATCCGTATCTCACATTTTTGTCACCGCCCGCGCAGACGCCGCCCCGCCGGTTTGTGCTAAGCTTCGGGCAGTTTCAGAGTTGCCCCGTACAAATTTTCAGAGGAAAGGTGTGAGCCATGCCGCGCCGCGTCACTGAAAGCCTCTTCGCGGACGAGCCGGAGCCCGAGCCGCCGCCGGACACGACCGCCCCGCTGGCCGAGCGGATGCGGCCCCGGACGCTCGAAGAGTTCGTCGGGCAGCGCCACCTCGTCGGCGAGGGGCGCGTGCTGCGGCGCGTCATCGAAGGCGGCGGGCTGCTCCCGTCGCTCATCCTCTGGGGCGGCCCCGGCACGGGCAAGACGACCTTAGCGCGGCTGCTCGCCAGCCGCGCGGGGTCGCGCTTCGTCGCGCTCTCGGCGGTCTTCTCGGGCGTCAAGGAGGTGCGCGCGTCCATCGCGGAGGCGCGCGACGAGAAGCGGCGCGGCCACCGCACCACGCTCTTCATCGACGAGATACACCGCTTCAACAAGGCGCAGCAGGACGCGCTGCTGCCGGCGGTCGAGGACGGCACGGTCATCCTCATCGGCGCGACGACCGAGAACCCTTCGTTCGAGGTCATCGGCGCGCTGCTCTCGCGCAGCCGCGTGCTGACGCTCGAACCCTTGGGCGAGGAGGACGTGGTCGCGCTCCTCCGCCGCGCGCTCGAAGACGAGGAGCGCGGCCTCGCGTCTTTGAAGCCGCAACTCTCGGACGAGCTTCTCTCGCGCATCGCGAAGGCCGCGGGCGGCGACGCGCGCGTCGCGCTGACCGCGCTCGAAGCGGCGGTCGAAGCGACCGAGCCGGACAAGAAGGGCGGCCGCCGCGTCACCGAAGAGACGGTCGTCGAGGCTCTGGGGCGCGCGCGCTACGCCTACGACAAGGGCGGCGAGGAGCACTACAACCTCGCCTCCGCGCTCATCAAGTCCCTGCGCAACTCCGACGCCGACGCCGGCCTCTACTGGCTGGCGCGGCTCATCGAGGGCGGCGCCGACCCGGTCTTTATCGCGCGCCGGCTCTGCATCCTCGCCTCCGAAGACGTGGGGCTTGCCGACCCGCAGGCGATGGTGCAGGCGGCCGCCGCGGCGCAGATCACGCAGCTCATCGGGCTGCCCGAGGCGCTCTACCCGCTCTCGCAGGCGACCGTCTATCTGGCGCGCGCGCCCAAGTCGAACGCGGTCAAGCGCGCCTACATGGCGGCGGCCGAGGACGCCTCGGAGACGGCGCGCGAGCCGGTGCCGCTGCACCTGCGTAACGCCGTCACGCCGCTGATGAAGCGGCAGGGCTACGGCAAGGGCTACCGCTACGCGCACGACGACCCCGCAGCCGGCCGCGAGATGGCTTGCCTGCCCGAGAACTTGCGCGGAAAAAGGTATTGGGAAGACGAGGAATGAGCACACAGAAGTCAGACAAGGAGCTGGCGTTCCTGCACGACCTGTACGTGGAGACGGACTGGGGCGAGCGCTTCGCCGCGCTGTTGGACGCGCACGTCGAGCTGCCGAAGGAGGGGCGCGCGCTCTACGTCGTTTCGGGGACGGGCGGCCACGCGCTGGCGCTGGCGGAGCGCGGCGGGGCGGCGCTGGAGATGGTCGGCGTGGACGAGAGCGAGGGGCAGGTCGAGCTGGCGCGCGCCAAGGCCGCGGCGGTCGAGGGCGCGGGCGTCGAGTTCCGCCACGCGCAGCTCGAAGCCCTCGGGTTCGAGGACGAGCAGTTCGACTTGGTCGTCGGCGACGCCTCGCTCGTCGCCCCCGAGCGTCTGCCCGAGGTGCTGGCCGAGATGGTGCGCGTGGCCGCGTGCGGCGCGACGGTCTCTCTGAGCACGGTGACGGCTTCGAGCTTCGGCGAGTTCTTCTCGGTCTTCTGGGAGGCGCTGGCGGGCGAGGGCTACGACGAGCAGGCGGCGGGGGTCGGCTCGCTCATCGGTGAGCTGCCGACCGCCTCTGAGCTTGAGGCGCTGGCGCGGCGAGAGGCGCTCGAAGGCGTCGAGTCGTGGACGACCATCGAGGAGTTCGACTTCCCCAACGGGGGCGAGTTCCTCGCCTCGCCGCTGGTGAGCGACTTCCTGCTCGGCCGCTGGCTCGACTCGCTGCCCGACGAGGAGGCGCGCGCGGGCGTGCTCGGCGCGGTCGAACGCATCATCGACGACGACCGCGCCGAGGGCGACTTCTCGCTCACGGTCAAGGCGACCATCGTCGTCGGGCGCAAGGCGGGCTGAGGGAAGGCGAAAGGCGGGGGGGCAAAAAGCGGAAGGCAAAAATGAAGACCGAGGCCCGCGCGGCGCGGCTCCCGTCTTTCACTTTTGCCTTCCGCTTTTTGCCCCCGCCTTCTTTACCGGGGCTTGTTGACGGTGAACTTCTCGGAGGCGAGTTCGTCTTCGCGCACTTGTTCGCGCTCTTCGCCGCGCAGTTGTTCGCGGCGCGAGTCGGCCAGCTCGCGGTCGGCCTCCGAGCCGCCCTCGGAGATGCCCTTCTTGAACTCGCTGATGCTCTTGCCCATGCCGCGCGCGAGCTGCGGCAGGCGGGTGCTGCCGAAAAGCAGGAGCAGGATGCCGAGGATCAGGAGGATTTCCGGCATCCCCAACCCACCGATGAGTGCTAACATTTGAATGATCCTTCTGCCGCCCGCGGGCGGCCAACGTTTGACGTTCGCGCGCCGGACTTCACCTCACGCCGCCGTCCGACTCGTAGAAAAGATACTTGCGCCAGGTCTCGTCGGCGCGCCCGATGAAGCGCATGATCTGGCGGTTGACGTGCAGCGAGAAGGCGCGCGGCCTGCGGACGAGGTGCATCTTCGCCTCCTCGGGCGTCCGGCTCCCCTTCTGGTGGTTGCACTTCTTGCAGCACGCGACGAGATTATCCCACGTACTCTCGCCCCCGCGCGAGCGCGGGAAGACGTGGTCGAGCGTCAGCTCGGAGGGCGAGAACTGCCGGCCGCAGTACTGGCAGGTCGAGTGGTCGCGCAGCAGAATGTTCTTGCGCGAGAGCGAGCGGCTCTTGTAGGGGATGTGGATGTACTCGACCAGCCGGATGACCGACGGCGCGTGCATCGTGATGCGCGCCGAGTGGAGCATGTGGCCGTTGTGCTCCTCCATGCGGGCGATGCCCTTGAAGATCATCACGACGGCGCGGCGCTCGGTGCAGACGTTCACCGGCTCGAAAGAGGCGTTCAGGACTAAAACACGTCCAGTCATCTTGAACCGAGATATTACGTGACCGGCGGAAGCCGTGACAAGTACAGGTTCCAGCCTGGAGTCTGAAGCCTGGAGTCTTGAGCTAGGACGTAAGGCCGAGCCTGAGAGTCGTCTTGTATTGACTCCAGAATCCAGACTTCAGACTCCAGACTCTTTGAACCTGTCCGTCGCCTCGATCAGCTCGTGGATGATGCCGGGCTCGGTGACGGAGTGGCCGGCGTCGGGGACGACGCGGAGGTCGGCCTCGGGCCAGGCGCGGTGTAAATCCCACGCGCTCCGCATGGGGCAGACCACGTCGTAGCGCCCCTGGACGATGACCGCCGGGATGTGGCGTATCTTGCCGACGTTCTCGACGAGGTAGTTCTCGGTCGGGAAGAAGGCGTTGTTCATGAAGTAGTGGCACTCGATGCGCGCGAAGGCGAGCGCGAACTGCGGGTCGGCGAACTTCTCAATCGAGGAGTAGTCGAAGATCAGCTTCGACGTGCTCCCCTCCCACACGCTCCAAGCGCGCGCGGCCTCAAGCCGGACGGCTTCCTCCACGTCCTCGCCCGTCAGACGGCGGTAGTACGCGCCGACGAAGTCGCCGCGCTCTTCCTCGGGGATGACCTTCTCAAACTCCTCCCACACGTCGGGGAAGAGCCAGCTCGTGCCCTCCTGGTAGAACCAGCGAATCTCCTGCGGCCGGCACAGGAAGATGCCGCGGAGCGTCATCGTGCGCACGCGGTCGGGGTGCGTCTCGGCGTAGGCGAGCGCGAGCGTGCTGCCCCAAGAGCCGCCGAAGACGTGCCACGTCTCGACGCCGAGGTGCGCGCGCAGCTTCTCGATGTCCTCGACGAGCGCCCAGGTCGTGTTCTCTTCGAGGCTGGCGTGCGGCGTGCTCTGCCCCGACCCGCGCTGGTCGAAGAGGATGACGCGGTAGGCCGACGGGTCGTGGTAGCGGCGGTAGTCGGGCGTGATGCCGCCGCCCGGACCGCCGTGGAGGAAGACGACGGGCTGGCCCTGCGGGTTGCCGCACTGCTCGTAATAAATGTTATGAACGGGCGAGACCTGAAGCCGCCCGGTGTCGAAAGGTTCGATAGGTGGGTGGAGTTCTCTCATACGTCAATCATACAGGCCGCGGCGTTCGGCGGCCAAATTAGTTCTTGAAATCCAACCGGCGGGCTGGTGCCCTGCGCGCCTCAAAAGGGTTCGCACGCCAAATTTTCCGGCCCCGGTTTTCACCTCGAACGCGTGGGCGCGGGTTGCGACCGGCGTCGCAACCCGCGCCCCTTCTTTTAAGCCCGCGCGGCCGTCAGGACGTAGACCTCCGACGCGCCGGCCGCGAGCAGCACGCGCGCGCAGGCCGAGGCGGTCGCGCCGGTGGTGAACACGTCGTCCACGAGCAGGACGCGGTGGCCTTCGACGAGCCGGGGCCGCGCGACGGCGAAGGAGTCGGCGACGCTCTCGCGGCGCGCCCGCGCGTCCATCCCGGCGCGGTGGCGCTCGCTGTGCAGGACGCGCGCAAGGCTCCACTCGTCGGGGCGCAGGCCGGCCCCCTTCGCCACGGCGCGCGCGAGCAGCGACGCCTGATTGAAGCCGCGCTCGCGCTCGCGCGCCGGGTGGAGTGGCACGGGCGCGACCAGCGTCGCGGCGTCGAGCGGCGCGCGCCCCGCCGCCCCGCACAGCATCGACGCGAGGCGCGCCGGCACGTACGGCTCGCGCTTCAGCGCCAGCACGGCCGCGCGCAGCGCGCCCTCGTACAGCCCGCACGCGCGCGCCGCCGTGAACTCCTCCGCGTCGCAGCGGCGGCAGCGCACGCCCGGCCTCTTCTCTTCGGGCACCTCGCCGCCGGCCGGCGCGCCGCATTTCCAGCAGAGCGTCTCGCGGCCGTCGAACAGGCGCGTCCCGGCCCAGCACGCGGCGCACGCCGGCCAGTCCCGCCGCCGCTCGACGCCGCGCGCGCCGCACGCCGCGCAGGCTTGCGGGTACGCCAGCGCGAGCGCCGCGTCGCAGAGTCTGTCGAGTGTGCGGGCGAGGCTCACCATGAAAACGTCCGGGGCAGTCGTCCCGGCGGGGCGGAGAAAATGTCGATTTAGAAGCTCCGGGCTGGCGGGCGTCGAAGCGCGGCGGGTGCGGGGCGAAATCTAACACAAAAGCCGAGCCCCCGCCGCCGTAAATTTTACGGCGGCGGGGGCTTCCTGAAAATCCGACTCGCGGCGGGGCCGGCCTAGTCCTCGTCCTCGTTGAGCAGCCCGCGCTCCTGCATGTCCTGACACTTGAGGCAGTAGCGCGTCCACGGCACCGCGTCCAGACGCTTCTCGGCGACGGGTTCGCCGCAGTTGACGCACTCGCCGTACTCGCCGGCCTCGACGCGCGTCAGCGCCTCGTCGATGAGCTGCAAAAGCTTCCGGTCGTTGGCCGACATCGAGATCAAAAGCTCTTTGGTGTAGGCGTTGGCCGCCATGTCGGCCGGGTCCTGCGTGGCCTCAAGGTCACGCTCGCGGCTCGACATCTCGGCCTCGGTCACCTGGCTGAACAGCGACTCGCGTCGCGCGAGCAGACGGTCGCGGTACGTCTTCGTCTTCCTCTTATCCATTAGTTTGTGCGCTCCTCCTCACCCTGCTTGTCCTTAAACCGTTTGTATACGCTTCTCGCGGGCTGCGGTTTCAAACGACCCCCCCGCCGATCCTTCACTTCTGATACGGCAGCCCCCGCGTGATGGTGTAGGCGCGGTAGAGCTGCTCCAAGAGGACGACGCGCGCCATCTCGTGCGTCAGCGTCAGCCGCGAGAGCGACCAGCGCACCTGCGCGCGCGCCCTCACCTCCTCCGAGACGCCGAGGTGGCCGCCGACCACGAACGTCGCCTCCTTCACCGAGCGCCCCTGCCACGCCTCGACCTGCGCGGCCAGCTCTTCCGAACTCCACTGGGTCGCGCCCGACACGTCCAGCAGAATCGTCAGAGCATCTGATGCCAAAGCACCCACAATACGTTTGCCCTCTTCCTCGACGCAGGCGCGCGGGTCTTCCGCCGTACACTCGCGCAGCTCCGTCACCTCGCACCGCGCGAAGCGCGAGACACGCTTCAGGTACTCCGCCGAGAGCGCCCGCAAGTGCGCGTCCCGCGTCTTCCCCACCCAGATGACCCGCAGCCGCATAAGTACAGGGATGAAGGCGGAAGGGTGAAGGATGAAAGCCTAGCCGTCAGGCGTCCGCTTTCCCTTCATCCCTCACCCTTCCGCCTTCGCCCTTTCCTGCCTCGCCAGCCTCTCGTAGAGGTTCTTCCGGCTGATGCCGAGGACGCGCGCCGCCTCGGACTTGTTGCCGCCGGAGCCGGCGAGCACCTCGCGGATGTACTCGTCCTCCAACTCGGCGAGCGTCGGGCGGCGCCCGCGCCTCGACGGCGACGACGAACGCGCCGACTCCGGCAGGTCTCCCGCCGCGACCGACTCGCCCTCGGCGACGATGACCGCGCGCTCGACGACGTTGGCCAACTCGCGGACGTTGCCGGGGAAGTCGTAGGCGCCGAGCGCTTCGAGCGCCGCCGGCTCGAAGCGGCGCGCCGGCCGCCCGTGCTTCGCGGCGTAAGACGAGAGGAATTTCAGGGCCAGCGGCTCAACGTCCTCTCGCCGCTCGCGCAGCGGCGGGACGTGGATGCGGACGACGTTGAGCCGGTAGAAGAGGTCTTCGCGGAAGGCGCGCCGCCGGACCGCGTCGTCCAGATCGACGTTCGTCAGCGCCAGCAGCCGCGCGTCCACGCGCACCGTCTTCCGCCCGCCCAAACGCTCGAACTCGCGCCGCTCGATGACGCGCAACAGTTTCGCCTGCGCGTCGCGCGAGAGGTGCGCGATCTCGTCGAGAACTAGCGTCCCCTTGTGCGCGGCTTCGAGCCGGCCGGGCTTCGCCGACGTGGCGCCGGTGAACGCGCCGCGCTCGTAGCCGAACAGCTCGGCCTCCAAAAGCTCCGAGGGCAGCGCCGCGCAGTCGATCTTGACGAACGGCCCCATCGCCCGCGCGCTCATCGCGTGGACGAAGAGCGCGAGCGCGTCCTTGCCCGCGCCCGACTCGCCCGTGACGAGCACGTTGGCGTCCGTCGAGGCCACGCGCCCGGCGAGCCGCAGCGCCTCGCGCATCGCCCCCGAGCGCGCGACCAACTCGATCATCCCGCGTCTCTCGAAGAGCCTCCGCCGGCCCCGGCCGCCTCGTCGGGCGGCAGCGGCACGCGCGCCGCGTCGCGCCACAGGCGTTCGAGGTCGTAGAAGCGGCGCGACTTCTCCTCGAAGACGTGGAGGATGAAGTCGCCGTAGTCGAGCAGCACCCACTCGGCCGAGTTGTAGCCTTCCACACGCGCGGGCTTGACGCCCAAACGCCTGCGCAACTGATCCTGCACCTCGTCGGCTATGGCCTGCACCTGCCGCACGTTCGTGCCGCTGGCGATGACGAAGAAGTCGGTGAAGCTCGCCAGCTCGCGCAAATCGAGGACGACGAGGTCGTGCGCCTTCTTCTCGCCGGCCGCGTGCAGCGCCAGCCGCAGGCGCTCGTCTAGCTCGGCGGGCGGCGGCGGCGCCGTCTCGGCCGCGCCGCCCTGCGACTCGCGCGTCTCCTCAGTGCTTTCCCTTGATTCCGGCATCGGAGAATTCTGTCCCATCCGTCTCCCTGTAAAGTCCGTACTTCCTGATGTACTCGGCCACCGAGGGCGCGACCAGCGCGCCCAAACTCCCGAAGTCGCCGCGCCCGACCGCGGCCCTCACGTCCGTCGCCGACATTTTGACGTTGACGGCGTCGGTCAAGTAGACGCGCGCGCCTTGCGCCCCTCGCAGCTCGCCCTCCACGCGCTCGCGCGTCGCGCCGCGCACGTCAACGATTCGCCCGCGCACCGCCTCGGTGACGTGCCCCGTGGGCAGCTCGTAGCCGGGGCGCGTCACGACCAGATGGTCGGTCAACGCGAGCAGGCGCTCCCACTCGCGCCACGTCGTAATCTCCTCCCAAGAGTCGGCGCCCATGACGAAGAAGAGCCGCGCGCCCTCGCCGAAGGCTTCGAGAAAGTGCGCGAGCGTTTCGACCGTGTACGGCCGCTCGGGCGCGGACAGCTCGACGGCCGAGACGCGGAAACGGTCTTCGCCCTGCGTGGCGAGCGCGAGCATCGCGTAGCGGTCGAGCGCCGGGCTGACCCTGCGGTCGCGCTTGTGCGGCGCGACGAAGGCCGGGACGAAGAGCACCTCGTCGAGGCCGAAGAGTTCGAACAGGCCGCGCGCGACCGCCGCGTGCCCGGCGTGCACGGGGTCGAACGTCCCGCCGTAGACGGCGACGCGCCGCCCGCCCCCGCTCATCGCTCGTACTCGCCGAGCAGCGTCTCGCGCGTCTCGATGACCGGCGACTTGCCGATCTCTTCCAGCTTCCGCTCCGCCGCCCGCACCAGCTCGCGCACGCCCCGGTTCGTCGCCGAGGAGATTTCAAAAAACTCGCGCCCGTCGGCCAGCGCCCGCTCGCGCAGTGACGCGAGACGCTCGGGCTCGTCCAAAGCGTCCAGCTTAGTCGCGACGACGAACTGCGGCCGCTCGGCGAGCTGCGGGTCGTAGGCCGCAAGCTCCCTGTTGATGACCTCGTAGTCCGAGACGGGGTCGCGCCCCGAGAGAGACGAAACGTCAACGAGGTGGAGCAGCAGCCGCGTCCGCTCGACATGGCGGAGGAAGCGGTCGCCTAATCCGGCGCCGCCGTGCGCCCCCTCAATCAACCCCGGAATGTCCGCGACGACGAACGTGCGGTAGTCGCCGAGGTCTACGACGCCGAGGTGCGGCTCTAAGGTGGTGAACGGGTAGTCGGCCACCTTCGGCTTCGCCGCCGAGATGGTCGAGATCAGCGTTGACTTCCCCGCGTTCGGGAAGCCGACCAGCCCCACGTCCGCGAGCAGCTTCAGTTCGAGTTGCAGCTCGCGCTCCTCGCCCTCGCTCCCCTCCTGGTGGTAACGCGGCGCGCGGTTGGTCGAGGACGTGAAGTGCGCGTTGCCGAAGCCGCCGCGCCCGCCCTTCGCCGCCAGCCAACGCTGCCCGTCCTCCGAGATGTCTACGAGCAGTTCGCCCGTCTCCGCCTCCAAGACCTGCGTCCCGACGGGGACGCGCACCGTCACGTCTCCGCCTTCGCGCCCCGAACGGTCAGAGCCTTCGCCGTGACGGCCGCGGTCGGCCGTGTGCTCGGGGTTGTAGCGCAGGTGGAGCAAAGTGTTCAGAGACGAATCGCCCACGAGCCACACGTCGCCGCCGCGCCCGCCGTCCCCGCCCGAGGGGCCGCCGCGCGGCACGAACTTCTCGCGTCGGAAGGCCGTCACGCCGTTGCCGCCGTGCCCGCCCCGCACCTTGATCTTTACCCGGTCGATGAACAAAACGAAAAATTCTAAAAGCAAAAATCGATGCGACGCCCGGCGCTTGAGTCTGGCACTCGGCGCGGGCGTCGCATCGGAAGCAACTCGGCGGTTCTTCGGACTACCTTAGACGGCTGCTGCCGGCGCCTCCTCGGCGGGCGGGGCCGCTGCTGCGGCCGCCTGCGCCGGGTAGACGCTGATGAACTTGCCCTGCCGCCCCTTGTCCTCGAACTTGACGACGCCGTCGATGAGCGAGAACAGCGTGTCGTCCTTGCCCCGGCCGACGTTCTTGCCCGGCTTCCACTTCGTCCCGCGCTGCCGCGCCAGGATGTTGCCGCCCAGCACCGCCTCGCCGCCGAACTTCTTCAGCCCCAGCCGCTGCGAGTTCGAGTCGCGGCCGTTGCGTGATGAACCTACGCCCTTCTTGTGTGCCATTGTCTTAACTCCGAAAAATTAACCGATGGAATCGATCTTGACCGTCGTGTAGTTCTGGCGGTGGCCCTGCGTGCGCTTGTACTGCTTGCGGCGCTTCTTCTTGAAGACGATGACCTTCGTCCCCCGCCCGTGGTCAACGACCGTCCCGGTGACGCGCGCGCCCTCGACCGCCGGCGCGCCGACGAGCACGCCCGCGTCGCCGCCGGCGATGACCAGCGCTTCGAGCTCGACCGTCTCGCCCGCCTGCTTGTCGAGCGTCGGGACGCGCACCGTGCCGCCCTCCTCGACGCGGAACTGTTTGCCGCCGGAACGTATGATTGCGTAAGCCATTTCTCTCACTCCTCCCACACACGGGCCGCTCCAGGCCGCCCAGAAAAGTCCTTCATTATAAAGACGATACCCACCCCCGTCAAACCGCCGTGGGCGCCTTTTCCGCCCCCGCTCAGGCGCGCCCGGAGGCGGCCGAGACGCCCTGTTTTTTGCGCCGCTCGAAGAACTGCTCCATGAAGCGCGTCGAGTATTCGCCGGCGCGGAAGTAGGAGTCTTCCATGACGGCGCGGTGGAGCGGGATGGTCGTCTTGATGCCCTCGACCACCATCACTTCGAGCGCGCGGCGCATCCGCGCTATCGCCACCTCGCGCGTGCGCGCGTGGACGATGAGCTTGGCGATGAGCGAGTCGTAGTAGGGCGGCACGAAGTAGCCGTTGTAGGCCGCCGTGTCGAGCCGGACGCCCGGCCCGCCCGGCGCGTTGTAGGCCGTAATCCTTCCGGGCGAGGGCGCGAACGTCTCGGGGTCTTCGGCGTTGATGCGGCACTCGATGGAGTGGCCGTTGAAGATGACGTCCTCCTGCCGGTACCAGAGCGGGTCGCCCTGCGCGACGAAAATCTGGTTGCGCACGATGTCGGCGAGCGTGATCATCTCGGTCACGGGGTGCTCGACCTGGATGCGCGTGTTCATCTCCATGAAGTAGAACTTGCCGTCCTCGTCCAGGAGGAACTCGATGGTGCCCGCGCTCGAATAGCCGACGCGGCGGCACGCCTCGACCGCCGCCGTGCCCATCTGCTGGCGCATCTCGGGCGTCAGCGCCGGGCTTGGCGCCTCTTCAATTAACTTCTGGTGTCTTCTCTGAATCGAGCAGTCGCGCTCGCCCAAGTGGATGCAGTGGCCGTGCTCGTCGGCGAGCACCTGAATCTCGATGTGGCGCGGGTTCTCGATGTACTTCTCGACGTAGATGTCGCCGTTCTTGAACGCGGCGGCCGCCTCGGTCGTGGCCGCGCGCATGGCGTGGCCTAATTCCTCCTCGGTGCGGACGATGCGCATCCCGCGCCCGCCGCCGCCCGCCGACGCCTTGATGATGACGGGGAAGCCTATCTCGCGCGCGAGCCCGAGCGCCTCCTCCTCGCTCGAAAGCGGGTCGGGGCTGCCCGGAAGAATCGGCAGGCCCGCCTCCTTCATCGCGCGGCGCGCCTCGACCTTGTCGCCCATCATGCGGATCACGTCGGGGCGCGGGCCGATGAACTTGATGTTGCACGCCTCGCAGATTTCGGCGAACTGCGCGGACTCGGCGAGGAAGCCGTAGCCGGGGTGGATGGCGTCCACGTTCGTAATCTCGGCGGCGGCGATGACCGAGGGGATGTTGAGGTAGCTCTGCGCGGAGGTGGCGCCGCCGATGCAGACCGCCTCGTCGGCGAAGCGGACGTGGAGCGAGTCGCGGTCGGCGGTCGAGTGCACCGCCACCGTCTGGATGCCCATCTCCTTGCACGTCCAGATGATGCGGCACGCGATCTCGCCGCGGTTCGCGATCAGGATTTTACGGAATCGGCGCATGTAGATTCAGAGTTCAAAGTTCGCAGGTTCAAAGTTCGGAGTCGAGGACTTCTCCCCGACTTGAAACTTTGAACCCGCGACTTTGAACTACTTCCTGACTCCGAAGAGCGGCTGGCCGTACTCGACCGGCTGGCCGTTCTCGACGTAGATTTTGGCGATGGTGCCGGCGGCGTCCGACTCGATCTCGTTCATCAGCTTCATCGCCTCGATGATGCAGACGACCGTGCCGGCCTCGACCTGCGAGCCGACCTTGACGAAAGGCTCTGCCGTCGGCGAGGACGCGCGGTAGAACGTGCCGACCATCTCGGCCGCGACGATGTGCAACTCCTCCTCGGGCGGCTCGGGCGCGGCGGCCGGCTGCTGCGGCGCGGCGCCCGACCCCGCGGGAGCCTGTTGCGCGGACGCCGCCTGCGCGCCGGCCGACTGCATCGCCCCGACCGGGCCGGGCGCGGCGGCCGGGGCCGCGACCTGCGCGGGCGTGCGCGCGAGGCGGATGCGTATGTCCGCGTTCTCGAACTCGAAGTCGGTCAGGCCGTGCGCCGTGAAAAGCTCGGTCAGCTCGCGCAGCTCGTCCATGTTAAGCCCCGACTCGTGGCGGCGCGACGGCTGCGGCTGCCTCGGCTGCTCGGGGCGCCCGCCGCCGCCTCCCCCGCCGCCGCTGCGGCGTCTGCGGCCGTGGCGCGCGCCGCCCGACTCGGCCTGCTGCGGCGCGGCGGCCGTGCCCGCGCCGGTGCCGCCTTCGCCGCCCTGCGGTTGCGACTGGTTCTGATCGCTCGTCGTCATCTTCTGCCTCCGGAGTTGTCCGCCGCCGAAGCCGCCCACGCTGGCCGACCGGCGCAAGAGAAAAGCCCCTCCGACGCTTGCCGAGCGAGGCGGGCGTGTGGGGCTTCTCCGTCCTGAAGGGCCGCTGAAGAGGTTTGCTCTCTCCGTCGTGACGCGCCGTTAAAACTCCCGACGGGAACTCGCGGCGCGCCCGGCCCGTCCGCTTTAACTACTCCGTCTCCTGCTCGGCCGCGGTCGATTCGGTTTTCTTCGAGCGGCGGCCGCCCCCCGTCTCCTTCTTCTTCGTCGAGTCGGCCGAAGAAGTCTCGGCCTTCGTGCCGGCCTTCGCGGACTTCTTCTTGCCGGCGGCCGACTTGGCCTTCTTCGAGTCGGCGGCTTGCTCGCGCGGGTTATCGACCAGCTCGATGATCGCCAGCTCGGCGTTGTCGCCGTCGCGGCGTCCCAGACGGATGATGCGCGTATAGCCGCCCGGCCGCTCGGCGTAGCGCTTGCCCAACTCGTCGAAGAGCCGCTTGACCGCGGCGACGCCGGCCGTGCGCGGCATGTCGGCCTGCTTGCGCCCGCGGGTCGCGTCCTCGGCGCGGCGCGCGTTGCCGGCGTGGAAGAAGCCGGCCGCCTGGCGGCGCAGGTGGAGCGCCTGCGCGGCCGCGTCGTCGCCCGAGACGGCGCCGGCGCGCTTGGCGAGCGTGATGACGCGCTCGACGAACGGGCGCAACTCCTTCGCCTTCGGCACCGTGGTCACGATGCGCTCGTCGCGCGCGTTAATCAGCGAGGTCGCGAGGTTGCGGAGCAACGACATGCGGTGCTCGCTCGTGCGGCCCAGTTTCCTGTGTGCGTTCAAGTGTCGCATGACAAAATTCCTAAGCTATGAACTATGAACGGCGGACGCCGGACGGGAGGAATTCTTTCCACTCGCCGTCCGGCGTCCGGCCTTTAAATCTACTCCTCGTCGTCCTCGTCGTCCGCGTACTCGCTGAGGTCGATGTCCGAGCCGCCGGAGCCGGGGATCGGGTTGCCCTGCTCGTCGAAGGCCATGCCGAAGTCGAGCCCCATCCCGTGCAGGATTTCCTTAATCTCGTTGAGCGACTTCTTGCCGAAGTTCTTCGTCGCGAGCATCTCGCGCTCGCTGCGCTGGACGAGGTCGCGGATGGTGCGGATGTTGGCGTTCTTCAGGCAGTTGTAAGACCTGACGGAAAGCTCCAGCTCGTCAACCGAGCGGTCGAGCACGTCGTTGCGCGGCAGCGGCGGGCGCTCGATGTTCTGGTAGGCGAACTCGTCGGTGTCCTCCTCGAAGTTGATGAAGATCTGCATGTGATCCTTAATCAGCTTCGCGGCGAGCCCGATGGCGTCGTCCGGCTTCACCGAGCCGTCCGTCCAGACCTCGATGGTCAGCTTGTCGAACTCGGTGTTCTGGCCCAGACGCGCGGCCTCGACCGTGTAGTTGACCTTCTTGACCGGCGTGTGGACGGAGTCGATGGGGATGTAGCCTAAGCTTAAGTCTTCGTCGAAGTTGCGCTCGGCGGTGACGTAGCCGCGGCCGCGCTTGAGGCGCATCTCGATGGTGAGCGAGCCGCCCTCGCTGACGGTCGCGATGTAGACGGTCGGGTCGAGTATCTCCACGTCGCCATCCGCCTCGATGTCGGCCGAGGTGACCTCGCCCGCGCCGTCGCGGTGGATGGTCAAGGTCTTGGCCTCGGTCCCGTGGAGCTTGAACGGAATCTGCTTGAGGTTGAGGATGACGTCGGTCGCGTCCTCGACGACGCCGCGGATCGAGGAGAACTCGTGCTCGACGCCCTCGATCTTGACGGCGGTGATGGCCGCGCCCTCGATGGAAGAGAGGAGCGCGCGGCGCAATGAGTTACCGATGGTCGTGCCGAAGCCGCGCTCGAACGGCTGCGCCGAGAAGCGGCCGTAGCGCTCCGTCAGCGTCTCGCCCTCGACGGCGAGGCGGCGCGGCATCTGAAAACCCGTCCAGAGGTTGTGTTGATCCATTGCCATAGTCGAAAACCTTCGTATGAAGAGGGCAACCAATGCGTAGGCGACACGCGCCCGCGGCCTTGCTGGAAAGCCCGGTTGCGCGCGTCGCCACGACGCTTCGCGTTACTTGCTGTAAAGCTCGACGATCAGTTGCTCGTTGATCGAGCGGTCCACGTCGTCGCGGACGGGGAGCGTCACGACGCGCGCGCTCATCTCCGCCCCGTCGGCGGGCACGATCCAGTTCGGGCGGCCGCGGCCGCCGGCGGTCTGCCAGGCGCCCTCGACGTGCGCGTTCGCGCGGCTCGCCTCCTTGATGGAGACGGCGTCGCCGGCCTTGACCTGGAACGACGGAATATCGACCTTGCGCCCGTTGACCTCGACGTGCCCGTGGTTGACGAGCTGGCGCGCCTGGCGCCGCGAGGTGGCGAAGCCCGCGCGGTAGACCGCGTTGTCGAGCCGGCGCTCCAACAGGCTCAAGAGGTTCTCGCCCGTGATGCCCTTCATGCGCGCCGCGCGCTCGAAGTAGTTGCGGAACTGGCCTTCGAGCACGAAGTAGATGCGCTTGACCTTCTGCTTCTCGCGCAACTGAAGGCCGTAGCCTTGCAGCGCCTTGCCGCGGCGCATCGAGTTGCCGTGCTGTCCGGGCGGCTGCGTGCCGCGCTTCTCGATGGGGCACGACGGCTTGAAACAGCGGTCGCCCTTGAGGAATAACTTTGCGCCCTCGCGGCGGCACAGACGGCACACCGCGCTACGATACCTAGCCACTTCTTTTTTGCCTCCGGTCTAAATGTCAGACGGAAAAGTTTACAGACCGCGCGCCCACCGAGGCGCCCGGCCCTTCGTCCTTTAGGTTAATGAACCGTGTTTAGTCTTCGGTTTTCGGCCGAGGCGGATGCGCTTCGCCGAAAACCAAAAACTGAAAACTTAAAAACTATACGCGCCGACGCTTCGGCGGGCGGCAGCCGTTGTGCGGGATCGGCGTCGTGTCGCGGATGGTCGTGACGCGGATGCCGGCGCTGTTGATGGCGCGGATGGCCGACTCGCGCCCGCCGCCCGGCCCCTTGACGTGCACCTCGGCCTGCTGCATCCCGACCTCTTTGGCCTTGTTCGCGGCCTCGTAGGCGGCCTGCTGCGCGGCGAAGGGCGTGCCCTTGCGCGAGCCGCGGAATCCGCGCGCGCCCGAACTGGACTGCGCGATCAGGTTCCCCTCGGTGTCGGTGATCGAGATCAGCGTGTTGTTGAACGACGCCGCGATGTGCACGATGCCGACGGGGATGTTCTTTCTTTCCTTCTTGCGGAAGGTCTTCTTCTTGCCGGTTGTCGCTTTTGCCATAAAACAGTAGTCAGTGGTCAGTAGTCAGTAGTCAGTAGCAGAACTTTCGCAGCCCGGCGGTCAGGGTGAAAGCGTCGGCGTCGGTGACGCGGAGCCTGCTGACTACCGGCTGCTGTCTACCGACCACTGCGGTTTACTTCTTGCCCGGCGCCTTCTTCTTGGCGACGGTGGCGCGGCGCGGGCCCTTGCGGGTGCGCGCGTTGGTGTGGGTGCGCTGGCCGCGCACGGGCAGCCCGCGGCGGTGACGCAGGCCGCGGTAGCAGCCGATGTCCATCAGCCGCTTGATGTCCATCTGGACGCGCTTGCGGAGGTCGCCCTCGACCTCGCCCTGCCCCTCGATGGTCTGGCGGATGCGGCCCAACTGCGCCTCGTCGAGGTCGCGCACGCGTACGTCGGCGCTCACGTCGGCCTCCTGAAGGATGGAGGCGGCGCGCGAGCGGCCGATGCCGTAGATGTACGTCAGTCCGATTCCGATTCTCTTGTTAACCGGGAGGTCAACGCCGACTACACGAGCCATCTTAGTTCTATCTCCGAGTCTTTAAATCAAAAATTCCCTACCCCTGGCGCTGCTTGTGCTTGGGGTTGGTGCAGATCACGCGCACCACGCCCTTGCGGTGGATGACCTTGCAGTTGTCGCACATCTTCTTGACCGAAGCCCTAACCTTCATCTCACTTCACCCCTTTTGGGACTCGCCCGTCGTCACCCGCTCACTCGTACCCGCGAGTGTCACCAGTACAAAACCTGACTACGCCGGCAAACTGCGAATAATAACATACTTACCACCCGCCTCCAAACCGCGGCGGGACTTCGGTCTCTTTTTCAGGCGCTGGCCGGGGCGGCCTGCGGCTCCTGAGGCACGGGTGCGGACTCCTCGGCGACGCGGGTCAGGATTTCCGGCCCCTCCTCGGTGACGGCCACCGTGTGCTCGACGTGCGCCGAGGGGCGGCCGTCGAGCGTGACGACCGTCCATCCGTCCTTGAGCGTCTTGGTCTTGTGCGTGCCCATGTTTAGCATGGGCTCGATGGCGAAGACGTAGCCCGAACGGATTTTGATGCCGGTGCCCGGCTTTCCGTAGTTCGGGATTTGCGGGTCTTCGTGCATTTTTCGGCCGATGCCGTGGCCGACGTAGTCGCGGACGATGCCGTAGCCGTGCGCCTCGGCGTGCTGCTGCACGGCCCACCCGAGGTCGCCCAGGTGGTTGCCCGGCCGGCACTGCTGGATGGCGCGCTCAAGGCACTCCTCGGCGACGCGGATGAGCTTGAGCCTGTCCTCGTCCACACGCCCGACGGGCACCGTGGTCGCCGTGTCGCCGACGAAGCCGCCGAGCGTGACGCCGCAGTCGAGCGAGAAGATGTCGCCCTCCTTCAGCTCGTAGGCCGAGGGGAAGCCGTGGACGACCTGCTCGTTGACCGACGCGCAGATCGAGAAGGGGAAGCCGTGGTAGCCCTTGAAGGTCGGCAGCGCGCCGGCGTCGCGGATCATCTTCTCGGCGACCATGTCGAGTTCGAGCGTGGACACGCCGGGGCGCACCAGCCGGCGCAACTCCTCGCGCACCTGCGCGACGAGCCGCCCGGCCGCCCGCATCTTCTCCAACTCCCTTTTCGACTTCCCGATAATCATTTACGGCTCAAGGCTCACGGCCTTTTCGATGTCGGCGTAGATGGCCTCGGCGTCGCGGTCGCCGTCAACGCGGCGCAGACGCCCGGTGCGCTCGTAGTAGTCGAGCAGCGGCCGCGTGTCGCGCTCGTAGGTCGCGAGCCGCGCCTTAATCGTCTCGGCGTTGTCGTCGGCGCGCCGGCTCAGGGGCGTCTCCGGGTGGAGGTCGCAGACCTCGTCGCGCGCGGGCGGCTTGAAGTAGACGTTGTAAATCTCGCCGCAGACGGGGCAACTGCGCCGGCCCGTCACGCGCTTCTCAAGGATGTCGAAGGGCACGTCCACCAGCACCGCGCCGAGCGTGTGCCCCTGCTCGGCCGCCAAGCCTTCGAGCATCTCGGCCTGCGCCGGCGTGCGCGGGAAGCCGTCGAGGACGTAGCCCGCGCGGCAGTCGGCCTGCGCCGTGCGCTCGCGGACGACGCGTATCGTCAGCTCGTCGGGGACGAGCGCGCCCGCGCTCAGGATGGGGCGCAGCTCGCCGGCGAGCGGCGTCTCGGTCTTCAGGAGCGCGCGGAACATGTCGCCCGTCGAAATCTGCGGCAGCCCCAGTCGCTCCTCAAGCAGGCGGGCCTGCGTCCCCTTGCCCGCGCCCGGCGCACCCATGAGGACGATGATTTTCGACATAGGGGGAGATGTCAGAGGTCAGATGACGGGTGCCGGCGGGCGTCTTTACTGACGTCTGCCGCCCGGCGTCTGCCGTCCGGTTTTTATCCTCTGCGGCCGCGCAGGCGGCTGCCCGGCCCGAAGAAGCCTTCGTAGTTGCGCATGACGAGCTGCGACTCGATCTGCGCGACGGTGTCCATGGCGACGCCGACCAGAATCAGGAGCGACGTGCCGCCGAAGTAGAACTGGTAGCCCATGCCGTGCGGAATCCAACCCAGCCCCGGCGTGCCCGTGACGAACTCCTCGACGCGCCCCCCGACGAACGGCAGCCGCCCGACGTTGAAGCCCGAGAGCATCAACTGCGGGATGAAGGCGACGAGCGCGAGGTAGAGCGCGCCGACCGTGGTCAGCCGCGTCAGGATCGTGTTGAGGAACTCGGCCGTGTTCCTTCCGGGGCGGATGCCGGGGATGAAGCCGCCGTGCTTGCGCAGGTTGTCCGACACCTCTTCCACGTTGAAGATGATCGTGATGTAGAAGAAGGTGAAGATGACGATGAGCGACAGGTAGAACAGCTCGTAGTACGGGTCGCCGCCGTGGAAGCCCTGGAAGAAGGTGTGGAGCTTCTGCCGCCAGTCCTGCACGTTCGGGTCGAACGAGACGAACTGCAACACCGTCTGCGGGATGGCCAGCACCGACGAGGCGAAGATGACGGGGATGACGCCGCCCATGTTGAGCTTGATCGGCATGTGCGTCTGCTGCCCGCCGACGAGCTGGCGGCCGACGTGCCGCTTGGCGTAGGAGATGGGCACCTTGCGCCGGGCCGACTCGACGAAGACGACGAAGGCGATGAGCCCGATCAGGATGGCGACCATCGCGATGACGCCGATGACGGCGAAGGTCTCGCCGCCCCGCACCTTCTCCAACACCTGCAAGACGCCGTTCGGCAGGCCGATGATGATGCCCGCGAAGATGAGCAGCGAGACGCCGTTGCCGATGCCGCGCTCGGTGATCTGCTCGCCGAGCCACATCACGAAGATGGTGCCGGTGGTGAGCGTGATCATCGTCGTGATGATGAAGCCCGCGCCCTCGGCGCCGACCGCGTTGGCCTGGAGCCAGCGCGCGACGATGAAGGTCTGGAACATGCAGAGCACGACCGTCAGGTAGCGGTTGTACTGGTTGAGCTTCTGGCGGCCGGCCTCGCCCTCCTCCTGCAAGCGCTTGAGCTGCGGGAAGACGGTCGTCATCAACTGCGTGATGATGGTCGCGGTGATGTAGGGCGTGACCCCGAGCGCGAAGATCGAGATGGTCTGGAAGTTCCCGCCGGAGAAGAGGTCGAGCACGCCGAGGAGCGTCGAGCCGACCTCCTGCCAGACGCGGCGGAGCTGGTCGCGGTCGATGCCCGGCGCGGTGACGTGCGCGCCGAGGCGGTAGACGGCGAGGAGCCCGAGCGTAAACAGAATGCGCTTACGCAGGTCGGGCACGCTGAACATGTTGCGGACGGCGGCGAAGAACTTATCCATGGGTTTTAGCTCTCAGCTTTCGGCACTCGGCTTTCGGCTGTCCGTCCCCGGCGGGCGGACTTCGGTTCCGGCGTTGGGGCGTTGTGCATGATAACAAAGCCGACCGCCGAAAGCTGAATGCAGCCGGCTTCTTTTAGCAAAACAACGCTGAAGACGCTCCCGAAGGTTTCGACCCTCTGCGGCGTCCTCAGCGTCTGCTTTCCGTCGGCCTTTTCGAGGCGGCGCCCGGACGGGGCGGCGCGCCTACTCGGAGACGGGCACGAGGGCGTCGGCCTTGTGGTGCGCGTTGACGACGTTGGCGGTGCCGCCCGCGGCCTCGATCTTCTGGCGCGCGCCCTTGGTGAAGCGGTGCGCGAAGATGGTCAGCGCCTTGGTCAGCTCGCCGGTGCCGAGCACGACGATGTCGCGCTTACCCTTGGCGATGACGCCGCGGCTGTGCATCGTCTCGGGCGTGATCTCGTCGCCGGCCTCGAAGCGCTCGTCGAGCGTGGCGAGCGTGACCTCGATCCACTGCTTCTTAAAAATGTTGGTGAAGCCGCGCTTGGGCAGGCGGCGCTGCAAGGGCATCTGCCCGCCCTCGAAGCCGATCTTGCCCGAGTAGCCCGAGCGCGACTTCTGACCCTTGTTGCCGCGCCCGGCCGTCTTGCCGAGACCCGAGCCGGGGCCGCGACCCACGCGCTTCTTCTTGTGCGTCGAGCCTTCCGCCGGGCGTAGATTGTTCAGACCGATAGCCATTGTGAAAACCTCGCTGGACGTTGACACGCCCTATTCGATGATCCGCAGGAGGTGCGGGACTTTCAGGACGACGCCGCGCATCGATTGCGTGTCGGGGCGCTCTAATATCTGGTTGAGCTTCGTGAACCCGACGCTGCGCACGACCTCTTTCTGCGTCTTCGGGAAGCCGATGGCGCTGCGGTAGTACTGGATGCGAATCTTGCCGCCACCGTCCTGCTGCTGCTTGCTCTCTTCAGCCATTTCTCAAACCTCTTACAGTTCTTCGACCTGCTTGCCGCGCAGGCGCGCCACCTCGAACGGGTCCTTCATGTTGACGAGGCCGTCGAAGGTCGCGCGGACGACGTTGTGCGGGTTGCCGGAGCCGAGCACCTTGGTGCGCACGTCGTGGACGCCCGCGGCCTGCATGACGGCGCGCACCGCGCCGCCCGCGATGACGCCCGTGCCCTCGCTCGCCGGCTTCATCAGGACGCGGCCCGCGCCGTGCTCGCCGATCATGGGGTGCGGCAGGGTGTTGCCGACGAGCGGGACGCGGATCAGGTTCTTCTTCGCGGCCTCTATCGCCTTCTTGATGGCGACGGGGACTTCGCGCGCCTTGCCCGT
>DASVQX010000058.1:0-114544 GCA_036388915.1 Pyrinomonadaceae bacterium
CATCTTCTGGTCGTTCTTCGACCCCTTGAAGACCGCCTGCTTGGCGTTGATGACGATGACGTGGTCGCCGGTGTCGAGGAAGGGCGTGTACTGCGGCTTGTTCTTGCCGGTCAGCACGCGCGCCACCTCGGTCGCCAGACGGCCCACGGTCTGACCCGCCGCGTCAACGACGTACCACTTGCGATTCTCTGCGAGTCCGTCCCCGCTCGGGAAATAGGTTGACATAAGGATAACTCTCTCTATCTTAAGCGTCTAAAACGCGAACGGGTAGAATACGAAACGGCCTTTTTGTTGTCAAGCCGCGGCGCGCGGCCTCTCCCGCCGACCCCTCTACTCGCCCTCCTTCAGCGTCTTCATCCTGAAGATGACCGCGCTCCAGACGACCCCCATCGTCACCAGCAATAGCTCAAGCCAGAGCAGGTCGAGCCGGTAGACCGAGTAGAGGAGCGGCAGCCAGAGCAGCGCGACGGTCGTGAACTTGGCCCGGAGGGGGATGCCGCGCCGCTCCTTGAAATTCCTGATGTAGCCGCCGAGCACGCGGTTCCCCATCAGCCAGCCGTGGAGGCGCTCCGAGCTGCGGACGTAGCAGGCGGAGGCGAGCAGCAGGAACGGCGTCGTCGGCAGGAGCGGGAGGAAGACGCCGAGCACGGCCAGCGCCACGCACAGGCTCCCGGCCGCGACCAGCAACGCTTTTTTCGCCGAATTCAAACGCTTCCCTCAAACTGAAGGCTCCCAGGTCTGTCGGAGACCTGAGAGCCTTCGCCGGCCTTCGTCGAGCCTTTTAAGCCCGCGCGCTTACTCGGGCGGGGTCTGCGGCGGGGTCGTCTGCTGCTGCGGGTCGGTGTCGCGGCGCTTGAGCTGCGGCTTGTCGTCCTTCTTCTCGGGCGCCGTCCCTTCGGCCGGCGCGCCGGTGTCGTCCGCCGTGGGCGAGCGGCGCTTGAGGGTCGGGCGTCCGGGCGCCCCGTCGTCGCCGGGGCCGATGTCGCCGGCCGAGGAGGCGCGGGCGTTCGAGAGACGGAGCAGGCGGTTCTTCACGCGCTGGAATTCCGAGGTCGAGAGGACGTACTCGTCCTTGTCGGGGAAGCGCGCGACCAGTTCGCGCGTCGCGTTCAGGCGGTCAACCGACTGCGGGTGCGACTCGAAGAGCTTCGAGAAGGTGCCGGGCTTCTTCTTGTTCTTGGCCGCCAGCTTCTCGAACATCGTGGACATCGCGTTCGGGTCGTAGCCGGCCGCCCACATGTACTGGACGCCGAGCATGTCGGCCTCGGACTCGGCGTTGCGGTTGAACTTCATGAAGCCGAGGAGCGCGCCGAACTGCGCGCCCTGCTGGATGAGCATCCCGCCCAGCCCGCCGAGGAAAATCGAGCCGGCGAGCATGCCGATCTCGGCGAGCATGCCTTTGGCCTGATTCTCCATCGCGTGGCGCGCGGTGACGTGCGCGATCTCGTGCGCCATCACGCCCGCGACCTCGGCCTCGTTGTCGGCCGCCAGAATCAGCCCCTTGTTGACGTAGAAGAAGCCGCCGGGCAGCGCGAAGGCGTTGACCTCGTCGGAGTCGATGACCTTGATGGTGAAGGGGATGCGCGCGTCGGAGTGGAGCACCACGTTCTGGCCGACGCGGTTGATGTACTCGGTGATGACGGGGTCGTCGATGAACTTGGCCTGGCGGTCAACCTCGGCCGCGAGCTGGCGGCCGAGCGAGACCTCTTTGTCCACGCCGCCGCTGATGCTGTTGATGAAGCCGCCGTTAATCTTGCGCTTGCCGATGAGCCGCGGGTCTTCCTTCTCGGAGAGCGGTTTGCCGGAGCCCGAGGGGCCGGGGGCGGCGGCGGCGACCTCCTGACCCTCCTTGTCGCCGGCCGTCTTGTCCTTCTTATTCTTGTCCGAAGCGTCCTGCTTGGCCGCCGGCTTCTGCGCCTCCTGCCGGCGCGCGGGCGCGGCCACGGCGGTGAGCGACCCCGCCCACAGGCTGAAGATGAGCCCGAGCGCGGCGAGCGAGCGGAAGAATCTGTAGTGCATCACGTGTGCCTCCAAAAAAACTTTTCAACGCCAGTGGCCGGAAGGAAGTGAAAACCTCTTCGAGATAACGCCGCGCGCGGACTGCCCTCTGGCCCGCCCCCGCCCGGGGAGCGCCGTCAGCGTGGTGGGCCGGACGGTCGGCGAAAGGGAATCCGGAAAGGCGCGAATCTTTGATGCCTCGGGGCTCGCTGTTGGTTGTGTCGGCGCGCCCGCGGGAGGGGCGCCGGCCGGCTCGGTTCGAGGGGAAACGCCCCGGATTATAACAGCCCCCGAGACCGCGCCGCACCAAAAACTTAAACGTTGCCACGCCGCCTCGGCGCGTGCTAGATTCGAGATGCCCTTCCTTCCTCAGCCGCCGAGGGGCCGGCCGCAGTTTTCCCCGAGATATTTTCCCGCCGGGTACGCATGAAACGAATACAGGACAAGATCAAAGACCTGGTCGAGCCGCAGTCTTTCGAGCAGGTCGGGAACTACGCCGAAGACCCCGCGCAGGCGCTCGCCGCCTACCGGTTCACGGACGTGACTTCGGACTTGCTCTCGCGCTGGCTCGACGCGCTGGCGGATTTGCCGGCCGGGACGGGCGCGGCGCGCGCTTTGGCGGGCGCGCGCGGCGTCGGCAAGAGTCACACGCTGGCGGTCTTCGGCGCGCTGACCGGGGCGGAGCGCCTGCGGCAGACGGTCGAGGACGCGCACGTCCTTTCGGGCGCGCAGCGGCTCGCGGGGCGGCGCTACCTCGTCACGCGCGTCGAGCGCGGGACGCGCCCCTCCCTGGGCGACGAGCTGGCGGCGAGTTTCGCGGCCTTCTTCGGCGGGAGCGAGGCGCAGTGGGGCAGTCGCGAGCCGACCGAAGTGCTGGCCGTCGCCGCCTCGCGCGCGGGCGGGGAGACGCTGGTCGTCGTCATCGACACGGCCTTCAACCGCCCGGCGAGGGTCGTGCGCGACGACGGCCCCGTCCTCGCCGCGCTGGCGACGGCCGCGCGCGAGTTGAACGTCTTTCTGGCGCTCGCGCTCGACGACGACATCGCCGACGCCGACGGCGCCAACGTCGCGGTCGCCGGCACCTACCGCATCGACTACCTCGACCCCGAGAACCTCTACCGCGTGGCCGACCAGTTCGTGCTGCGCAAGAAGCCGCAGGTCGGCGACACCCTGCGCGAGATTTATCAGGCGCTGCGCGCCACCGTCCACGAGTTCAACTGGAGTCAGGCGCGCTTCTCGTCGGTCTACCCCGTCCACCCGCTCGTCGCGGAAGTCGCCTCGGGCGTCCGGCTCTTCCTGCCGAAGTTCGCCTTCCTGCCGTTCGCCGCGTCGGCCGCCGCGCGCGCCACCTCGCGCCCGGCGCTCTCGCTCGTCCTGCTCGACGAGGTCTTCGACGCGACCGAGGAGGAGCTGCGCCACTCGCCCGAGCTGCGCGAAATCTTCGAGACCTACGACGTTTTGACCGAGAGCTGCATCGGCCAGCTCCCCGTCATGCAGCGCTATCAGGCGCGGCTGATTTTAAAGAGTCTCTTCGTGCTCTCGCTCGACTCGCGCGACGCGACGCCGGGCGAGATGTGTGCGGCGCTGCTTCTGACCGACGAGGACGCGGGCGGCGACGCCCCGCGCCGCGTCGCCGAGACGCTCTCGCGGTTCGCCGCCGAGGCGCCGCCGGGAAGCTTCGTGCTGGCCGACGGCCCCCGCGGCGAGAATCGCTACCGCTTCCGCATCGCCGCGCGCGAGGCCGAAGCGCAGGTGGCTCAGGAGGCGCGCGACGCGCTGCTGTCGGCCGCCGCGCCGGCCCGCAAGGAAGAGTCGGGAGCCGAACAGTCGCCGCCGAAACAGTCGCCGCCCGCAAAGCCCTCGGAGGCCGCCGATGCGTCCTTCGCTTCCTTGAAGTTTGCGGACGCCCCGAAGGTTGAAGCCGCCGCGCCGCCCGCCGTGTTGAAGGCCGCGCCGCCCGCCGTCAAACTCGCGCCGCCCGAAGTTAAACCCGCGCCGCCGGTCGTGAAGCCCGCCGAGGCGAAGGACGCGCCGGAGCCGGCCGAGGAGGCGGCGGCCGACGCCGAGCCGCTCTCCGCGCAGGCGCTCGAATGGGCGCGTCTGCTCACGTCGCGGCCGTCGCTCGGCTCCGAGACGCGCGAGGCGCGCGACGAGGTGCGAGCCGCCGTCGCGCTCTGGCTGAAGGAGTGGCGCCTGCTCGGGCTGCCGCAGAAGTTCGACGCGCTGCCCGACGCGTGTCTGACGACGCGCGTGTGGAGGGCCGAGGCGGAGGTGCGCAAGAGTTTCGGGCGCGCGGCCGCGGCGCTTGAGGCGGAGTCGGCGGGGAAGGCGACGCTCGAAGACGCGCTCGCGCTCGTCGCCGTGGCCTTCCGCAACTCGGCCGAGACGTTCGCGCGGCGCACGCGCACGCTCGAAGACCTCTGCGGGTTCGTCGAGACGGTCGGCGCGCGCGAGCGCGTCCGCGCCTATCTCGCCGGCGCCGAGCCGACCGGCGTGGACGAGCTTGAGACCGCGCGCCGGGAGCTGCTGGGTCTCGCGCACGACTCGAACAACTTCCTCGACGCCGAGCGCCGCGAGCGCTTCGAGCGTCTGTGGCGCGAGTGGCGCGCGCGCTACGGCGAGCATTACGCCGCGCTGCATGATAAAACTGTGGGCGAGGACGGCGCGCGCGAGGCTTTACAGGATTTGAGGCGCGCCGAGCGCTGGCGCGAGTTCGAGTCGCTGGCGCGGCTGCCCGTCGTCAGCGGTCAGGTCTGGCGTCAGGCCGAAAACCTCCTGCGCGTCGCCGGGGGGACGCGCTGCCGCATGGACGTGCGCCGCCTGCTCGCGGGCCAGCCCGCCTGCGCGTGCCAGTTCCGCCTCTCTCGCGCGGCCGAGCTGTCGGAGCTGCCGCAGGAGCTTGAGGCGCTGATGGAGCGGGGCCTCTCGGTCTACCGACGGACGCTCCTGATGCTCGGGACGACGCTCGCCATCTCGCTCGACGCGCTGGCGCGGCGCGAGCCTTCGGAGGAGACGACGAAGCGCGCGCGCAACCTTTCGACCGGCTTCGCGCAGGGTCGATTGCCGGAGCGTTTCACGCGGCAGGACGTGCGGCTCATCGAGCGCGCGCTCAAGCGGATGCCCGCGCCGCCGCCGGTCAGGGTCGTCGCGCCGAACGGCGACACGGGGCTGCTCACGCGCGAGGAACTGAGAGCGCGCTTCGAGCAGTGGCTCGACGAACTGCCCGAGCAGCCCGTGCTCATCGAGATCGTCTCGAAGGCGGAGATTAACGCACCGTAAAGTGAAGTCAAAAGAGAAAAGTCGAAGCGGAAGCCCTGCCGTTAAGGAGGGCGCAGGCCGGGTCGGAAGGGGAGGGGAGCGCGAGAGCCGTTCCGCCTCCCCTTCGTCGCGTCGGGCGCGGGGGAAGACGGTCGTCGTCGTCGGCGCGGGTCGCATGGGGACGGCTCTGGCGCGCGCGCTCGCGGCGTGCGGTTACGAGGTGCGCGCGCTCGTCTCGCGCACGGCGGCGCACGCGCGCCGCGCGTCCGAGCGCGCGGGCCTCAAGACGCTCGCGCTCGGCGTCGGGCAGTTGGAGAGACTTCCCGAGGCGGGGCTGCTCTTCGTCACGACGCCGGACGACCGCGTCGCGGAGACGGCCGCGAGGCTCGCGGCGCTGCCCGGTCTGCGCGCGTCGGTCGCGCTCCACGCGAGCGGCGCGCTCTCATCCGAGGTGCTGGCGCCGCTCGGCGCGCGCGGCGTGCGCGTCGGCTCGATGCACCCGCTCGCGTCGGTGAGCGAGCCGGAGGCGGGCGCGCGCAGTCTCGGCGGCGCCTTCTACTGCGTCGAGGGCGAGCCGGCGGCCGTTCGCGTCGCGCGCCGCGTCGTCCGCGACCTCGGCGGCCAGAGCTTCCAAGTCGAGTCGCGCCACAAGCCGCTCTACCACGCGGCGGCGCTGATGGCGGCCGGCCACGTCACCGCGCTCTTCGACGTGGCGCTCGACGCGCTGGCGCGCTGCGGGCTGACCGAGCGGCGCGCGCAGTCCGTCCTCCTGCCGCTGCTCGGCAGCGTGGTCGAGAACCTTTCGTCGCTCCCGCCGGGGCGCGCGCTCACCGGCAGCTTCGCGCGCGCCGACGCCGAGACCGTCCGCAAACACCTGCTCGCCCTCCGCTCGCTCGACGACCCCGAAGCCCTCGCCGTCTACCTCCTGCTCGGCGAACGCTCGCTCAAACTGGCGGAGCGCGCCGGCGCCGACCCCGAAGCCGTCGAGAAGGTTCGTCGGATACTGAACGGATAGTCCCCTGTCCTGCGATGGTGCTTGCGCCGCGCGCGGCTTGGCGCTAGAGTAAAACTCAAGTCCCCAACGAAGTCGCATTAAAAAAGAGAAGCGAAAGGAAGACTCCGCCTTGCCCTCGTCCCACAACGTTCCGAGCGCGAGCTACAGCCTGACGTTGCGCGTGAAACTCTCCGCGCGCGCGGGCACGCTCGGGGAGCTGACCACGGCCATCGGGCACGCGGGCGGCGACATCGGCGCCATCGACATCGTCAGCGTCGGGCGCGACGCCATCGTCCGCGACCTGACGGTCAACGCCGCCTCGGCCGACCACGGCAAACTGATCGTCGATGCCGCGCGCGCCGTGGACGGCGTCGAGGTCATCAACGTCAGCGACCGCGTCTTCCTCATGCACCTCGGCGGCAAGATCGAGGTCGTCTCCAAGGCGCCCCTGAAGACGCGCGCCGACCTCTCGATGGCCTACACGCCCGGCGTCGCGCGCGTCTGCGAGGCCATCGCGCGCGACCCCGAGAAGGCTTTCACGCTGACCATCAAGCGCAACACCGTCGCCGTCGTCACCGACGGCACGGCCGTCCTCGGCTTGGGCGACATCGGCCCGGCGGCGGCGCTGCCCGTGATGGAGGGCAAGGCGATGCTCTTCAAAGAGTTCGCGGGCGTGGACGCGTTCCCCATCTGTCTTTCGACCAAAGACCCCAACGAGATCGTCAACACGATCAAGCGCATCTCGGTCGCCTTCGGCGGCATCAACCTCGAAGACATCTCGGCGCCGCGCTGCTTTGAGATAGAAGAAAGATTAAAAGAGGAACTCGACATCCCCGTCTTCCACGACGACCAGCACGGGACGGCGGTCGTGGTGCTGGCCGCGCTCCTCAACGCGGTGAAGATCGTCGGCAAGCGTCTCGAAGACTTGAAGGTGGTCGTCAACGGCGTGGGCGCGGCGGGCGTGGCCTGCTCGAAGATCGTGCTGAACGCGGGCGTCAAGAACCTCATCGGCTGCGACCAGCACGGCGCCATCTACGAGGGGCGCACCGAGCACATGAACTGGGTCAAAGACCACTACTCGCGCATCACCAACCCGGCGGGCGAGCGCGGCAACATCCACGACATCATCAAGGGCGCGGACGTTTTCTTCGGCCTCTCGGCGCCGGGCGTCATCGACGTGGAGGACGTGAAGCGGATGGCGAAAGACCCGATCATCTTCGCGATGGCGAACCCGACGCCCGAGATCATGCCCGAGGAGGTGGCCGGCGTCGCGGCGGTGATGGCGACGGGGCGGAGCGACTACCCGAACCAGATCAACAACGTGCTCTGCTTCCCCGGCATCTTCCGCGGCGCGCTCTCGTGCCGCGCCTCGCGCATCAACGAGGAGATGAAGCTGGCCGCCGCGCAGGCCATCGCCGAAATCATCACCCCCGAAGAGTTGCACCCCGAGTACATCGTCCCCTCGGTCTTCGACAAGCGCGTCGCCGAGGCCGTCGCGCGCGAGGTCGAGGAGGCCGCCTACCGCACCGGCGTCGCCCGCCGCGAACGCTCGCGCGCCGACGTGCTCATGTAAAACTAATCGGCCCCCTTCACTCGCGCACGATCTCGACCGCCTCTTCGCGCACCGTCGGCGGCGGCAGACGCGTCTACTGTCGCCGCCACGCCTCCCCTCAAGCTCACAAGCTCTCTAACTCTGTCAGACGCGACGAGGCCGCGCCGGCACCTTTCGGCGTCGCGCGGCCCCACAGCACAGCCCGCGTGTGAGCGGCGGGCGTGCGCAGGGGTGCGCTGCCCTTCCGCACCCCTGTTACCTGTCGCCCACTAAAATGCTCATGTGGTATCCTCCCTCCCGCTTTAGTCTTTGAAAATAAGGCAACGGTCGGATGCGTAGCGTAGCTCACCCTCAGAGATGAGCATCGCCGTTGAGCATGAGAGGTCTCTACTCACGGCGAAACAGTTACGCAAGCACATTCTATACTGCCATCGGTATAGAAGCAAGATTTTTCTTCTCACCGTCGTCACGTCAGGAGGGAACTCCTGATGGGGACAGCGCGTCAGCGTGCGGAGCGGCTTGCGGAAAAGCTGTTACAGGTAAGACTTGAACTCGGACTATCGCAGAGCGAGATGTTGAGGCGCTTAGGCGCCGAGGATATGGTCGCGTATACCAGAATCTCCGAGTACGAGCGAGGACTACGTGAGCCGCCGCTGCCGATTCTTCTACAATATGCCCGCGCGGCCGGCGTGCCGACCGAAGTCCTCATCGACGACGACCTCGACCTCCCCGACAAACTCCCCGGCCCCACCAACCACGAAGAGATCAAACGCAAGTTTGCCCCACGCAGAAGGAGACTCTGACTTAGGTCACATGCTCTCGCACCGGCATTGCCCACCGCGAACGCGCCAACATGCTGATGTAAGGGTGCTGAACATCACTGGGCTCGGTAGAGGCATGCCTCTACCGAGCCCAGTGATGTTAGAAAGTGGGGTCTTTTACGGCCTCGGTGATATGGAGTCACTCAACAATTTGTACAACTCATCAAAGCCCTTCATTGAGCCGTAGGCACTCGCGCGTCCTGCATTCTTGTGCCAGAACTCGGAGTCCATGAGTTCAGGGCTGTCGTTGAGAAATTCGATGAAGTTCTTCTTCGACCACTCCCTACGACCGTGCCACATGTCAGGCAAAAGGTCGGACACAAGCAACTTGTGCAGTGAGAAGAGTCCCGGCGTCTTCTGAATCACATACTCGTCGGCGTTCTCGAAGGCGCCAGGCACCGATTCCTGAACGGCGGCCCAGAAGGGCGCAACCACTTCATAGACAAAGTCTGCTTGTTGTTGCAGCGTCTCGCACTTGTCCAAGAAGTGTAAGCTCTTCAGCCAGTCGTAAACAGGCTTAAGGCTGGTCATGAATGACGTTGCGCGAACAACCTTCCCGTTAGAGCCTTTGGGGCTGCCCGCCTCATCGGGCATAAGGATCAGTCCCCTCCAAGGTGACTTCGGATCCTTGTCGAGACGATCAACCACCCGGGTAACTACCACCTTCCACCGTTCCTTGTCCTTGATGATTGACTCGCCCCTGCTCGTCGCCATCGCAGTGATGATGGCGTTCACCAAGTCAGTCCTCACCGACTTGGCCGTACCGTTTATGATCCTGAACTGATCCATCTCAATGTACCGGTCAGGTGTTTCGATGATCACGAAGGGGATGGGGAAGTCCTCCAGAGAGGTTTCCCCCTTCTCCTCTATCGCGTAACGGAGACCGGCGATGCGGTGCTGACCATCGACCACCTGAAGCGGCTGATCCAGACGGAGAGAAAGAGTCTTGGTGTTGCTATCGTACTGGAGCGGCTTTCTTGCGGCCAGCGTCACTGCAGACGGGAAAAGGCCGTCGCCCTGTCCGTCTTCATCGATGATGGTGTTGATCAAGAAGGAACCGATGCGCGTGATCCGCGAGCGCTCAGGAGGGCGCTGGTAACCCTGATTTGGATCGTCGGGAGCTAGGTTAGAGCTGTAGTAGTCGACAGCCGTGACCTTGGTCAGGTCGCCGGCGGGAAGAACGCCACTGTAGATGCGAACGCCCTTTTGGGTGCCAGAGATGGCAGGGCAGGAGATAGTCTTTTTCATGCTCGTAGCCTTTCGTTTTCTGTGCCTTCGCTTGATTTGTGCGAACTTGGTTCGCGGTTCTTGTGCGAAAGGCACTTGATTTCGTAAAGCGTGTGCAGAGTAGCATGAGTCATTCCCATCATCAACAAATTTCTGATCAGAAGAAAAAAATATCCAGCGCTTTGAAGAATATGTGTTAACTCGGGCTTCTGCGTCGGGTGTTTGCCGTAACGCTTCTCGCGTGCGGCGGGCGGCTTGATGTGCCAGAGCGACTGCATCTGCTTGTCGCGGTTCTCGCGCTTCATCTCGGCGTAGTTGAACGTGTGGCGGCTCTTGGGGTCGCGCCGCGCCCAGAGAATCGTCTCGGTCGCGTGCGTGAAGTAGCGGCACGAGAGGTTCGGCGGCGGGTTGACCTTGTACCACGCGATGTCGTTCAGGACTTTGAAGCCGAGCGTCTGGAGCGCGAAGCCGACGCTGTAGATGTTGTGTGCCGTGCCCGTCACCCAGATGGCGCCGTCCGGCTTGAGCAGGCGGCGGCACTCCCGCAGCCAGAGCTTGTTGAACTCGTGTATCTCCTCGAAGGTCGCGGCCTTGTCCCACACGCCCTTGTTGACGCTGATCATCTTGCCCGCGTGGGAACGTCAAGGCGAGGCGGGACGTGGGTGACTGACCCTTATAACAGCGGGGCGAACTGTGAGGCGGTCGCGTGCGGGGCGAGGGAGGTGTTGTCTATTCTGAGGTCGTAGTTTGGTTATCTGGTCTGCTCGTCGTATGTTTTGCCGCCAGTGGTTGAAGGCTCTTAGACCCACACGTCCGCGAACCGCTATCTCTGGCAGATGACGCTGGCGTGTCGCGCGACGAGGCGCCACCTGCCGTCCCGCTTCATCCAGATGTTCGTGTAGCGGCGGTTGATGGTCTGGCCCGCGTCGGGCGAGGCGCCCTTCGGCACGACCGTCTCGCGCCCCATCACGATGACCGTGTCCCCGTGCACCAGCACCGACTCGGGCTCGCGGACGAACGAGGAGTAGGTGACGGCGCCGTTGCGGATGCGATCCGCCTTGTCCACCTCGTTGAACGGGTTGTTGACCTTGAAGTCTTTCGTCCAGAGCTTGTCCATCGCCGCGAGGTCGCCGCGCAGCACCGCGTCGGCGTGCGCGAGGTCGAGCCTCCTGATCTCCCGTTCAACCGCGGCCTTTTGCCTCGCGCCCTGCGCCGACACCAAGACCGGCGTCAGGGCGGTCAGTGCTACTGCGAGCAGAACTAATCGCATCCGTTTTCTCCTGCGAACCATCTCCGGCGAGTTAACTTCAGGCCGCGGGGCGGGAGACCAAACGCGCTGTTAATTAACATCCCGCCGCCGCAACATAAGCGCCGCCAAAGCGACCGAGGCGCCGGCGAAGAATAGCACGCCCCCGATCACCTGCCACCTGTTCGGGTCCGGGTAGGCGTGAGAGATGCGGAAGCCGCTCGCTTCCCACCATTTAATCTGTTGCTCCTCTTCCGCACGACATTGCCACTCGCCGACGTAACTACTGCCGGCCGCGCAGAGGAGCAGCAGCGAGGAGGCCAACCACACCCTGCGAACAATCCCCTTCATCGACACACCCCGCACGTTTTCTCCGCTCCGAATTAGAGGCCGACGCCGGAAGATAGTTCCCCCGGGGGTGAGAAGCGACATCACGCCCGAGCGCACGGCCGGGCCGGTTCGCACGCCGTGCTCCGCATACGTCCGTCGGTTCTCCGACTTAAAGGGGGCGCCGGGCGCAGGCGTGTGCCGCGTCAGTCTCTTGTCGTACGGAAACGCGGGGCGGAGGCGTGTAGACTCCGGGGGTGGAGACGAAAAGGGAAATGTCCGTGCCGCGTCTCGCCGGGGCGGTCTTGTGCGCGGCGGCGTCGCTGCTGCTGCTGGTCAGCTCCGCCCAGATGTTCGCGGGCGAGGCGGCGGGCTGGGGCGCCGGACTGTTGCTCGTCGCGGGCGTGGGGCTGTTTGTGGCGGCGTTGAAGTCCGTCAGGTCGCCGCGGCGGAGCGGGTAGGGATTCCGGCGGGCGCGAAGGGGAGTTAAAGGGATGACCCTCGGCGAAGGCTCGACGCAGAACTACACGGCGCTGCTGCTGTTCCTGGCCGGGATGGCGGCGGCGGGCGTGGCCGTCTACTTCACACAGGTCGGCGGGCGCTGGGGCGTGCCGACGGCCCTGTCGCTGCTGCTGATGTTCGCGGCGTGCGCCCTCGTCGCGGCGCGGAAGGGGGAGGGGCGGGCAGACGACCGCACGACTCCGTGAGCCGGCAGTTCAGGGCGCCGGCGCGATGCGGTCGGCGGCCTCGCGCGAGGTGACGACGGGGACGATCTCGAACTCCACCAAGTCTTCCCAGCGCGCCACCCACTCGCGGAAGAGGCTCGGGTCTTCGCACTCCATCAACTGAAAGCAGCCGCCGAAGTCCGCCTCGACCCAGCTCTCGACGTACCTCAAGCCCTCCGGCGTCATCCGCCCGCGCTCGCGGAAGCGCCTGTAGACGGCCGCCGCGTCGCCGCCCCTGAAACGCTCGATCACCATAAACAGCATCCCGGCGCCCTCCCCGGTCAGACCCAGCCCGTCAGCCACGTCGCGAAGACCAGCATGTCGCCGAGCGGGATCGTCAGGAAGACGAGCGGGTCGGGCGCGCCGGGCGGCACCTCGGCGATCTTCGCCCTGACGACGGCGGTCAACGAGCCGACGACGACCATCAGCGCGGCGAGCGCGCCGCGCGCCAGACCCGGAGCCGCGCGCCGCGGCGGAGGCCGCGCGGCTCTTCTCGACCGTCAGTGTGTCCATCGGGGGAAGCCCTCCGGGGCGCCGAAGGCGACGAAGGTGACGGGGGCTTTAACGTCGCTTCCACTTCAACTCGATCTCGACCTCCTCCTCGTCACCCTCGCGCTGGTACTCGAACTCCACGGTCGCGTAAGGCGGCACGTAGACGCGCTCGCCCGCGATCTGTATCTCGAAGGTCTTCTCGGCCTCCAAAGCGTCGGCCAGCCGCCGCAGCTTGGCGACCACCTCGCCGGTCGCGTAAGACTTCTCCACGTCCTTATCGCTTCCCATCGCACAACCTCCGTCTATGATTACGCCGCCGGGCGGCAGGAGAATATACATCGCCGCTCGACTCGGCGGGAAGGATTTAAGCGGCGCGGTCTTCACGTACGCCGCAGGACGGCGGCGGGCAGGGGCATGGTGAGGACGGGAAACGTTAGGCGGCCTTTACTTCCACGTACGCCACGCTGGAGGATGGCTCCGGCACGGGCCGGCCGTCTTCGCGCAGTCCCTCGATGTGAAAATCAATCGCCTCCTGGATGAGCCGCATCAGCTCTTCTTTGGTCTCGGCGACGGCGGCGCACCCCGGCAGGTCGGGGACGTAAGCGCCGAAACTATTATCCCCCTCTTCGATAATCACAGCGTATCGCATTCTCTTTTACTCCCGATCACTTTAATCCGGCCTGTTTCAAGATGCTGTTGAGCGTCCCCGGCGGTACGTCCACGTTGGGCTTGCCCGAGACGGTGACCGTCCCGGCCTTTGTCGGATGCTTGTATTGACGGTGACTGCCCCTCGTCCTCGCGAGATACCAGCCGTCCTCCTCAAGTAAGCTGACGACCTCCCTCACCTTCATCCGCGAATGATAAGACGAACGTCGGCGCTTCGGGAAGAGAAAGTTCAGACCGCCGCGCGGAGGGATTGGGCGATGAGGGGGACGACGCGGCGTGGGACGGCGATGGCCTCTTTGATGTGGCGCGAGTTGGTGAAGTGGCCGGCGACGTAGAGGCCGGGGACGTTGGTCTCGTAGGTCTCGGGGTCGTAAGACGGGACTTCGGAAAGCCCCTCGCGCTCGGTGCGGACGCCGGCCGCGCGCAGCAGCGTGAGGTCGGCGTCGCTGCCGATGAGGACGAAGACGGCGTCGTTCGGGAGCGCGTGTGTGCGCCCCTCGGCGTCGCGGATGCGCACCTCGGCCTCGCCGATCTCCTCGACCGCGGAGAAGAGGAAGAGGCGCAGGCGGCCTTCGTTAATCTCGCGTTCGAGCGGCCCGCGCACCCAGTGCTTGATGCAGCCCTTCTTCGGGTCGCGGTTCTCCCAGTCCTCGGGCCAGATGGCGAAGGTCGCGCGCGCGCCGCCCTCCGCGAGGAAGAGCGCGGCCTCGGCCGCCGAGTTCCCGCCGCCGACGACGAGCGCCTCCTTGCGCACGTAGGGGAACGGCTCGACGAAGCGGTGTTTGACCTTCGGCAGCTCCTCGCCCGGAACGCCGAGCAGTCGCGGGCGCGCCATCCCGCCGAGGCAGGCCAGCACGCGCGCGGCCTCGTAGGTGGCGCGCGACGTGGCGACGCGGAAGCCGCCGGGCGCGAGCGGCTCGACGCGCGTCACCTCCTCCTCGGTGTTGATGCGGAGGTCGTGTTCGAGCGCGAAGCGGACGTAGTAGGAGAGCAGCTCCTCGCGCGTCGGCTTCTCGCGGCAGGGGCGCAGTTCGCCCTCGCGCAGCTCAAGCTCGTTGGTGGTGGAGAAGACCGTGAGGCCGACGGGGTAGCGGTAGACCGTGTCGGCGATGAGCCCCTTCTCGACGACGAGGTACGAGAGCCCTTCGCGCGCGGCCACGTCGGCCGCCGAGAGTCCGGCCGGCCCCGCGCCGATGATCAGCAGATCGAGTCGTCCTTCGCCCATGACCTTTTCGGATGGCTCAATCCTCGCACGCCGCGCGCCCGGATGGCAAATGTGAGCCCGCCGCGCCCGCGCCGTTCTCGACAACAATCTTCGGCGCGAAACGGCGCGTGTTTGCGCGCGCTCGGAGCCGGTCGGTATAATGCCACGGCAAAACGAATCTTCCGTGAGGCGAGCGACGCGACAGGAGCCGAGAAGCGTGTGACCACGACCGAATCCGCATGTCACGGCACGCCCGAGGGCGCCGCGCTCCGCGTCGAACGTCTGCCGTTCCGCAACGTGCCCGGCCAGTCGCGCCTCTTCCTCGAATACCTCGAAGACCCCACGGCGCTCCGCCGCTTCTACCCCGAGGCCGTCCGCTTCCACTACGAGCTGTCCGAACGCCGCCGCCGCGTGCTCGACAACTACGCGACCGACCGCGACGCGCTCTGCGACGCGCTCGGTCGCGCGAACGAGGGCTGGGGCGCGGGCGCGGCGACGCTCGCGAACGTGGCGCGGCTGCGCTCGCCCGATTCGGTCGCGGTCGTCACGGGTCAGCAGACGGGGCTGTTTACGGGGCCGCTCTACACGCTCTACAAGGCGCTCTCGGCCGTCAAGCTCGCCGCCTGTCTGACGGCGCGCGGCACCGACGCCGTCCCGGTCTTCTGGATGGCGACCGAGGATCACGACTGGGAGGAAGTTCAGTCGGCGCAGGTCATCGCCTGCGACGGCCGTCTCGCGGAGACGGCCGTCCCCGCCGGCCTGCACCGGGAGGGCGAGCCGGTCGGCGGCGTCACGCTCGACGCGGGCGTGGAGGAGGCCGTCGGCCGCCTCTTCGACCTCGTCCCTTCGAGCGAGTTCCTGCCCGAGCTGGAGCGCGTCGTGCGCGACGCGTACCAACCGGGGCGCACCTACGGCGAGGCGTTCGCGCGGATGCTCTCGGCGCTGACGGGCGACTACGGCCTTGTGCTCCTCGACCCGACCGACGGCGCGCTCAAGCGTCTGGCGGCGCCGCTCTACTCGGAGGCGGCGCGGCTCGGCGCAGAGATCGCCGCGGCGACCGACGCGCGCACGCGCGAGCTGGTCGAGGCCGGCTATCACGCGCAGGTTCACACCTCGCCCGACTCCTTCCCGCTCTTCCTCATCGACGACGGCGGCCGGCGCCGCGCGCTCACGCGCACGCGCGAGGGGCGCTACGTCACGAAGGGAACCGACCGCGAGTGGGCGGTCGAAGAACTCGCGGCGCTCGCTTCCGAACGGCCCGAACGCCTCAGCCCCAACGTCACGCTGCGCGCGGTCGTGCAGGACTACCTGCTGCCGACCATCGCCTACTTCGGCGGCGCGGCCGAGGTCGCCTACTTCGCGCAGACGGCCGAGAGCTATCGCGTGCTCGGGCGCCCCGCCACTCCGATACTCCACCGCGCGAGCCTGACCGTCGTCGAGCGCCGCGCGGGTCGCACGCTCGAACGCTACGGCCTGCGGCTCGAAGACTTCTTCGGCGGTCTCGACCCCGTCATCGCGCGCGTCGTCGAGGAGCATCTGGGCGCGGAGCTGGCCGGCGCGTTCTCCGAGACGGACGCCGCCGTCGGTCGCGCGCTCGACGAGCTGCGCTCGCGCCTCGGGGACTTCGACCCGACGCTGGCCGACGCGCTCGACGGCGGGCGCCGGAAGATAAGGCACCAGCTCGAAGGCTTGCGCGCGCGCTTCCACCGCGCGCAGATGCGTCGCGACCGCGCCGTCCAGCGCCAGTTGGAGCGCGCCGCCACCGCGCTCTACCCCGAGAAGAGCTTGCAGGAGCGGCACGTCAACGTCGCCTCGCTGCTCGCGCGCCACGGCCGCTACTTCGTCGGCTGGGTGCACGACGCCATCGACCTCTCGACCAACGACCATCAGATCGTCTACCTCTGAAGACGCGCGGACGAACCGCGCGCCCGCGCCCTCCGTATAAAAACTCGACACGCCGGAGAGGAGACGCGCCCGATGCTCTGCCCGAACTGCGGAACGAAGACGACCAGCGAGCACAAGTTCTGTCGCAACTGCGGGATGAACCTCGAACCCGTCTCGCGCGCTCTGGCCGCGCACCTCTCGCACGGCGGCGCGGCGTCGGCGCTGGCGGCGCGCGAGGTGGAGCGGCGAGCCGCGCGGCGGATGATGAAGGGGCTCGTTACGGGCGTCGTCGTCATCCTGTTCGGCCTGCTGCTGCTCGGCGTCATGCCGGGCAAGGGCTTCAAGTTCCTCGGCATCGCGACCGCGCTCCTCGGCGTCGTCTTCTCGCTGGTCTCCGTCCTCTCGTCGATGAGTGCGTCCGCACGGGCGGACGCGGCGCTCGCCTCGCCTCCTTCGCCGACGCACACGCCCGAGGCCGCGCAGAGCACGGGGCGCCTCCTTCACGAGAGCAGAATCGAGCCGGCGTCGAGCGTCACGGATCACACGACCGAGCTGCTCGGCGTCGAAATCAAAGACCGGAAGGCGCGAGACTAGAGCGCGCCGCGCGCCGCTTTTGCCTGAACCCCGTCCGAGTCGCTAAACTGCAAACCGCATGTCGAAAATCCGCGTCCTCTCCGACCACGTCGCCAACCAGATCGCCGCCGGCGAGGTGGTCGAGCGCCCGGCGTCGGTCGCCAAAGAGCTGGTCGAGAACTCCATCGACGCCGGCGCGCGCCGCGTCGAGGTTGACGTTGAGGCGGGCGGCCGACGGCTCCTGCGCGTCTCGGACGACGGCGAGGGGATGACGCGCGACGACGCGGTGCTCGCCTTCGAGCGCCACGCCACGTCGAAGATTACTTCGACCGAAGACCTCGAACGCGTCGCGACGCTCGGCTTCCGCGGCGAGGCGCTGGCCTCCATCGCCTCGGTCGCGCGCGTCGAGCTGCTGACGCAGCGCGAGGGCGAGGCGGAGGGCACGCGCGTCTCCATCGAGGGCGGGCGGATGCGCGACGTGTCGCCGGCCGCGCGCCCGCGCGGGACGACCATCGCGGTGCGCGACCTCTTCTTCAACGTCCCGGCGCGCCGCAAATTTTTGCGCTCCGAGGCGACCGAGAGTTTCCACCTCACGAACCTCGTCACGCACTACGCGCTCGCTCACCCCGAGACGAGCTTCGCGCTCGGGAACAACGGGCGCGAAGTTTTGCGCGCCGCGCCGGCCTCGGACTTGCGCGAGCGCGCGTACCAGATTTTCGGCGGCGAGTTTGTCGAGAGCCTGCTCGACGTGGCGGGGGGCGGCGACGGCGTGGCGCGCGTGACGGGCTACGTCTCGGCTCCGCGCGCGCGGCGCACGACGCGCGACGCGCAGTATCTTTTCGTCAACGGCCGCTTCGTCCGCGACCGCCTCGTCGCGCGCGCACTCTCCGAAGGCTACCGCTCGGTGCTGCCGCACGGCGTCTACCCGTCGGCGCTGCTCTTCCTCGAAGTCGCGCCCGAGGAGGTTGACGTTAACGTCCACCCGGCCAAGACCGAGGTGCGCTTCCGACGCGCCTCCGCGGTCGCCGAGGCCGTGCGCGAGGCCGTGCGCGCCGCGCTCTACGCGGGCGGCTACCTGCGCGCGGAGGAGACTTCGGTCGGCTACGCTGGCGGCGGCGACTTCGGCGCGGGCGCCTACGAGAACGCCGCCGCGCCTACGCCTCTCGACGAACGGCCGGCGGCGCGCGTCGGGGCGGAGGAGTTCTACAACTCTTCGGTCGCGGGGCTGACGTGGAACGCGGAGGCGGGCGCGGGCGGCGAGCCTTCCGCCGAGCGTGAAGAGAACGCGCCGAAGCAGGAGAGCATCGAGTTCGGTTGGACGCCGGCGCCGGGCGAGTCGCTCGCGGAAGGAAACACGGCCGAAGCGCGGCAGCGTCCTTCGAGTTCCGCGCTCGACGCGGTCGAGCGCAGCGCGGGTCGCGGCGCGCGGGTGCCGCACGTTCTCGACACGTCGGGCGGGCTTGCGCGTAACGTGGACGAGAGCGCCGCCCGACCTCGTCGGGAGTCGGGCGCGGGCGGCGTCGCGTTCCCGCCGCTCAACTCTGCGGCGGGGATTATGAAAGGGGTTGCGGCCGAGTCGCTCGACGCCGACATCCGGCCGCTCGGTCAGCTCGAAGAGAGCTTCATCCTCGCGACCGACTCGGAAGGGCTTTTGCTCATCGACCAGCACGCGGCGCACGAGCGCGTCCTCTTCGACAAGTACCGCCGCCTCGAAGAGTCGCGCCGCCCCGAGTCGCAGAGCCTGCTCGTCCCCGAGACCTTCGACCTCACGCCGGCGCAGGCCGCCAGCTTCGGCGAGGTCGCGGACGAGTTGGAGTGGCTCGGCTTCTCTTTGACGCGGCTGTCGGGGCGGACGGTCGCGGTGCGCGCGGTGCCGGCCGACCTGCCGCCGGCCGAGGCGCGTAACCTGCTCGCCGAAATCCTCGACACGGTGGACGCCGAGAAGCGCGGGCGCGCGCGCGAGGTGCTGCGCGACGAGATCGCGGCCTCGCTCGCCTGCCACGCCGCCATCAAGATCAACACGGCGCTCACGCAGGAGAAGATGCGCTGGCTCATCGACCGCCTGCTGCTCACCTCCTCGCCCACCACCTGCCCCCACGGGCGCCCGGCCATCCTCCGCCTCGCCAAGCGAGACATCGAGCGCGGCTTCCACCGCCCGTAACTATTAATCATGAGAGACGCGGAGACGCGGCTAAAAGCATTTGGCTTTTAGCCGCGTCTCCGCGTCTCCACGTCTCCGAGGTTGAATGTCTTTAACGTCGGGTCAGCCGCCCTGCTCCTCGGCGAGCATGGCGAGGGCGTCGCGCTGCTCGTCGCGGAAGCGCTGGGCGACGCCCTGTTGGACTTTGGGCGAGTTGCGCGAGAAGCGCGCGAGCGTGCCGTCGGGCTTCTTCCGGCCGCGCTCGGCGTAGATGGCCTTGATGAAGTCGCTGTCGAAGCTCGGGTCGCCGGGGCGCGTGCGGACGTTGCCGAGCGCGACGTGCGGGACGTTGGTGCCGGGGCCGTGCTGGACGGCCGTAGACCAGATCACGTCCTGAAGCGCGTGCGAGCGCGTGAGCACGTTGACCCCGTCCTCGTCGATGATCTTCTTGACGAGCGGGTCGAAGTGCGTCCGCTTGATGTAGTCGTGCTGCGCGCTCTGGAACTCGTCGCGGTCGGTCTGCGCGAGCTGCTTCCAGACGGCGGTGAACTGCGCGGCGCCCGGCGTCAGCCCGGCGAACTTTGAGCGGAAGGGGAAGTCCGGCTGCGCGACGAAGCGCCCGACCGTCCCGCCGCCCGGCTTGCTCGTCATCTGGTACGAGCCGTAGGAGGCGCCGCCCGCGTCGCCCGCGCCCGTCGAGACGACGCCGGGCCCGCGCCCGCCCGTCTCGTAGCGCTCGGAGAGCTTGCCCAGCGGGCGCGTCGGCGCCGGCTGCGGCTGCGGCGGGACGGGCGGCTCCGGCACGGCCGGGGGGGCCAGCGGCGGTTGGGGCTGTGCGGGCGGCTGCGGCACAGGCGTCGGCGCGGGCGTCGGCGCGTCGGCGCCGCCGTCCGGGATGTTGAGCACGTCGCCGACGCGCACGCGGTTCGGGTTGGCCTTGAACTTGGGGTTGGCGTCGAGCAGTTGCGCCAGCGTGATGCCGTTCGACTTGGCGATCTTCGACAGCGTCTCGCCCGACTTGACTGTGTGCGTCATGGGAGTTTCCTTTCCGGGGATAAGTCTCTCGCCCGACTGCCTTCCGTCGTTGATGCGGGGCTCGACAAAATATTTCCGAAGAGCGGGAGCCGAGGCGGCTTTCAGGGCGCGGGTAACATTAGGGCAGCCCCGCGTCGATGTCAACGTTCTCCCCGGCCCGCGCCGCGTCGGGCGCACGGGATGACCCCGTACTTATTTTCGTTGACACCTCAAGCGCCGCGTCTTAATCTTGCAGCCGCTCGCAGGCACTTCCTTTTTTCCTTCAGCTCACAGCCTTATTGCACGAACAAGGGTTTCAAAAGCTGTGGCCCCCTAAAGTCCGGCGGCGCGCGCGCACACGCCGAACGCCCCGCCGCGCGAAAGGAGAATCGTGATGAGATTCGGGACGACGCCCCGCCTCCTGCTGGCCTTCGCCTTCCTTCTCTGCGGCTCGCTCTGCGCGCTCTTTACGCCGGACGGACCGGCGCGCGCGGCCTCGACGCGCGGCGCCGCCGCCGAGCCGCGCCAGCCCTGCGCGCCGCTCCCCGTGCCGAGCAAGGTCGGCGTCGTCGAGTTCGAGCGCGCTCTCATCCCTTTCCTCAAGGCGCGCTGCTACGGGACGTGGGTCGCCGACCGCGAGGTGCGCGACACCGGCCCGTTCGTCGGCGGCGTCTACTACGGCACGCACCCGGCGGTGAAGGTCTTCTACTCGCCGGGGATGTGGGACTGGGTGAAGAAGAAGAACCGTCGCGGCGACGCGCCCGACGGCGCCGCCATCATCAAGGAGCAGTTCACGCCGCCCGCGAGCGAAGACTCGTCGCTGACGGGCTGGTCGGTGATGGTGCGCGACGAGAAGGGTTCGTGGGACGGCTGGTACTGGTCGGGCCACGGGCTCGACCCGAAGTACGACCCGCAGGTAGTCTCGTTCGACCCGCTCAAGATCGACTACAAGGGGCAGGGCTTCGGCACCTACTGCCTGCGCTGCCACGCCTCGGCCGTCGAGAAGTCTTCCACCTTCTCCACCGCGCGCAACGTCGAGGACGACCCCATCTCCTACGCCGTGCAGGTGCCGACCTTCAACCTGCCGCCGGCCAACACGCAGCTCACGCAGCCGCTCGCGCGGCCCTCGCACGCCGACGGCGCGCAGACCGTCCGCTCGCCGCACGACGACGCGCACCCGACGCTCGCCACGCCCGACGCCGTGCAGACGGCCGCCGCCGAGAAGCCCACCCCGCTCCCGTCCGAGAACTTCGACCACGTCTACCCCGGCGCCGGGGGGCCGCAGCAGTTCCTCACGTCCGACCAGTGCGTCGGCTGCCACACGGCGAGCGACGTGAATATGTCGGCGCTCTTCATGGCGCCGCCGGTCAACCTCTCGCCCTACACCGAGTGGCGCTCGTCGATGATGGGGCTCTCGGGGCGCGACCCCGTCTTCCACGCGCAGGTCGAGTCGGAGCGCGCGCAGTTCGCCGACTCGCCGAACGGCAACAGAGACGACTTCCTCGACACCACCTGCTTCCACTGTCACGGCGTGATGGGGCAGCGCCAGCTCGTCATCGACAACCTCAAGCCCGGCCAAGCCCCGCCGCCCGGCGGCGGCTCGTCGCCCGCCTTCAAGCACGACTACGTCTACGCGATGCCGGGCGACAAGTTCGCCGAGTACGGCGCGCTGGCGCGCGACGGCGTTTCGTGCATGGTCTGTCACCAGATGGCCGACCAGAACCCGAAGCTCGGCACCCCGTCGAGCTTCACCGGCGACTTCAGCGTGGACAAGCCGGGCACCGTGAACGGCCCTTACAAGGACGTGCAGACCGCGCCGATGAAGCAGGCGCTCGGTATCACGCCCGAGCACGCGCCGCAGATCGGCTCGTCGGCGCTGTGCGGCAGTTGCCACACGGTCGTCCTCCCGGTCTTGGACCGCGACGGGAACAAGATTAAAGACGGCGCGGGCAAAGACCTTGAGTTCCACGAGCAGACGACCTACCTCGAATGGCTCAACAGCGACTACCAGAACGAGCCGGAGATTTCTAAGCGCCCGGTCAAGCTTGCCGACGCGCAGTCGTGCCAGGACTGCCACATGCCGAAGACCTACGCCGGGCAGCGCGTCAGGACGCGCGTCGCCAACATCGAGGACAACACGTACCCGTTCGTTGACTTCCGCCTGCCCGACAAGGACTTGCGGCTCAAGGTGCGCGACGACTACTCGCGACACACCTTGGTCGCGCTCAACGTCTTCGTCAACCAGATGTTTCAGCAGTTCAGCGGCACGCTCGGCATCGCCACGGGCGACTACATGTTCCCGTCGGCGGCCGGCGGCGTCACGCCCGTCGCCGGGCTGGTCACGACCGAGAACTCGATGCTGGAGATGGCGCGGCAGACCGTCAGGCTCGACGTGGTCTCGATTGAGCGCAAACCGGACGCGCTCGAAGTCGCCGTCCGGGTCACCAACCTCGCCGGCCACAGCTTCCCGAGCGGCGTCGAGTTCCGCCGCGGCTTCCTCGAATTCGTCGTGCTCGACGCGGCGGGCCGCCCGCTCTGGGCGTCGGGTCGCACGAACGCGCGCGGCGAGATCGTCGAGGGTTTAACCGACCGCGTGCTGCCCACCGAGTTCTTCGACTTCGCCTGCAAAGACCCGCGCCTGCCGCCCGCGCAGTGTCAACAGACCTGCGAACGGAAGTTCGACCCGGCGCGCTGTTTCCAACTCGTCCAGCCGCACTTCTTCGGCGGGCGTTACGCGATAACCAAACAGGACGAGGTGCAGATTTACGAGGAGCTGGTGAAGGACAGTGACGGGCTTCTGACCAACAGCTTCGTCCGCCTCTACGAGCACGTCAAAGACAACCGCCTGCTCGCCAAAGGCTGGCGCCCCGACGCCCCCTCCGCCAAGTTCACAGAGCCTTTCGGCCGCGCGAAGGAAGACCCCGGCTACATCCCCGCCGGCGCGGCGCGCGACGGCCGCGGCTCCGAAGGCTCGAACACGGTCGTCTACCGCGTGCCGCTCTCGGCGCTCGGCGGCGCGGCCGTCTCCGTCCAGGCGACGCTCCAATACCAGACCATCCCGCCCTACTACCTGCGCGACCGCTTCTCGCTCCTCGGCCGCGGCCTCGCCCCCGACCGCACGCGCGAGACGCGCCGCCTCAAGTACCTCGCCGACTACCTCAACGTCGCGGGCACGCCCGTCCAGGACTGGAAGCTCCCCGTCAACTGCGCCCGCCGCTCCCTCCCCGACGGCGCCGCCCAGCCCTGCGCCCCGGCGCGTTAAAGGCCCGGCGGGAAGGTGCGAATGAAAAGGAGGGCGCGGACGATTCACGTCCGCGCCCTCCTTCGCCGTATGTCTGCTTCAAGCTCTCTTCAGAAGACGAGCGTCTGGATGGAGTGCGGGAGGCTCTTCACTTCGGCGGCTTGGCCCGCGACCCACAGAATGTAGGAGACTTCTTTGTCGCCCCTGTTCATCACGACCGTTGACACTTTGCCGTCGGGGCTGACGAAGGCCGTGGAGAGGAGCGCGCTGCGGCTCGGCGAGCTGACGACGCGCTTGGCGCCCGGCCGGATGAACTTGGAGAAGTGGCCGATGTAGTAGAACGAGTTGGTGTAGATGAGGCGGCCCGTCCGCGTGTCGGCGTGGAGCGGGGCGAAGCAGAGGTTGCCGACGTGGTTGGGGCCGCCCGTCTCGTCCAGAAGGATGTTCCAGTCCGTCCAGCCGGCGGTGCCGTTGTTGAAGTCGTGAATCATCTGGCGCCCGTACAGCTCGCCCAGCTTCCAGTCGTCAACCTTCTTGATGTCGAACGCCTCCTTGCACCCCTCGGTGAAGATGAGGTGCTTGTCGGGGAAGGCTTCGTACGTCAGCTTCACGTTGTCGAACATCGGGTCGCCGCCGCTCCAAGGCTCGTACCAGTGGAAGCCGATGCCCCAGACGTACTTCGCCGCCTCGGGGTCGGCCATCATCGTCGAGGCGCGCTGGTAGATGAGGTCGCGGTTGTGATCCCAGACGATGATCTTGCGGTCGCCAAGCCCGGCGCGCCGCATCGTCGGCCCGAGGTAGTTCTTCAGGAAGTCGCGCTCCTCCTCCGCCGTGTAGATGCACGACTCCCAGCGCTGCGTCGCCATCGGCTCGTTCTGGATGCTGACGCCCCAGACGGGCACGCCCTCGCGCTCGTACGCCCTGACGAACTTCGCGTAGTAGTCGGCCCACGCCTGATAGAACTCGGGCTTGAGCTTCCCGCCCTTGAGCATGTTGCCGTTGTCCTTCATGAACGCGGGCGGGCTCCAGGGGCTGGCGAAGAGCGGGAGGCGGCCGCCCGCGGCGGCGGTCGCGCGCTTGATGAAGGGGAGGCGGAAGCGACGGTCGTGTTCGACGCTGAAGGTCTTCAATTCCTTGTCGCCCTCGGCGACGTAGGTGTAGCTGCCGCTTGAGAAGTCGCAACTGTGGATGTTGGTGCGGGCGAGCGTGTAGCCGATGCCCTTGCGCGGGTCGAAGTAGGCTTCGAGAATCTCGCGCTGCCGGTCGGCGGGGACTTTGGCGAACGTCTCGGCCGAGGCGTCGGTGATGGCGCCGCCGATGCCGAGCATCGTCTGGTAAGTCTTCGACGGATCGACGAAGACGCAAGTCTGCGTCTCGGGCGGCTGGCCGTAGGGCTTGAAGACGAGCGTGTCGGTGGGCGTGATCCGCAGGTTGGTCTTCTCGGCCGTGGTGTAGACGGTGACCTTGCGCCCCGCGGCGGAGAACCTCGCGGGCGCCGACCTGGGGCGGCGGGTCTGCGCGGAAGCTTTTTGAGTGGCCCGGGACAGCAGGGAAGCCGAAGCCGAAGTCAGCAGAAAATCGCGGCGGTTAATTTTCATAGACGGGGCTTATACCACACCGGCACGGCTCGTTTGAAACATCGCGGCGCGGCCTTAAAGACCGACGCGCGAATCGAAAGCCCGCGACCCCGCCGCCGGCTTCGGCCGCGGTCATTTCAGACTCGTCTTACTTGAAGAAATTCCCGAGCATCCGCCCCACGTCGTCCGTCGCGCTGCCGTCGTGGTTCGAGTCGAGCATGGAGTTGAGCGCCCCCATCACGCCCGGCGCGGGCGCCGGCAAGAGATTTGAGCCACGAAATCTTACGGGGTGACACTAAGCGCGAATTCCCGTTCGCGTTCGCCCGCACGATTTCGTGGCTCAAAGTTTTCCGCCGTGGGCTGGACGCTGCCGAGTTACGCAACGTCCGTCTGGTCGCCTTCTTCCAGCACGAAAGTGATCATCAGGTTGACCTGATACTCGACGATTTTCTCGCCCTCGATTTTGATCTGCTGCTCTTTGACCCACGCGCCGCGCACGTTGCGCAGGGTCTTCGTCGCGCGTGAGACGGCGCTCTGGATCGCGTCTTCAAAACTCTTCGTCGAAGTGGAGCTAATCTCCGTAATGCGTGCGATAGACATGATGTGCATCCTCTCTGAATGGCCGCGCCACCGTTGGCGCGGGGCGAAGGTCGAAGGGGCCGCTCCTTGACGGGGGAGTGGCCTTGACGGTTACGCGTTGATAACCGGATGTATGTTCGTGTTGATGAGCAAGGGCGTTGTATCCCACGCCGAAGGTAAAGTCAACGGACGACTCGACGCCGCCCGGCTCAGAGCACGGAGAGGGTGCGGAGGAAGAGTTCAGTGTCGGCGAGGTCCGGGAGGACGGCGTCGGGCGAGTGCGCGGCGAGGTCCGCGACGGTGTAGGCGCGGCCGGTGGCGACGGCGACGCTGCGCGCGCCGAAGTGACGCGCGCAGTCGATGTCGTTGGGCGTGTCGCCGACGACGACGAACTGCTCGGGGCGCAAGTTCAGGCCGAGGTGAGCGTTGATGCGCCCGTGCGCGAGGGCGGGCAGGTCGCGCCGGTCGTGCGAGTCTTCGCCGAAGGCGCCGGGCAGGCGGAAGAAGTCCGCGAGTCCGACCAGGCTCAACTTCAGACGCGCGGCGGGCAGCACGTTCCCCGTCAAAAGCGAGTTGAGGTAGCGCGGCGAACGCTCAAGGGCTTCGAGCGCCTCGCGCGTGCCGGGCAGCGCGTAGAAGATTTCCTCGGCGCGGGTCAGCCGCTCCAACTCTTCGAGGTAGAGCGGCACCAGTTCGGCCGTGCGCTCGCGCACGTGCTCGGCCGTGAACCCCTCGTCGCGCAGCGCCTCCGAGACGATCTGCAAGTCGGTACTCCCCGACACGCCCATCTCTTCGAGCCGCCCGGCGGTGCCGAACACGCGCACCAACACAGGCCCCACGTAGTCCTTAAAGAACCCCGTGCGGCGCGAACGCACCAGCGTCCCGTCGATGTCCCAGAGGATGATGCGGAGGTCTTCGTTACTCATTCGATGACCGCGAGCACGTCGCCGGCGTTGACGGTGGAGCCTACTTCGGCGCGGAGTTCGGCGACGGCGCCGGCCCTCGGCGACTTGAGCTCGTTCTGCATCTTCATCGCCTCGACGACGACGACCGGCTGGCCGGCCTCGACCGTTTGCCCCGCCTCGACCAGCACGCGCACGACCTTGCCGGGCATCGGCGCCTTAATCTGCGCCCGCCCGCCCTGTTCGCCGCCGGCCGCGGCCGCGCCGCGCAGGTGCTTCGGGTCGGCCAACGTCACGCCGTACTCGCGCGCGCCCACCGCGACGCGCAGACTCCCGCGCCCGCCCGACTCCGCCCCCGGCTCCGCGCCGACGCGGCACTCGTAGACGCGCCCGCCGTGCGTCAGCAGGTACTCGCCCGCGCCCACGCGCCGCGCCTCCAACTCGTAGCGCCGCCCGCCGACCTCGGCCCACACGCGCCCGCCCTCGCGCCTCACCTCCAGCGCGATCTTCTCGCCCTCAACCTCCGCGTTCAGTCTCATCTCAAATCCTCGAACCGTGCAGCGCCTCGCGGCCGGCGAGTTTCCAGCGGCTCGGCGGCGCGGGGGCGGAGTGGGCTTGCGAACCGCCCGGCGCGGGTTCGGCGTAGGCGAGCGCGGCGGCGATGAGGGCGATGTCGCGGCGTGCGTCCTCTGCGGGGTCGGGTTCGGGCGCGCTCGCGGCGGCCGCCGCGCGGCGCTCGTTGAAGCGGGAGATGAAGCCGGTGTCGAGGCGGCCGGCGACGAACTCCTCGTCGCGCATCACCTCGCGGAAGAAGGGGAGCGTGGTCTTGATGCCGCCGACGGCGTACTCGTCGAGCGCGCGCCGCATCCGCTCGACGGCCTCCGCGCGCGTGCGCCCCCAAGTGGCGAGCTTCGAGATCATCGGGTCGTAATAAATAGAAACTTCCGCGCCCTCGTAGACGCCGCCGTCGTCGCGCACGCCGGGGCCGGCCGGCACGCGCAAATGCGTGATGCGGCCGGGGCTGGGCATGAAATTCTGCTCGGGGTCTTCGGCGTAGACGCGGCACTCGACGGCGTGACCCGAGAGCCGCACCTCGTCCTGCGTGAAGGAGAGCGGCAGCCCCGCCGCGACGCGTATCTGCTCGCGCACGAGGTCGAGGCCGGTGACGAGTTCGGTCACAGGGTGCTCGACCTGAAGGCGCGTATTCATCTCAAGGAAGAAGAAGTCGCGCGTCACGTCCGAGACGAGGAACTCGACGGTGCCCGCGCCGACGTAATTCGCGGCGCGCGCTATCTGAACGGCGGCCTCGCCCATTGCGGCGCGCAGGGCGGCGTCGTTAATCGGCGAGGGACACTCCTCGATGACCTTCTGATGTCTTCTCTGAATCGAGCACTCGCGCTCGCCGAGGTGGACGGTGTGGCCGTGCGCGTCGGCGAAGACCTGTATCTCGATGTGGCGCGGTCGTTCGACCGCCTTCTCGATGTAGACCGAGGGGTCGCCGAAGGCCGAGGCCGCTTCCGACCGCGCGGTGTCGAAGGCCGAGGGGAGTTCGCTTTCGTCGGCGACGAGGCGCATGCCCTTGCCGCCGCCGCCGGCCGCCGCCTTGAGCATGACGGGGTAGCCGACGCGCGCGGCCGTCTCGCGCGCCTCCTCGATTGAGTCGAGCGCCGTGTTCGTACCGGGCACGACGGGCGCGCCCGCGGCCTCGGCCGCGCGCCGCGCGCTCGTCTTCGAGCCCATCAGCTCCATCGACTCCGCCGAGGGGCCGATGAAGACCAGCCCGGCCTCGACGACCGCGCGCGCGAAGGCGGCGTTCTCGGACAGGAAGCCGTAGCCGGGATGGATGGCCTCGGCGCCGCTGGCGCGGGCGGCCTCGATGACGCGCTCCGCCCGCAGATAGCTCTCGGCCGAAGGCGCCGGCCCGAGAAGGTAAGCCTCGTCGGCGAGCCGCACGTGCAGCGCGGAGGCGTCCGCCTCCGAATAGACCGCGACCGGCGAGATGTCCATCTCGCGGCACGCGCGCAGCACGCGCACCGCTATCTCTCCCCGGTTGGCGATGAGAATCTTTTTGAACATAAAGGAAGTAGTCAGTAGACAGTAGTCAGTAGACAGTAGATTTGCAAGTGAGTGCCGCCGCCTCCGTCCGCACGACTCGAAAGAGGAAGTGTCTTCTACTGACTACTCTCTACTGCTTTAAACGACCACCGAGTTGCCGGGCTGGCGTGGGTTGAAGCGGACGGTGACGCGGGCGCCGGGGAAGTAGTCGGACGAGCGCGTGCGCTGCTCGGTGTCGAGCGGCTGCGAGGACTCGTACTCGACGCCGTTGATCTCGTAGTTGTAGAAGACGTGCGTGATGCCGCCGGCGTCGTCGGTGATGACATCGAAGATGGAGCCTTCGGTGATGCGGCCGGCGCGCAGGAGCGTCGTGCGGCGCTCGGCCTCGCCGTCCGTCTGCTTACGCTTGAAGATGTCGAGGAGTCCCATAAACCTTGCCGGGGCCGTGCGCTCAGTTCGCGCGCCGCCCGGCGGGCGTCGGCGAGGCGGCGATGACCGCACCCGCGCCGGCGGCCGGCGACGGCGCCGCGTCGTAGATGCGGCCGTCGCGGATGTAGAGGTCGTCAGCGGTGCCGAGCACGCGGTCGCGGCCGGGGAGCGCCAGCGCGTAGTTGGTCAGGACGATGCCGGCGTCGGGCGCGTCCACGGTGGCCGACGCGCGCAGCGCGCTCACGCGGCGCCGCCCGCGCGACTTGCCGCGCGCGGGCGTGAGCGAGGCGAGGTCGGTCTCGGGCTTGTACTCGCCGGGCGCGACCGTCGCGAGCAGGCGCGCGATTGAGCCGTCCGGGTCTTCGAGCCGTCGCAGGTCTGAGAGCGAGGCCGGGTAGGTGCCGAAGCGCTTGCGGTAGCGCGCCAGCGCCAAATCGGTCTCGTAGAGCAGAGCGTTCTCGGCCGAGCGGCGCGCGAGTTCCCTCATGCGCAGGCGTTCGGGGACGGTCACGCCGACGAGCACGGGCAGCAGCAGCGAGACGGCGAACGTCAAGGCGAGCCCGGCGCGCGCGTGCGCGTGGCCGACGAAGCGCGCCGGCTCGCGGCGCATCCGCGAGTACATCCACGCGCAGAGCGCCGAGAGCGCGAAGCCGGCCGGGAGCGCCGTCCACTTCAGACGCCACGCGGCGGTCTCGGCCGCGCGCAGGAGCGTCTTGGCGTCGAGCGCGAACTCGTCGAACTGGAGCAGCGCGCCGGCGGTCGAGCCCGCGAACGCGCACGCCAGCAACAACCCGGCGGCCGAGACGGCCAGCGCGTGGCCGTAGCCCGGCAGCTCGCGCTCGGGGCGCGCCAGCGGCGGCCCCACGGCGCGCGCGCCGCAAGACGCGCAGCCCTCGCCGAACCCGACTTCAGAACTCACGCCGCAGCAAGGACAGATGTTCAAGGGCGTCCCTCAGTTGGTAAGGATGAAGTAGGAAGGGTAAAGGGTGAAGGGAATGCTTGACGGCATCGCCTTCATCCTTCATCCTTCCGCCCTCATCCCTCAAAGTTACTCCCCCTTGGTCAGCGCGGGGCGTGGGCGCGGCTCGCCGCGGTGGCGTGCGCGCCCGTGTCGCCCTGCGTCGGTGTTGGATGCGCCCGCGGGCGCGGAAGGTGTGCCGTGGGCCGTCGATTCGTCGCCCGCCGCCGCGAGGCTCATCGTCGTCTCGTCGGCGTCGGCGGCCGGCTCGGGCAGGAGGTTCAGCTCGCGCCAGGTGTGGTAGACCCTGTAGGCGAACGTCCAGAACGAGCCGACGCACAGAATCCAGAGCACGGCCGGCATGCGGTTGGCGAAGAGGCTCTCGGAGCCGGGGTGCGTCGAGAGCGCGCCGATGATGAGCAGCACCACGCGCTCGGGCCGCCGGAGGAACCCCACGTCGCACTTCGGGATGAGGCTCTCGGCGCGCGCAGAGGCGTAGGAGACGAGCACCGAGCCGACCATCGCGAGGCCCGCCAACAGGACGTTTAAGGTCGAGTGAAATTCGGTGTCGCGCGCGTAGAAGGTCATCAGGCCGACGAAGGCGGCCATGTCGGAGATGCGGTCGAAGGTCGAGTCGAGGAAGCCGCCGAAGCGCGTGACCTGGCCGGTCCGTCGCGCGACCTGTCCGTCGAGCATGTCGAAGAGGTTGGCGACGATGAGGACGACGCCGGCCCAGAAGAAGTGGCCGAGGCCGAAGAGGACGCCCGAGAGGACGTTGATCAAGACGCCGATGAGGGTCAGCAGGTTCGGGTTGATGCGGCGGCGCGCCAGACCCCGCACCATCGCGCCAATGATCCGGCTCGCGCCGCGTCCGATGCTCGCCCCGAACAAGTTTTTAAAGCCCCTCTTGCCGCGCTCTACTCTTGAAGAAGACGTACAATCGCGCACGCCCGAATGAATGACGGTTCATCATAGGAACGCGCCGGAAGGCTTGTCAAGGAAGTGCCCGGAGCGCGGCCCGCGGGCGGTCATTCGACTGCGGGCGGCTGCTCGTCGTGGAGGGTGGTGAGTTTTTTAATCTCGAAGTTGCGCGTGCCGGAGGGCGTCGTCACCTTGACCTCGTCGCCCTCCTCGCGCCCCATCAGGCTGCGGCCGACGGGCGAGGTGGTCGAGATGAGCCCGGCGTTGGGGTCAGACTCCTCGGGGGTGACGAGGCGGTAGGTGACCTCCTCCTCGCGCTCGGCGTCGTAGAGGACGAGCGTCGAGCCGTAGGCCGCCTTGCCGTGCGGGACTTTCGAGAGGTCGATGGAGGAGACCTCGCGCAGCCGCTGGCGGAGCTGCTGGATGCGCGCCTGGACGAACTGCTGGCGCGCCAGCGCGGCGTGGTACTCGGCGTTCTCGCGCAGGTCGCCCCACTCCTTCGCCGTCTTGATCTGCTGCGGCAGCACGACGCGCAGCTCCTGATCCAGCTCGTCCAGTTCGTGCTGGAGCTTCTGCTTGACGGCCTCTGTCACTTCGCTTTCCCCTCCGTTCCTGTTTTTCCGGCGCGCGGGATTATAACCGATTTCACTGGTCGCAGCCCTCGTCGTGGTGGTAGCTCTCCTCGTCGGGCGAGCCGAACGAGACGCCCACGTCGCGCGCGGTGCGGACGAGCTGGCTCTCGGGCGGGACGGTCTTGAGGTTGGCGATGGCCTCTTCGAGCGGCACCGTGCGGACGTTGGCGGCGTGCAGTCCGACCATCACGCCGCGCTTGCCGCGAGCGAGCGCGCGCACCGCCGCCGAGCCGAAGTTGGTCGCCAGCATGCGGTCGAAGGCGTTGGGGCTGCCGCCGCGCTGGAGGTGGCCGAGGACGACGCAGCGCGCCTCCTTGCCCGTCATCTCGGACAGCTCGGCCGCGAGGTGGTGGCCGATGCCGCCGAGGCGCGGCGCGCTCTGGCGGTCGCCCTTGTCGGTGTAGAGCGCGTGCCCCTCGACCTCCTTCGCGCCTTCGGAGACGACGATGATGGTGAACTGCGAGCCGCACTCGTCACGCTCCCGAACCTTCCGCGCGACCTGCCCGACCGAGAAGGGAATCTCGGGGATGAGGATCACGTCCGCGCCGCCCGAGACGCCCGAGTGGAGCGCGATCCAGCCGGCGTGCCGCCCCATCACTTCGAGGATCATCACGCGGTCGTGCGACTCGGCGGTCGTGTGCAGGCGGTCGAGCGCCTCGGTGGCGATGTCGAGCGCGGTCATGAAGCCGAAGGTCAGCTCGGTGGCGCCGAGGTCGTTGTCGATGGTCTTGGGGACGCCGACGACGGGGAAGCCGCGCCGGTGGAACTCGTACGCGATGGCGAGCGTGCCCTCGCCCCCGACGGCGACTAAGGCGTCGATGCCGAGCCGCGAGAGGTTGGCGGTGGCCTCCTCGTAAATCTCCTCGGGCTTGGACGAGGAGCCGTCCTCCTGATGGACGACGAAGCGCCCGCGGTTGCGCGTCCCCAGGATAGTCCCGCCGCGCGGGAGAAGGCCGCGCACGTCCGCGGGCGCCAACGCGCGCACGCGCGTCTCGCCCAGAAGACCCTCGAAGCTGTCCTCGATGCCGACGACGCGCAGGCCGTACTCGCCGACCGCCGTCTTCACCGCCGCGCGGATCACCGCGTTTAAGCCCGGCGCGTCGCCCCCGCCGGTCACGATTCCGATGGTCTTCATTTAGCCTTTGGCCTTCACTCTCGGCGGCTCGTACTGCTCGCCGTACTCGGCGTACTCGCGCGTGACGACTTCGCCGGGGCGCGTGTTCTCCGTCAGCAGCAGCAGCGCGTCGCGCAGCACACGGCGCTGCAACTCGCGCATGCCGGGGCGCCCGAGGCTGTTGCCGACCTTGAACCCCTTCGGGTAGAGCGCGCGCGGCGGGCGCATCTGCGCCGAGACCTCGGGGCTGACGGTGACGAGCACCGTGGGGATACCGCGCATCTCGATTTCACGTTGTACCGCGACGACCGTGCGGTGGCACACGTTCGGTCAACCGCCGGTGAGCACGACCACGTCGGCGCGCGAGCCCTTGTCGATCTCGTTGGCGATCTCGGGCGCCGTCCCCTCGTACATCGCCTTGAGCTGCATCGTGTAGCCCATGTAGCCGACGTGCTTTTTGGCGACCTCTTTGACGAAGCCCTCTTCCTTCAGGTCGCGCAGCACGTCGAGCGGGAAGACGACGTTGATGTCCGAGTCGGCGTCCGTGTGGTCGTAGTGGTGGTGCGTGACCATCAGGTCGGACGTGTCGGCGGAGTCTTCGATGACGCGGAACGTGAGGTCGCCCAGCTCGTCCGCGATGTTGAAACCTTCCTGGTCTTTGCGGTGGACGCCGCCCGCCGTGACGATGGCGACCGTGGCTCTCGACAGCTCGCCGTCGAACGGCGTGAACGGCACACACTTTCTAGAAAGCGTCATGACTCTTTACCCCTCGCTGTTCTCTTTGCCCGGAAGGTTAGTCCAATTTTGTCGCTAAAGCGTCACGGGCCGCAACCCCTTTGAGCGTGAAGCTCCGAAGGATTGCGGCCCGCCGGTCAGTGGTTTTAAGCCTCGTCCCCGCCTGTCAGAGCTTGCGGAGCACCTCGAAGAGGTCTTCGTTGTCGGGCTGGTCGCCTATGTCGTGGATGTCCTTGTAGGCGACGCGGCCCTCCTTGTCGATGATGAAGAGCGCGCGCTCCGATATTCCGCCGTCGGCGCGGTAGGCGCCGAAGGCGCGCGCGACCTCGCCCTTCGGCTCGAAGTCGCTCAAGAGGTCGTAGGTGAGACCGCCGAGCGACTTGGCCCAGGCGGTGTTACAGGGGACGCTATCGACGCTTATGCCCAGAACCTGAGCATCGTAGCCCTTGAAGCGTTCGAGGTCGGCCTCGTACGCGGGCATCTGCGCCGTTCAGACGGGCGTCCACGCCAGCGGGTAGAATGCGATGACGACGTTGTTCTTGCCACGAAAATCCGAGAGCTTCACCTTCTTGCCCGGCGCAAGATTGCTCGGCAGCTCGAAGTCCGGGGCCACGTCTCCGACTTCTGGCATCAGAGAATGTCCTCCTCAGTACAATTTAAGTTTAAGAACCTTGCCGTAAGGCTACAGCTACCCTTAGATGATTTCAAGGCCGCCGGGTTCGCCGCGTTGAACCCGCGACGGCTCCCGTGCTTCAATGAAGCTTAAAAGGGAAGAAAGATGAGTCAGCCTCAAGTCATCATCACGAAGCGCGGGGCCGAGCGCGCGCGCGAAGGACACCTCTGGATTTACCGCAGCGACGTGCGGGACGCCGCCGGCGCCGAGGGCGGCGCGGTCGTGCGCGTGCGCGACGAGCGCGGACGCGCGGCGGGGCAGGCGCTCTACAGCGACCGCTCCGAGATCGCGCTGCGGCTTTTGACGACGCGCGACGAGGCGGTAGACCGCGAGTGGTGGCGCGCACGCCTGCGCGCCGCCGCGTCGCGCCGCCGGGGGTTAGAGCGCGAGGCCGACGCCTTCCGCCTCGTCTACTCCGAGGGCGACCTCATGCCCTCGCTCATCGTGGACAGGTACTCGGACGTGCTCGTCGTCCAGACGCTCTCGCAGGGGACGGAGGCGCTCAAAAGTCTGTTCGTCGAGCTGCTGGTCGAGGAGTTCGCGCCGCGCTCGGTCGTCGAGCGCAACGACGTGCGCGTGCGCGCCCTGGAAGGGTTGGAGTCGCGGGCGGGCGTGCTCCACGGCGAGGAGCCGGGCGAGCTGGAAGTCACGCAGCACGGCGTCCGCTTCCGCGTCGCGCCGCTCGGCGGGCAGAAGACCGGGGCGTTCTTAGACCAGCGCGAGAACCACCTCGCCGCGCGCAGTTACGCGCGCGGGCGCGCGCTCGACTGCTTCACCTTCAACGGCGGCTTCGCGCTGAGCGTGGCGGGAGTTTGCGAGAGCGTGACGGGGCTAGACATCTCGGCGGAGGCGGTCGCCGTCTCGCGCCGCAACGCCGAGCTGAACGGCGCGGCGAACGTCGAATTCCGCGAGGCCAACGTCTTCGACGCGCTGCACGAGATGGAGTCGGCGGGCGAGCGCTTCGACACCGTCGTCCTCGACCCGCCGGCCTTCGCCAAGAACCGCGCGAGCGTCGCGGCGGCCGCGCGCGGCTACAAGGAGATCAACCTGCGCGCGCTCAAGATGCTCGCGCCCGGCGGCCACCTCGTCACCTGCACCTGCTCCTACCACATGACCGAGCCGCTCTTCCTCGAAGTGCTCGCCGAGGCCGCCCGCGACGCCCGCCGCCGCGTCCAAATCGTCGAGCGCCGCACGCAGTCGCACGACCACCCCGTCCTCCTCGGCGTCCCCGAAACGCTCTACCTCAAATGCGTCGTCCTCCGAGTGCTTGAATGAGCGCGCCGCTTAGTCGTCACCCGGCGCCCTGCATGAGTTGCCGGGACCGCTTCGGATGCGCAGCCCTAAGAAAATCTCCCGCCGCGGCATACGACGGCGGCCTGTGCTGCCGTGTCCCCTGACGCCGCACGGGAATTGACATGGAACATCAGGTCAAGTATTTTGACCGCCTCCAAGGGGTAGTTTCCTGCTGACAAGAGTATTCCTTGTTGGCCTCACGTCACGCTAAACACCGCCAGCTTCGCAGCAGGCGCCAAACGACCAGAACTCAGTAGCATTCCGCCTCCCTTACGGGGAGCAGTTCGCCGAGGCCGTTCCCCACGGCCCGGTGAGTGTAGGAACCGCCGCGCACAGAAGGAGTCCCATGTCTACAAAATTCACACGGCATCTCGTCCCGCGTCTCAACCCCTCATCCGATTTTTTGAAGGTAACGATCATCACGCTAGCCACCCTCGCCTTCGTCTCCCTGTCGGTAACAGCCCACGCGCAGGAGAGCGCCACCGGCGGCGGCGCCGAAGAGGCGGACGCCGAACGGAACTTCCGCCGGGTGGTGAAGAGCGTAGTTCAGGAGACGCTGGCCGAAAAGTCGAAGGCCGAGCAGACCGCGGCTGAAAGGGCTGACGTCGGGAAAACGTTTACCGAGGTGGGGACTCTAATACGCAACGAACAGTTTGAAGAGGCCAGCAAAGAGATTAGGGCACTGGAGGAAACCTACTCGAAGGACGCCGACTGGGTCAAACAACTGAAGAGCTACTTGGCCAGGGAGATGGAGGAGGCGAACAAGAAAGCCCCGCTACAAGCGGTGAAGGACGAGATACCCGACCTCCTCCTCTCGGGCAACACGACGGAGGCGAAGAACAAAATAGCTGAAGCCCGGAAGAGCTTCCCGCAGGATAAAGGTCTGTTGGAGTTGAGCGCCACCGTGACTTACGCGGCGCTGCTGAAAAAGATTCTGATCGTCGTCGGACTGTTGGCCGCTCTTTCGGCCATCGCCGTAGGCATCATCTACATCTGGTCTAAATTTGTGGCCGCCTGCGTATATGTCTTCGCCGTGTACCTCACCGCGATACCCGTCGGGGCCTTACTGTTCCTGGTCGTCGGGCCGATACTGGCGGTGACCGGCCCACCGGAGACAGACGCGGCGGCCGCCGCGAACCGCGAGCTACAGAACATGTTCATCCTGATGAGGCAGGTGGGGATCGCGACCCTGAGCTGTTGTGCGGGCGCGCTGGGAGGGGCTATCGCTGCCTCGTTCGCGCTCGTGACCTCGCCGCTGAGGGCGAGGACCAACGTGAGGTTTTCGACTTACTTCTTTAAGCCGGTCAACGGCTTCTTCATAGCCTTCATCATGTACGTGGGCGTAATGTCCGGGCAGTTGGCGTTCTCCAGCAGCGGCGGGGAACTGGGCGACCAGGCGCGCTGGTCGATCTGCCTGCTCGCCATCCTGAGCGGCTTCTTCTCCGACGCGGCAATCGAAAAGCTGCGCGAGATTAAGCAGGCGCTCTTCGGCAAGGAGGTGGCCGTCGTCTTGGACATAGACGAAATCCCGGATGACGCTAGGCCGAAAAAAACGAGAAGGGAAGCGGAGAAGGTCGTGGGGCTTCCCGTGCTGGAGGTGGAACTGGCCGAGAGGGGCTTGGACGTGAAAAGGAACGGCGGCGAGGAAGTGGTTTAAGAAACCGGGGCGTTGCCGTTTGGGAGTATCAGGGGGCGGGAACCGCATGGTTCCGCCCCCTCCTGTCTCATGATCACTCGACCGTGACGGACTTGGCGAGGTTGCGGGGTTGATCAACGTCGCAGCCGCGGCGAACGGCGATGTGGTAGGCGAGGAGCTGGAGCGGGACGATGGCGAGGATGGGCGAGAGCAGGTCTGACGACTCGGGGATGGGGATGACGTGGTCGGAGACGGCCGCCGACATCTCGTCGCCCTCGGTCAGGACTGAAATCACCACGCCCTCGCGCGCCTTGACCTCGACGATGTTGGAGTGCGTCTTCTCGTAGCGAAGCTCGGAGGCGCGGTCGCCCTCCTCGCGCGGGTTGACGACGACGACCGGCAGCCGCTCGTCGATCAGCGCGTTCGGCCCGTGCTTCATCTCGCCCGCCGGGTACCCCTCGGCGTGGATGTAGGAAATCTCTTTGAGCTTGAGCGCGCCTTCGAGCGCGACGGTGAAGTTGATGCCGCGCCCGAGGTAGAGGAAGTCGGTCGCGCGGTGGAACTCGCGCGCCAGCTCTTCCAGCCCGTCCGACTCGGAGAGCAGGTGCTCGATCTTGACGGGCAGCTCCGCCAACTGCTGCGCGTGCTTCTTCGACTCGTCCTCGGAGAGCGTGCCGCGCAGCTGGCCGAGGTACATCGCGAAGAGGTAGAGCGCGATCATCTGCGACGTGAACGCCTTCGTCGAGGCGACGCCTATCTCCGGCCCGGCGTGCGTCAGAATCGTCCCGTCCGACTCGCGCGTGATCATCGAACCCTGCACGTTGCAGATGGCCAGCACCTTCGAGCCGAGCGCCTTCGCCTCCCTCAGCGCCGCGATGGTGTCGGCCGTCTCGCCCGACTGAGAGATGACGACGAGCAGCGTCTTCTCCGTCATCACGGGGTCGCGGTAGCGGAACTCCGAGGCGTAGTCCACCTCGACGGGGATGCGCGCCAACTGCTCGATCATGTACTTGCCCGCAAGCCCCGCGTGCCACGACGTGCCGCAGGCGGCGATGAGCACGCGGTCGAACGACTTGAACTCGGCGGGCGTGATGTTCATCTGCTCTTCGTCGCCGATGTAGACGCGCCCCGTGTCCAGAGAGACGCGCCCCTGCACGGTGTCCCTGACCGCGCGCGGCTGCTCGTAAATCTCCTTGAGCATGAAGTGCTTGAACCCGCCCTTCTCCGCCATGATCGGGTCCCAGGTGATGCGCTGCGTGTGCGGCTCGACGGGGTTGCCCTCGAAGTCGGTGACGCGCACCGAGTCTTTGGTGAGCACGGCCAGCTCGCCGTCGCCCAAGAAGAACACGTCGCGCGTGTGCTGCAAGATGGGCGGCACGTCCGAGGCGACGAAGTACTCGCCGTCGCCGAGGCCGATGACGACGGGCGGCCCCTGCCGGACGGCGACGATGGTGTCGGGCTCGTCGGTCGAGATGATCGAGAGCGCGAAGATGCCGCGCAGGTCGCGCACGGCTAAGGAGACCGCCTTCTCGAACGAGTCGTTGGACTTCAAGTACTCCTCGACGAGGTGGGCGACGACCTCGGTGTCGGTCTCGGTGACGAAGCGGTGGTCGGTCTTGCGCAGGCGGTCTTTAAGGTGGATGTAGTTCTCGATGATGCCGTTGTGGACGACGACGACGCGCCCCGTGCAGTCGCGGTGCGGGTGCGCGTTCTCCTCGGTCGGCCGCCCGTGCGTGGCCCAGCGCGTGTGGCCGATGCCGTAGGTGCCGTCGAGCGGCTTGAGCCGGATGGCCTCTTCGAGGTTGCGGAGCTTGCCCTCGGCGCGGCGGATGTCGAGTCGATGCCCCTCGTCCACGACCGCGATGCCGGCCGAATCGTACCCGCGGTATTCGAGCTTACGTAAACCGTCGAGGATGACGGGGACGACCTGCTTGTTGCCGACGTATCCGACGATGCCACACATGATTATTAAGCCTCTTTCGTCTGTCGTTGATTGGTTGAGGTGGAAGGGTGGCGAAAGACTCGGCGACTAGCGCTCGTCGCCGCCGGCGGCCGCGACCGGCTCGCCCGCGTCGTCGCTCTTACTCTCGGCGGCGGGTCTGTCCGCCGACTCTTCTTCGCGCAGGAGCTTCCTCTTCACTTTCGCCGGGACGCCGGCGACGAGCGTGTCCGGCTCCACGTCTTCGGTGACGACCGAGCCGGCGCCCGTCACCGAGCGCGCGCCGACGCGGACGGGCGCGACGAGCATCGTGTCCGAGCCGATCTTCACGTCGTGCTCGATGGTCGTCGGGTGCTTGTTCTTGCCGTCGTAGTTGCAGGTGATGGTGCCGGCGCCGATGTTGGTGCGCTCGCCCACCTCGGCGTCGCCGAGGTAGGTGAGGTGGTTCGCCTTCGACTTTGCGCCCAGACGCGACTTCTTCATCTCGACGAAGTTGCCGACGTGTGCGCCCTGCTCCATCCGCGCGTTCATCCGCAGGTGTGCGAAGGGGCCGACGACGCAGCCGTCCGCGACCTCGGAATCGACGATGACGCAGTGGTCTTTGACCGTCACGCCGTTGCCGACTCGCGAGTCGCTGATGCGCGAGCCCTGGCCGATCTCGCAGCCCTCGCCGATGACGGTGCGCCCCTCGACGTGGACGTTGGGGTGGAGCGTGGTGTCGCGGCCGATCTGCGCGTCGGGGCTGACGTAGGTGTGCTGCGGGTCGATGACGGTCACGCCCGAGTTGAGCATCAGGCTGCGCAGCGTCCGCAGGCGGAGCAGGCGCTCGAAGTCGGCCAGCTCGACCCGCGTGTTGATGCCGGAGACCTCGCGCGCGTCCGGGTGCGTGTAGACGGAAACGTCCTCGCCGTCGGCGCGCAGGATGGCCGGCACGTCGGTCAGGTAAAACTCGCCCTGCGCGTTCTCAGGTTTGACGCGCTCCAACGCCGGGAAGAGCAGACGCGTCTCGAAGCAGTAGATGCCCGCGTTGACTTCGCCTATCTGCCGCTCGTCGGCGCTCGCGTCCTTCTGCTCGACGATCTTCTGGAAGCGCCCCTCTTCGTCGCGCACGACGCGGCCGTAGCCCGTGGGGTCTTCGAGCCGGACGGCCATCAGCGTGCAGGCCGCGCCGCGCCCGCGGTGCGTGCGGTGCTGGTGGACGAGCGAGCCGAGCGTTTCGGCGCGCACGAGCGGCACGTCGCCCGAGAGGACGAGCAGCGTCGAGTCCGCCCCGCCCAACTCGGCGCGCGCGGCGAAGACCGCGTCGCCCGTCCCGCGCTGCTCGGTCTGCGTGACGAAGACGGCGCCGCCCTCGCCCAACTCGGCGCGCACGGCCTCTTTAACTTCCTCGGCCTGGTGGCCGACGACGACGTAGACGGGGCGCTCGCCCTTGACGAGCGCCGAGGCCGTCCGGCAGACGTGCGCGATGAGCGGGCGGCCGCCCAGCTTGTGCAGCACCTTCGCCGTCGAGGAGCGCATGCGCGTGCCCAAGCCCGCCGCGAGGATCAGGATGTCGAGCGGCTGGCTCTGCGCCGGCGAGGGTTGCTGCTGTGGCTGTCTGTCCATAGGGTCGCTTTTTAGCGTGCGGCGGTCGTCGTCGTCATCCGGGAGGCGCGCACGCGCGCCTTCTCGTAGCAGGCGAGGATGACGCGCGCCAGCTTGTCCGGGCTGTGCCGCACCTTCTCGCCCTCGTCGAGCAGGTCGGCGCGCACGACCTCGGCCACGCGGCCGAACTCCTCCTCAAGCTTGTGATCCGTCAGCCCGATCTGGTGCGCGCCCTCGGCGGCGTACGCCGCCGACTGCTCGGGGCTGACGCGGCGGTCGTTGACGACGACGAAGTCGAAATCGATTTCGGGCGCGTAGGAGCGGACGACCTCGATGTGGCGGCGCGCCGTGTAGCCGTCGGTCTCGCCCGGCTGTGTCATCAGGTTGCAGATGAAGATTTTGACCGCCGGCGACGCGCCGATCGATTCGGCCACGCGCGCCACGAGCAGGTTGGGGAGGATGCTTGTGTAGAGCGAGCCGGGGCCGACCGTAATGATGTCGGCCACGCGGACGGCCGCGAGCGCCTCTGGGAGCGGGAGGCACTGCTCCGGCTCAAGTCTGAGCCGCCGGACGGCCGAGCGCGCGGCCGTGATGTTCGTCTCGCCGCGCACGACGCGCCCGTCCTCAAGCTCGGCGACGAGCCGCACGTCGTTCAAAGTCGCAGGGTAGATGCGCCCCTTGCTCGCCAGAACCTCGGAGGAGAGGCGCACGGCCTCGACGAAGTCGCCCGTCACCTCCGTCAGCGCGGCCAGAAAGAGGTTGCCGAAGCTGTGGCCGCCCAAGCCGCCCTCGCCCCGGAAGCGGTACTGAAAGAGCCGCGAGAGGAGCGTGGAGTCCTCCGACAGAGCCACCATGCAGTTGCGTATGTCGCCCGGCGGGAGCATCTGCAACTCGTCGCGCAGGCGGCCCGAACTCCCGCCGTCGTCCGAGACCGTGACGATGGCCGAGAGCGATTCGAGCCAGAGGTCGCCCCGGCCGTGGTCGCCCGCCAGCTCCTTCAGCCCGGAAAGCACCGTAGACAGACCCGTGCCGCCGCCGATGGCGACGAGCTTCAGGCCGTGCTCCGTGCTCGACTGCAAACTCCTCAGGGCTCCTCGGTGAAACTGGGGCCGACCCTTCGGCCGGTGTGTGAAATCATACTTGAAAGACGTAGGCTTTCAAAGGAGTTAAAAGGCGAAGGAGAGTTGCGCGGCCGCTGCGGGGAGTTGAGGGCGGCTTTTTAGGGGCGCGTGTTGGGGAAGACGATGCGCTCGAACTCGGGGTCGTTGCGCAGGAGAACGAGGTCTGCGTCGGCCTGCGCGCGCACCCGGAGGACGGGTTTGAGCTCGACCGCGCGCTCAAGGGCCTGGAGCGCCGACTCGACCGAGCCGAGCCGCGCGCGTGCGGCCGCCAAGGCGTAGTGCGTGTCGGCGGCTTCGGGGTCGCGCTTGAGCGCGCGCTCGAAAAGCTCCTGCGCCGAGACGAAGTCGCCGCGGTTCAGTTCGATCACCCCCCGGTCGTAGAGCGAGTCGGGGTCGCGCGGGAGCGCCGCCTCGGTGCGCAGCCGCGTCTCGGCGATGTTGAGATAGGTGCGCGCGCGCGCCGCGACCTCCGAGACGCCCGCGTGCTGGTCGATGAGGGCGCGGAAGTGCTCGCGCGCCGCCGTGAAGTTCCCGCGCGTGAAATCTTTATGGGCGCGCTCGAAGGCTTTGAGCGCGGCGGCCTCGTCGCGCGAGGGCTGGCGCGGCGGCTGGGGCGCGTGACGCGAAGCCGACTTCTGCGCGGGGGCGGACTTGTGCGCCGCCGGGGCGGCCTTCGACGCCGTGGCCCGGGAAGTTTTGGCCGGGGAGTCCCTGACGGGCTGAGACTTAGACGGCGTTGCGGCTTTCTTGCCGGAGCCGGCCGCGACGTGAGCCTTGCCGGCGGCCTTTTTCGCGGGCGCGGGCTTCGGGGCCGGGCGCTTCGACTGCTTCGAGGCCGGGGACTGCTTGGCGGCGGGGCGCGAAGTTTTGGATGATTTGGAAGCGGCGGAGGATTTCGCCGGGGCGGCCTTACGCACAGGCGCCTTCTCGGCCGTCGCGCGCTTCGGCTTGGGCTTCGCGGCGGCGGCCGTCACCTTGCGGCCTTTGGCCGAGGATTTGGGCGCAGCGCTATGCGGTGCAGGGCGGGAGGAGCTTCTTTTTGCACCCTTGATGACTGGATCGCTCATGCGAAGCACTCGCTTTTCAGAGAACGCTTCCCCAGCAAAAGGGAAGCCGCCGACCTCCCGCACTTTAACACACGAAAGGGTCTAAATCAACGGGGAAGTAGGATTTGCGGGCGTTATATGGGTCTGTGTGAAGGTTAAACAATCGGCGGCAAAGAAAAACTATTGAAGTCATGTTTGGCCATATGCTAGAGTCCTTGAGGTGCCGACGCGGCTTCCGCGGACAGTCCCGGCCGGCACACAAGAGGCCGCCGAAGTCGAGAGACAAAGCCCCTGTACTCTTCATTTTAGCTTTCGGTCGCCGCCCGGAACTCCCGCCCCCGGCACTCACCTACAGTCCGCATCCCGAGAGATAGAGAGCCAGTGTACGAATGACAGACACGCCTATCGTCATGCACGAGCAGCAGTTTCAACAGCTCAGGCTCATCCTGGGCAAGCTGCGGCTCGAATCTTTTTCCCGCGTCGTCTTTCTCGTGGACAAAAACGGCCAGCAGATCGCCACGCACGGCGAGGTCGGCGACATCGACACGACGAGTTTGGCCTCGCTGGCGGCCGGGAACGTGGCCGCGACGGGCGGGATGGCGCGTCTCATCGGCGAGAAAGAGTTCCCGACGCTCTCGCACGAGGGCGAGCGCGAGAGCATCCACATCTGCATCATCGGCCGCGTCCTGCTGGTCGTGGTCTTCGACGAACGTTCCAGCCTCGGCCTGGTCAAGCTGCGCGTCAAGCAGGCTTCGCGCGACCTCTCCTCCCTCTTCGACGAACTCGAACGCCTCAACGCCGAGCGCCGCGAACGCGAGGAGGCGCTCTTCGCCGAGATCACCGACGACGACATCGACAGCCTCTTTAGTTAAAAGTCCGGAGCCCGGAGTCCGAAGTTCGGAGTCAAAACCACGGCCGCCGCCGCGTCCCGACTCCAGGCCACAGAACCCCAGCCCCCAGACTGACCGCCACCGGAGTGCCATGACTTTCATCAACTACGCTTCGAGAGAGATCAACTGCAAGATCGTCTACTACGGCCCGGGGCTGTGCGGGAAGACGACCAACCTGCAATACATCTACGACACGACCGCGCCGACGGCCAAGGGCAAGCTCATCTCCTTAGCGACCGAGACCGACCGGACGCTCTTCTTCGACTTCATGCCGCTGGAACTGGGCACCGTCAGAGGCTTCAAGACGCGCTTCCACCTCTACACGGTGCCGGGGCAGGTCTTCTACGACGCCTCGCGCAAGCTCATCCTGAAGGGCGTGGACGGCGTCGTCTTCGTCGCCGACAGTCAGGACGAGCGCATGGACGCCAACATCGAGTCGCTCTACAACCTTGAGGAGAACTTGCAGGCCAACGGCTACGACTTGTCGAAGATTCCCTACGTGCTGCAACTGAACAAGCGCGACCTCCCGAACGTCATCCCCGCCGAGGAGATGGTCTCCGAGCTCCGACGCAAGGACGAGCCCGTCCACGAGGCCATCGCCTCCAAAGGCAACGGCGTCTTCGACACGCTCAAGTCGGTCGCCAAGCAGGTCCTGACCGAGCTGCGCAAGAGCTAAGGGCGCGAAAGCCGTAAACGCACGAAAGCCGGTGGGGTTTGGACGCCTCGCCGGCTTTCGCGCGTCTGAGTGATTGTCACTGCGGCGGTTGAGCGCCCGCGCCCGTCGGCGGCATCCTGGCCCGCGGCTTCTTAGCCGAATCGCTCACCAAACATCACAGGAGAAAGGCATGGCATATAACGAGCAGAGCGTTAGCCTGAAACAGGTGCAGAAGTTCGGCCCGGAACTGGAGAGGGCCGTCGTCGCCGCGCTCAACCGGCCGAAGGACAAGAGGCGCGTCATCTACTATCAGCACGGAGAGCTCAGGCTAAAATACGACTTGCAGGTGGACGCTTTCTACCCGGACGCCGCCGCGCCGACCTCCTCGGCCGCGCTCCCGCCGATGACGAAGACGTGATTGGCGCCCGTCCGCACGCCCTGACTGACGCTGGCGAACACGTCGAGCAGGCGGGGATTCTGCGGACGGTGCATCAGCCGCAGAATCTCGTCGTGGCTCTCGCCGGCCAGATTCCACCGGACGCTCTCCAGACGCTCCTGCGCGAGCCGCGTCTTCTGCCCCAACTCCAAGTGCTCGCCGCGCCCGTTCCACTTCAGCCCCGGCGGGAACTTGATGAGCGTGGCGGCGCCGGTCGGCGGCAGCTTCGTGAAGGTGATGACGCAGGTGTAAGTGGTCTTATCGGGGAAGACCTGCCAAGAGTTGCGAGCGAACGTAAGGCGGGTTCCCTACGATGAGGTCGTAGCCTTCGGCGGGGACGCCGAGAGTGGCGTCGAACAGCGCGTTCTCGTCTGTGCGCAGCTCGGTCAGGGTGTCCAGAGATTCGATGACGCACGCGCGGCGCCCGACCGCGTCGAGGCGGGCGAGGCAGACGTACTCGGGGCACGAGTCCGCGCCGACAATCGTCGTCTCTTTCGGCAGGAGGTTTCGCAGTTGCGTGAGGAAGGCGCCGGGGCCGTGGCAGTCGTCAAGGAGGTTTACTCTGGCGGCAGCATTACTTGTGCTCGGCTGTGCGCGGCACACGACATATTGCTCCGCGGCTATAACAAAGAGATTTAGAAATGGAAAATTATTATGAATCGGCGGCCCCAGAGTTCACGGCTCGCGGGCTTGTCAGACTAAGGATTTAATCATCAGGAGGCCGTCGCCGCCGTTGGAGTAGTAGCGCGGGAGGCGCTGCGTGACGGAGAAGCCGAGCTTGAGGTAGAGGTCTTGCGCGCCGGTGTTGACCGAGCGGACTTCGAGCCGCGTGATGCGGACGCCGCGGCGGCGGAAACCCTCCTCGACCTTGAGCAGCATCCGGCGGGCGACGCCGCGCCGGCGGTGCTCGGGCGCGACGCCGAGCGTGGTGATGTGGCCGGTGCGGTCTGGCTCGACGATGCCGACGATGAAGCCGATCATCGTCCCGTCGGGCGTCACCGCGCGGTAGGAGACCGACTCGGGCGAGGTCAGCAGGTACTCGAAGGTTTCGCGGCTGTACGCCTCGCCGTCCACGAAGCAGCGGTGGTCGAGCCGCCAGCACTCGTCGAGCTGCGCGGCGGTGAGCGGGCGCACGTCGTAGCGCGAGCGCGCGTCCGGCGCGGCGCCCGCCGGCGCCTCGGGGTCGGCCTCCTCGCCCTGCCCCGCGCCGGACGGGAAGAGCCGCGAGCGAATTTTTTTCAGCACAGCCATGACGCGTAAATAGTAAATGGTAAACGTTGAATGGTAAATAGGGCCAACGCCGCACGGCGACGCCCGAACGCGATTCGCCCTCTACCGCTCACGCCTCACTAAATAATGAGCATACAGTCGCCGTAGCTGTAGAAGCGGTAGCGCGCCGCGACGGCGTGGCGGTAGGCGGCGAGCACCGTGTCGCGGCCGGCGAAGGCGCCGACCAGCACGAGCAGCGACGAGCGCGGGAGGTGGAAGTTGGTCAGGAGCGCGTCCACGGCGCGGAACTCGTAGCCGGGCACAATCGTCAACCCGGTCTCGCCGCCTCCCGGCCGGACACGGCCCTCTTCATCAACCGCCGATTCGAGCGCGCGCACGGTCGTCGTCCCCACGGCGACGACGCGACCGCCGCGGCCTCGCGTCGCGTTGACCTCCGCAGCGGCCGCCTCGCTTATCTCGAAGCGTTCTTCCGCGACGCGGTGTTCGCTCAACTCGCCGGCGCGCACGGGCGCGAAGGTGCCGTAGCCGACGTGGAGCGTGACCTCGGCCGTCCGCACGCCGCGCGCTTTTAGCTCTTCAAAAACCTGCGGGGTGAAGTGCAGCCCGGCGGTCGGCGCGGCGATGGCGCCCGAGGCGTGGGCGTAGACGGTCTGGTAGCGCTCGCGGTCTTCCGCGACCGCGGCGAGGTCGTCGGAGTCGCGCTTGATGTAGGGCGGCAGCGGCATCCGCCCGAACTCTTCGAGGAGCGCCGCGAAGTCGCCCCCGGCGTCGAAGCGCACGACGCGGCCCGCGCCGTCGGCGGTCGGCGAGAGCACCTCGGCGGCGAGCCGGCCGTCGCCGAAGGTCACGCGCGCGCCCGCCTCCAGCCTGCGCGCGGGCTTCGCCAAAACTTCCCAAGCCTCGCCTTCAAACTCCCCGCGCCGGCGCACGAGCAGCAGTTCGACGCGGCCGCCCGTTGGCTCCCTCCGCCCGACGAGGCGCGCGGGGAAGACGCGCGTGTTGTTGACGACGACGGTGTCGCCCTCGCGCAGCTCCGACGCGAACTCGGCGAACGAGGCGTCGCGCCAACTTCCGGCGGCGCGGCTCAAGACGAGCATCCGCGAGGCGTCGCGCCGCCCGAGCGGGCGCTGCGCGATCAGCTCCTCGGGCAGCTCGAAGTCGAAATCAGAGATGCGCATTAAAAATCAGGAGGGCGAGGCGGGCGTCTCGGCGGCGATCTCTTCGGAGGCGTGCTCCTGGTGGAGGACGACCGAGAGCTGCGCGCCGAACATCAGGACGAGGCTTGAGACGTAGCTCCACGTGAGCACGGCGACGACCGCGCCGACCGAGCCGTATATCTCGTCGTAGTGGAAGTATTGCAGGCTCGACGCGAAAACGTACTTGGCCGCCTCCCACAGTAACCCGGCGACGACCGCGCTCGGCAGCGTGTCGCGCAGCGTGACGCGCCCGTTCGGCACCAGCCGGTAGACGACCGCGAAGAGCGCGACGGTGACGAGCGCGCCGGCCGAGGCGAACGTCGTCTGCCAGAAGGCGTTGCCGACGAAGGTCAGCCACGCCGAGCGGCGCACGACGCGGATGGGGAGTTGGTCGATGAGCTCCTGCAACCCGACGAGGATCGAGGTCAGGAAGACGGAGGTGATGAGCAGCAGCCCGACCGCGCCGATCATGCCGAGCGTCAGGCCGCGGCCGCGGAGGAAAGTGCGCGGCCGCGTCCCCCAGATGCGGTTGAGGGCGCGCTCGATGACGGCGAAGACCCACGACCCGGCCCACAGCGTGACGACCACCGCGCTGACGATGCCGCCCCAGCCGACCTCCTTCAGCGACTTGATGGTCGCGCGCAGGAACTCGCGCGAGCCGGGGTAGATTTCGACGATGCGCGTGAGCGCCTCGCCGCCGGCGGCGACGCGGTCGCCGACGACGAGTATGACGAGCAGGGCGGGGAAGAGTGTCAGCAGCCCGAAGTAGCTCATCGCGGCGGCCGGCGTGAAGAGGTCGTTTTCGTGGAACTGGTGGAAGGTGTGCTGGAGGATGGTCGTCCAGGGCGCGTGATTCTTCACGCCCCAGCGCCCGCGCGAGAAGAAGGGGATGCGTCTCCGCACGTTCTCCATCAGTCACCCCGCCGAAGTGTTCGCTCTTTAAGCCGGCCCGCCTTCGCGGCGGACGCCCGGCGATTGTCCTTCATTAGGCGCCGCGCCGCAAAAGCACTAGCGCCCCGGCCGCAGTTGCGCGGGGACGCGGCCGGCCTTCTCCAACGCGATCCACGCCGACGTGATGAGCGCCCGCGAGCGCGCGAAGGCGCTCTTGAGGTTGCGCGCCTCGGCCGCCGCGCGTTCGGGGTCGCGGCGCGCCACCGCCTCGAACGCCTCACTGATGTCGAACTGCGCGAGCGCCTCTTCGAGCGCGCCGGCCTCGCCTGGCTCGTACGAGGCGCGCGCCTCCGTGTCGAAGCGGAATGGCCCGCCCTTGAACCCCGCGTCGTCGTTGAGCGCCGCGACCGTCGCCGCCAGCACCTCCCACGTGCGGGGCGATTCGAGGCGCGCCGCGACCGCCGCCGTCATCAGCATCGCGGCGTCGCGCGCGAAAGTCCCCGCGTCCTCCTGCGAAGCCTGCCCGAACGCCTCTTCGAGCAGCGCCGCCGTGCGCTCGCGCTCGCCGCGTCGCGCGGCCATCAGCGCCGCCTGCCCCAGCCCGAAGGCGCGCAGCGCCGGCATCACCCCCGCGCCGCGCGAGAGCGCCGCCGTCTTCTCGAAGTCTTCGTCGTCGCCCTCGTAAGTTTCGCGCACCCACGCGACCTTGTAGGCGTCCACGACCGCGCGCGCCGCGCGCCGCACGTCCTCGTCCTCGACCTCTTCGGCCACGCGCCGCGCGCGCTCCCACAGCCTGCGCTTCGCCGCCGCCTCGACCGCCTGGAGTCGCGCCGCGTCACGCAGCTTCGGGTCGGAGGCGCCGGCCACCGTGTCGAGCAGCCCGCGCAGCGGGTCGGTCGGGTTCTCGGGCGAGAGGCTGAGCCTCTCCATCTGCTCCTGGAGTGCGACGCTGCGCTCGAACCCGAGCCGCTCGCCCAGTTCAATCATGCGCGTCTGTAGCGCGTAGGCGTGGCGCATCGACTCGCGCTGGAAGAAGGGGAGCAGGCGGCCGATGGTGAAGTAGAGCGCGTGCGTCTCGCGCCCCGGCGTCGAGTCCTGCGGCGGGCGCAGGAGGAGCACGCCCGCGGCCGTGTCGTAGAAGACCGAGCGGACGTGCGCGGGAGTCTCGCGCGGCGTCGCGGCCGTCGCCGACTCGTCGCGGGCGCCGCCGCCGACGGGGCGGAGGCTGACCGAGCCGTCGGGGCCGACGGCCGCCAGCAGCCGCGGCGAGAGCACGTAGGAGGAGAGGAGCAACACGTCGTTGGCGGTCGCGTCGCCGCGCGCGCGCACCGACGCGAGCAGTTGGAGGTAGAGGCGGTCGGCTTCGTCGGGCGAGCCGGCGCGCAGGCCGAGCAGGAACTCGACGAGCGCGCCACTCAACGCGCCACGGAGCGCCGGGGCGGCGACGCGCGCCGCTTCTTCGTAAGCGCCCTCGTCCAGCAGAGAGGAGGCGAGCGTGAGCCTCTGTCCCTCGCGCGTCGAACCGTCCTGCGGGCCGAGGTCGGGGCCGGCCGTCGCGGCGCCTCCTTCAGCCGGAGCCGGCTCGTCGCCTTCTTCACTGGCGCGTTGGCGCTTGACCCAGTCGGCGAGCGCGCCGAGCCAGCCTTCGGACAGGCGCGTGTCGCGCCGAGCGGCGGCGGAGAGCACCAGCTCGCGCGCGCGCGTGAACCTCTCGGGCAGGTCGCCGTAGCGGCCCTGCTCGCGCTCGTCCTTCAACTCGGCCTCGTCCGCCTCGGCGGCGGCCTCCCACGCGCGCGCGAAGGCCGCGCGCGCCGCGCGCTCGTCCACGTTCCAGAGCGCGTCGGCGCAGAGCGCCAGCACGCTCGCTCGCTGCGACGGGTCTTCGAGCGACTTCGCGCCGTCGGCGACTTCGAGGAGCACGGCGACGGCCTTGCGCGTCAAACGCTCGGCCGCGCGCGCGGCGTCCGCCCTGGCCTTGCCGCCCGCCGCGGACTTCTGCGCCGCCGACTTCGCCTGAGCCGGCGGCTTTGCTTGAACCGGCGGCTTGGCCTGCGCCGGGGAGACGGCGCCGCGCGTTTGTGAGTCCGCGTCCCGCGCGCACGCCGCGCACGCGACGAGGAGCGCGAGGGCGAGTCGGACGTTGCGGGGCGTGTCTGTCATGGCGCGGCGGCTCGGGCTACTCCTGGTCGAACAGCCCCGGCCGCGTCTGCGGGCGCGGGGGCTCGATACCGAAGTGTTCGTAGGCGAGTCGCGTCGCGGCGCGGCCTCGGGGCGTGCGGTTGAGGAAGCCGATCTGGATGAGGTACGGCTCGATGATCTCCTCGATGGAGTCCTTCTCCTCCTGTAGCGCGGCCGACATGTGGTTGAGGCCGACGGGGCCGCCGCCGTGCTGCTGGATAATCATCAGCAGCAGTTTTCTGTCCATCTCGTCAAGCCCGAAGGTGTCCACCTCCATGCGGTTGAGCGCGTCGTCGGCGATCTCTTTGGTGATGCGCCCGTCGTACTCGACCTCGGCGTAGTCGCGCACGCGCCGGAGCAGACGGTTCGCGATGCGCGGCGTCCCGCGCGCGCGCCGCGCTATCTCGCGCGAGCCGCTGTCGTCTATCTCGGTGCCGAGAATCTCGGCCGAGCGGCGGACGATGGTCGCCAGCTCCGCGTGCGTGTAGAAGTTGAGGTGGAAGACGATGCCGAATCGCCCGCGCAGGGGCGCGGTGATGAGGCCGGGCCGCGTCGTCGCGCCGACGAGCGTGAACTTCGGGAGTTCGAGCTTGATCGACTTGGCGGACGGCCCCTGCCCGATCATGATGTCGAGCTGGAAGTCCTCCATCGCGGGGTACAAGACCTCCTCGATGGCGGGCGACATGCGGTGTATCTCGTCGATGAAGAGAACGTCGCCCTCTTGCAGGTTGGTGAGGAGCGCGGCGAGGTCGCCCGGCTTCTCGATGATGGGGCCGGCGGTCGAGCGCAGCTCGGCCTCCATCTCGTTGGCGATGATGACGGAGAGCGTGGTCTTGCCGAGGCCCGGCGGGCCGGTCAGCAGCACGTGGTCGAGCGCCTCGCGGCGCTGGCGCGCGGCGCGGATGAAGATGCCGAGGTTCTCGGTCGCCTTCTTCTGCCCGATGTACTCGCCGAGCCGCGACGGGCGCAGGGAAAGCTCGAACTGCCGCTCGTCCTCCACCGCCCCGCGCTCGCGCACGTTACCCGGCTCGAATTCTTCAGACATCACGCCACTGTAACTTACTCAGCCCGCGCGCCGCTGGGCGCGGAGCGCGGACATTCGCTCTTTGGCCGCTTTACCTATTGCCGCGACGGCGGCCGCCGAGAGTGCCCGCTCGCCTTCCTCCGCCGCGTCTCTCAGTTGGCCGTCGGCCGCGCGCATCAGGTAATAAATCTCTTCGAGGAGGATGAGCCGAACTCTATCCTCGTCGAAGGGTTCGTACACGGGTTCTGTCATGAGTAACCTTCGTCAGCCCTTCGACAGTTGCCGCAGGGAGCGGCGCAGCAGCGTCTCGACGGAGAGGTCTCCGCCCTCCTGCATGGCGCCGGTGATGGCCTTCTCGGCGGCGGGTCTGGGGAAGCCGAGTTGGAGGAGCGCGGCGAGCGTGTCCTCGCGCAAAGCGTCCTCGGACTGTGCGGCCGCGGCGGCGCTGCCGGAGGCGATCTCCTCTTCGAGCGCGGGAGAGCTGAGCGCGGCCATCTTGTCGCGCAGCTCGATGACCATGCGCTCGGCCGTCTTGCGCCCGACGCCCGGAATCGAGGTCAGCCGCGCGTAGTTGTTGGTGCGGATGGCGGTGACGATCTCGTCGGCACTCATCCCCGAGAGCATCGCCACGGCCGACTTCGGGCCGATGCCGCTCACCGAGATGAGCAGCGTGAACAGTTCGCGCTCGCGCTCGGTGCGGAAGCCGAAGAGCTGCAAAGCCTCCTCGCGCACGTGCGTGTAGATGCGGAGCCGGACGGGCGTGTTCGGCTCGCCGAGGTCGTAGAAGGTCGTTACGGGGATGGTCACCTCGTAGCCGACGCCGCCCACATCGACGATCACGCTGGTCGCGTGCTTCGCCAGCAGAGTCCCTGAAAGGTGTGCGATCATTCTTTACTTGCTTTGACGAGAGAAGGAATTTCGGGAGCGCCTCACGTTACACCGTGAATTTTAGATGAACGGCCGGCGGTCGGCAACGGGGGAAAGGATGAAGGCGGAAGGCGGAAGGATGAAGTGACGTTAGTCAGCCGCCCTTTCATCCTTCGGCCTTCCGCCTTCATCCCTTTCTTTTCCTTTTGTAGACGCCGTCGAAGGTGACGTTGGCGCCGCCGCACTGTCGGTTGTCGGAGGCGACGAGGTAGGCGCCGACGAGTCGGAGCGTGAGGCGGCAGTCGTACTCGTCGCCTCCGCCGACCTTGAGGACGTTGCCCTCGGGGGCGGCCTCGCCGCTCACGTCGCCGACGTGGACGTTGCCGGGGTTCACGCCGACCCACGTCGCGTCGCCCTCGACGCGGAGCGCGCCCGCCTTTCTCGCGCGGCCGAGGCGCAGAGAGTTGTCGTAGAAGCCCCACGCGCCGAGCCACGCGGCGAGCGGCGGGTTCGCGGGCGGCTCGGTCACGCTGAGCTGTTGCGCGGGCAGCCAGCCGACGGTCTCGGAACCGCGCGCGGGCTGATACCACGCGCAGACCCAGTCGCCGAACGCGCGCGAGGTCAGCACCTCGTCGCCGGGCACGACGTAAGCCTTCTGCCTGCACTTCGCCGACGGGCCGGGGCAGCCCTCGTCGTCGCCGCCGAAGTAGACGCGCGAGCCTTTACGGCCGGTGACGCGCGCCGTCCTGAACACCTCGGAGTCGCGCGTGAACGCGCCGTTGCGGCACCAGTGGGCCGGGTTGCCGCCCTCGTCCTGCGCCCCCGCGCGCGACGCCGCGCAGCACAGGACGAGGAGCAGCCCGAGCGTGTAGCGAAAAACTTTCTTCATCATCTCTCCGTCCGCCGGACGCACCGGGAGCGCGACACCGCCGAGGGACGACGCCCGCGGACTTCGCGGCGTTTCGTCCTGCTCGCGCCTGTTTTGATGTCGGTTGAAAATATCGGCGTGGCGTCGGATGGCGGTCAAACGCGGGCCTCGTTTCGAGCCTGCTAACTCGCGGGCTAAGCTTCGAGCTTATCCATGCGATCCTCAAGTTTCGACTGGTCGGCGCGCACCGTGAGTACGTCACGACCAAGCACCATCACCTTGCGGGTTAAGGTATCAACCTTTTCACCCACGGCAATGATCTCGGCGAGAGCGCGCTCCCAGATTGGCTTCGTCTCGACGGCCCTACGCGCCGACTCCTCTTCCAACCGCTGCACGCGAGTCTCCAGGCTCTCCATGCGAGCCTCCAGACCATCCATGCGCACATTCAATTGGCGGAGTCCGGCGTCTATGGCGTCGAAGCGTGCGAAGACGCGCTCCTCGAAGGAGCGTCCGTCCGGCAGGTGATGAGTCGTCTCTTCACTCATGGCCGAGATTATGAACCCCGGCCGATTTCCGTTCAAGGGTCGTGTGGGGCGCGGCTACTTCGCGAGCCGGTTGTACTTCCTCAAGACTTCGCGGAGGCGTTCGTGCGGGAGGGCGTGGACGGTGTTGCCGTCGATGCCGCGCATCGTCTTCGCGGCGACCATGGCGTTGACGATGGCTTCCTCGGTCGCCTCGACGGTCGCGCGCAGGAGCGGGTTGATTCGCTCGTTCGGGAGCATCGTCAGTTGCGCCAAGCCCTCCTGCTTGCTCGCCTCGGGGTTGGCGGTCGAGAAGGCGATGAAGATGTCGCCCGAGGTGTTCTCGCCGCGCCCGCCCATCACGCCGACGCCGAGCGAGACGCGCCTCGCGAGCCGCTTCAACTGGTGCGGCAGCAGCGGCGCGTCCGTCGCCACGACGACGATGATCGAGCCGCCGCCGTCGTCGCGCTTGCCTCGCTCGGGCGTGAGGTCTGTCATCTCCTTGCCGACGGGGACGCCCGCGATGCGCAAAAGGTCGCGCCGCCCGTAGTTGGCCTGCACCAGCACGCCGACCGTGTAGCCGCCCTCGGCCGCCGCGAGCACGCGCGAAGCGGTGCCCGTCCCGCCCTTGAAGCCGTGCGCGACCATCCCCGTCCCGCCGCCGACGTTCCCCTCGGCGACCGCCCCGCCCTTCGCGCCGTCGAGCGCCTGGAAGACGTGCTCCTTTTTGACGTGGAAGCCGTTGATGTCGTTCAGAAACCCGTCCCACGTCTCGGCGACGACGGGCAGGCTGAAGTCTCCCGAGTAGCCCTCGCCCGCGCCGCGCCGCGCGTTCCACTCGATGACCGCGTCGCGCACGACGCCGACGCTGTGCGTGTTGGTGATGAGGACGGGCGTGCCGAGGCTGCCGGACTCTTCGAGCCAAGTCGTCCCCGTCATCTCGCCGTTGCCGTTCAGGGTGTGCCACGCGGCGAAGACGCGGCCGCGAAACTCCTTGCCCTGCGGCAGCACCGCCGTCACGCCCGTTCGGACGGGCCCGCGCCCCGGTACGAGTTTGCCCTCTCCGCTGACGAGCGTGACGAAGCCGACCTCGACGCCGCGCACGTCCGTGATGGCGTTGAAGGGGCCGGGCGTCCCCTCGAACGGCACGCCGAGGTCGCGCGCGCGCGGCGGGGCTTGCGCGAGGGCTTGCGCGAGGACTTGCGCGAACGGGAGCAAGACGCAGAGCGCGGCGCAGAGCGCGGCGGCGCGGCGGCGGGCAACTTTTCTCATCGGGCGGGCCTCTCTCTTCAAAGTGTCTTTGACTACGGAGCGGGCGGGCGCATTATGGACGCGCGTCGCGTCGGCCGTCCACGCTTTTTTGCGGCGCGGGCGCACATCTTCACGCCGCGCGCCGGGCGCGGTATACTCTCTCGCAGGTACTCTCCTGGAAAAGGTTTTCTGATGAAGTCGGAGAAAATTTCTGAGCTGACGACGAGCCGGCTGAGCGTCTACCTGCGCTGCCTGAATCTGCTGGCGTCGGCGGGCATCAAGACCATCTCGTCGCAGGCGCTCGCCGACCAGTTCCGGCTGAACTCGGCGCAGATACGCAAAGACCTCGCGCACTTCGGCGAGTTCGGGACGCGCGGCGTCGGCTACTCGGTGGACGAGCTGCGCCGACACCTGACGCAGATACTCGGCCTCGACAGCGCGCACCGCGTCGGCATCGTCGGGGCGGGTAACCTCGGCACCGCGCTCGCCAACTACAACGGCTTCCGCGAGTCGAACTTCGAGGTCGTCGCGCTCTTCGACAACGACCGCGAGAAGATCGGCGGCCGCGTCGGCGTCGCCGGCACCGTCGTCCACGACGTGCGAAGGCTGGCGCGCGTGGTGCGCGACGAGGCGATAGACGTGGCCGTCATCGCCGTGCCGGCGCGCGTCGCGCAGCGCGTGCTCAATCAGGTGATGTCGGCGGGCGTCAAGGCGGTCTTGAACTTCGCGCCCGTGCGTCTGCACGCGCGGCTCGGCGTCAAGGTCAAGACGGTTGACCTGACGATCTCGCTTGAGTCGCTATCGTACTTCCTCGCGCGGCCGCAGATCACCTGCGTTACTAACCCGCGCAGCATCCTCCCCTACGAGGAGATCGCGCAGCGCGAAGAGCAGGAGTTGCAGAACTGATCCCGCGCCGTCCGCGACCGACACAAACGCGGCGGCGAGCGGGGCGAACCGAGGCTTGAGCCTTTCCGAGCGAGGGCTTCATAATCCCGCCAGCGAGGAGTACGCCATGGGCGACAACCCCACGCGGGAGATTCCCGGCTCCGACTCCTTCGAGGAGCGCGTCTTCGCACGCTTCGACTCGCTCGACGCGCGCATGGAGAGGCTGGAAACGAAAGTTGACGCGCTTGATGGGCGGTTGACGACGCTCGAAGAGAAGGTTGATTCACGGCTGCGCGAGACGCGCCCGATCTGGGAGGACGTGCTGGCGCGGCTGACGGGAGTCGAGTCGGAGTTGGCGCGTATGAACCGCCAGTTCAGGTCATACGTCGCCGACATTTTCCAGTTGCGCGTCCGCGTCGAGAAGCTGGAAGAGGACGCTGACACGCGGACGGCGTGAGCTGACAAGGAGTTCGGTCATGTATCTGTTCCTGCTCAAGAAGGCGCTTCCGTTCACGCTGACCCTCGTCGCCGGCGCGGCACTCGCCGGCCTCTTCGGGTTCGGCGTGTCGAAGACCGAGACGGTCGCTGTCCCGTTCACAATCGAGTTCGACTCGGGCCCGCGCCACGCCTGCCCGATGGGGCGGCACAAGCTGGTCGCCGTGTCGAAGCCGCTCGCCATCCTTGACGTGCCGACCGCCGAGTTGAGCGGGACGGGGGCCGAGAACATCTACACCTACCCCGTGGGGGTGGATGTGACCTTCGGCGCGGACGGCAAGGTGCGGAAGGTCGAGCCGGTCGGGAGCTGGCGCGCGCACGGCAGGCAAGAGACGACGCAGACCGTCTGGGAGGCCGTGGAGCGCGCCGCCCTGCGGATTCGGTTCGAGCCGGAGACGGTTGACGGGGTGCCCGTCACCGTCACCCGGAAGGTCGAGATTCCCACGGTTAAGTGTTCCGACGTGCTGAACCACGTAGAACATTGATGGACGAGCAGACAGCCCGGCGCGAAATAATTCGCGTCGGCAAACTCTTGTACGAGCGCTCCTACGTCGTCTCCTCGGACGGCAACGTCAGCGTGCGCCTCGACGACGGCCGCGTCCTCGCCACGCCCACGCAGACTAACAAGGGGCGCATGACCGAGGACGGGCTCGCCCTCACGGACTTGGACGGTAAGGCGCTCAACGACCGCCGCGCTTCGTCAGAGCTGGCGATGCACCTGCTCATCTACCGCGAGCGCGAGGACGTGCGCGCGGTCTGCCACGCGCACCCGCCGCACGGCTCGGCCTTCGCCGTCGCGGGGCTGGCCATCGACCAGCCGATACTCTCCGAAGTCATCCTCACGCTGGGCTGCGTCCCGCTCGCAGAGTACGGCACGCCCTCGACCGACGAGTTGACCGAGGCCATGCGCCCGCTCGTCAAGAACCACAACGCGCTCCTGATGGCCAACCACGGCGCGGTCGCCTACGGGGCGGACGTGTGGCAGGCGTTCGACCGCCTTGAGACCTTAGAGCACACGGCGAAGATCGCCATCCTCGCGCGCGCGCTGGGCGGGGCGCGCGACCTCCCGCCCGACTCCATCGAGAAGCTCATCGACGTGCGCGAGCGCGCCGGCTACCTCGACGAGCGCGCGCGCTGCCAGGCGTGCGGCTACCTGCACCAGACGCGCGTCGTCTGCCCGACGGGCGAGCGCGACGCGGCGCCCGCGCCGGCGGCGGCCGCTTCGACGAACGGCAAGATCAGTTTGACGCGCGAGGAGTTGATAGAGCTTCTGAGCCAAGCCACGCGGGGCGGTCATTAAAGAGATAGAGTTTTATCGCGGCGGGCTTTTTACTTCACACACAGCTTCGCGAAAGGAGTCGCCGGCATGGCCAGTCGCCTGCTCAAGGAGTCGGAGGTGGAGTTCGCGCGTCAGGTCTTTGAAGACAAGCTGCCCTACGACAAAATCTACCTCTCCAGCAACTTCTTCCCCTTCAACAAGGGCACGGCCGTCACGGTGGCCTCGGCCGCCGCGTTCGTCCCCGTGCGGACTTGGAGGAGCTACACGATCTTCTTCGGCCCCGACCCCTTCGAGAAGGGCGCCGACATCCCCGACCACGGGCACGTCTTCATCCACGAGCTGACGCACGTCTGGCAGGGGTTCCACGGCGTGCTCGGCTGGGAGTACATGGCGCAGTCGATGCTCGCCCAAGGGTACGCCATCCTGACGCAGGGCAGCCGGCACAAGGCGTACAGTTACGACCCCGGCGCGCCGTGGGGCAGTTATAACGTCGAGCAGCAGGCGTTCCTCGTCGAGCACTGGTATGAGAGGGGCATGAACCCCGCCGACGACAGGTTCCCTTACATCGCCAACCACATCCGCGCGGGGCGAACATGAGGCGGCGTGCCCGAAGGCCCGATGCGTAAGGCGGCAAACAGGATTGAGTTCGGTGCGGCGTCCCGTGCGTCGGTCGGCGCGCGCCGCGCGGGGGCTTTCGCGCGCGCGCTCGTCCTGCTCGCGGGCTGCGCGCTGCTGACCGCGTGCCCGCCCGACGGCGGCGACCTCGTCCCCGACGCGGTCGGCGAAGGGGCGAGCGTCGTCAGTACGAACTTCGGCGGCGACACGCTCGTCGTCACGCGCGAAGGCGTGACGCTGCGCGCGCGCGGCCTCTGGAGTGTGGCGGACGCGGCCACTTCGGTTATACTCGAAGCAAGCAACGCGAACGAGGGACCGGCGGCGATAGATTTCAATCGCGCCGAGTTGTCGAAGGGCGGCGGCGGGCGCATGATTCTGCGCTCGGTCGCGCGCGGGTCGGGCGGCGCGACCAACTTCCTCTCGGACAAACGCGCGGAGGTCGGCGGCGGCGCCGCGGCGACGTTCGTGCTCCACTTCGAGATGGACTCGGGGGACGGGAGCGCGGGCGTGCCGAGGGACGTGACGGGGCAGACGGTCACGCTGCGACTGCCTTTGGAGGTCGGGCGCGGCGGGACGCGGGCGGCCGAGTTCGTCTTCGGCTTCAGGTACGCGGAGCGCAGGCCGCGCGGCTGACTCGGCGGCGGCGGGGATGCAAGTCCTACATAAGTTCTACACAAGCGTTAAAAAATCAGAGAGCGGATCGGAGAAGGAAGAATGCCACAGGAAGCACTCGGGATGGTTGAGACGAAGGGACTCGTGGCGATGATCGAGGCCGCGGACGCGATGGTCAAGGCCGCCAACGTCACGCTGGTCGGCTACGAGAAGATCGGCGCGGGCTTCGTCACGGCCATCGTCCGCGGCGATGTCGCCGCCGTCAAGGCCGCCACCGACGCCGGGGCCGCGGCCGCGCGCCGCGTCGGCGAACTCGTCAGCGTCCACGTCATCGCGCGCCCACACGGCAGCGTCGATGAGGCGCTCCCGGTCGGCGGGGACAGTTAAGAAAAGAGTCCGATGATTATCGCGCGCATCCTCGGCACGGTCGTCTCGACGCAGAAGGACGAGCGGCTGAAGGGCAGCAAACTCCTGCTCGTCCGGCCGCTGAACCTCGACGGCTCGGACGGCTCCGGCTACGTCGTCGCCGTGGACACGGTCGGCGCCGGCTTCCACGAGCGCGTGCTCGTCGTCGCCGGCTCGTCCGCGCGCCTCGCCGAGGGGCAGAAGGATAAGCCGGTGGACGCCGCCATCGTCGGCGTCATCGACACGGTCGATTTCGTGAACGACTGACGATGCAACTGGCTCGCGTCATCGGGTGCGTGGTGGCGACGGTGAAGAACGACTCGCTTGAGGGGCGCAAGCTTCTCGTCGTCCAGTCGCTCAACGCCGACCTCAAGCCGCAGGGTCAGCCGCTCGTCGCGCTCGACGCCATCGGCGCGGGCGTCGGCGAGCTGGTCTTCTGGTGCCGCGGGAAAGAGGCGAGCTTCCCCTTCCGGCGCGACGACACGCCGACCGACTGCACCATCGTCGGCATCGTCGATTCGGACGCGCACGTGTCGAAGGGGAGGGGCGGGCGTTGATTATCGCGCGCGTGGTCGGCAACGTCGTGGCGACGCAGAAGAACGAGCGCTACCAGAGCGCGCGCGTCATGCTCTGCCAGCCGGTGACGCCCGCGGGCGAGGAGACGGGGGCGACGCTTCTCGCGCTCGACTCGGTGGACGCGGGCATCGGCGACACGGTCTTGATAGTGCAGGAGGGTTGGGGCGCCTCGACCGCCGCCACCGGCGAGCAGGGCGCGGCGATAGACTCGGCCATCATCGGCGTCATCGACCGCATCGACCTGCTGGCAGAGGAGACGGCGAAACGTAAAGCATGAGCAGCGGCAGCGAACAGGACAGGGTGCGGGAGTTGGCCGAGCGCGTCGCGCGCCGGCTGGCCGACACGCAGCGCGGGGCAGGCGTAGGCGCGGGCGGCGAAGACCTCGCCGCGCTGCGCGCGAGTCTTTCAGAGATTCAGCGGCGGCTCGCGCACATCGAGTCGCACATCACGCACGGCGAAGACTGTGGGGACGAGTCGAAGACCTCGGGGCGGCCTGACAACGCGGCGCCGAGACGCGACTCCTCCGCGCCCGCCGCGGCGCAGCCTCAGACGCGCTCGACGTGGCTGAGCGGCACATACGTCCCCGCGACCTCGCATCCGAGCCAGGAGCAGTTCGCCGGGATCGGCGAGGCCGTCTCCGAACTTGTCGAGTTCTTCGAGAGCGAGAAGACCTGCACGGTCGAGCCCGGCGGCAAGCCCTGCGACCACTGCGGCCAGTGCAGCGCGCGCGGATTTTAGGCGGAAGCCCGACCGTGAGGGAGGGCGTGAGCGGCCGCGAGAGTTAAAGCACAAAAAGCAAAAGGATGGCGGGAGGCAGCGTGCCTCCCGCCATCCTTTTTGTCGTAGGCTTCACGCCCTCCCTCACGGTCGGGCTTCCGCCCTACTTGTTCGTCGCCCCGCCGTCGCGGCGCATCGCGTTGGGGTCGATGCGGGGCGCCTGGCGCGCGCCCTCGTCGGCCTTGAAGTAAGGCTCCTCCTTGAAGCCGTACATCTTCGCGGCGATGACCTGCGGGAAGCTGTTGCGCGACGTGTTGTAGTCCTGCACCCCCGCGTTGTAGTCCTGCCGCGCGACGTTGATGCGGTTCTCCGTCCCCGACAGCTCGTGCTGCACGTTCATGAACAGCTCGCTCGAACGGAGCTGCGGGTAGTTCTCCTGCAACGAGAGCAGGCGGCCGACCGTCCCGCCGAAGCTGTTGGCCGCGTCGATCACGGCCTGCCTCTGCTCGGGCGTGCGGTCTCCGCCCTCGCCCGCCGGCGCGGCGCTCGTGGCGTTGATGAGCCGCGAGCGCGCCTCGGCGATCTGGCCGAAGACCTCCTGCTCCTGGATGCCCGCCGACTGCGCGGCCGCGACCAGGTTCGGCACCAGATCGGCGCGGCGCTGGAGCTGGCTCTCCACGTCGGCCCACGAGCGCCTCACGTTCTGCTGCTTCGCGGTGAGCGTGTTGTAGCCGCAGCCGCTCGACGCGAAAGCGACGAGGGCGACGAGAGCCGCGAGCAACACCCTTCTTGTTTTCATCATACTCCTCCTCAAATCTGACGATGACGCCGCGGGGCTTAAGTCCCGCGGTAAAATGCTACCTCCCGCCGTAAACTCTTCGACTAAGTCTCGCCGGAAACCTCAAGACGATCCACCGCCTCGATGACCCGCTCGACCTGCGCCAAGTAGGACGCGAACAGCTCGTCGGACTCACGCTCGCCGGGCGCGTGCCCGCCGCCCCCGTCGCGCAGCGCGAAGACGCGGTCGAAGACCGCGCCGTCCAAACCCAGCCGCCGCGCCGCCGCGCGCACGATGTCAACTTTGAGCACCGGCGGCTCCTCGCCGTGCAGCAGCAGCACGGGCGCGAACAGCGCGGCGAAGCTCGAAAGGCTGTCGCTCATCAGGTCGCGCAGCCGCTCGGCGGAAGTGGACGCGGGGATGTAGAGGCGGCGCAACTGAATGAGCTTGCTGCGCAGCTCGTACTCGGTCTGGTGGCGCAGGTTCTTGTCCGAGAAGGCGAAACCCTCGAACGGGTCGCGGCCGTAGAGCACGACGCGCGCGCGCTCCATCTGGTGAAACTCGATGGGGAAGACGTCGGCCGCGTCGTGCAGCTCCGAGAAGGTGAAGTAGACCGGCAGCGGGTGCCCGAGCCTGCGCCACTCGCGCATCGGCGGCTGCGCCTGCCGCAAGTCCTCCGGCGTGATGCGGTGGAGCGCGATCAGAAGGTTGTAGTCGGACTCCAGCCGCACGAAGTCCCCCGAAGCCGCCGACCCGTAGAGGACGACCGACGCGAGGTTGTCGCCGTGCGTCGCCCTCAGGTCGCCGATCAGTTGGCTGAAAGCCTCCTGCGCCACTCTATTCGCCATCACGCTCCCTCTCTACCAACTGCCGCCGGCGCCGCCGCCGCCAAAGTCACCGCCGCCGCCGAAGCCTCCGAAGCCACCGCCTCCGCCTCCGCCGCCGCCCCAGCCGCTGGAACTCTGGCGCCCGCCGCCGAACGCGCTGCCTATCGCGTTGGCCACCAGAATCGAGGTCAGCAAGCCGCCACCGCCTCCGCCGCCGCCCCAGCCGCCGCGCCCGCCGCGACCCCCGCGCCCACCTTTGCCCGCCATCGCGAGCAGGACGATGACGACGAAGATAATCAGGCAGCACGTGCCCAGCCCGACGCCGCTCGCCTCGCGCGCGCGGGTCGTCGTGCGCGTGCGCGGCGCGGACTCGCGGTAGGCGTAGCTCCGGTCGATGCCTTCGATCTCGAAGCCGCGCTTCTGCGCCAGCGTCGCGATGACGCCCGTGACGAATTCGTCGATGCCCTGACCGTAGTTGCCCTGCTTAAGCGGCGGCACCAGCCGCTGCCGCGCGATCTGACCCGCGAGCGAGTCCGGCAGGTCTCCTTCGAGGTGGCGGCTGACCTGCACCTGCCACTTGCGGTCGTTGACGGCCACGAGCAGCAGCAGGCCGTTCTTCTCGCCCTCATTCGAGCCGACGCCCCAGCCGCGCGCCAGCGAGAGCGAGTACTCGAAAACGTCGGTCTCGCCCGTGGTCGGGACGGTGACGACCGCGAACTCGATGTCGGCGCGCTCCTTCAGACGGTTGAGGACGGTCGCCAGCCGCTCCTTCGTCGCCGCGTCGAGCACGCCCGCGGTGTCCGTGACGTACTTGTAGAAGCCTTCGGGCCGCGGCAGCGGCGCCTCCGTAAAGGCGCGCGGGTTCTGCGCGCTCGCCGCCCCCGCCAACGCGAAGAGCCACGCCAGCGCCACGCACGCCGCGAGCGGAGCCGAAAATCTGTTTCCCGTCAATTTCACCCTAGTCATTTACGTTGATGCGTATTACGAAAATCTCAAACCGTTGTTTATTATCTGTACGCCGCCGGCCATTTCGCCCCGCCTCAGCCCTCGATCAAGACGTGCAGCAGGTAAAAAAGCGCCACGCCGCCGAAGACGACCAGCGAAACGAGCGGGTTTTTGTGCTCCATGTGGTTGACTTCGGGGATGAGGTCGCTCGCCGCGACGTAGAGCGTCACGCCCGCCGAGAAGGGGAGCGCGTAGGCGACCGCCTCCGCCACGCGCGCCTGCAAAATCGCCACGGTCAGCACGCCCGCGAGCGTCGCGCCGCCGATGATGAGCGTCGCGATTACCGCCCGACGCGCCGAACGCCCCGAAGCCAGAATGATCGACGCGGCCGTAAACCCTTCAGGCACTTTGTGTAAGAGCACCGCCACGAAGACCAGCAGCCCGACTTTCCTGTCCACCACGAAGGCCGAGGCGACCGACGCCCCGTCGAAAAACGTGTGAATCGAAAGCCCCCCGATGGCCGTGTAGGCCGCCGAGGAGCGTACGACCGCTTCCGGGTGCGTCTCCTCTCCGAAGTGAAAGTGCGGCGCTATCGTGTGTTCAAAAAAATGGATGAGCAGGTAGCCCGCCAGCAAGAGCGTCATCGCCCCGAGCACGCCGCCGTGCCCCTCCGCGCCGCCCTCCGTCCCCCTTTTTGCCCACAAAACGACGACTTCCGGGATGATTTCGATGAAAATCGCCGCCAGCATAAAGCCCGCGCCGAGCGCCACGAGGTAGCTGAGCAGGTGACGGCTGCGCTGAAAAGTGCCGGGGCGGGCCAGCAAAAGCCCGCCCCCGACGTTGGCCAGCGCCACGAGGCCGCCGAAGAAGAGAAGTTCGCCGAAGCTCATCCGAAGATCAGAGACCGCCGAGCACGCCTGTCCTTAATATTTATATCCTTGCGCGTCAATATACAGGATACGGGACGGGTTGGCTACGGGAAGCTTAAACGCTACTACACCAAATAGTGCTTAAAAATTTTGTTTTGACCGTGTTTTTGCTCTTGACAGGTGCTTAAGCACAGGCGTACTATTCGCCGCGGGTGGTCAAAAGTGGCTGAAAGTGGGTTACAGTGAGCAGCTTGCCGCCAATGGTTAGAGTTTCACTTTAAGGTTTAAGCAGTACCCGTCCCCGGCCGCCGCCGCAAACCCTTATGCTGAGAGGAAATTACACGGCGCGGGTTGATGAAAAGGGGCGACTCAAGATTCCGACAGCCTTTAGGCGCTACATTGAAGAGAAGTTTACCACACCGGAAGTTTACGTCACGAGCCTGACCGGCGACTGTGTACGGATTTACCCCTTACCCGAATGGGAGTCCATTGAGCAGCGTCTGGCGCTCCTACCCTCGATGGACCCGGCGAGAAGAAAGTTCCTTGACAGGACGAACTACTACGGCCAGCAGGCGACCGTTGACGGACAGGGGCGCGTCCTCGTCCACCCTTTATTGAGAAAGGCTTCGGGGGTCGTCGGCGACGTGGCCGTACTCGGATATTTGACATACCTGGAAGTCTGGGAATTGGAGCGCTTTGAGCGTCGCCTCCTGTCCGACCCCTACACGGAGGAGGACGAGGCCGCGATAGCGCGACTCGGAATCTGAAAGGCCGCGGTAAGAGTGTAAAGTGTTGAGCGACAAGGCAAAAGCAAGGTTGAATAAGCCCGTGCTCGGCCGTCCGTCCTTCGACACGCCAAACTCCCCGCGACTTTTCAAGACCACGGGGCGGTGGTAATGGCTGCGTCAGGAGGGGGGCCTGAAGCGCCCCATCGCCCCGTGTTGCTCTTTGAAGCGGTGAACTTGCTCGCGCCGTCGCGCGGCGGGCTGTTCGTGGACGCGACGCTCGGCCTTGGCGGGCACAGCGAAGCGATCCTCGAAGCCTCGCCCGACACGCGCGTGCTGGGAATCGACCTCGACCGCGAGGCAATACGACTCGCCTCGGAGCGTCTGGCGCGTTTCGCCACGCGCTTCCGCGCCGCGCATGCCAACTTTCGAGAAATATCCCGAATTTTGGACGAGGCGGGCGAGTCGGGTGCCGACGGCGTTCTGGCCGACCTGGGCGTCTCCTCGCTCCAGTTCGACAGCCCCGAGCGCGGCTTCAGCTTCCGTCACGACGCGCCGCTCGACATGCGGATGGACGCGGGCGGGGCGGGCGAGACGGCCGCCGAGCTGCTCGAAAGCCTGCCCGAAGAGGAGATCGCGCGCGTCATCTACGAGTACGGCGAAGAGCGCAAGTCACGGCGCATCGCGCGCTGGATAGTCGAGAGGCGGGAGCGCGGCGAGCCTTTGAAAACGACCTCTGAGCTTGCGGCGCTGGTGGCGCGGGCCGTCGGTCACAAGCGCGGCGACCGGATTCACCCGGCGACGCGGACGTTTCAGGCGCTCCGCATCGCGGTCAACGGCGAGCTTGAAGGCTTGGCCGGGTTCGTCGAGACGGCGGTCGATCTTTTAAAGACGGGCGGGCGGCTGGCCGTCATCAGTTTCCACTCGCTTGAAGACCGAGTCATCAAGCGCGCGCTGCGGAGGCTGTCGGGCCAATGCGAGTGTGACCGGCGCGTCCCCGTCTGCGTCTGCGGCGCGCGGAAAGTGGTGGAAGTCCTGACGCGCCGCCCCTTGGTGCCGAACGAGCAAGAGGTGGAAGAGAACCCCCGCGCGCGGAGTGCCAAACTGCGCGCCTGCTTGAAACTGTAAACGCCGCAACGGCGGGGCCGGGGGCGAGTCTTATATATAAGGACGAAAACCCTCACCCCCGGTCTGCACAGAAGCTTCAAACCAACTGACCCGAGGCCCGGTGACCGATGAGAAGAGTGCCCCAGCAGTACCCCAACCCCTACGTCCGACGCGAGCGTGACCCGCGTGTCGCCAAGCGGCAGGCGCTCCTGCTCGCCGGCTGTCTGATTCTGGCGTGCGGCTTTATATACGCCGTGCGCCAGCAGATTCTGGCGCTCGACTACGGCTACAAGGCCGAGGCGCTGCGGCGCGAGCGCGAGGAGTTGCTCGACGATCAGCGGCGCCTGCTCGTGGCGTTCGAGGAAAGCTCCTCGCCGGCGCGCCTTGAAGAGGCCGGGCGCGAGTTGGGGATGCAGCCCGCACGCGCCGCGCAGCTCGAAGCGTCGGGCGCGCGCCGTGCGCCGCAGCAGGCGGCCGGCGTCTTCGTCGGGACGGCGGGCGCGGTGATGAGCCGCTAGGCGAAGGAGGGTTTTTGTTGAGAGTAGTCTGACGGCGCGCGGCCTTGTTTTTCGGGCGGCGCGGCGTTCGAGAGGGGCGGGCGGCGCGGCGAGGTTCGCGCGCGGCGCCGCCCGGAAGTCGGATGAGAAGGCCGCTGCCTGACATGCTAGACCGATACGGCTCCGAGCAGACTCTGCGTCCCGACGTTTCACGGCGACGTGCTTTAGTAGTCGCCGTTTTTCTTTGCCTGTGGATGGTTCTAATCGGCGCCCGGCTCGCCTACCTCCAGACCTCACAGCACGAATGGCTTTCAAAGCGCGCGCGGGCGCAGCAGCTCGAAGTCGAGCCGCAGGCGGCGGCGCGCGGGCTAATCCTCGACCGGCAGGGGAGGGAGCTTGCGCGCAGCATCGACGTGGACTCCTTCTACGCCGACCCGCGCGAGGTGGCGGACGTGGAGGCGGCCGCGTCGGCGCTCGCCGGCGCGCTCGGCGCGGACGCGGGCCCGCTGGCGGCGCGGCTCAAAGAGGGTAAGGAGGCGAAGCGCGGCTTCGTCTGGCTGGCGCGCAGGGTCGAGATCGAGCGCGCGGGCGCCGTGAAGGCGCTCAAGCTCAAGGGCGTCTACTCGACCGAGGAGCAGCTCCGCCGCTACCCGAACGGGGCGCTGGCGGCGCACGTGCTCGGCTTCGTCGGGCTCGACGCGAAGGGGTTGGCCGGCGTCGAGCAGGTCTACGACGCCTCGCTGACGGGCGAGTCGGGCCGGCTCGTCGTGGACGCCGACGCGAAGCGCAGGGCGTTCGAGAGCGTCGGGAGCGACCCGCGCGACGGCCGGACGCTGGTGCTCACCATCGACCAGACGGTGCAGTACATCGTCGAGCGCGAGCTGGCGGCCGCGATGGAGAGGACGCACGCGAAGTCGGCGGCGGCGGTCGTGTTGGAGCCGCGCACGGGCGAAGTGCTCGCGCTCGCCAACGCGCCGACCTTCGACCCCAACGACGCCGGGAGCGTGAGCGTCGAGGCGCGGCGCAACGACGCGCTCCAGAACATCTACGAGCCAGGCTCGACCTTCAAAATCGTCCCCTTCACCGGCGCGCTCGAAGAGAAGTTGATCACGCCCGAGACGCGCATCGACTGCCCCGGCTCGATCAGCCTGCCCGGCCGCGTCGTCAGCGACCACGCGCGCGGGTCTCTGACCGCGACCGAGGCGCTCGCGAAGTCCTCCAACGTCGCCGCCATCAAGCTCGGCCAGAAGCTCGGCAACGACCGCCTCTACGAGTACATCCGCCGGCTCGGCTTCGGCTCGAAGACGGGCGTCGAGCTGCCGGGCGAGACGGCGGGCCTGGTCCGCCCGGTCTCGAAGTGGCAGCCGGGGTCAATCGGCTCGGTCCCCATCGGGCACGAGGTCGGGGTGACGCCGGTGCAGATGGCCGCCGCCTACGCGGCCGTCGCCAACGACGGCGTGAGGGTCGCGCCGCACCTCGTCCGCGAAGTGCGCGACGCCGAAGGGAAGACGGTCGCGCGCGCCGAGCCGGAGTCGCGCCGCGTGGTGAGCGCCGAGACGGCGCGCGTGCTGCGCCGGATGATGGAGGAGGTGACGCTCAAGGGCACGGCTCGGCTCGCGCAGCTCGACGGCTACACGGCGGCGGGCAAGACCGGCACGGCGCAGAAGATCGACCCGCGGACGCGCGCCTACTCGCAGACGAAGTACGTGGCGTCGTTCGTCGGTTTCGCGCCGATTGACAACCCGGCCGTCGTCATCATCGTCGTCATCGACGAGGCCGTCGGCCTCCACCAGGGCGGGCAGGTGGCCGCGCCGGTCTTCAGTAACATCGCGAATCAGGTGCTCCCGTACCTCGACGTGACGCCCGACCAGGAGCCGGAGTCGAAGCCGACGGCCACGGGGCAGCTCGCGGCCGCCACGGTGGCGGCGCCCGTGCAGCCCACGGCGACGCGGGCCGGCGCGGCGTCCGAGGATGAGAGCGCCGCCCGCGAAGCTTTGCGGCCGCCCGCGTTCACGGCGCGCGGCGACGGCAGCGGCGTCGTCTACGCGGCGGCGACCGAGCGCGCGCTGCTGATGCCCGACCTGCGCGGGCGGAGCGTCCGCGAGGTGGCGCGCATCTGCGAGCGTCTGGGTCTCGAACTCGAAGCGCGCGGCGAGGGCCGCGCCTTTCGCCAGAGTCCGGAGGTCGGCGCGTCGGTCGCCTCCGGCCAGACCGTCCGCATCGAGTTCGGACGGAGTGACTGAAGCAGTCTCCGATTTTTGATTTGCGACGCGAAAGCCGGCGGCTCCCCCGACCCCAAAGCCCGACGCTTTCCTTGACCCCAAAGGCACCGAAGTTACCCCGGAAGGTGTGATGAGAAATCAGAGGACGCTGGTCATTTCTTCGCCGTGCGAGGCTTATCAGGGGGCGGAGATGAGGCGGAGGATAACGGGCTGCCGCGAGCGTTTGCGCCGCAACCGCGCCGCGCGCAGAATAGCCGAACGCGCCACCCCCCACACGCACGTTTCGGCGGACGAGCGGCCAGAGTTGGCGCTCGCTCCCGCGGGGACGGGCGCGCGGGGGGAGGAGACTTAGAAGGGCGGCCCGGCTCTCTTTCAAAGGCGCGGCGGGCTTCCGGCAGCCACGAACGCCAGCGTCCGGAGGAAGAGAACCGAAGTGAGAGTAGTTGATGCGGCAGAGTTCATGCGCGCCTCGGCCGAGGCCGCGCGCGGGGTCTTTGACAAGGAAATAAGTGGTTTTTCCATCGACTCGCGCGCCGTCCGCGCGGGCGAGCTCTTCTTCGCGCTCTCGCCCGAAGACTACCGGCGGCACTGCTTTACCGCCACGTCGTTCGCCGACGCGCACCGCTTCATCCCGCAGGCGCTCTCGGAGGGCGCGGTCGCGGCGGTCGCGCGAGCGGCGAGCTTCGAGGCCGACGAAGGGCTCCGACAGTTCGCCGACCGGCTGCTCCTCGTCGATGACGCGATCGAGGCTTTGCAGCTCGTCGCGCGCGGGACGATAGACGCGTGGGGTCGCCCCGTCGTCGGCATCACGGGGAGCGCGGGCAAGACGACGACGAAGGACTTAATCGCGCACGTCCTCGGCTCGACGGGCCGGCGCGTTTTGCGCAGCCGCAAGAACTACAACAACGAGCTGGGCGTCGCCCTCTCGGTCTTGCAGATGGAGTCGGACGGCGCGCGGCCCGAGGGGTTCGACGTGGCGGTGCTGGAGATGGGGATGTCGATGCCGGGCGAGATCGCGCGACACTGCCTCGTCGCCCCGCCCGACGTTTCGGTGCTGACGAACGTCGCGCCCGTCCACCTCGAATTCATGGGGTCGGTCGAGGCGATTGCCGAGGGCAAGGCGCAACTGGTCGAGGGGATGAAGGCGGGCGGCACGGCCGTCCTGAACGCGGACGACGAGCGCGTCGCCGCGATGCGCGCGAAGGCTTCGCACGCGGGCCGCGTCATCACCTACGGCTTAGGCGAGTCGGCCGAGGTTCGGGCGGCGGGCGTCGAGACGGTCGGCGTCGGCGCGAGCCGCTTCGTGTTGAGGACGCCGGAGGGAGAGGCCGAGGTCGTGCTCCCGATGCACGGCCGCCACAACGTCCTGAACGCGCTGGCGGCGGCCGGGGCGGCGTTGAGCTTCGGCGTCGGGACGGAAGAGATAGCGGGGGCGCTCGCCACGGCCGCGCCGTCGCAGATGCGCGGCGAGGTCTTGCGCTTCCGCGAGGGGTTCACGGTCGTGGACGACTCGTACAACTCGAACCCGCGCTCGCTCCTGAGCATGGCGGAGGCGGTGGCCGGCGGCGGCGAGGGAGTCGAGCGGCGCGTCGTCATCGCGGGCGAGATGCTTGAGCTGGGCGAGGGGTCGGCGGCGCTCCACCGCGAGGCGGGGCGCGAGATGGCCGGGTTCGGCGTTGACGTGCTGTGGGGCGTGCGGGGATTCGCGGCCGAAATCGTCGAGGGGGCGCGCGCGGCCGGCATGAACGAGTCGGCGACGAGGTTCTTCGAGAGTTCCGAGGCGGCGGCCGAGGCGGCCGTCGGGTTCGTCCGGCCGGGCGACCTCGTCCTCGTCAAAGGCTCGCGCGGCGTGCACACGGAGCGGGTGGTCGAAGCCTTGAAGCAGCGGTACGAAAGGGAAGGATGAAGTAGGAAGGATGAGGGATGAAAGGAACGTCGTCTGAACTTCCGCCTTCATCCTTCCGCCTTCGTCCTTTAGCGAGATGATCTATCACATCTTCTACGAATGGATCTTCAAGTCGCTTTCGGCCACGGGGGGCGGCGAGTCGTACTTCGTCAAGGCGCTGAACGTCTTCCAGTACGTGACGTTCCGCACCGCCTACGCGGCGGTGACGGCGCTGCTCATCTCGCTCGTCTTCGGCGGCCGCGTCATCAGGGCGCTCCGTAGGCTGAAGGTCGGGCAGGAGATACGCGAGGAGGGGCCGCAGGCGCACCAGGCCAAGCGCGGGACGCCGACGATGGGCGGCGTGCTCGTCATCGGCTCGGTGCTGATCTCGACGCTCCTGTGGGCGCGACTCTCAAGCCTCTACGTCTGGATCATCCTGATCGCGACCGCGGGCTTCGCCGCCATCGGCTTTCTCGACGACTACCTGAAGGTGGCGAAGCGGCACAACCTCGGGCTTCAGGGGCGCTACAAGCTGGCCGGGCAGTTGGCGATCGCGCTCTTCGTCTGGGGCGCGCTCTTCTTCTTCACGTACCAGGGCTGGGCCGACTACTCGTGGAAGCTCAGCCTGCCCTTCTTCAAGCGGACGGCGCTCGAGAACATCACGAACATCGGCCCGGTCATCTACCTGCCGTTCATCGCCATCGTGCTCATGGGCTTCTCGAACGCGGTGAACCTGACCGACGGGCTGGACGGGCTGGCCATCAGCGTCACCGTCATCGCGATGGCGACGCTGACGGCCTTCACCTACATCAGCGGCGACAAGCGCTGGGCCGACTACGTGGGCCTTGAGCACCAGAAGGAGATCGGCGAGCTGACCATCTTCTGCGGGGCGATGGTCGGGGCGAGTTTGGGCTTCCTGTGGTACAACGCGCCGCCCGCCGAGGTCTTCATGGGCGACGTGGGGAGCCTCGCCATCGGCGGCGCCATCGGCACCATCGGCGTGCTGACCAAGCAGGAGTTGATTCTCGTCCTCGTCGGCGGCGTCTACGTCATCGAGGCGCTGTCGGTGACTCTGCAAGTCTCGTTCTTTAAATTTACGAAACGGCAGTACGGGACGGGCAAGCGGCTCTTTAAGATGACGCCGCTGCACCACCACTTCGAGATGTCGGGGTGGAAGGAGCCGAAGATCGTCTTCCGCTTCCTCATCATCGCGATTTTGTTCGCGCTGCTGAGCCTCTCGACGTTGAAGCTGCGCTAGAAGCGTGATGGAACTCGACGGCAAAAAAGTTCTGGTCATCGGCGCGGGGCGCAGCGGCGTGGCGTCGGCGCGGTTCCTCGCGGCGCGCGGCGCGCTCGTCGTCCTGAACGACCGGAAGGAGTTTATCGACTGGTCGAACGAGGCGCTGGCGCTCAAGGGCGAGGGCGTCGTCAAGCTGCTCGCGGGCGACGTGCCTTCGTGGCTTTTGGATCAGATTGAGCTCGTCGTCGTCAGCCCCGGCGTGCCGACGAAGGGCATCCCCGTCCGCTACGCCGAGCGCGCGGGCGCCGAGGTCATCGGCGAAATCGAACTCGCGTGGCGCTTCCTGCGCGGCCGCGTCGTGGGCATCACGGGGACGAACGGGAAGACGACGACGACGACGCTCGTCGGCGAGCTTTTGAAGGACGCCGGTGTCCCCGTGCAGGTCGGCGGCAACATCGGGACGCCGCTCGTCTCGCTGGTCGAGGCGTCGCGCGAGGACGGGTGGACGGTCGTCGAGCTTTCGAGCTACCAGCTCGAAACCGTCAGGACGTTCCGGCCGACGGTCGCGGTCGTCCTCAACCTGATGCCCGACCACATGGACAGGTACGAGACGTTCGCGGACTACGGCGCGGCCAAGCACCGCATCTTCCGCAACCAGACCTCGGCCGACGTGGCGGTCTTGAACGCCGACGACCCGGTCGTCTCGACGTGGGCTTCCGGGCTGGAGGCGCACGTCACGATGTTCAGCACCGCGCGCGAGCTGGACGAGGGGCTGTTCCTGCGCGGGCGCGAGCTGGTCGCGCGCACCTGGAGCGGCGAGCGGGTTTTGATGACGCGCGACGAGATGCGGTTGAAGGGCGTGCACAACGTCCAGAACGTTTTGGCGGCGCTGGCGGCGGGGCTGGCCTGCGGGGCGGGGCCCGAGTCGATGCGCGAGACGGTGCGCCGCTTCGCGCCCGTCGAGCACAGGCTCGAACGCGTGGCCGAGGTCGCGGGCGTCACCTTCTACAACGACTCGAAGGCGACGAACGTGGACGCGGCGGTCAAGGCGGTCGAGGCTTTGTCGGAGGAGCCGGGCCGCATCGTCCTCATCCTCGGCGGGCGCGGCAAGAACGCGCCCTACGCGCCGCTGGCGCCGCTCGTCGCGAAGAAGGCGCGCGCGCTCGTCACGGTCGGCGAGGACGCGCAGCGCATCGAGGACGAGTTGCGCGAGTTCGCGCCGACCGAGCGCGCCGCGGACATGGCCGACGCCGTCGGCCGCGCCTACCGCGCGGCCGAACCCGGCGACGTGGTGCTGCTCGCGCCGGCCTGCGCCAGCTTCGACATGTTCACAAGCTTCGAGCACCGCGGTCGCGTGTTCAAGGAAGAGGTCGAGAGGTTGAAGAAGTCAGGAGTCAGGAGCCAAGAGTCAGAAGAGAAGCACGCGCTTCCCTCATGCTGACTACTGTCTACTGACTACTGTCTACTTGGTCTTATGGCTCGGAAGTTACAGGCAGACGAGTGGCTGTTCGCGGGCACGGTGGCGCTGGCGCTGTTCGGCGTCATTATGGTCTACAGCGCCTCGGCGGTCGTCGCGGCGGGCGAGAACCACAGCCAGTACTACTACGTCGTGCGGCAGGGCGCGTGGACGCTCGCCGGCCTGTGCGCGCTCTACGTCGGGATGCGCTTCGACTACGGGCTGCTCCGCAACGAGAAGCTCGCCTACGGGCTGCTCGGGCTGACCATCGTGCTGCTGGTCGCGGTCTTCGCCTTCCCGCCGATCAACGGCGCGCGGCGTTGGATAAGGATGTCGGGCGTCTTCTCCGTCCAGCCGTCGGAGATTTCCAAGCTCGCGCTGGCCATCTTCCTCGCGCGGTTTCTGGAGCGGCGCGCGGGGCGCGAGGGCGACTTCTGGCGGACGTTCGTGCCGGCCGTCTTGGTGACGGCGGTGCCGGCGCTCCTCGTCGTGGCCGAGCCGGACCTCGGGACTTCGATGATGCTCGCGGTCGTCTGCACGTCGATGCTCTTTACGGCGGGCGCGCGGCTCAAGCACATGGCGCTGGCGGCGGCGCCGGCGCTGGCGGGCGTGGCGGGGCTTCTGCTGTTCGTGCCGTGGAGGCTGAGGCGCGTGCTGGTCTTCCTCGACCCTTGGGCCGACCCGCAAGGCTCGGGCTATCAGGTCGTGCAGTCGCTCCTCGCGGTCGGCTCGGGCGGCGTGCACGGGCTGGGGTTCACCGAAGGGCGGCAGAAGATGTTCTTCCTGCCGTTCGCGCACTCCGACTTTATCTTCGCGGTGGTGGGCGAGGAGTTGGGACTGTTCGGCGCTCTGGCAATCGTGGCGCTCTTCGGGCTTTTCCTGTGGCGCGGGATGCGCGCGGCGATGCGCGCGCCCGACAGGTTCGGGATGCTTCTCGGCGTCGGCATCGTGACCGGCATCGTCGCGCAGGCGCTCTTCAACATGAGCGTCGTGCTGTCGATGCTCCCGACGAAGGGCATCCCGCTGCCGTTCATCTCCTACGGCGGCTCGTCGCTGGTGCCGACGCTCTTCTCGGTGGGCGTGCTGCTGAACATCTCGCAGCACGCGGGCGCCGGTTACGGCTCGGCGCTCTACGAGGGCAGCGTCTCGGCCGCGCGGCGCGCGGCGACGCCGACGCGGACTCGACCGACGGGCGCCGCGGGCGCGTCGAGCGTGCGTGCGCTGACCGGCGGCGGGGCGCTGAGTTAGGGGTGGCGATGCGCGTTTTGATCGCCGCCGGCGGGACGGGCGGGCACATCTACCCCGGCATCGCGGTGGCGAAGGAGTTGACGCGGCGCGACCCGGCCTCGGTCGTCCGCTTCGTAGGCACCGCGAAGGGTTTGGAGAACAGGCTCGTGCCGCAGGCCGGCTTCGAGCTTTCGCTCATTGAATCGGCGGGGCTGGTGAACATGGGGCTGGCGGCGCGCCTGCGCGGCTTGGCCGTCCTGCCGAAGAGTTTTGTCGGGGCGCGGCGGCTGATTAAAGAGTTCCGCCCCGACGTCGTCGTCGGCGCGGGCGGCTACGTCTCGGGGCCGGTGCTTTTGACGGCGGCGCTGATGCGCGTCCCGACGCTCGTCATGGAGTCGAACGCCGTGCCGGGCTTTACGAACCGGCGTCTGGCTCGCTTCGTTGACGCGGCGGCGGTCTCGTTCGAGGCGGCGCTCCCGTACTTCGGCGGCAAGGGCGTCGTGACCGGCAACCCCGTCCGCCGCGAGTTCTTTGAAGTCCCGGCGAAGGAGCGCGACCCCGCGCGCTTCTCCCTGCTCGTCTTCGGCGGGTCGCAGGGTGCGCGCGCCGTCAACGAGGCGGTCGTCGCCGCGCTCCCGCACCTCGACGCGCACCGCGGAGTGCTGCGGGTCACGCACCAGACGGGCAAGCTCGACTTTGAGAAGGTGCGGGACGCTTACGCGGCCGCCGGCTGGGCTGAAGCGTCGGACGTGCGCGAGTACATCGACGACATGGTCGCGGCCTTCGGCGCGGCCGACCTCATCGTCTCGCGCGCCGGGGCGACGACGAGCTTCGAGCTGATGGCGGCGGGCAAGCCCGCGCTGATGGTGCCGCTGCCCGGCCAGCTCGAACAGCGGCGCAACGCCGAAGTGATGCAGGAGGCCGGCGCCGCGCGGATGATTCCGCAGTCCGAGCTTTCGGGCGAGCGGCTCGCGCGCGAGATAAGTGAGCTGGTCGAAGACCCCGAACGGGTCACACGGATGGAGAAGGCCGCGCGCTCGCTCGCGCGCGGCGACGCGGCGGCGGCGGCGGTCGATCTGATGGAGAAGCTGGCAGGAAAAGGAAAGTAGATTTGTTTCGTCGCATTCAACAGGTTCACTTCGTCGGCGTCGGCGGCATAGGCATGTCCGGCATCGCCGAGGTGCTTTTGAACATGGGCTTCCGCGTGTCGGGGTCTGACCTGCGCCGCTCGGACGTGACGGCGCGGCTCGAAAGTCTGGGCGCGAAGATTTACGAGGGGCACGCGGCGGAGAACGTGTCGGGCGCGCACGTCGTCGTGCGCTCGACCGCCGTGCGCGGCGACAACCCGGAAGTGTTGGAAGCGCGGCGGCGCTCGATTCCCGTCATCCCGCGCGCCGAGATGCTGGGCGAGTTGATGCGCCTCAAGCCGCACACCGTCGCCGTCGCCGGCTCGCACGGGAAGACGACGACGACCTCGATGATCGCCACCGTGCTCGCGCACGCGGGACTGGACCCGACGGTCGTGGTCGGCGGCGTCGTCGGCGCGATGGGCTCGAACGCGCGTCTGGGGAAGAGCGACCTGATGGTGGTCGAGGCCGACGAGAGCGACCGCTCGTTCCTGATGCTCTCGCCCACGTTCACCGTCGTCACCAACATCGACCGCGAGCACATGGACTCGTACTCGGACATGGACGACGTGCGGAAGACTTTCGCCGACTTCGTCAACAAGGTGCCGTTCTACGGCGCGTCCGTCTTGTGTCTGGACGACCCGCACGTGCAGGCCGTCATCCCCGAGGTCGTCCGCCGCCGCATCACCTACGGGCTTTCGGCGCAGGCCGACATCGCCGCGCGCGAGGTGCGCTACGACCAGAAGTTCGGCTCGATCTATCAGGCGCGTTTGATGGGCGAGCCGGTGGGCGAAGTCTCGTTGCAGGTGCCGGGCTTGCACAACATCTACAACTCGCTGGCGGCCATCGCCATCGGGCTTGAGCTCGAAGTGCCGTTCGCGACCATCGCGAAGGCGCTCTCGCAGTTCAACGGCGTCAACCGGCGCTTCCAGGTCAAGGGCGAGGCCGGGGGCGTCATCGTCGTGGACGACTACGGCCACCACCCGACCGAGATACGCGCGACCCTGGTCGCCGCCAAGCTCGGCGCGGCCGGCCGCCGGATGGTCGTGCTCTTCCAGCCGCACCGCTACACGCGCACGCGCGATTTGATGGACGAGTTCGCGCGCTCGTTCAACAACGCCGACGTGCTGATGGTCACGGACGTGTACGCGGCGAGCGAGCAGCCCATCGAGGGCGTGAGCGGCGAGGCGCTGGTCGATGCGGTCAGCAGCTTCGGCCACAAGGACGCGCGCCACGCCGGCTCGGTCGAGGACGCGACGCGCGCGCTTCTGGAAGAGGTGCGCGAGGGCGACATGGTCATCACGCTCGGCGCCGGCAACGTCTACCGCGCCGGCGAGCAGTTGGTCGAGCTTTTGAAGGAGCGCGGCGGGGAGTCGGAGGGGGCGACGGCGCTGTGACACGTTCCGCCGCCGCCGCGTATTTAGAAGTGATGGGCGAAGAGCAGGACACGTCCGACGTTGCAAGGCGCGACGCGCTGATCGGAGAGATCGCGCGCAGCGCGGGCGTGCGCGCCGAGCGCGGCCGCCGCTTCGCCGAGCTGACTTCGCTCCGCGTCGGCGGCGAGATCGACTGGCTGCTCGTCCCCGAGACCGAGAGCCAGGCGGCGGCGGTCGTCGGCGCGCTCGAAGAGGCGGGGATAGCGTGGCGCGTGCTCGGCGCGGGCAGCAACGTTTTGGCCGACGACCGCGAGCACCGCTACGTCGTCGTCTCGACGCGCGAGGTCAAAGGGAAAGCGGAGTTCGACGGCGAGCGCGTCTCGGTGAGCGCCGGCTTCTCGCTCCCGCGCCTGTGCGTCGAGGCCGCGCGGCAGGGGCTGTCAGGGATCGAGGGCTTGGGCGGCATCCCCGGCACCGTCGGCGGCGCGCTCTGGATGAACGCGGGCGCGTACGGCCACGAGATCGGGCAGGTCGTCGAGACGGTGCGCGTCGCGCGCGGCGGCCGCGTCGTCGAAGTGCCGGGCGGCGAAGTGAAGTGGGACTACCGTCACACATCTTTTAAGGAGGGCGAGCTGCTGCTGGGCTGCACGCTTGAGCTGGTACGCGACGACCCCGAGAAGATTAAGGAGCGGATGGAGGAGGCGAAACAGAAACGCTTCGCCACGCAGCCGCACGGCGCGCGCTCGGCCGGCTGCTTCTTCAAGAACCCGCCGGGGTCGGGCCTGAGCACCGGCAAGATGATCGACGAGATGGGGATGAAGGGCGAGCGCAGGGGCGGCGCCGTCGTCTCGCCCGTCCACGCCAACTTCATCGTCACCGAGGGCGAGGGCGCGCGCGCGCGCGACGCCTACGCGCTGGCCGAGGAGATACGCGAGCGCTTCCGCCGCGAGCACGGGATAGAGCTGGAGTACGAAGTCGAGCTGTGGGGCGCGGAGCCGGACACGACCGAGGCGGCCGGGGACGCGGAGGCGTTCGTCGGGACGAAGGGCGCGCCGGGCCGCGCGGGGGAGGGGAAGTGAGAGAGCAGGTCATCACCCCGCGCGCCGGGCGCGTCGGGACCGGGTCGAAGGGGCGCGGCGGCGCGGCGGCGGCGGTCGCGCAGCGATCGAACGCGCGCAAGACGCGGCCGTCGTCGTCGAAGGACGCGCGGCAGCAGAGCTTCACTTGGAAGTCGGCGCTGCCCTACGTGCCCGCGGTGCTCAAGACGACGCTCGCCGTCGCGCTCGGCCTGCTCGCGTACCTCGGGTACCGCACGGCCGTCTCCGCCTCCTTCTTCAAGGTGAGGGCGGTGGACGTGGCCGGCTCGACGCGAGCCTCGCGCGACGAGATACGCTCGGAGGTGATGCGTCTGTCGAACGCGGGCGCCTGGCAGGCCGACCTCGAAGTCATCGCGAAGGAGTTGCGCGGGCTGCCGTGGGTGCGCGACGCCGTCGTGACGCGCGTGCTGCCCGACGGCCTGCGCGTGCGCGTCACCGAGCGCGAGCCGCGCGTCATCGCGCGCACCACGGCCGGAAAGCTCATCTGGGTTGACGACGACGCCGTCTCGCTCGGCGCGGCCTCGCCCGGCGACGAAGACTTCTTCATCCGCGGCCTCGACGAGGGCACGGGCGATGCGGCGCGGCGCGCCAACCGCGAGCGCATGGGCGTCGTGCTTGAGTTGAAGGCCGAGCTTGACCAGTCGGGGCTGTCGAAGCGCGTGAGCGAGATCGATGTGAGCGACCTCTCGGACGTGCGCGTCCACCTGACGGGTCAGGACGCGGGCACTCAGGTGGCGCTCGGCCGGCAGGACTACGCCAAGCGCTTCCGACAGGCGATCACAAAGCTGGACGAGACCGGGCGCGTGCAGAACGGCCAGTGCGTCTCCTACATCAACATGACGACGGGTCGCAACGCCATCTTCGGCCTCAGCCCCTGCGCCGAAGGGGCGGCCGCCCCCGCCGCGTCTACGTCTGCCGATGCGTCCGACGCCGCGAACGAGACGACGCGCGAGTCAGCGCCCGCGCGCTCGACGCAGCCGGCGCCGGCGCGCGCCGCGAGCGCCCCGAAACCCGAGAAACGCCAGACGCGCCCCGCGGGCGCCACCCGGCCCAAGGCCGAGGCGACGCCCCAGACGGCCGGCGCGTCCAGACCCAGACGCGTCACCCAGTGAAGCCCCGAAGAATTTTCCCCGGCGACGAAACGCCGGGACAGCGGAGAGTCGAATTTCGCGCCGGACGAGCCGAAACCCCCAAGCCTGCTAAGGAGCGAAACCCGGATGGCTAAGAACCTGACCCACACGGTCGGCCTCGACGTAGGGACGAGCCGCGTGACCTGCATCATCGGCGAGCCCGGCGACGGCGGCCTCATCGACATCGTCGGCATCGGCGAGTCGGAGGCGCGCGGCCTGCGCAAGGGCGTCGTCGTCGATCCCGAGGCGGCGGTGGACTCCATCACGCGCGCCGTCGAGGAGGCCGAGCGGATGAGCGGCTTCGAGGTCGAGGAGGTCGCCATCAACCTCTCCGGCTCGCACATCATGAGCTTCAACGGGCAGGCCATCGTCGCCGTCTCGGGGCGCGAGCGCGACCCCGTCTACGAGTCCGGCCACGGCCGGCGCAGCGCGCACGCCCCCATCGTCGTCGCCGGGCGCGACCGCGAGATCACGCAGGACGACGTGCGCCGCGCCATCGAGTCGGCCTCGGCCCAGCAGTTGCCCGCCGGGCGCGAGATAGTTGACCGCCTGCCGCAGGAGTTCATCGTGGACGACCAGGACGGCATCAACGACCCGGTCGGCATGATCGGCGCGCGCCTCGCCGTCAAAGTCCACATCGTGACCAGCCCCGTCACCGCGCGCCAGAACGTCATCAACGCCGTCAACCGCGCGGGCCTCGTCGTCGGCGAGATGGTCTTGGAACAGCTCGCGGCGGCCGAGGCGACGCTCACCGACGACGACAAGGAGTTCGGCGCGGCGCTCGTGGACATCGGCGCGGAGACGACCGGGCTCATCATCTACCAGCGCGGCGCCGTGCAGCACACGGCGGTCTTCGCCCTCGGCGGCTCGCACTTCACGAACGACATCGCGTTCGGGCTGCGCACGCCTATCCCGGAGGCCGAGAAGATCAAGCGCACGGTCGGCTGCGCGTCCGGGCTGAGCCTCTCGGAGTCCGAGCGCGGCGAGCTGGTGGACGTGCCCTCGGTCGGCGGGCGTCCGCCGCGCCAGCTCTCGCGCCAGATTCTGTGTGACATCCTCCAGCCGCGCGCCGAAGAAGTTTTGTCGCACGTCGCCGACGAGATACGCGAGGCCGGCTGGGAAGGGCAACTTTCGAGCGGCGTCGTCCTGACCGGCGGCGGCGCGCTGATGAACGGGATGGTCGAGATCGCCGAGCAGGTCTTCGACGCGCCCGTCCGGCTCGGCTACCCCGAGCGCGACCGCTTCGGCGGACTCGTCGAGGACGTGCAGAGTCCGGCGTGGGCGGCCGCCTCGGGCTTGTGTCTGATACGCCAGCGGGCGAAATCCGCGGAAATGCGGGCGTCGATGGCGAGGGCTCAGGCCAGTGGTGGACTTGGCGCTCTCGTCTCAAAATTTCGTAACCGTTTTGGTGGTATTTTCTGAGTAGATGTTGTATGCTGCCGCGCCAGCCGGCACAAGATGTAGCCCTCAATATATTGGTACCGGCGGCGCGCACAGCCCAAGATAACCGCACGACACCTTCGGGGCGGTCTGAAAGCTTCGGAAGGAGAGAGGAAATTGCAGAATATGACACCGGAAGGCCGTCCGGCGAGCGGGATTAACATTTTCATCGATGACGATCCCCCCATCACGGGCGCGCGCATCAAGGTCATCGGCGTCGGCGGCGGCGGAGGAAACGCCGTCAACCGCATGATCGAGGCCGGCATCGAGGGCATCGAGTTCCTCGTCGCCAACACAGACCTCCAGGCACTCAAGCGCTCCCGCGCGCCGATCAAGATTCAGTTGGGCGGCAAACTTACGAAGGGCTTGGGCGCCGGCGCCAACCCCGACATCGGCCGCAACGCCGCGTTAGAGGACACCGAGAAGATCATCGAAGCCCTCGAAGGCGCCGACATGGTCTTCGTCACCACGGGCCTCGGCGGCGGGACGGGGACGGGCGCGGCGCCCATCATCGCCTCGCTCGCCACGGAGCTGAACGCGCTGACCGTGGCGGTCGTCACCAAGCCCTTCCACTTCGAGGGCAAGCGCCGCATGGCGCAGGGCGACCAGGGCTTGAGGGAACTGCGCGAGTGCGTGGACACGGTCATCACCATCCCGAACGAGCGCCTGCTCCACACGGCCGACCCGACGATGTCTTTGCAGGACGCCTTCAAGATGGCCGACGACGTGCTCAGGCAGGCGGTGCAGGGCATCAGCGACCTCATCACCGTCCCCGGCCTCATCAACCTCGACTTCGCCGACGTGAAGGCGATCATGCAGGGGATGGGCTTGGCGCTGATGGGCGCGGGGCGCGCCAGCGGGCCGAACCGCGCGGTCGAGGCGACGCAGCAGGCGATCTCTTCGCCGCTCTTAGAAGAGGCGACGATTCAGGGCGCGAAGGGCGTGCTCATCAACATCACGGGCGGCAACGACCTGACTCTGTACGAGGTCAACGAGGCTTCTTCCATCATCCGCGAGTCGGCCGACGACGACGCCAACATCATCTTCGGCGCGGTCATCGACGAGAGCTTGCGCGACGAGATGAAGATCACCGTCATCGCCACCGGGTTCGACAAGGACATGTCCGAGGTCGGCACGACGACGCACGCGACGGCAGCGGCGCAGCCCTCGCGCTACGCGCAGGCGTCGCCCGACCTCTCGTCGCGCCCCGTCGCGCCCACGCGCTCCGACGACCTCGACGTGCCGACCTTCATCCGTAAGAAGGCGGACTGAAGAAGTAGACAGTAATCAGTAGGTAAAAAGCGGGCGGCGCGTCTCAGTTATCAACCGGGACGCGCCGCCTCTGTTTTTTCTACTGACTACTGTCTACTTCTTTGCCTACTTTTCCTCCCCGGCGGCGAGGCGGCGGGCGCCGCCCTGTAGCTCCTTGAGGAGTTCCTGGACGGCCGTCTCGATCTGGCGGTCGCGGCCGGCGAGCGTGTCTTCGGGCGCGTTCTCGACGAGGATGTCGGGGCGCACGCCGTAGTTCTCCATGTTCGTGAGCTGCTTGTCGAAGAGGTAGACGCCGGTGCCGGGCGTGCGCACCGTCGAGCCGTCGATCAACGAGTAGCTGCCCGTGCCGATGACCGCGCCCATCGTCGGCGTCCCGACCACCTTGCCCAGGCCCAGCGCGCGGAAGCCCGCCGGGAACATCTCGGCGTTCGAGGCCGAGCGCCAGTTCTGCAACACGATCTTCGGGCCGAAGAAGCCGGCGAAGGGACGGGTCGTCGCCTCCGTCCCGCGCGGCTGCCAGACCTGGTACTGGCGCTGGACGAGGATGGCCAGAAGCTCCTGCTCGATGTTGCCGCCGCCGTTCCAGCGCTGGTCGATGACCATCGCCTCCTTGTGGCGGTACTCGCGCAGCTCCTTCTCGAACTTCCTCAACGAGGGCGCGTTCATCGCCTGAATGTGGACGTAGCCGACGCGCCCGCCCGAGAGCTTGTCCACCATCTCGCGGCGCTCCTTCACCCAGCGCTCGTAGCGGAGCTGCGAGAAGGCGTTCATCGTCGTCGGCTCGATGCGCGTGCTCCACGCGCCCTCGGGCGTCGGCTTGCCGTTGAAGCTGACCGCCACCTTGCGGTTGAGCCGGTGGTTAAGAAGCGACCAGTACTCGTCGCCCACCTTGACGGGCGTGCCGTTGATGGCGATGAGGTAGTCGCCCACCGAGACTTTCACCCAGTCCTTGTCGGCCGGGCCGTTCTCGTAGACGTAGGTCACGCGGTAGCGGCCGGCGGCAGAGTCCGGCTCAAGCTCGACGCCGAGGTGACCCGTCGAGACGGCGTTCGGGTCGCGCCCGCCGCCCGGCGGGGGCGCCGCGCCCGTGTGCGAGGCGTTCAGCTCGCCGATCATCTCGTTGACGATGTTCAAAAGCTCCTGACGGTCGCCGACGTACTCGACGAGCGGGCGGTACTTGGCGCGCATCGCGTCCCAGTCCATCCCGTGCATCTTCGGGTCGTAGAAGCGGTACTTCATCGTGCGCCAGGCGTCGTCGAACATCTCGGCCCACTCGGACGGGCGGTCAACTTTGACCTTCGCCGTGAAGTTGATGCGGCGGCGCTGCGCGCTGCCGGAGGGCCCGCCGGCGGACGCGCCGCCGGCCGAAGCGCCTCCGACCGGCTCGCGCTGCGGCAGCGCGACCGAGTAGACGAAGTCGCCCTCCTGGAAGAAGAGCGTGCGGCCGTCGCGCGAGATGTTGAGGTTCGAGACGCCGCCGCCGAAGCCGCCCCCGCCTTGCGGCGGGCCGCCCGGCCCGTCGCCCGGCGTCGGCGGCGTGCCCGCCGTGACGCGCGTCAGGCGCCGGCCGTCATCCTGCACCGTGTAGATGACGGGGACGCTGGCTTGGCCCGCCAGCTCGGTGGTGGCGAAGACGATGGTGCGGCCGTCGGGCGAGACTTCAAAGTTCGTGACGGGGAAGGGCATCCGCGTCAGTTGGCGCGTGCGGCGCTTGAGGCCGGGCCAGTCGATGTTGACGGGGCGCGGCGGCGTCCGCTGCGCGCCCGTCTGCCGGCGCATCCCGCCGCCGGCGCCGGGGCCTCCGCCGGGGCCTTCGCCCGCCGGGGGCGCCTGCTGTTCGGCCTGCGCGGCCTCGGCCTCGGCGCGCTCCTCCGGGTCGTCGGGGTCGCGCTCAAGGCGTTCGAGCGTGACGGCGTAGATGTGAATCGACGGCGTGCCGGCGGCCTGCCCCGTCTGCGTGCTCTCGTTGCGCAGGAAGTAGAGCTTGCGGCCGTCGGGCGAGAAGCGCGGGCCGGCCTCGCTGAACGAGTCGAAGGTGACCTTCTTCTCCTCGCCGCCGGCCGAGGGGATGAGGTAGATGTCGGTCGTGCGCGACACGTCGGGCTTCGCGTAGGCGAGCCACTTGCCGTCGGGCGACCAGACGGGCGTGGAGATGTTGCCGTAGCGCGAGGTCGTCAGCTCGCGCGACTTGCCGTCGGCGACGTTCAGCGCGCGGATTTTGCCGTCCGACGAGGCGTAGGCGATCTGCGTCGAGTCGGGCGACCAGCGGTGGCCGGTCTTGAGCGCGTCGAGGTCTGTCAGCTTGCGCGGCTCGCCCGCGCCGTCAACGGCCGAGACGTACAGCTCCTCGCGCCCGCTGCGGTCGGAGACGTAGGCGATCCACTTGCCGTCGGGCGAGTAGGTCACGTCGCGGTCGCGCCACGGGCTGTCGGTGATCTGGCGCAGGTCGCCCTCCTCGACGGGGACGGTGAAGACCTCGCCGTGGACGGAGACGACGACGCGGCGCGAGTTGGGCGCGAGGTCGTAGTCGTCAACCTCGGAGTTGAAGCTGCGCACCTCGCTCAGGCTCTCGCCGGTCTCGGCGTTGATGTCGAAGCGCAGCGGCGTGACGCGCTTGCTCGCCACGTCGAGCTTGGCGATCTGGAAGTCGTGCTCGAAGACGATGGTCTTGCCGTCGGCGCTGATGGCGGGCCAGCGCACGTCGCCCGACTTGAACGAGGTGACGCGCTCGGCCTTGCCGCCCGACTCGGGGACGCGCCAGATGTTCGTCAGCCCCGAGCCTTCGCGGTCGCTGACGAAGTAGATGTTCCCGTCGCGCGCCCACATCGGCCAGGAGTCGAGCCCCTCGAAGTCGGTCACGTTCGTGAACTTCTTCGCGGCCACGTCGGCGATCATCACGTCCGACTGGTACGAGCCGCGGTAGAACTTGCGCCAGTAGCTTTGCGCCTTCTGGTTGTAGGCGAGGCGGCGGCCGTCGGGCGAGAACGACGCCTGCACGCCCGAGTCGGCGCCCGCGCTCACCGGCATCCCGCCGTCAACGCTGACGGTGTACAGGAGCGGCAGGAAGTTCTCGCCGCGGTTGGACGAGAAGAGCACCGAGCGGCCGTCGGGCGACCAGTTGAGGACGGTGTCGTCGGCCGAGTGCGTGGTCAACTGCTTGACGGTGCCGCCGGCCGCAGGGATGAGGTACACGTCGAGGTTGCCGTTGCGGTCGGACGAGAAGGCGATCCACTTGCCGTCGGGCGAGAAGCGCGGGTAGACGTCGCGCGCGCGGTTGACCGTGAGGCGCTGGACGTTGCGTCCGTCCTCGTCGGCCGTCCACACGTCGCCGAGGTAGCTGAAGGCGACGCGCCCCTCGTGGTAGTGCGGGTAGCGTATGAGCCGCGCCTCCTTCGCGGGCGCGGCCGACGCCGAGACGAGCAGTGCGAGCAGTGCGAGCGGGTAAAGTTTCTTCATAAGGCTCCTCGAAGGGTGGAGGGCCGGCGCGCGTGAGTCGAGCGCGTCCGGCCGTCGAGCTCTGTTTCTGTTTGGGGTCGCCGCGCCCGGCCTGCGGCGCGCGCTACGGATTGCGCGCGCATTGTATGCGACTTCGCGCGCGCGCGCCAGTCTCTCCCGTCAGCGGTTTGCCTTTTGACCTTTGTTTGTGTAGCATGACGCGCAAACCCTGACAGGATTGAAATCAACCACGGGTAAAGACCGTTTCTCGTCTGTCTATTTCAGACCGCCGCAATGTGTGAGAACGCCGACGCGCCGGCCGACGCTGCCGCGCATCGTCTTCTATTCAGTCCTGTCGCCGCGGGGCGCGCGCGCCCGATTTAATGCAAGTTTTCTGGCACCGTTGGAGGTGAGGAGATAATGGTGAACCGTAAACTGATTCGGCCGACGCTGGCCGAGGTCAAGAACCGCGAGACTGTCCCCAGCCCGGTGAGCGAGCGCCGCGAGAGCGCGCCCCCGCCCCCTTCGCGCCCCCCGCAGCACCGGCCGGGCGGCGGGCCGCCCCCGCGCGAGCCGCGCGAGTCTTCGTCGTCGTCCGGCGCCGCCGCCGCGGCCGCCGCCCTCGGCCGCAAGAAGATTCCGCCCGCCGAGACGAGCGCCGAGATTTTCTACTACAAGAAGCAGATGGATCAGCACACGCTGATGGTCATCGTGCTCGTGGACGGCGAGGAGATCGAGGGCACCATCGAGTGGTACGACCGCTCGGCGCTCAAGATCAACCGCCGGGGCGCGCCCAACATCATGCTGCTCAAGCACAACATCAAGTACATGTTCAAGGCCGAAGACCGCGACGGCGGCGGCGACTCCAGCGACTGAGCACGTCGGCGCGTGTGTCCCCCTCGAAACCCCTCACGCGCGTTCGCGGTTCCGAGAGAGATGACTAACGCTTCACCAGAATCACCCGCGCCGGCCGACGGGGCGCAGCAGCGGCCACGCATCGGCATCACGATGGGCGACCCCGCAGGCATCGGCCCCGAGGTCGTCCTCAAGGCCGTCGTCGAGCCCGAGGTGCTGGCCGCCTGCTCGCCCGTCATCGTCGGCGACGCGCAACTGCTCGCGCACACCGCGCGCACGCTCGACCTGACGTGCGGCTACGAGATCGTGCGGCGCGGCGAGCCGCTCCCGGCGCCGTCGGGCGTGCCGATCATCTACCACCTCGACAACCTGACGGGCGCGGTCGCGCCGGGCGTCGAGTCCGGCGCGTCCGGCCGCGCCGCCGCCGAGTACATCGAGGCGGCCGTCGAGTTGTGCGGCGCGGGCGAGGTGGACGCCATCGCCACCGCCCCCATCAACAAGCGCTCGCTCTTCCTCGGCGGCTACAGCTTCCCCGGACACACGGAGTTCCTCGCGCACCTGACGGGCACGCCCGAGTGCGCGATGGCCTTCGTCGCGTCGAACCTCCGCATCGTCCTCATCTCGACGCACGTCCCGCTGGCCGAGGCCATCGGCCTCGTCCAGAAGGATCGCATCGTGAGGGTGACGCGGCTGGCCGACCGCGAGCTGCGGCGCTGGGGCATCGGGCGGCCGCGCATCGCCGTCGCGGCGCTGAACCCGCACGGCGCCGAGGGCGGACTGTTCGGCGTCGAGGAGTCGGCCGAGATCCAGCCGGCGGTCGAGGCGTGCCGCGAGCTGGGGATCGACACCTCGGGGCCGCACTCGGCCGACACGGTCTTTTTGCGCGCCGCGCGCGGCGAGTTCGACGCGGTCATTTCGTGTTACCATGACCAGGCGATGATCCCCGTGAAGTGCCTCTCGTTCGGCGAGGCGGTCAACGTCACGCTGGGCCTTCCCTTCATCCGCACCTCGGTCGATCACGGCACGGCCTTCGACATCGCGGGGCGCGGCGTCGCCGAACATTCGAGCATGGTCGCCGCCATCACGCTGGCCGCGCGCCTCGCGCGCGCCGACGAGAGCGGCCGGGCCGTCGAAGTTTAAGAACCGGAGGTTCCCGACAGTGTCTGCGCAGAGCGAACCCTCACGCCGCATCCTGGTGGCCGACGACGACCCGGCCATCCTGCGTCTGGTGACGGCCATCGTCGAGAAGGAGGGCTACGAGGTCGTGCCGGCGCGCGACGGGCGCGAGGCGTACAAGCTCCTCCAGTCGGGCAACGACTTCGCGGCCTGCGTCTTCGACGTGGTGATGCCGCACATCCAGGGGCCCGAGCTCGTGCGCTACATGAAGACCGAGAAGAAGCTGATGAAGATACCCGTGATGATGATGACGGCCGAGCAGAACCCGAAGCTCTCCTCCGACAGCTTCGCCGCCGGCGCCGTCGTCTTCCTCCCGAAGCCCTTCACGACCTCGCAGCTTCAGGTCATGCTCCGCATGCTCATCAGCAAGTCGAGGGGCGAGCAAAGCTAAAGCCTGCGGCCGGCATCCAAGGGAAGGACGAGGAGAATTTTTATGACCGACCCGAATCCTTCGCGCGCCCGCGCGGCGGCGCACCTCGCCGCCACCTTCGCGCTCTTCGCCTTGGCCCTCGCCTTCTGCCTCGCCCCGGACGCCCGCGCGCAGTCGGGGCGCAAGGCGCAGAAGCCTTTGAACCTGCCGACCGAAGCGCCGAAGCAGGGCGAAACGCCGGAGGCCAAGCCCGAGGCGAAGAAGCCGGAGGCGGCCGTCAGCTTCGTCGTCATGCGCTCGGACGACGCGACGGCCTTCGGCATCGACCCGATGGCGCGCGACGGCGTGGCCTCGGCCTTCTCGCGCCGGCTCGGGCAGGCGGCCGCGGTCGAGGTCAAGGACGGCGGCAAGGGGCGCCGGCCGGAGGCGCGCACGCGGGCGAAGGAGGAGAAGAAGGCTTACGTCGTCCTCTTCCAACTCGACGAGCAGGCGGGCGGCATGACGACGGGAAACGTCGATTCGCGCACGCTCGTCATCCGCATCTACGTCTACGCGCCGCAGACCGGCGACCTCAAGTTCACCGACACCGTCTACCAGCGCCCCTATCAGGACACGGCGCGCGTCGGCGGCGTGCGCATCCCCGTCCCGTCGCGGCGCATCGACCGCTACCCCTCGCAGCAGGAGCTTGAGCAGGCCGCGCGCGACGCCGCCGACCGCCTGCTCGGCCGCTTCCAGGTGACCCCGCCGCCCCAGCGGTAAGGGTGAAGATTTGAGATTTCAAATTCCAGATTTCAAATTTGAAGTTTCAAGCAGGACGCCGCCCGCTTTGAGTCCCAACTCCTCCCGGCCCACTCTCAGAAAACTGCTGCGCGCGGCGCCGGCGTTACTGCTCGGCGCGGCGTTCGCGTGTCTCGCGCCGGCGGCGTCCGCGCAGAAGAAGCCGAAGCCGCCGAAGCCGGCGCTGAGCAACAAGGACGCGCGGCGCGTCGTCGCGGAGACGCAAGGGTTCGGGCTGAGGACGGGCGCGGTCAAAGTCAAGACGGTCAGCCCGGCTGGCGCGACGCCCGTCGTGGTCGAGGCCGACGTGACGACGGCCGTCCGGCTCGAATGGGTCGAGGACGAGAGCGCGCCGCAGACCGGCGGCGTCTTCAAGCAGAAGCGTTGGCGCGCCATCGAGTTCCGCACCGGCGACCGCGCTTGGGAGGAGTTCGACCTCGTCTCGGGCGGGGCGTTCGCGCCGCCGCTCGAAGCCGCGCGCCGCGCGATTGAAGAGTTGGTGACGGAGTTCGACGCGCGGCAGCGCGCCGCCGCCGAGAGTAAGAATGAGGAGGAGCTGAAGAAGGCCGCCGAGCCTCTGACGCGCGGGGCGCTCACCGTCAAGCAGCTCTCGCCGATGGCCTCGTCGGCGGTCGCCGAGGTCGTCGTCGCCTCCGCCTCGTTCAGCCTGTCGAGGGACGCGCGCGGGCGCTGGCGCGTGACGGAGGTCGCGGCGGGCGGCGAGTCCACGGGCGACCTCGCGGCGCTCTGGCTCGCGGCCGACGCGCGCAAGGCGGAGCGGGCGCGCGCCGACCTGTCGTATCTCTCCGAGGGTCTCGAAGCCTTCCGGCGCGAGCGCGGCTTCTACGTCGTGGCGCGCGACTCGGTCGCGCTGCTCGACCACCTCAGCCCCCGCTACTCGAAACGCATCGTCCGCCTCGACCCCTGGCACAACCCCTACCGCTACGAGGGCGCCGCCGCCTCCTACACGCTCGCCTCCGACGGCCCCGACGGCAAGCAAGGCACGCCCGACGACGTGACCCTCCGCCGCTAAAACTCCCTCAAGCCTTAAAGACGAAAAGCTGACTCGGCGACGGCCGCATCGCGCGGAAAACGCCCCGGCCGGGGTGCGCGTCGGGGCGCGTGGGCGGCCGGAAAGTGCCCCGGAATAATCAGCTTGACGCGCTGTCGGCGCGGGTGTTAGGTTTGATTTGCGGCTTTCGCGCGTGGTTTTACGCGGGGCCGCGGACACGCCCTGCCGGCGGCCCACGCGCGAAAGCGTTCCTTTAACTTTGCCCCCCAAGACCGCCCGGCCCCCTTCAGACTAAGGAGACCTTTTTGCTTTCGGGACGCCGGAAACTCCTGCTCGCTGACGACTCGCCGACGATCCAGAAGGTCATCAGCCTCACGTTCGGCGACGAGGGGCTGGAGGTGGTCGCGGTGGGAGACGGCGAGTCGGCGCTCAGCGCGCTCGCGGAGGAGCCGCCGCCCGACATCCTGCTCGCGGACGCGGTGATGCCCGGCCCCGACGGCTACGCGCTGTGCGAGCGCGTCAAGCGCGACGCGCGGCTCGGCCACGTCCCCGTAGTTCTCCTCGTGGGCGCGTTTGAACCATTCAACGAAGCGGAGGCGCGCAGAGTTGGCGCGGATACAGTCTTGACGAAACCCTTCCAATCGATACGCGATCTGGTCAGCAAGGTCGGCTCACTCCTCGGCGGCGGCGGCGGCAGCGAGCCGAGCCGGGAGACTGAGCCCGGCCGCGCGCGCGACGACGGCGCCGCGCCGCGAGGCGAGCCGGCCGCGCAGCCGAGCGCCGAAGCCTTCGCGCCGGTCGATGCGCGCGGCGCGGCGGAGTTCGGCGCGCCCGTCGAAGAGGTCGCCGCAGACCCCGCCGCCTCCTTCGCAGACCTCGGCGCGGACGACGAGATGATCGAGGCGAGGCCGGCCGACGCCTTCGGCGCAGCCGCCGGGGCCGCGGGCTTCACGCCCGGCGCGGAAGCCGCGCGCCCGTTCGCCGAGACGCACGGCGAGCCGGGTCTGCACGTGGCGCGGCCGTCCGAGTCGGGCGGCGGCGCAGTCTCGCCCGCGGCGTCAGGCGCGAGTGAGGCCGACGGATTCGGACGCCGCAGTGCGGGCAGAGAGTGGGGCCAATCCGAAGAGAGTCTGACGGAGTGGGGTCAGGCGGAAGAGGTTCTGACGGAGCAGACCGACGAGATAGCGATGCACGAAACAACTTCCTCGCAATCACCATTCGACACGTTCGACGCGCGCGCCGAGGACGCCTCGGCGGCCGACGACGCGCTGCTCGACCTCGGACGCGCGGACTCTTCCGCGACCGCCGCGACCGCCGAGGCGGACGACTTCATCCTCGACCTGGACCTCGACGACGAGCCGCCCGCGCACCACGCCGCGGCCGCCGGCGAAGTTCTGGACGAGCCATTCTTTGAGACCGCGCCGGCCGCGCAGCACGTCTGGGCCGACGCCCCGAGCGCCTTCGCGGAGGCCGCGCACGGCGAACAGGCGCGCGCCGTCGAAACGCACGCGCCGGCCGCCACGGCCGACGCCGCTGACGAGCCTTGGCGCGATGTCGTCATGCAGGACGGGCCGCAGGGCTTCGCCTTCGGCGGCGAAGAGCCGCAGGCCATGGGAGCCGCGCCGCAGGCCGTGGGAGTCGCGCCGCGCGGCTTCGTCGAGCCGGAGGTCGTGCCCGCCGAGGCGCCGGTGCCGGCGGTCGTCGAGGGCGAGTTCAACGACGGCAGCGTCGAGGGCGACGTTCCCAAGCCGCCCGCCCGCGAGATGACGGCCGGCGCCTCCGCCGCGCCCGCCGACGCGATGCAGCAACCCACGGCCGCCGGCTTCGCGGTCGGCGAGTCGCGAGCCGGCGTCGAAGAGTTGCCGCGCGCCGACCAACTCTCGCCCGAGGCCGTGGACGCCATCGCGCGGCGCGTCGTCGAGCTGATGTCTGACCGGGTCGTCCGCGAGATCGCCTGGGAGGTCGTCCCCGAACTGGCCGAACTCATCATCCGCCGGCGGCTCGACGAGGAGAACCGCAAGTAACAGAGACACACGGCCGCCGGAAGGCGTCGTCAGGAGGGCGGGAGGCGCGTTGTCTCCCGTCCTCCTTTTTCCTTTTGCCAGTTCGCTTCGTATAATCAAAAGGTCATGGAGATTCCGAAAACTTACGACCCGAAGCAGGCCGAGGAGCGCCACTACGAGCGCTGGGAGCGGGAGGGCTGTTTCGCGCCCGAGGTGAACGGCGACCCCGCGGCGCCGGTCTACTCGATCGCCATCCCGCCGCCGAACGTGACGGGGTCGCTGCACATGGGGCACGCGCTCCAGCACACGATTATGGACGTGCTCACGCGCTACCACCGCATGAAGGGCTTCCGCACGCTCTGGCTGCCGGGCACCGACCACGCGGGCATCTCGACGCAGATCATGGTCGAGCGCCAGTTGAAGAAGGACGAAGGCAAGACGCGCCACGACATCGGGCGCGAGGAGTTCACGGCGCGCGTCTGGAAGTGGAAGGAGCAGTACGGCGGCGAGATCACGCGCCAGATGCGGCGCGAGGGCGCGAGCGTCGATTGGTCGCGCGAGCGCTTCACGATGGACGAGCACCTTTCGCGCGCCGTGCGCGAGTTCTTCGTCAGTTGCTACGACGAGGGGCTCATCTACCGCGGCCCCGGCATGATCAACTGGTGCCCGAAAGACCAGACCGCGCTGTCAGATTTGGAAGTGGACAAGGAGGCTCAGGCCGGCAAGCTCTACTACCTCCAATACCCGGTCAAAGACTCCGACCGCCGCGTGACGGTGGCGACGACGCGCCCCGAGACGATGCTCGGCGACACGGCCGTCGCGGTCAGCCCGAAGGACGAAAGGTACGCAGACCTCGTCGGCCGGACGTTGATACTTCCCATCGTCGGGCGTGAGATTCCCGTCGTCGCCGACGAGTTCGTAGACCCCGAGTTCGGGACGGGCGCGGTGAAGGTGACGCCCGCGCACGACCCGAACGACTACGCGATGGGCAAGCGGCACGACCTCGCGCAGGTCACGGTCATCGACCAGCACGCGCGGATGACCGCCGAGGCCGGCGCCGGGTTCGAGGGTCTCGACCGCTACGAGGCGCGCGAGCGCGTCGTCGAAAAATTTGAAGGGCTGGGGCTTTTGGAGAAGGTCGTCGATTACGAGTTCTCGATCACGAAGTGCGGCCGCTGTCGCACGGTCATCGAGCCTCTGATTTCGACTCAGTGGTTCTTGAAGCAGGCCGAGCTGGGGCGCGAGCCGCTGAGGCTCATCCGCGAGAAGCACGCGCCGCGCTTCGTCCCCGAGAACCCTTACGAGAAGGTCTACGAGAACTGGCTCGCCGGCCTCTACGACTGGACGCTGTCGCGCCAGCTCTGGTGGGGGCACCGCATCCCGGCGTGGTACGACGCCGCGGGCAACGTCTACGTCGCGCGCAACCTTGAGCAGGCGCGCGCCGCCGCCGGCACCGATGAGTTGACGCAGGACGAAGACGTGCTCGACACGTGGTTCTCTTCGGCGCTGTGGCCCATCTCGACGCTCGGCTGGCCGGACGAGACGCAAGACCTGAAGACCTTCTACCCGACCTCGGTGCTGGTGACGGCGCGCGACATCATCTTCCTCTGGGTCTCGCGGATGATGATGACGGGGATGAAGTTCATGGGCGAGAAGGCGTTCGACGACGTTTTCATCACCGGCACCGTCTTCGACAAGCACGGGCAGCGCATGTCGAAGACGAAGCAGAACGGCATAGACCCGCTCGTCGTCTTCGACAAGTACGGCGTGGACGCGACGCGCCTCGTCCTCGCCTCCATCGGAAGCACGGACACGCGATGGAACGACAACCAGGTGGAGTCGTACCGCAACTTCGCCAACAAGATTTGGAACGCCGCGCGCTTCTGCCTGATGAACTCGGAGGGCGCCCAGGTCGGGAAAGGTTTCGAGGGCGAGCCGAAGGCTTGGGCGCTGCACGACCGCTGGATCGTCTCGCGCCTGAACAGGACGGCGCGCGAGGTCGCGGCGGCCGTCGAGGCTTACCAGTTCCACGAGGCGGTCTACGCGCTCTACCACTTCTTCTGGGACGACTTCTGCGACTGGTACATCGAGCTGTCGAAGTCGGACGTGACCGCCGCCGACCCTTCGCCCGAGCGCGACGCCGCGCGCGGCCGCGTGCTCACGGTGCTCGAACAGGCGTTGCGTCTGCTCCACCCGTTCATGCCGTTCATCACGGAGGAGTTGTGGCAGCGTTTGCCGGGCGTCGGGGCGGACTCGATGCACGCGGCCTACCGCGCGGCGGACGTGACGCCGACCGTCATGCTCGCCGGGTTCCCCAAAGCGGACGAGTCTTTGATTGACGAGAGGGCCGAGGCCGAGATGCGCTCGGTCATCGAGCTGGTCTCGCGCGTGCGCAACATCCGCACGGAGCTGAGCGTCAAGCCGGGCGAGTACCTGCCGCGCCTCTTCGTCGGAACGCCCGATAGTGACATGCGCTACGTCTTCGCCAACGGAGCCGAGCAGATCGCGCGTCTCACGCGCGCCTCGAAAATCTACGTCGCCGACCGGCTTGAAAGGTTCGCCGCCGGGTCGAACGGCGGCGCAAACCCGGACGGCGTGTACATCCCGCGCGCGTCGGCTCGCGCGGCGCTGGCGGGCGGCGCGGAGGTGGCCGTCCCGCTCGAAGGCTTGATCGACTTCGCGCAGGAGCGTGCGCGCATCGGGCGCGAGCGCGAGAAGCAGGAGAAGGAGTTGCAGAAGGTCGAGGGGCAGCTCTCCAACCCGCAGTTCGTCGAGCGCGCGCCCGCCGAGAAGGTGGAAGAACTCAGGCGGCGCGGCGCCGAGTTGGGGCAGAGGATTAAGGCTTTGGGCGAGATGCTGGAGGCACTGGGCGAATGAGCTGGCTCGACGAAGGGGCGCTGTTCTCGCAGATCGGCGCGTTCCTGAACGAAGACATCGGCCGGGGCGACATCACGACGCAGTCAACCGTGATGCGCAGCCAGAGCGCCAAGGGGCGCTTCATCGCGAAGGAGGCGATGGTCGTCTGCGGCCTGGAAGCCGCCGAGGCCGTCTTCTCCACGCTCGACTCGCAGCAGCAGATAGAAGCCTTTGTCGCCGACGGCGACGAGGTCGAGGCGGGCAAGGTCGTCGCCCGCACGACCGGCTTCGCCGACGTGCTGCTCGCGGGCGAGCGTCTGGCGCTCAACCTGATGCAGCGGCTCTCCGGCATCGCCACGCTCACGCGCCGCTACGTGCAGGCCGTCGAGGGCACGCGCGCGCAGATCGTTGACACGCGCAAGACGACGCCGGGCCTGAGGATGCTTGAGAAGTACGCGGTGACGACGGGCGGCGGGCGCAACCACCGCTTCGGCCTCGACGACGGCGTGCTCATCAAGGACAACCACATCGCACTCGCGGGCGGCGTGGCGACGGCCGTCGGGCGCGCGCGCAAGGCGGTCGGGCATCTGCACAAGGTCGAGGTCGAGGTCTCGCGCGAGCGCGACCTGCGCGACGCCGTCGAGGCCGGAGCCGACATCCTCCTCCTCGACAACCAGACGCCCGAGGAGACGCAGCGCCTCGTCGAAATCGCGCGCGGCCTGAAGCCCGACCTGCTGCTCGAATCGTCGGGCGGCATCACGATCGAGAACGTGCGCGCGTACGCCGAGGCGGGCGTGGACTTGATCAGCGTCGGCGCGCTGACGCACTCGGCGCGCGCCGTGGACATCAGCTTCAAGATTCAGTCGGCGTGAGCGGGCGGGGAAGCGGAACCGCGCGCGGCCGCGCGCGTGTAAACCTCCGGCGTGCTGCGCGCATCGGAGTCTGTAGGCCGGCCCGTTTCAAGGAGGAAGGTGATGAGACAGAACTTAGCCCGCGTGGCGCTGGCACTACTCGCCGCCGCCGCGCTGTACCTGCCCGAAGCGCACTCGCAGCAGCGCAAGCGCACCTCGCGCCGCGCGACCTCGCGCGTGCGCCCGCGGCCCGTGGAGACGCCCACGCTCCCCGACGAGCCGAGCGTCATCAGCACCGCCGACGACAACACGCAGCAGCCGCAGCCGCGCCGCACCAACACCACCCCGCGCACGCGCCAGACCGTGCAGGCCGAGAACGAACGCCTGCACGGCACCGTGCGCGACCTCTCGACGCAGGTCGAGCAACTCTCGGGGCAGCTCAACCAGATGAAGGCCGACCAGCGCGCGATGTACGACCTCGAACGCCTGACGCGCGCCGAGCAGCGCGCCGAGGAGTTGCGCCGCCAGTTGCGCGAGACGACCGACAAGGAGTTCCAGCTACAGGAGCGTCTGGCCGAGATCGACTACGAGTCGCAGCCCGACTCCATCCAGCGCCGCTCCGCGCTCATCGGCTCGCTCAACCCCGGCGCCGTGCGCGACGCCATCGCGCAACAGCTTGAGCGCGAGCGCGCGCGCATCCGCAAGCAGCTCGAGCTGCTCGGCACCAGCCGCTCGCGCCTTGAGACGGCGGTGGCGACGGCCGACTCCGAGGTCGAGCGCCTACGCCAGCGCGTTGACGCCGCCGACGCGGCGCAGCAGCCGACGACGCCCGCGCCCGGGGCGTCCGCCAACGGCGCGACCGGCGCGTCGCCCCAGCCGACACCGTCGCCCACGCCGGCGCAGCCGCCGCAATGAAAGGATGAAGGATGAAGGCGGAAGGATGAGGGGTGAGGGGACGGCTCTTAGCAGCTCCTTCATCCTTCGTCCTTCCGCCTTCATCCTTTCGCGTCATGTCTTCCCTGACGAGGCTCGAACTCTACCGGCTGATCGGCGAGGCGGCGGCGCGCGGCGAGCGCGTGGTGCTGGCGACGGTCGCGCACACGCGCGGCTCGACCCCGCAGCGGCGCGGCGCCCGGATGCTCTTCTTCGAGGGCGGGCGGACGGCCGGCACGGTCGGCGGCGGCTGCGTCGAGGCCGAGGTCTGGGCCGAGGCGCGCGAGACGCTGCGGACGGGGCGCCCGTCGCTCCGGCGCTTCACGCTCACCGCCGAAGAGGCCAGCGAGGAGGGGATGGTCTGCGGCGGCACGATGGAGATTTTTCTGGACGTTTGGGAGTGAAGGGGAGGGAGCTTATGCCGACTTCTTTCGTCGAGACGTACAAGGCCAAACACCGGCACCCTTTGAACAAGCTGACGCACGCCGTCGGCATCCCCATGATCGTGGTGGGCCTGCCGCTCTTCCTCTGGTCGTGGCCCTGGGCGCTGGTGCTCTTCGTCGCGGGCTGGGTCTTCCAATTCGCGGGACACGCCATCGAGGGCAACAGCCCGGCCTTCTTCCGCAACCCCGTCTACCTCCTCGTCGGCCCCGTCTGGCTCGCACGCCGCGCGCTCACCGCCGTCGGCCTCGCGCGCGCCGAAGAGAAGTAGGCGCCGCCCCCGCTTGATGGAAAGCCCGCCCCCTCAAACCTCCGCCGCACAACTTACGCGCGAGCTGGCGCGCGTGCTCGAAGAGGGCGCGCTCGCCGCGCTCGCCACGATAGTCGAAGCCGAGCGCGGCGTCGGCGCGAAAGTTTTGGTTGAAGCCCACGGCGCGCGGACGGGGACGACCGGCGACGCGGCGCTCGACGACGCGCTCGCCGCCCACGCGCCCGCCTTCCTCGCCACGCGCGAGGAGGCGCGCACGCTCGGCGTCGAGGAGTTCGCGCCCGCGCTCCCCTCGCTCGACGTGTGGCGCGCGGCGCGCGTCCTCTTCGAGCGCGTCGAGCCGGAGCCGCGCGTCGTCGTCTGCGGCGCCGGTCACGTCGGCGCGGCGCTCGCGCGACTCGCGCAGTCAATCGGCTACCGCGTCACGCTCCTCGACGACCGCGAAGACTTCCTCACGCGCGCGCTCTTTCCCGAAGGGGAGATCGAACTCGTGGCCGCGCCGGGCTGGGCCGTTCAACTGACGGAGGCTGTGGGGACGGGGCGCGGCGTCTACGTCGCCGTCGTCACGCGCGGGCACAACGAGGACGAGGAGTGCATGAGGGCCGTGCTGGCGGCGCGCCCCGACTACGTCGGCATGATCGGGAGCCGGCGGCGCACCGGCATCGTGCTCGCGCGGCTGCGCGAGGCGGGCTTTCCCGACGAGCAGTTGAGGGAGGTGCGCGCGCCCGTCGGCCTCGACATCGGCGCCGTCTCGCCCGAGGAGGTCGCGCTCTCCATCCTCGCCGAGATCGTCGCGCGCCGTCGCGGCGGCAACGGCGCGCCGCTCTCCGCGTGGCGGAGGGCCTAAAGTCTCGCCCCGCCCACGGCTCACCTTAAACCAAGAGCTAAACGTCAGCGGTCGCGTTGAGCGGGGCCGGCTCGGCGTCGGGGAGGTTCTGTTCGAGGCGCTTGCGGCGGCGGCCGCGCAGGTGGCCGTGGAGGAAGAGGACGGGGGCGATGAGCCAGTAGCACATGCCGGCCAGCGCCGTGTAGCGCGGGCCGCCCCCGAAGACGATGGCGAGCGAGAGCACGCCGACGAGCGACATCAGCCCGTTCTCCTGAAACGACGAGAGCGTGTCGTGCCGCTCAAGCTCGTTGAGGGCCAGCGCGCCGCGCCTGCGGTACGCGTGCAGGTAGAGCAGCGCGAAGATGGCGAAGACGGCGGCGAAGCCTACCCCGTAGACGACGAGCATCGTCGGCACCTGCTGCGCGCGCACCACCGGCTCGACGCGCCCGGCCGCCGTCTCGACCGTCGTCCCCAAGCCCAGCAGCGCGTTGACGATGAACGTCCAGACGAACTTGAGCGGGTAGACGTAGAAGAGGACGACGAAGAGCAGCAGCGCCGTCATCCAGATGGTGAAGTTGTCGTTGAGTCCGTAGCGGCGGAAGAAGCGGTACTGCGTGAACCAGACGTGGAAGAGCATCGCGAAGGTGACGGCGAAGGCGAGGAAGCCGCGCATCGTCACCAGCAACTCGTCGAACGTGCGCGGCACTTCGAGCGAGACGACGAGCAGCGTGATGGCGAAGGCGAAGACGCCGTCCGAGAGCGCCTCGACGCGCGAGGTCTCGCCCAGCCCCCGCTGGCGGAAGCCGCCGCGCACAGCCGGCTCTTTCCTCGACAGACGTTCGCCGATCATCCCTGCTCCTTGCGGTTTCCCGCCGTTGAAGGCATGTTAAGGTGCGTCGCCGCGCCCCCTTTAACTTCCGCGCGGGCGGCGAGCATTATTCACGTTCGCGACCCGTACCGCAAGACTCATGGCCTCGCCCCGCACACAGCCCCAGCCGACACAGACGCCGCGCGCGGGCGCGATGTTCCGCGCGCTCAGGCACCGCAACTTCCGACTCTTCCTGACCGGCGCGTTCCTCTCGAACGCGGGGACGTGGATGCAGATGGTGGCGCAGAGCTGGCTCGTCCTGCAACTGACCGACTCGGGGACGTGGCTCGGCGTGGACAACTTCGTGGCGACCGCGCCGGGTCTGGCGCTGACGCTGGTCGGCGGCGTCATCGCCGACAAGGTTGACCGCAAGCGCCTGCTCATCTACACGCAGGCGCTCGCCGGCCTCTCGGCGCTCGTGCTGGCGCTGCTCATCTGGACGGAGCGGATACGCTGGCGGGGCGAGTTGCGCCGCCCCTCGGACGTGTGGATGGTGCTGGTGCTGACGTTCGTCACGGGCTGCTGCTGGGCCTTGTCGGGGCCGTCGTATCAGGCCATCACCTTCGACCTCGTCGGGCGCGAGGACGTGGCCAACGCCGTCGCGCTCAACTCGTCGCAGTTCCAGCTCGCGCGCGTCGTCGGGCCGCTGCTGGCCGCCGTGACGATACACCTGTTCGGGATGACCGGCTGCTTCCTCGCCAACGGGCTCTCCTACGCGGCAATCGTCGCCGCGCTCTCGCGCGTCAAGTTCGAGCGGCCGGGCGCGGCCCTGGCGGGGGGAGGTGGGGCCGGCGCCGCGCCTCCGCCGGTCGGGGCAGAGTCGGGCGGCGCGGGGCCGTCGAAGGCGCCGGCGGCGCCGGCCGCCGGGCGGCGTTCGATGTGGGGCGATCTGGTCGAGGCGTTCGGCTACGTCCGGGGCCGGCCGCGCGTGCGGGCGGTGCTTTTGTGTTCGGCGGTGGTGAGCCTGTTCGGCGCGCCTTACATCGTGATGATGCCGCTGCTGGCGCGCAACGTCTACGGGTGGGACGAGGCGGGGCTGTCGCTCATGATGGGGACGGCCGGGGCGGGCGCGCTCGTCGGCGCGCTGACGCTGGCCTACCTCGGCGACCTGCGGCGCAAGGGTCTCTTCCTCTTGGGGAGCCTCTTCTTGGGCGGGGCGTGCATCACGGCGCTGGGCGCGGCGGCGTCGCCGGCGGCGGCCGTCCCCGTGCTCTTCGTGACGGGGATGTCGATGGTCAGCCTCTTCGCGCTCGGCAACACGCTCTTGCAGCAGTTGGTGCGCGACGAGATGCGCGGGCGCGTGATGGGCATGTGGATTCTGACCTTCGTCGGGACGATGCCGTTCGGGAGCTTCCTCTCGGGCGCGGCCTCCGACCGCTTCGGCCCGCGCCCCGTGCTCGCCGCCTGCGGCCTCGTCATCCTCCTCTTCGGCCTCGCCGTCGCCTCGCGCAACCCGAGCCTGCGCGAGATGTGAAGCGCGGCGCGCCTTAATCCTCTTCGCGGAAGACTCGTTCGAGCGGCGTCTGGCCGCGCTCGTTGAACTGCGGGACGGGCGGGCGCGCCGGGGCCTCAGGCAGGACGAGCGGGCGCGTCGCGGCCGACAGGTGGGCGGCGCGCGGGGCAACGCCCGAGCCGGGAGAGAGATTCAGAGTGACTGAAGGCGTCGGGCGCGCGGGGAGGCGGCGGAGCAGGGCGGGGAAGAGGTGGAACCACTGAAGGTAGCCGGCGCCCATCGCCGCCGCCCAGAAGGCGAAGCGCCCCGTGACGCCGAAGTCGGGCGAGTGGAAGAGGAGGGCGGCCGCGTCGCCGAGCGGGAACGAGAGCAGGAACATCAGCGCCTCAAGGAACGAGCCCGCCGCGCCGTCGAAGAAGAGCGTCTCGGACTCGCCCGGCACGATGGAGTAGACGAGGAGCAGCGAAGTGCAGAGCAGCAGCCACGGCTTCCGCAGGTTATCTTGAAAAGGGTTCTGCATCACACTTCCTCCCGCCCGTCGGGGCTTTAAGGCAGACTTCCAGACTTGTGCGAACGGCGAGACTTTAGACACCGCCCCCTCTACCCTTGTTCCGCCACCCGCAAGAACCCCGACGGCGCGGCGTTCTACCGACGGCCGGACAGTTCCAGCGACAAAAGCAGCGCCGGCACGTCTAAATCCGCTGAGTTTTTTTTGAGGAGAAAAGGGATGCGAACCTTCCGAGACCTGCTGTGCCTCTTCTTCGGCCTCGTGCTGATGGCTTTCGTCACGGCGACCGCCAGCGCGCAGGGCGTCATCGTCCCCGGCCCCTGCGGCCGCTGCCCGAGGCCGCCGCGCCCCATCCCCGTCCAGATGCCGCGCGCGCTGCCCGTCAAGTCGATCAAGATTGACACCCGGATCGCCGCGCAGGTCGCCACCACGCACGTCGAGCAGGTCTTCCGCAACGACACCGACGCCACGCTCGAAGGCACGTACTTCTTCCCCATCCCCGAGACGGCCTCGATTCAGGAGTTCGCCATCTGGGACGGCGACCGCCGTCTGGTCGGCGAGGTGCGCTCGCGCGAGGAGGCGCGCCGCATCTACGACGAGATCGTCCGACGCCAGCGCGACCCCGGCCTGCTGGAGTACGCCGGCCGCGACCTCTTTCAGGCCAGCATCTTCCCCATCCCGCCGCACTCGGACAAGCGGTTGGAGCTGACCTACACGCAAGTCCTGACCGCCGAGGGCGAGACGGTCTCCTACCGTTACCCGCTCGGGACGGGGCGCAACGTCGCGCAGGTGACGGGGCGCGTCTCGGGGAGCATCGAGGTCGAGGGGCGCGAGCCTATCCGCAACCTCTACTCGCCGAGCCACGAGATAGAGGTCTCGCGCTCGGGCGAACGCCGCGCGCGCGTCTCGTTCGAGTCGGCCGCGGGGCGCGAGCCGCAGGACTTCCAACTCTTCTACACGCTCTCGAACGCCGAGTTCGGGATGACCCTGCTGACGCACCGCGAGCCGGGCAAGCAGGGCTTCTTCCTCCTCACCATCTCGCCGAAGGACGAGCAGGCCGAGCAGGAGTACGCGGCCAAGGATGTCGTCTTCGTCTTAGACACCTCCGGCTCGATGGCCGAGGCCGGCAAGATGGAGAAGGCGCGCTCGGCGCTCCTCTTCGGCGTCCGCTCACTCAGACCCGCCGACCGCTTCAACGTCATCAACTTCGCGGGCGAGGAGCACCTTTTGACGACGGGTCTCTTGCAGGCCGACGAGCAGGGGCGCGCGATGGGCGAGCAGTTCATCTCGCAGCTCAAGCCCGTCGGCGGCACCAACATCAACGGCGCGCTCGTCGCCGCGATGGCGCAGTTCGACCGCTCGGAGCGGCCGCGCATCCTCGTCTTCATGACCGACGGGCTGCCGACGGTGGGCGAGACCAAAGTCGAGCGCATCGCCGACAACGCACGCGCGGCGCGCGTCCCCGGCGTGCGCCTCTTCACCTTCGGCGTCGGCTACGACGTGAACACCGCGCTCTTGGACAAGCTGGCGGCCGAGAACGGCGGCGTGGCCGAGTACGTCGAGCCGAAGGAGGACTTGGAGGTCAAGGTCTCGAACTTCTTCACCAAGATCAACCACCCCGTGCTGACCAACCTCCGGCTCGACATGGGCGGCGTCGAGACCGACCTCATCTACCCGCGCGAGATGCCGGACGTCTTCCGCGGCACGCAGGTCACGCTCATCGGCCGCTACCGCAACGCGTCCGACCTGAGCCACATCCTCCTCCGCCTGACGGGCCGGACGGGCGCGCGCGAGCGCACGTTCACCTACGCCAACCTGAGCTTCCCCGTGCGGAGCGAGCGCAACGACTTTCTGCCGCGCCTGTGGGCGACGCGCCGGGTCGGCTGGCTGATGGAGCAGATACGCACCAACGGCGAGCAGAAGGAGTTGACCGACGAGATCGTAGACCTCGGCACGCGCTACGGCATCGTCACGCCCTACACGTCCTACCTCGCGCTCGAAAATAATTTCGCGGTGGACGGCGCGGAGGGCGAGGCCGTCCGCGTCACGTCGGGCGGGCGGCGCGCCGAACGCGCGCGGCGGCCGGCGACGACCGGCGCCATGGACAGGATGGGCAGCGGCGTGGGCGGCTCGGGCGCGCCGGCTCCGTTGAGCACGGTCGCGCCGCCGAAGGAGGCCGCGAAGGCGAAGACCGGCCAGGTCGCCGTCCAGCAGAGCAAGCGCGACCGCGCGCAGCAGGAGGTCGTCCGCGTCGAGGCCGACGCCTCGACGGCGGCGGTGCGCAAGGTCGGCGAGAAGACCTTCTACCTGCGCGACGACGTGTGGGTTGACTCGGAGTTTAAGCCCGAGTCGAAGCTGCCCGAGACGGCGCTCGAATTCGGCGCCGAGGAGTACTTCGCGCTCATCAAACGCGAGCCGCAGCTCGCGCGCTTCTTCTCGCTCGGCGAGCGCGTCGTCGTCCTCTACAAGGGGCGCGTCTACCGTGTGGGAAGTAGACGGTAGACAGCAGTCAGCAGACGGTAGGTAAAACGGAGGCGGCGCGTCTCAGCCATTGGTAGGGACGCGCCGCCTTTTTTCTACTGACTACTGACTCCTGCTCCCCTTGTCTCCCGAGTGTCCATTCATGTACAAAGGGTGTGGCAATTCAAGGGCGGGTGGTAGATTTTCTCGGACTCCTTTTATGAAAGAGTTGGGCCGGAGATGAGCTTCAAAGAGTCGTGTCGGAGGGCCGCGCTCGCTTCGTGCGCGGCCGTTCTTTTGGCGTCGTGCGCGGCCGCGGCGCGCGCGCAGGAGTTGGGCTGGGCGGGCGGGCGGCGGGGTCTGCCGGGGAAGGATTTGAACGCCGTCTACTTCATCGACTCGAAGCGCGGGTGGGTGGCGGGCGACGGCGGCGTGGTGATGCGCACGCGCGACGGCGGGCGCACGTGGTCGCGGCAGACCGTCGCCTCGAAGGACTCCTTCAACGATGTCTATTTCCGCAACGAGGAGGACGGCTACCTCCTCGCCGGCTCCGAGATTTTCACGACCGAGGACGGCGGCGAGACGTGGCGCGCCGCGACGCGCTTCACGCCGCAGATTTTCGGCGGCGCCGCGCCCGAGCTGTACAGCGTGCGCTTCACGAGCAAGAAGCGCGGCTGGATCGTCGGCTCCCTGACGCGCGGCGAGGACGTGGTGGACAGCCTCGTCCTCTCGACCGAGAACGGCGGCGCGTCGTGGCAGCGACTGCGCGTGCCCGTGCGCGACGAGCTGATCCACCTCGACTTCGACGGCGAGCGCCGGGGCTGGGTGGTGGGGAGCGGCGGCCGCATCCTCTACACGCGCGACGGCGGCGAGAGCTGGATGGTGCAGACTTCGGGGACGCAGGCCGCGCTCTACCACATTGACTTCGAGGGCGACGAGCGCGGCTGGGCCGTCGGCGAGCGCGGCACGATACTGCGCACCGAGGACGGCGGCCGCGTCTGGCGCGCCGTCCCGGCGCCCGTGCGTTCGACGCTGCTGAGCGTGAAGTTCGTCGGCAAGGATGACGGCTGGGTCGTCGGGCGCGGCGGCGTCATCCTCCGCTCCGACGACGGCGGCGAGACTTGGAAGCAGCAGGACACGGGGACGCGCCAGAACCTCTACGCGCTCTTCTTCGACAAGAAGGCCGGCTGGGCGGTCGGCGGCGACGGCCTCGTCCTCCACTACGAACGCTGAAGGAGACGCGCGCACCGGAGGGCGGGGAACTCCACTACTTTTGGGAGCGCGGGTGGGGGAGAAAGTTTTTGAGCAACGCGGCGGAGTGTCCGGGGCATCCGAAGGTACAGCATAGCAATTACCCACTAGGCCGCGGGGGGAACGCGGCCGGGGGTAAGTTGGACGGTTCTCCTGTGGTTCCCGCCCGGCGCTGGACGAAGCGCCGGGCGGTTTTTTTATTCCCGCCCGGCGGCCCTGAGGATTTCGTTGATCGAGGCGAGGTGGTGGTCGTCGTGCTCGGCGACGAAGTAGGCCATGTCGATGACGCGCATCTGCTTGCGCAGGCGCGGGTGGAGCGCGGAGGCCGCGACCTCCTGCTCGGTCATCGCTTCGAGCCGGCGGACGAAGCGGAGCCGAGCGTCGCGGAAGGCCGCGAGCAAATCTTCGGCGCGCGCGTCGTTGTGGCCGGCCTCCTCGGTCTTGCGGTTGGTCATGTCGGCCGCGCGCAGCGTCGAGTGGTGGAGCGCGTAGTCTTCGAGCCGCCCCTCGTGCAGCTCGTCGAGGTCGAGGAGGTGGCCGGCCTGCTCCTGCACCGACCACGCGCCGCCCGCCTTCGCCGTCAGCGTCTCGCGCGAGAGCCCGCCCATCAACTCTTCGAGCCGCGCGGGCGTGCCGCGCAGGCGCTCGACGACGCAGGGGAAGACGCCGAGCGGCAGGCCGAAGTCGAACTCCCTCTCGACCCATCTCGTCCTTTTAATCAAAACACACCTCCAAGTCCGTCGGGTCCGCCGCCCGCCCGAATTGAAAGGGCGGCCCGCGCGGGCCGCCCTCCCGAGACTCCGGCGCGGGGCGGGTGAGACTAGCCGACCCGCTTGATGCTCTTGACCAGACTCACGTAATCGGCCTGATGCTTCTCGAAGCCCTCGGCCGAGCCGAAGGTGAGGACGATGAGCGTCTTCTTCGCTTCGAGGATGTCGGCGCTGAAGTGAATCTCTTTGCCGCCGACCTTGCCCGAGCCGGTGACGGCGGCGTGATCCATGCCGTTGTGCTTGTCGGACTTCGGCTCGCCGTCGAACTTCAGGTCCTGAATCTGTTTCGCCAGCTCTTCGCCGAGCGCCTTCGTCACCTCGTCGAAGTCGTCCCCCTCGGGCACCCAGAAGACGAGCGAGACGCCGCCGCCGGCCGGCGAGACCGTCAACTGCTCGCCGTCGGGGTCGGCCTTCCAACCGGCCGGCAGCTCGAAGGTGACGCCCGCGCCTTCGTGCGTGAAGGTCTTGGCGTCCTGCGCGGCCGAGGCCGCCGCCGTGAAGGTGCCGGCCGCGACGGCGGCCAACAATCCCGCCACGGCGAGACTGAAAAAGAGGTTGCGAGTTTTCAAAAGTTCAAAGTCCTCCAGGGGTCGTTTCAATGTAGAGCGCTCGGGCGGTCGAAATGAGAGTCGAGGCCGACGCATCTTAAACCGGCGCCCGGCGGAAGTCCAAAGCGAAGGGGCGCGGGAGAGATGACCCGCGCCCCTTCTTCGGACTCGAAGCGTGTGGCGGCCGGCTTTCAGTTCGCCGCGCGCTGGCGCGCTGGCTTCGGCTCCGGCTTGTTGAGCACGGCGCGCGCGACGGCGAGCGTGGCGAAGGCGCGCGGCGACTCGCCCTCGAAGGTGCGCGCGAGGTCGGCGGCGCGTTGCAGGTCTTCGCGCGCGAGCCGCGTGAAGATGTCGGTGAGGTCGAACGACTGCGCGCTGCTCGACGAACGCATCGTCATGTTCTTCGACTGGAAGGTCGTGTTGAGGCGGCCGTCCTCGCCCGTGTAGTCCTTCGCGGCGTTCGACGCCTTGACGACTTCGAGCATCACCTCCCACGCGCGCGGCCGGTCGAGCTCGACGAGCTGCGTGGCGATGGCGACGAGCGCGCTGACGCGCTCCTTCGACGCCGGGTCGATGCGCTCCTTCGCCTCCGCCATCGCCTCGTCCAACAGCTCGGCGGCGCGCCCCGGCTCGCTCTTCGAGACGAGCCGCGCGGCCTCCGTCAGCGCCCACGCGCGCTGGAAGCTCGTCAGCGTGCCGGCGCGCGCGACGCGGAGCAGCGCGTCCACGTCCTTCTCGTTGACGGCCGTGCGCGCCGCGTCCATGTCGATGTAGGCGCGCAGCTTCTGGCGCGTGTCGGCGTCCTCGATCTTGGAGAGGAACTCTTCGGCGCGCGGGTCCTTCTTCTGGACGGCGTCGAAGACGGCGTCAATGTAGACGGCGTCGCGCTCGTCGGCGGTCTTGGCGTTGTCGAGCCGCCTCAAAGTTTCGCCGACGCTGTCGCGGTTCGGGTCTTCGGGGACGAGTCCTTCCGTGAGTGCGTTGTTCCGGCCGCCCTGCCTGACCCGGTCGGGCGTGTCGGGCGCGAGCGCGGCCATCTTCGCGCGCAGCGCCGCCGACCTGTCGGCCGCGTACTGGTCGAAGAGCGGCAGCATCCGCGCGATGACCATGTACCAGCCGACGCGCCCCGCCGAGGTGAAGTCCTGATCGGGCGTCGGCGTCGGACGCAGCAGGATGTTGGACGCGGTGCGGAAGAAGGCGGCGCGGATCGGCGGCGCGATGGTCGGTCCCGGCGGCGCGAACTGTGTCGGGCCGCCGCGCCCCCAGGAGTTGGCGTTCGACCCGCCGTTGGCCGAGAAGACCATGAAGAGCGTCGGCGTGAAGAGGTAGGACGAGAGCAGCGAGGCCGTGTTGGCGTCGGAGGCGGGGTCGGCCGCCGCGCGCGCGATCATCGCGCCGTAGCGCTCGTCGGCCGCCGGCGCGTTCTTCTGCCTGAGCCGCGCGAGGAATTCGAGGCCGACCGGCGTGACCGAGCCGAGCACCGGGTCGGCGAATTGGATGGCGCGATCCACGTCGCCGTCTTCGAGCAGTTGGACGGCGAGGCGGAGGCGCTTGGCGACCGCGGGCGGCGTCTCCATCGGGTCGGGGCGCTGCTGCTTGCCCGAGGCGTCCGGCTCGGGCGGGCGCTCGTTCGAGGTGGCGGCCGACTCGGTCTCGCGCTTGCGCGCCTCGTCCAGCTTGGTCAGGAACTCTTCGCCGAGCGCGCGGTCGCGCTTCGCGGCGAGGCGCAGCACCTCGGTGCGCAGGCTCGGCGGGAGCGAAAAGGAGAAGGAGCCGCGCTCGCGCTGCTGCCGGCGCCTCTCGTCGGCGACGCGGCGGTCGGCCTCGGCGTCGGCCGACTCGGCCTCGTCCCACGCGCGGCGGAAGAGCGTGACGGCCTTCTCGCGGTCGGTGTCCCAGAGCGCGTCGGCGGCGCGCGCCTGCACGCGCGAGCGCAAGGCCGGCTCGCGGAAGGCGCGCGCGTCGTCGGCCAGCGTCGTGACGAGCGAGACGGCGGTCGTGCGCTGAATCTCGGCCATCGGGTCGGCCTCGGCGGTCGTCTTCTTCGCGGGCGCCTTCGTCGTCTTCGCGGTCTTCGCCGGCTGCGCCTGACGCGCGCTGGCCTGAAGCGGCGAGACGGCGGAGCAGAGCGCGAGGGCCAGCAGGGAAACTCTTTTCGACATCACTTTCCTCCAGGGGCGAACCTGTCCTGTTTGTTCAACGTCCCTGTGAGTTCCTTTTTGGGCGGCCGATAGTTCCAGAATTAGTTGGCGGCGGCGGCCGCGCGCTCGGGCTTCTTGACGAGGACGGAGCGGGCGATGGCGAGCGTCGCCACCGAGCGCGGCCCCTCGGCCTTGAGCGTGCGCGCCAGCGCGGCGGCGCGGTCGAAGTCCTCACGCGCGAGCGCCGTAAAGACGCCCGAGAGGTCGAACGACTCGACGTTGCTGTTCTGCGTCATCGCGCCGCCGCCCTTGAACTCGACGCGCACGGTAATCTCGCCGTCCTCGCCGCTGAAGTCGGGGAGCGCGTTGGCCGACTTGACGACCTCGCCCATCAACTCCCACGCGCGCGCGCGGTCGAGCGCGGCGAGCTGCGTGGCGACGGCGATGAGCGCGCGCACGCGCTCGGGCGTCCCGTCGTCGATGCGGCGCGCCTCGGCGGCCGCCTCGTCGAGCGCCTCGCCCGCGCGGCCGGGCTGATCCTTGGCGAGCAGGCGGGCGGCCTCGGTCAGCCCCCACGCGCGCTGCACGCGCGTCAGCTCGTCGCCGCGCGAGAGCTTGAGCGCGTCGTCGCCGCGCTTGGCGCGCACGGCGGCCTCCACCTGCTGGAAGGCCATGAAGGAGATGAGCTGCTTGCGCGTGTCGGGGTCTTCGATCTTGTCGGCGAACTCGCGCGCGCGCGCCGGGTCTTTTTCGAGCGACTCCATCGCGGCGCGGAAGTAGATCATGTCGCGCTCGTTCGCGGTCTTCGCCTGGTCGAGTTTGTCGAGCGCCTCCTGCACGGCGTCGCGGTTCGGGTCTTCGGGCACGACGCCGCGCGTGAGCACCGGGTCGTCGGGGCGGCGGTTGCGCTCGGGCGTGTCCTGCGCCAGCAGCGCCTGTCGCGCGCGCAGCACCGCCGCCCGGTCGGGCGCGTAGCGGTCGAAGAGCGGGAGCATGCGCGTGGTGACGACGTAGCCGCCGACGCGACCCGAAGAGGAGCGGTCTTCCTCGGGCGGCGGGAGCGGCCTGAGCAGAATCTGCGCCGCCGCGCCCAGGAAGGCTTCGCGCACGCGCGGGTCGAGCCCGGCGGGCGGATTGTTGTTGCCGCGCCAGCGCCGCGTGTGGCTGTTGCCCTGCCGGTTGACCGTGATGTAGAGGAACGGCGTGAAGGGGTAGGACGAGAGCAGCGAGACGGTGTTGGCGTCGGCCGACGGGTCGGAGGCCGAGCGCGTGACGAGCGCCATGAAGCGCTTGTCGGCGGCCGGCGCGTCCTTCTCGCGCAGCGTGTTCAGGATGTTCATCCCGAAGGTGTTGACGGGGTAGAGAGCGGGGTCTGCGAACTGCATCGCGTGCTCCACGTCGCCGTCGTCGAGTAGCTGCTGCGCGAGCCCGAGCCGCTGCGCCATCGCGGGCGGCGGGTTGTCGGGGTTGAAGGGCTGCCCCTGCGGCTGCGCGGGGCCTTGCGTGGCGGGCGGCGCCGCCGTCGCGGCCGACTCTTCGGACTTGCGCGCCTCGTCCAGCTTGGCGAGGAACTCTTCGCCCAGCTCGCGGTCGCGCTTGGAGGCGAGGATGACGACCTCGCGGCGCATGTTGAGCAGGCCGCGCGAGCCGGCCGCGCCCTGCGCGATGGCGCGGCGCCGGCGCTCGACGTCCGAGAGGTTCTGCGTGTCCTTGTCGTGCGCCTCGGCCGCCTCCCACGCGCGTTGGAAGAGAGCGCGGGCGCGCTCGCGGTCGGTGTCCCACAGCGCGTCGGCGGCGCGCGCCTGCACGCGCGCACGCAGCGCCGGCTCGCCGAAGCCGCGCGCCTCCTCGGCCAGCGCCGAGACGAGCGAGACGGCCGAAGCGCGGCGCACCTCGGCCATCGGGTCGGCGGCATCGCCCGCGGGCTTCTTCGCGGCCGGCTTCTTCGCGGCGGGAGCCTTCGGCTGAGCGCCCGGCGCGGTCTGTGCGACGGAGGCCGGCGCGTGCAGAGTCGAGAGGCAGAGCGCGAGGCCGAGGAGGCGGGCGGGTCTATTCATTGTTTCGTCCTCAATCCGGGAAAGTAGACGGCGCCTTCGCCGCGCACGCCGGATTTTTGTTGAAAAGGTCGGGGGAGCGCGCGCCTGCGCCCGGATAGACGGGTGCCCGCGCTCCGGCTGAGTGGAGGGGTAAACGCCCCCGGCCGGAGGCAAGTTCCAAAAAGGGGAAATGTGAAAGGGTGAGGGGTAAACATTTCCCCTCACCCTTTACGCTTCGCTTAGACCGCGACGACCTCGATCTCGGGGTCAATCTCCTGTCGGATGAGGCTCTCGATGCCCATCAGCGTGCCGGTCAGAGAGCTGGGGCAACTGCCGCAGGCGCCCTGGTAACGGATGGTGAGCTTCTTGTCCTCAAGCGAGAGGACTTCGAGCCAGCCGCCGTCCGAGGCGAGGTAGGGGCGTATCTTCTCGTCGAGCATCTCGTTGATGCGCAGCAGGCGCGGGTCGTCGCTCATCAGCGCGCCCAAGGCGCCGCCGACCCCGCCCGCCTGTCCGTTGGCCGGCGGCTGCGGCGCCCCGCCGTTCGAGCCGATGCCCTCGGCCGCGCGGATGGGGACGGCCAGCCGGGGCAGAAGGTCGTCCCAGTCGGCCTCGTCCGACTTCTCGACCGTAATCATCTTGTCCATGTAGAAGACCGACGAGACTTCGCCGACCGCGAAGAGCGGCCCGGCCAGAGGGTCGCCCGCCGCCTCCTCGGCGCTGTGGAAGGAGCGCGTCGTGCCGGCCGTGACCGCCTCCTTCAGGATGAACTTGACGGCATTCGGGTTCGGCGTCTCTTCGATGTTGTCGATTTTGGGCATCTTTATAAACTCTCCGTAATAATTGCCGCCGGGGCGGCCTCTGTCCTTTGTTCTTCTAATTTTAGTCCGCGCACATTATAACGCTTTTCGGTGGGGGGCGCAGTTCGCGGGCGGCGCCGCCCGCCCGCGCGGGTTTTGGTATGCCGCCGCACGAAAAACGAGCCACGTCCGTCGGCCGTTTAACCCGCCGGGCGCGATGGTGCCAAGGCGGCCGCGCCGGGCGCAAAAATTAATTTGTCAAAAGCCGGAAGTAGGCGTATAGTTCTGTCCCTCGCTTGTCCCCCCTTCGCAGGTGAGACAAGTTGAGACGAGAGGCAGACGGTAGCGAGGGCCGGCTGCCTCTCGCTATTTTAGCCGTTAGGTATCAGGCGAAAAAGCTGTCAGCACGGCACGACCGGGCTGACAGCTTTTTGTTTTGCCGGCGCGGTTTTGCTAGGCTAGTGGCTAACAGTTAAAAGTTAACGGCCAACGGCTTCTTATGAACATCGGAATCACTGTCTACCCGACCTACGGCGGCAGCGGCATCGTCGGCTCGGAACTGGGGAAGGAGCTGGCCGAGCGCGGCCACACGGTGCACTTCATCTCGTCGGCCCTGCCGACGCGGCTGACGCAGCTCGGCGAGCGCGTCCGCTTCCACGAGGTCGAGATGATGTCGTACCCGCTCTTCGAGCACCAGCCCTACACGCTCGCGCTCGCGACGAAGATGGCCGACGTGGCCGAGTCGGAAGACCTCGACCTGCTCCACGTCCACTACGCCATCCCGCACTCGATCAGCGCCATCCTCGCGCGCGAGTCTTTGAAGCCGCGGCGGACGCTCCCCGTCGTCACGACGCTCCACGGCACGGACATCACGCTCGTCGGCGCCGACCGCTCGTACCTCCCCATCACGCGCTACGGCATCGCGCAGTCGGACGGCGTCACCGCCGTCTCGCACTACCTCAAGCAGGCGACCGCCGAGACGTTCCAGTTCGAGCACATCGCGGTCATCCCCAACTTCATCTGCGCGACCGACTACAGCCGCAAGCCGCGCGAGGAGTTGCGGCGCGAGCTGTCGCCCGGGGGCGAGCCTTTGCTCGTCCACGTCTCGAACTTCCGACCCGTCAAGCGCCCCGTGGACTGTGTGGAGATTCTGGCGCGGGTGAGGGAGAAGGGCGTGGGCGCGCGGCTCGTGATGGTCGGCGACGGGAGCGAGCGCGGGCGGGCCGAACACCGCGCGCGCTGTCTGGGCGTCGAGCGTTACTGCTCGTTCGTCGGCAAGCAGCCGCGCATCACCGACTACCTCTCGGTCTCGGACGTGCTGCTGCTGCCTTCGGAGCAGGAGTCGTTCGGGCTGGCCGCGCTCGAAGCCCTGGCGTGCGAGGTGCCGGTCGTCGCCTCGCGCGTCGGCGGCGTCCCCGAGGTCGTGGACGACGGGTCCACGGGCTGCCTCGCGGAGGTCGGCGACCTTGAGAAGATGAGCGAGGACGCGGCGCGCCTGCTCTCGGACGAACCCGCGCGCCGCGAGATGGGGCGGCGCGCGCGCGCCTCGGCCGTCGGCCGCTACAGCACGGACCTCGTCATCCCGCAGTACATAGATTTTTATGAGCGCGTCATCGCCGCGGCGAAAGAAGTGCCGGAAGGGTGAGGCGGCCGCCGGTGACTGGGCGGCCTCGGCCGTCGAAGAGAAGCCGGTCGGCTACGTCATCCAGAACCTCGAACGCGCCTACGGCGTCCCCGAGAACAAGTGGACGGGGTGGGACGTGCTCGACATGCTCGTCGCGGTCATCCTCTCGCAGGCGACGAGCGACGCCAACAGCGACCGCACCTACGACGCGCTGAAGAAACGTTTCCCGACGTGGGACGCCGTGCTGCGCGCGCGCCCCGCGACGTTAGTCGAGACGATCAAACTCGGCGGGCTTGCCAACCAGAAGGCGGCCGTCATCCGCGAGCTTTTAAGACAGGTCAAAGAGAGGCACGGCTCGTTCGACCTCTCGTTCCTGCGCGCGATGCCGGCATCGGAGGCGGTCGCATACCTCGCCGGCTTTCGCGGCGTCGGGCCGAAGACGGCCGCCTGCACGCTCCTCTTCGCCTGCGGCCTCGACGTCTTCCCGCTCGACACGCACATCTTCCGCATCCTGCGCCGCGTCGGACTCATTCCCCCGAAGTGCTCCGACCGCTTCGCGCACGACGTGATGAACAGCGTCGTCCCCGCCGGCAAGTTCTACTCCTTCCACGTCAACCTCATCCGCCACGGCCGCGCCCTCTGCCGCCCGCGCGACCCGCTCTGCGAGCGCTGCCCCATCGTCGAATACTGCGACTACGGCCAGACGAGAATCTGAAGACGCTACCCTCGCTCTGCGCCGTCGCGAACCTGCTGGGCGTGGCGGCCCGCTGGCCGACATCGTGGGGCTGCTCGACCAGATACTCGCCTGACTCTAGAGCCGGCCCGGACGGCGCGCGGCGCGGGGCGGGGAAGGGCGGAGCCTCCCCGCTCCCCACTAAATGTTCGTAAAAGAACACTTCACCGCCCATACAAATTTTTCGGCGCCGAGTTGACCTCCCGCCGCTTTCCGCTTACTATCTCACGGCCGCGCCTGAGAATTACTTCGCCGAGATACTGAAAGTCCTTCCTCTGGCGTTGGCAATCAATCGGACATCTCGTGCATCTCATTCGGGACGGTGGCTACATTCAGGCCGCGTAGTTTCCTTTCGGCCCTCTGCCCAGGGCGTCCTTCATACTTGATTCGCTTACGGCTTTATTTAAAGCAATCGCGCCCCAACGACTTGAACAAACGAAACCTCACGTCTGTAAAGTCTTGGCTGCTCATCGCCGGATGAATCGGCGGGCATAACCGTTCGGAGGGAACATGAGAAAAGTTTTTGTGTCACTGTCCACTCTCGTCCTTTGCACCCTACTACTACCGGCCGTCGTATTAGGTCAGGGTAACAGTACGCAGGTGATCAAACCGGATCACTTCGACCGCACCTCACGCCCGTTGCGCGAGATGTTTGACCGCGGCGACAAGCCCGAGCCCGCGCGCGGCGGCAAGGATTTCGAGCCCGGCCGGCCGCAGCCCGTCGGCAACTCGATGCCCGCCGGCGTTGACCCGCTCGCCGGTCAGAACGCCGTCATCGGGGCCTACGCGGAGCCGAGGGCGGCGACCACCGGCGTCCCCGTTGACCCGAGCTTCCGCGTCTCGCCGCCCGACACGACGGGCGACCTCGGCCCTAACCACTACGTGCAGTGGGTCAACCTGCGCTACGCCATCTACTCGGTGGTGCGCGACCCGACCACGAACCAGATAGCGACCTTCGCGCTCCTCCCCGGCTTCCCGAAGAACGGCAACACCCTCTTCCAGGGCTTCGGCGGGCGCTGCGAGTCGGACAACGACGGCGACCCCATCGTCCAGTACGACCAGTTCGCCGACCGCTGGATCCTGACGCAGTTCGCCGTCACCTCCACCCCCTACACGCAGTGCGTCGCGGTCTCGACCTCCCCCGACCCGACCGGCACCTACTACCGCTACTCCTACTCGTTCAGCCGCGACTTCAACGACTTCCCGAAGATGGGCGTCTGGTCTGACGGCTACTACATCACCTACAACATGTTCCGCGCCAGCGGCGCCTTCAAGGGCGCGAACGTCTGCGTGCTTGAGCGCGACAAGATGCTCGCCGGCGCCGCGGCCCGCCAGATCTGCACGCTGACGACCGCCGCCCACAGCATCGAGCCGGCCGACATCGAGGGCAACACGCTGCCGCCCGCGGGGAGCGCCAACCCCTTGCTCAGCATCGGCACCACCTCGCTCAGCTCGTGGCGCTACAAGGTGAACTGGGCGACGGGCACGGCGACGCTGACCGGGCCGACCGCGGTCGCGGGCGCGGCCTCTTTCAGCCGCGCGTGCGGCGGCGGCACCTGCATCCCGCAGCCCGGCACGACGCAGCAGCTCGATAGCTTAGGCGACCGCCTGAACTACCGCCTCAGCTACCGCAACTTCGGCACGCGCGAGGCGATGGTCATCAACCACCCCGTCGCCACGAACGGCACGAGCGGCATCCGCTGGTACGAGCTGCGCAACGCCGCGGGCTCGACCCTCGGCACCGGCAACCCGGTCGTCTTCCAGCAGGGGACCTACTCGCCCGACGCGACCCACCGCTGGATGGGCTCGGCCGCGATGGACAAGGCGGGCGGCATCGCCATCGGCTACAACGTTTCGAGCTCGACCGTCGTCCCCTCCATCCGCTACGCCTACCGCGCGGCGGGCGACCCCGCGGGCGCGCTCGGCAACGAGACGAACATCCTCGTGGGCGGCGGCTCGCAGTCCGGCAACAGCCTGGCTCGCTGGGGAGACTACAGCACCATCAGCGTCGACCCCGTGGACGGCTGCACGATGGTCTTCACGACCGAGTACCTGCCGGCGACCGGCAGCTACAACTGGACGACCCACATCGCCTCGTTCAAGCTGAGCAGTTGCCAGTAGGCAGGGCGCGAAGCGCGGACCTGAGCGGGGGGCGGACGTTTTGAAAACGTCCGCCCCTCAA
>DASVQX010000059.1:0-148507 GCA_036388915.1 Pyrinomonadaceae bacterium
GGTTTGAGGGAATCTGTCCTTAGTACGAGAGGACCGGGATGGATCCACCTCTAGTGTACGAGTTATCCCGCCAGGGGTAGCGCTCGGTAGCTACGTGGAGCATGGATAAACGCTGAATGCATCTAAGCGTGAAGCCAGACCTAAGATGAGACCTGCCAGTGAGACTCGTGGTAGACCACCACGTTGATAGGCTGGGTGTGAAAGCGTGGTAACACGTTTAGCTGACCAGTACTAATAAGTCCCAAGGCTTGACCGTAAAATTTACTGACGAGCAACAAGTGCTTGCGCGGTTAGCCTTCGAACTTCACTATTCGATTCTCAAAGCTCTCTGAGCTTTCGTTCTTTCAAGTTTTCCGGTGGTTTTGTCGAGAGGGTCACACCCGTTCCCATCCCGAACACGGAAGTTAAGCCTCTCAGAGCCAATGGTACTGCGTGGGAAGCTGCGTGGGAGAGTAGGTCGCCGCCGGATTAATTTTAAACATAAAGCCCGCTCGGTCTTGCGAGACCTCGAGCGGGCTTTTGTTTTTTCGCGTTCTCCCTGAAAATACGCCGCAGAAGCTTTCTGCGGAGACTCCCGAAACAGCGAGGTGCCAAACCGGCAGGCCATGCGAAACACGCTCGGACTAATTCTGCTCACTACCACGCTCGGCGTCGCGGGCTGCGACGGCGGCGCGCAGGCCAACGGGGCGGCTGGCGGCGTCGGCTCGGCCACGCCGAAAGCGACGCTTGGGGCGACCGGGGACTCCGGCCGCCAGGTGCCGGTGTACGGCTACGAGGTCGTCAACACTTTCCCCCACGACCCCGAGGCGTTCACGCAGGGGCTTGTCTTCCGAGACGGCGCGCTGGTCGAGAGCACCGGGCTGGAACGTCACTCGACGCTGCGGCGGGTCGAGCTTCAGACGGGGAAGGTCTTGCAGAAGGTTGACGTGCCGCCCTACTTCTTCGCCGAGGGGCTGACGCTCCTGAACGGGAAGCTCTACCAGCTCACCTGGAAGGGCGAGAAGGGCTTCGTCTACGACCCGGAGTCCTTCAAGAAGACCGGCGAGTTCGCCTACGAGGGCGAGGGCTGGGGGCTCGCGCAGGACGGCGAGTCGCTCATCCTCAGCGACGGCTCCGACCAACTCCGCTTCATCGACCCGAACACCTTCAAGGTCAGGCGCACGATAAACGTCAGCGACCGCGGGCTCCCCGTCGAGCAGTTGAACGAGCTTGAGTACGTGCGCGGCGAGGTCTACGCCAACGTCTGGCACCAGAACCGCGTCGCGCGCATCGACCCGCGCTCGGGTCGCGTCGTCGGCTGGATCGACCTGACGGGGCTGCTCCGGCCGGGCGAGACGACCGACCCCGAGGCCGTCTTAAACGGCATCGCCTACGACGAGCGGGGCGACCGCCTCTTCGTGACGGGGAAGCTCTGGCCCAAACTTTTCGAGGTCAGGCTCAAGCAGAAATAGTGCCGCGGGCATCAAAGCAGGGCGATGTCTTTCGAGAGCTACTTCCGCGCGTCCTCCTACGTGATGATCGCGTGCGGCGTCCTGTCGCTCGCCGTCTCGGGCGGGGTCGGGCCGCTGTTGGCCACGGCGTTCGCCGGGGTGCTCGTCGCGTCGTGGCGGCTCAGCGAGACGCGCTGGCAGCTCTCGGAGCGCGCGGGGATGGTCGTCGTCCTGCTCGCGCTCCCGGCCTTCTATCTCGACTGGAGCGTCCAGCGCGCCGGCGCGCTCGATTCGGCCGGGCAGGTCTACGCCGGCGTGAGCGCGCTCGTCCACTTCACGCTGCTGCTCTCCTCGATCAAGCTGCTCCAAGTTAAGTCCGACCGCGACTGGCTCTTCCTCTACCTCATCTCGTTCTTCGAGGTGCTCTTGGCCGCGGGCCTGAGCGCGAGCCCGACGTTTCTGCTCTCGCTCGCGCTCTACGTCTTCGCGGCGCTGCTGGCCGTCGTCTGCTTCGAGCTGAGGAAGTCGAGCCGCGCCGTCCCGCAGAGTGAGAGTCGTCTGCTCGTCGCCAACGAGCCGCGCTTCTTCCGGCGCGGGCGCACGCGCCGGCGCGCGCGGGGCGAGCGCGCGCTGCGCCGACTGCCGCTGGCGGCGGCCGGACTGTTTTTAGCCATCTTCGGGCTGGCGCTCCCGATCTTTCTCATCACGCCGCGCGCGGCCGAGAACACGCTCTCGATACCGGGCGGCGCGGCCTCTTCGGGGTTCGTCGGCTTCTCCGACCGCGTCACGCTCGGCGACATCGGCCGGCTCAACCAGAGCAACCAGCTCGTGATGCGCGTCCGCGTCGAGGCGCCGTCGCGCGGGGGCGCGCCGGGGCTGCGCTGGCGCGGCGTCGCGCTCGACCGTTTCGACGGCCGCCGCTGGGCGCAGTCGGACACGGCCGCCGCTTACCCGGATTTCGACGGCAACCTCTTCAAGCTCGGCACGACCGAAGACCTCACGCGCCTGACCACGCAAACTTTCTTCATCGAGCCGGTGGACACGCCCGTCGTCTTCGCCGCGCCGCGCGCGCTCGCGCTTCAGGGCGCCTTCCCCTTCATCAGGCGTGACCGCGACGACGGCCTCGTCTCGCGCCCGCACTCGTTGGAGAGGGTGACCTACACCGTCCACTCCGACACGCACGAGCCGCCGCCCGAGCGGCTGCGCGCCGAGCCGTCCGCGCGCCCGGCGGCCGCGAACCTGCGCCGCCCGGTGGAATCTTACCTGCAACTGCCGGCGAGCCTCGACACGCGCGTCGGGAGCCTCGCCGTGATGGTCGTCTCGCAGGCGCGCGCGCGTAACGCCTACGACGCGGCGCGCGCCGTCGAGGCGCACTTGAACCGGAACGCATACGGCGGCGGCTACCGTTACTCGCTGGAGATGCGCGCCTCGGGGCCCGACCCGCTCTCCGACTTCCTCTTCAACGTGCGCGCCGGCCACTGCGAATACTTCGCGACGGCGATGGCCGTCATGTTGAGGACGCTGGGCGTGCCGACGCGCATCGTCAACGGCTTCCAGCCGGGCGAGTACAACGCCGCGGCCGACGCCTACGTCGTCCGTCAGGCCGACGCGCACTCCTGGGTCGAGGTCTACTTCGCGCAGGAGGACGCGTGGGTCGCGTTCGACCCGACGCCGGCCGACGGCCGCCCCGCCGGGACGAGCGGGACGGGGCTGTCGGGGAGTCTCAGGCGCTACGCCGACGCGTTGGAGTTGTTTTGGATTCAGCACGTCGTCGCCTATGATAGGCAGGGCCAGCGCGAACTGGCGCGCACACTCTCAAGCCAGATCAGCTCTTACCGCGTGGCCGCGTCGGAGTCGGCCGACGGGCTGGGCGCGCTCTTCGCCGCGTGGTTCGGCGGGGGCCGGGGCGGGTGGTTCGCCGCCGCGCTGGGCTTCGCGTCAACGCCGGCGGTGTTCGTGCCGGCGTCGCTGCTGCTCTTCGGCTTCGGGCTGCTGTGGCTCCGGCGCGGGGTGCGCGCAGGGCGCGGACGCGGCGCGAAGGGCGGGCGCGAGTCGGCGGCCGCGGTCGTCGTCGAATTCTACGCACGGATGAGCACGTCGCTCGCGGCGCGGGGACTGAGCCGGCCGCCCGACCAGACGCCGCTCGAATTCGCGGAGTCGGTCGGCACGCCCGAGGTTCTGGCCGTCACGAAGGCTTACAACCGCGTCCGCTTCGGCGGGGAGGGGCTGTCGCCGGCCGAAGCGCGGCAGGTCGAAGAGTGGCTGCGGGGCGTCGAGCGGGAGCCGAAGTCTTGAAGGTGCGCGCGGGCGCTTGGAGATAGCGGAAGGGTTTCAGGTTACATGAAGAAAGTCGGATTTATCAGTCTGGGCTGCCCGAAGAACCTCGTCGATAGCGAGGTGATGATGGGGCGGCTGAAGCAGGAGGGCTACGAGATCACGAGCGACGCGGCCGAGGCCGACACGCTCGTCGTCAACACCTGCGGCTTCATCGACGCGGCGAAGAAGGAGTCCATCGACGCCATCCTCGAAGCCGCGCGTCTGAAGTCGGAGGGGAAGTGCCAGCGGCTCGTCGTGGCGGGCTGTCTCGTCGAGCGCTACCGCGACGAGCTGCGCGCGGAGATGCCCGAGGTGGACGCCTTCATCGGCACCAGCCAGATTAACGACATCACGACCGTCGCCGACTCGCGCGTCAACACGCGCTCTTTGCCCGTGCTCCCGCTCGGCAACCAGACGGCGACCTACCTCTACGACGAGTCCACGCCGCGCGTGCTCGCCACGCCGGGTCACTTCGCCTACGTCAAGATCGCCGAGGGCTGCGACCGCCCGTGCGCCTTCTGCTTCATCCCGCAGATGCGGGGCCACTTCCGCAGCCGACGCTTCGGCTCGGTCGTGGCCGAGGCGAAGCAACTGGCCGAACAGGGCGTCAAAGAGATCATCCTCGTCGCGCAGGACTCGTCGCGCTACGGCGAAGACTTGGGCGAAGCCGACGCGCTCGCGCACCTCATGCGCGAGCTGTGCCGACTCGAAGGCGTCGAGTGGGTGCGCGTGATGTACACCTACCCGACGCACATCAGCGACGCCTTCCTCGACGTGTTAGCCTCCGAGCCGAAGGCGGTCAAGTACCTCGACATGCCCTTGCAGCACGCGTCGCAGAACGTCCTGAAGTTGATGAAGCGCGGCGGCAACCGCGAGAGTTTAGAGCGCCTCATCAAGCGCGTCAGGGAGCGCGTCCCCGGCATCGCCGTCCGCACGACCTTCATCGCCGGCTTCCCCGGCGAGACCGAGGAAGACTTCGAGGAGTTGCTCGCCTTCGTCAAGAACGTGGAGTTCGACCGCGTCGGCGTCTTCACCTACTCGGACGAGGAGGGGACGGCGGCCTTCGACCTGCCGGGCAAGGTTGACCCGAAAATCGCGCGCAAGCGCCGCGACCGTTTGATGCGCGCGCAATCGCGCGTCTCGCTCAAGCGCAACCGCGCGCGCGTCGGCCGGACGGTGCGCGTGCTCTTCGAGGGCGCGTCCGAAGAGACGGACCTGCTCTGGCAGGGGCGCACCGAGACGCAGGCGCCCGAGATAGACGGCTACGTCCTCATCAACGACGCGCCCGAAGGCTTCGAAGCCCAGCCGGGCCAGTTCGTCAACGTTGAGATCACCGAGGCGCAGGAGTACGACCTCATCGGAAGAATAGTCTGAAGGGCCGCGAGCCAGAGTCTCCCCATGACGAAGCCGAAGGAAACCAGCGACTCTTTAACACACCCGATAGTCGAGCCGGCGCACATCGTCGTGCCCGAGCGCAGGCGGACGGCCGGCGACTACGTGGCGATGGCGCTGGCGACGTGCGGCGTCGGCCTCATCCCGCTCGCGCCGGGGACTTGGGGCTCGGCGGTCGGCGTCGGCGTCTACCTCCTGCTGGTGCGCGGCGCCGCGAGAGGTTTTGACTCGGCTGTGGCGCGCGGCCTCGACCTTTCGCCGCAGACCTTCCCACTCATCCTCAACACCGTGCTCATCCTCGCCATCCTCGTCGTCTCGTTCGTGGGGATGTGGGCGGCGACGCGCGCGGAGAAGCTTCTGGGGAAGAAAGACCCCGGCGCGGTCGTCGTGGACGAGGTGGCGGGGCAGTTGGTGACCTTCCTGTTCGTGCCGTGGCTGGCGGGCGGGTGGACGGTCTTCGCCGGCTTCGTCGCCTTCCGCGTGTTCGACATCTGGAAGCCGTACCCCGTCCGCCGGCTCGAAGGCTTGGGCGGCGGACTCGGCATCATGGCCGACGACCTGCTCGCCGGCTTCTACGCGGCGGCGGTGATGTCGCTGCTGGTCGCGATACGTCTGGTCTACTAAACCGAGGAGGGCTTTGGATGGAAGAGGCGAAAGACCCGAAGGCTTCGACCGAAGCGGGCGGCACGCCCGAGCGCGACGCCGAGGCGACGAGCAGCGAGACCTTGAGCGACATCGAGTCGAGCGAGAAGGTGACCGGCGGCGGCAGCGCCGGCGGCTCCGAGAGCAGTCCGCTCGAAGGCTCCTCGCCCAAGCCCGACTCCGGCGGCGGCGGCGGCCGCGCCGATGGCAGCGACACCGGCGGCCCGATGTGAACTGCTTCCTCAATGCCTGACATCAAAATTTTCGTCGCCGACGACGTGAGCGAGAGCGGGTTGGAGCCTTTGCGGGCCGCCGGCTTTGTTGTGGAGAAGCGGACGGGGTTGAAGGGCGCGGAGTTGGCGGAGGCCGTGGGCGCCGCCGACGGCGTCGTCGTGCGCAGCGAGACGCGCATCACGGCCGAGCTTTTGGAGTCGGCCGCGCGGCTGCGCGTCATCGGGCGCGCGGGCGTCGGCGTGGACAACATCGACGTGGCGGCCGCGACGCAGCGCGGCGTCGTCGTGATGAACGCGCCCGACGGCAACACGATGACGACGGCCGAGCACACGCTGGCGCTGCTGCTCGCGCTGGCGCGCCGCGTCCCGGAGGGGCAGGCGAGTCTGAAGGCCGGGCGTTGGGAGCGGAAGAAGTTCGTCGGCGTCGAGCTGCGCGGGAAGACGCTGGGGATAGTCGGTCTGGGGCGCATCGGACGGGTCGTGGCGAGCCGCGCGCTCGGCTTCGAGATGAAGGTCGTGGCCTTCGACCCGTTCGTCGCGCCCGAACGCGTGCGCGACGAGGGCATCGAGATGGCGACGCTCGAAGAGGTCTGCGCGCGCGCCGACTTCGTCACCGTCCACGCGCCGCTGACGCCGGAGACGCGCGGCATCGTCGGGGCGCGCGAGTTATCAAGGATGAAGCCGGGCGTGCGCGTCATCAACTGCGCGCGCGGCGGGCTGATAGACGAGCGCGCGCTTTACGAAGCCATCAAAGAGGGGCGCGTCGTCGGCGCCGCGCTCGACGTGTTCGAGCAGGAGCCGCCGCCCGCCGACCACCCCCTGCTCTCGCTGGAAGAGGTGGTCGTCACGCCGCACCTCGGCGCCTCGACGCGTGAGGCGCAGGAGGGCGTCGCCGTCATCGTCGCCGAGCAGATGCGCGACTTCTTCATGACGGGGGCGGTGCGCGGCGCGGTCAACGTCCCGGCCGTCGGCGCGCAGGAGTTGAAGGCGCTCGCGCCGTACCTCGACCTCGCCGAGCGGCTCGGGCGCTTCCAGGCGCAGTTGGTGGACGAGCCGGTGCGCTCGGTCGAGCTTGAGTACGCGGGCGAGGCCGCCGTGTTCGACGCGGCGCCGGTGACGCGCTCGTTCCTCGCGGGGCTTTTGCGGAACATGAGCGCGCGCGTGAACGTCGTCAACGCGCTCGTCATCGCGGAGGAGCGCGGCATCGGCGTCATCGTCTCGCACAGGCACGCGGCCGCCGGGGCGGAAGCGCGCTCCCCCGTGCGGACGCGCGTCACGACGACCGCGGGCGAGCACACGGTGGCGGGCGCGCTCTTCGGGCAACAGGGCGACGGCCGCGTCACGGAGATCGACGGCTTTCGCATCGAGGCCGTCCCCGCGGGCAACATGCTCCTGACGCGGAGCAGCGACGTGCCCGGCGTCATCGGCCGCGTCGGCACCATCCTCGGCGACCACGGCGTCAACATCAGCCGCTTCCACCTCGGGCGCCGCAAGCGCGGCGGCGAGGCGATGGCCGTCATCGAGACGGACGCGCCGCCCGACGACTCGACGCTCGAAGAGCTGCGCGCCTTCAACCCCGTCATCTCCGCGCGCCGCATTCGTCTGGAAGACTGAAGGCGAGTAGGCGGCAGGCAGATGGCAGCGGGCAGTTAAGAAAGGAAGGCGCGTAAAAGAAACGGGGGCGGCGAGTCGTGGAACTCGCCGCCCCCATCGGCTTGAACGCCTTCCTTTTCTTCTAACTGCCTGCCGCCATCTGCCTGCCGCCTACTCCATCACTCGATGACGAACGGCGCGCGGCGGGCGGTGCTGGTCTTGCCGGCGCGGTCGATGGCGGTGATCTGGAGGGCGTAGCGGCCGGGCGGGAAGGTGCTGAGGCTCATCTCGGCCATGTAGGGCAGCGCCGCCAGCGACGGGTCGCCGTTCTGCTTGAGCTTGGTGAGCGGCGCGGTGAAGACCGGCTGGTCGTCGCGGAAGATTTGCACCTGTAACGCCACGTCCGGCTGAGCGGCGGCGCCGGCCGCCGCGTTGTAGACGTAGGTCAGAAAGCGTATGTGCGACGTGCGCGCGAAGCGGCGGTCTACGCTGAGCAGCACCGAGCGCGGGATGTCTTCGGGCTTCGCCGAGGCGGCCGACTGGCCGGCGGTGCGCTCGCCGATGAAGAGGCTGCTCATCGAGAACTGCTTCGTCATCTCGGGCACTTCGATCCAGTGCATCGCGCTCCCGGTGCGGCCGCTCCCCGAGTCGCGCGTCGCCGCGCGCACCTGATAGAGGCCGGGCTGGAGCGCGACGCTGAAGCTGTAGACGACGTGCTGCTCCGAGACGGGAACCGCCGGGTTTGAGATGACGCTCAGCTTCTGGCCGAACTGCGCGACGTTCTTGCCGCGGTCGTCCAAGACCGCGCCGATCACGTCGAACTCGGCGCGCGGCCGCTCGCCCTGCGCGAAGGTGAGCGCCTCGCGTTCGAGCTCGACCGAGACGGTCATGACGCTCCCGGCGCGCTCGCCGCGCACGTAGCCGACCGCCAGCGAGGTCGGGAGCGTGACGCGCGGCAGCGGCGCGCGCAGCGCCTCAAGCAGGTCGCGCTCGGCCGGGCTGGCCTTCGGCGCGCCGGCCGGCTGCGCGGCGCCCTCGCCCTCCGGCTTCCTGTCGGACTTCTTTCGCTTGTCGGCGCGCGGCGCCTCCTCGACCGGCGCGGCGCTGTAGAAGCCGCGCCGCACCATCACGCGCAGGTCGGGCCGCCCGGCGACGCTCACCTCGATGCGGCGGTACTTCGGCGCCGCGCCGCCGCCGGCGGGCGACTCGGGACGCCAGGCCAGAAGGTAGTAGAGCGAAGTCTCCTTGAGCGCGCCCGAGACGACGCGGCCGAGCGCGTTGGTGTTGACGAGGGCGCGGCCGCCCGTCTCGGCGGCGAGGTGATAGAGCGGCGCCTGCATCGCCGACATCTCGCTCATGTCTATGCGGTTGAGTTGCCCCGTCGGGTCGAAGTTGCCGCGCTCGGAGGCGTCGGTCTGGCCGGTGCGCAAGCCCATCGCGTCGAGCGAGTAGATGACGACGCCGGCGCGCGCCGCCGCGTCCGAGATCATCCTCATGCGGTCGCGAAGCGTCGTGTCGCCGTCGTCCACGATGAAGCCGTCCGAGATGAAGAAGACGATCTTGCGGCCGGGGAGCGAGGCGTAGCCGCGCACGACCGATTCGAGCGTGCCGAGCGTGCTGCGGGCGATGCCGCGCGCCTGCTGGACGATGGCGCGCGCGCGGCCCTGCACCATCGCCTCGGCCATCTCGCGCCGGATCATCGGGTTCTCGCGAATCACCTGATCGACGAAGTAGTCGAGCACGGGCGTGTCGTTGCGCTCGATGGCGACGGCGTGCGCCTCGCTCATCAGGGGCGACTGGCCGTCGCGCACCGAGTAGGGGCGCGTGTTGATGCGGGCGGAGGCGGCGCGCAGCACCGCCTTGTTGTCGGTGAGCTGTTGGAGGAAGCCGACCTGCCCGCTCGCGGAGATGACGGCCGCCTCGTCGTTCTGCCCGATCTCGTCCTCGATGAAGCGGAGCAGGGTCTTGCGGATGTGGCTGGTGCTCCCGGCCGAGAGGTGCAGGTCGTCCACGAAGAAGAGGACGGTGCGCCCGCGGTCGAGCGGGACGACGGCGCCGGCCGGGCGCGGGCCGCCGAACGAGCCGCCGCGCGCCGCCGCGATCTGCGCGTCCTCGTCCACCGTCCCGGCCCTCACGCGCTCGAAGAAGTCGATCCGCTGCGGGCGGCCGTCCACCTTCAGCTCGAACTGCTCGGGGCTTAAGCCCTCGACGAACTTGCCCGACTTGTCGAAGACCATCACGTCGGTCTGCACCAGCTCCGTGCTGATGCGGACGACCTCCTCCTCGTCCTTCTCTTTGTCGGCGGCGGGCGTCGGCTGTGCCGTCTGCGCGGGGGACTGTTGTGCCGGCGGCGCGGGGCTCGGCTGGGGCCGCGCGGCGTCCTGCGCGCGCGTCGGCGCGTGCAGGCAGAGCGCGGCCAGGAGCGCGGCGGCGAGGCGCGTGCGGTAGAGCCTTCTGGATGTCATGGCGGAGAACCCTGTTCGGAACCGTTAGGGAGACGGCGGCGGAAATCTTATCACGCCTCGCGCCGCGCGGGGAGGGCCAAACCGCACGCCGCCCGGCCGCCGGCCGTACTGTGCGTCCGAAACTTTCGCCCCGCCGGGGCGTATATGTTCGCGTTCTAACTAACCCTTTGCGCCCCGCGCCGTGTGAAACCTTGAGCGAGCATAAACCCACACTCAAACTCGAAGGCGTCACGAAGCGCTTCGGCGACTTCACGGCCGTGGACTCTTTGAGCCTCTCCGTCAGCGCGGGCCGCATCTTCGGCCTGCTCGGGCCGAACGGGGCGGGGAAGACCACGACCATCCGCATGATCGTCGGCATCACCGCGCCCGACGAGGGGAGCGTCGAGCTGTTCGGCCGCCGGGTGACGCCCGAGCTACAGAACCGCATCGGCTACCTGCCCGAGGAGCGCGGCCTCTACAAGAAGATGCGCATCGGCGACCAGCTCAAATTCTTCGCCGAGCTGAAGGGGTTCGCGGGGCGCGCGGCCGACGAGGCGGTCGAGCGCTGGCTGGAGAAGGTGAAGCTGTCCGAGTGGCGGCGCAAGAAGGCGTCCGAGCTGTCGAAGGGCATGCAGCAGAAGATACAGTTCATCGCCGCGGTGCTCCACGACCCCGACCTGCTCATCCTCGACGAGCCGTTCTCCGGGCTAGACCCCGTCAACGTCGGGCTGCTGAAGGACTTGGTTTTGGAGCTGAAGGCGGCGGGGCGGACGATCATCTTCTCGACGCACCAGATGGAGGTCGCCGAGAGAATCTGCGACGACATCTGTCTCATCAACCGCTCGCGCAAAATCCTGTCGGGGAGCATCCGCGAGGTGAAGCGCGGCTTCGGGCGCAACGCGGTCGCGCTCCGCCACGCGGGCGGCGACGGCGTGCTCGAAGACGCGTCGCTCGTCGCGTCCGTCGAGCGGCACAGCGACCACCTTGAGGCGCTGCTCGCGCCGGGCGCCGACCCGCAGGAGCTTCTGCGCCGCCTGCTCGAAGCGGGCGCGCGCGTCGAGCGGTTCGAGCTGGTCGAGCCTTCCTTGAACGACATCTTCATCGAGAAGGTCGGGGGTGACCAATGAGTAAGTTCATGGCCGTCGTCCGCCGCGAGTACGTCCAGCGCGTCCGCAGCCGCATGTTCGTCCTCGTCACCATCGGCGCGCCGCTCATGTTCGCGCTCTTCACGGTCGTCCCCATTCTCATCTCCGGCATCCGCGCGGGCGGCCCCACGCGTGTCGCGGTGTTCGACGAGACGGGGAAACTCTACGAACGCGTGCGCGAGTCGGTCGCGACGGGGCGCACGGGCGGCGGCGACGACGATGACGACGAGGGCGGGGAGGCGCAGGCGGCGCGCACCGCCGGCGCGATGAACCAGAACTCGAAGGCGCGGCTTGAGCAGATGGCGAAGGCTTCGGAGCAGGCGTACGAGTTCGAGCTGGTCGAAGCGGCGGGGGCGTCGCCCGAAGAGGTGCGCGCCCGTCTCGACGAGCGCGTAAAGAGCGACGAACTGGACGCCTACCTCGTCTTCCCGCGCGACGTGCTTGAGCGCGGCGAGGCCGAGTATCATGCGAAAAACCTCGGCGACGTGTTCACGCGCGGGCAGGTGCGAAACGCCGTGGTGCGCGCCGTGCGCGACGCGCGGCTCGACGCGCGCGGCGTCGGCGCGGAAGTAATGCGCGCCGTGAATCAGCCCGTGAAGATGAAGGCCACGAAGGCGGGCGGCGGCGCGGGCGGCGAGGAGGACAGGGGGCAGGGCTTCTTCCTCGTCTTCGGCGCGGGCTTCGTCATCTACCTGACGATTCTCATGTACGGGCAGGTCATCCTCGGCGCGGTCATCGAGGAGAAGGAGACGCGCATCGCCGAGATTCTCTTCTCGTCCATCCGGCCGTTCGCGCTGATGTCGGGCAAGCTCATCGGCGTCTCGCTCGTCGCGCTGACGCAGTTCGCCATCTGGGGCGTGGCCTTCGTGGGCCTCGGCGCGTACTTCGAGGCGAAGGGGATAGCGGTCTCGTTCCCGCGCATCCCGGCGGGCGTCTTCGCCTACGTCGTGCTCTTCTTCCTGCTCGGCTACTTCATCTACGCGACGATCTACGCGCTGGTCGGCTCGATGGTGACGACCTCGCAGGAGGGCGGGCAGTTGGCGATGCCGATCATCCTGCTGCTCGTCGTCGGCTTCTACCTGGCGTTCCCCGTCATCCGCAGCCCTAACTCGCCGTTCGCCGTCTGGGTCTCGATGATCCCGTTCTTCGCGCCGATTACGATGCTGATCCGCATCGTCTCGCAGACGCCGCCGCTCTGGCAGATCGCGCTCTCGCTCGGGATAGGCTTCGCCACGGTCGCGCTGCTGCTCTGGCTCGCCTCGCGCGTCTACCGCGTCGGCATGCTCATGTACGGCAAGCGCGCCACCATCCCCGAAGTCCTCAAGTGGGTGCGCCAGCCTTGAGTGGTAGACAGTAGACAGTAGTCATCATGGCAATCGAGATAGAGAAGAAGTATCGACTTCGGCCGGGGCAGGTTGAGCCTTTGCGACAGCGACTTGTTAGTGCCGGTGCTGAAGGCGAGGGGACTGCGGAGTTCGAGGAGAACGTCATCTACACGGGGCCGGGGCTTGACCCCGGCCTTCGCGTGCTGAGGCTGCGGCGCTTTGCGAAAGAGGGCGGGCGGGCGCTCTTCACCTTCAAGGAGCGCGACCTCTCCGGCTCGCCCGTCAAGCGTCAGCGCGAGGAGGAGACCGAGGTGGCGGACGCCGACGCGCTCGCCGCGATACTCGAAGCGCTCGGCTACCGCCCCGCGCTCGTCTACGAGAAGCGCCGCGAGACTTGGCGCCTCGCGGGCACCGAGGTCGTCATCGACGAACTGCCCTTCGGCCTCTTCGTCGAAATCGAGGGGGATGAGTTGGACATCCTCAAAGTCGAAAAACTTCTCGGCCTCGACTCGGACGGGGGCGTTCAGGAGCCTTACCCCGCGCTCACGCTCCGCCACGGCACGGAGAAGGACGGCGTCGTCGAGGCGCGTTTTCAGGGGAGCGACACGGTTCTATCACCGCCGGGCGCGCCGCCCTCGCCCGACGGCAGCAGGTCTGAGAAGTCGTAGATGATGCCGCCGTCGTCCTCCACCAAAGGGGTCGCCGCGCCCTGCAAAACCATCCGCTCAAGCGCCGCGCGGCTCTCCTGTACCCCCAGCCGGCAGTGGAGCGCGACCATCCCCACCGTCAGCCGGCACCCCTTGGCCTCGGCGAGCTGAAGAATCATGTTCTCTATATCGACGTTCGGCGCCGCGGGCGCCGCGCGCATAAACTTCCACGCGGCGAAGACGCCGGCCGCCGCCAACCCGCCGAAGAGGACGACCATCCCGACCAGCACCGGCGCCTCCTTCGCGTTCCGGTTGACGACGAGGTCGATGAAGGCCGCGACGACGAAGAAGAGGCTGACGAGGGCGACGCCGATACCGACGATGCCGCACCCGTAGCGAAAGACGCCCGGCGCCGAACCCGTCGGCTTCTGTAATTGATTGGGGGTCATTGGGAGCCTGGCTAACGCGCTGGGGTCGTCGAACGAGCGGCGAGTATAGACGCCGCCCGCCAGCGCTTTCAAGTCGGATGTCAGGCGGGCTTCTACGCGGCGACTTCGATGTAGGAGGAGTAACTACTGGGCTCGGGGATTTCATATCCCTCCTCCCGCAACCCCTCCAAGTGAAATTCAATCGCCTCCTGGATATTCCGCTCGACTTCCTCTTTGGTCTTTCCCGTCGAGCCACAGCCCGGCACGTCGGGGGAATATGCGGAGTACCCGGTTTCCGTCTCTTCCACGATGATAAGGTATTTCTTCATGGCTTGAGCCCCGCCTGCTTCAAGATGTTATTCAAAGTGCCGGTCGCGACCTCGTCGCCCGGATTGCCGGGGACAGTAACCAGCCCGGCTTTCGTCGGATGTTTGTATTGATGGTGGCTGCCTTTCGTCCTCACCTAATACCACCCGTCCTTCTCGATCAGCTTAACAATCTCGCGTACCTTCACGCCCCAACATTAATTCTGGCGCGCTAAGTCGGTCAACCGTATTGTGTCGAACGAGACAGGCTTTTGCAGCAAAAAAAGCGGCCGCGCTCAGTGGCGAGCGCGGCCGCTTTTTTGACTGACGGGAGACGGTGGGCGATTACATGCCCATACCGCCGCCCATGCCGCCGGGCATGGCGGGGGCCTTGTCGTCCTCGGGAAGCTCGGAGATGAGCGCCTCGGTCGTCAGCATGAGGCCGGCGATGGAGGCGGCGTTCTGCAAGGCCGAGCGCGTGACCTTGGCCGGGTCGATGACGCCCGCCTCGACGAGGTCCTCGAACGTCTCGGTGGCCGCGTTGTAGCCGTAGGACTCCTTCTTGGCCTCGCGCACCTTCTCGACGATGACCGCGCCCTCTTTGCCGGCGTTCGAGACGATCTGGCGGAGCGGCTCTTCGAGCGCGCGGCGGACGATGGTCACGCCGATCTGCTCGTCGGCGTCGCCCTCGCCCTCCTCGTTGGCGCGGAACTTGTCGAGCGCCTTCGCCGCGCGAACCAGCGCGACGCCGCCGCCCGGCACGATGCCCTCCTCGACGGCCGCGCGCGTGGCGTGCATCGCGTCCTCGACGCGCGCCTTCTTCTCTTTGAGTTCGGTCTCGGTCGCCGCGCCGACGCGGATGACCGCGACGCCGCCGACGAGCTTCGCCAGACGCTCCTGCATCTTCTCGCGGTCGTAGTCCGAGGAGGTCTCCTCGATCTGCGCCTTGATGGTCTTGACGCGCGCCGCGATGTCGGCGTCCTTGCCGCCGCCCTCGACGACCGTGGTGTTGTCCTTGTCCACGGTGATCTTCTTGGCGCGGCCGAGGTCTTCGAGCTTGACGTTCTCAAGCTTGATGCCGAGGTCTTCCGAGATGACCTTGCCGCCCGTCAGGATGGCGATGTCTTCGAGCATCGCCTTGCGGCGGTCGCCGAAGCCGGGAGCCTTCACCGCGCCGACGTTCAGGGTGCCGCGCAGCTTGTTGACGACGAGCGTCGCGAGCGCCTCGCCCTCGACGTCCTCGGCGATGATGAGCAGCGGCTTGCCGAGCTTGGCGATCTGCTCGAGCAGCGGGAGCAAGTCCTTCATCGAGGAGATCTTCTTCTCGTGGATGAGGATGAGCGGATTGTCGAGCACCGACTCCATCCGCTCGGGGTCGGTGACGAAGTAGGGCGAGAGGTAGCCGCGGTCGAACTGCATGCCCTCGACCACGTCCAGCTCGGTCTGCATCGTCTTCGACTCTTCGACGGTGATGACGCCGTCCTTGCCGACCTTGTCCATCGCCTCCGCGATGAGCATCCCGATGGTCGCGTCCCCGTTGGCCGAGATCGTCCCGACCTGCGCGATCATGTCGCCCTTGACCGGCTTCGCCATCTTCTTGATCTCGGCCGTCGCGCGCTCGACCGCCTTGTCGATGCCGCGCTTGAGGGCCATCGGGTTGGCGCCCGCCGCCACCGTCTTCACCCCCTCGCGGAAGATGGCCTGCGCCAGCACGGTCGCCGTCGTCGTGCCGTCGCCCGCCACGTCCGAAGTCTTCGACGCGACCTCGCGCACCATCTGCGCGCCCATGTTCTCAAGGCCGTCCTTCAGCTCGATCTCCTTCGCCACCGTCACGCCGTCCTTGGTGATGGTGGGCGAGCCGAACTTCTTGTCGAGGACGACGTTGCGCCCCTTGGGGCCGAGCGTGATCTTAACCGCGTCGGCGAGCTGGTTGACGCCGCGCAGGATCGCCGCGCGCGACTCCTCACCGTGAATAACTTGCTTTGCCATAGATGTTCCTTCTCCTTCGATATGACGACTTCAAAGATGCTTCACAAGGGAAAGGCGGCCGTAAGTCCGAAGACTACTTGCCGCCCTTCTTGCTCCCGCCCGAGGCCGCGCCGGCGCGCTCGATGACGCCGAGGATTTCGTCCTCGCGCATGATGAGGTACTCCTCGCCGTCGAGCTTGATCTCGGAGCCGGAGTACTTGCCGAAGAGCACGCGGTCGCCGGCCGAAACGTCGAGCGGCTGGCGCTCGCCCTGGTCGTTGCGCTTGCCGTCGCCGACGGCGATGACCTCGCCCTCCTGCGGCTTCTCCTTGGCCGAATCCGGGATGATGATGCCGCCGCGCACCTGTTCGCCCTCCTCGATGCGCTTGACGATTACTCTGTCGTGCAGGGGTTTGATGTTCGTAGCCATAACGCTCCTTTCGCCTTGGATGAGTGGTTGGTTGTGATTGCTTCCCGCCGGAGTGCGACCGCCGCCGAAGTGTTTCCGGCCGCCCAAAAGATTCTGATTTTACTAGGAAAATCGCAAATTTTTAGCACTCCGTTTACGGGACTGCTAAAAATATAGCACTTGGGAAGGGTTTGTCAACCCACCCATTCCGGGGGCGGTGGGCTAAAGCTGCGACTATGCCGGCGGGCGGGGATTTAATCTTTGGAAATGGAGGCTTTGCGTTTGCCGGCGGAAGGTTGGGGGCTGGCGTTGGTCGTTCCGCGTCCGGCGTCGGGAGGTCAGCGCTTGCCGCGGGCGGCGGCCTTCTTGCGGGGGCGGTGGTTGTTCGTGGCGGCGGCGCGTTCCTGCGTGCGATAGCCGGCGACGCGCTTGGAGAGCGTGTTGCGGTGGATGCCGAGCGTGGCGGCCGTGCGCGAGAGGTGCTCCTTGTGGCGCGCGAGCGCCTTCTGGATGTAGAGCTTCTCGAACTCTTCGAGGGCCTCGTCGAGCATGATCTGGCCGTCGAGCATTTCGTCAATCAGGGATTCGAGTCGGGCGCGCATAGGCATGGGGGTCGGCTCCGTCCGTCTGGTCTGTAAACTATTAATGGCGGTTAAAATCCCCGGCTCGACGAACTTTCAGGCGAAAAGATGCTGGTACTGCGCGAGGAAGCGCGCGCGCACGTCGTCCGAGGTGCAGAGCGCGAGCAGCCGCGCCCCCTCGGCCAGCGCCGGGCCGGTGCGCGCCCTCTCGACCGCTTCGAGCCGGACGGGGAAGGCCGTCAGCGCGAGGTAGACGACCGAGCAGACGGCCGCGCCGCGCACGAAGCCAAAGCCTGCGCCGAGCGCGCGGTCAAACCATTCGAGCCGCGCTCGCCTCAACCCGGCGCGCGCCGTCTCGCCTAAGACGAAGCCGCCCGCCAGCACGACCCCCACCATCAGGAGGAAGCCCGCGGCGTGCGCCGTCTCGATTGATTCGACGACGCCGAAGCCGCGCAGAAAGCCGCCCGCCGCCCTGTACGTGTGCGTCGCCACGACGACCCCGGCCACAAGCCCGAGGCTCGTGATGAGCGCCCGCACAAACCCGCGCAGCGCGCCGGCGGCCACGGACGCGCCGACGATGGCGAGCACAAAGAGGTCGAAGACGGTCATAGAAAAACAGTAGACAGTAGTCAGTAGTCAGTAGAAAAACTTACTTATGACAGGTCGTTCGGGTGCCAGCGTCAGCGACCGCGACGCGGGGCGATACTGACTACTGTCTACTGCTCACAGTTCCTTCCCCGTGAGTAGCCGGTAGGCTTCGAGGTAGCGGTCGGTCGTGGCGGCCGAGACCTCGGGGGGGAGCGACGGCGCGGGCGGCCGCTTGTCCCAGTCGAGAGTTTCGAGGTAGTCGCGCACGAACTGCTTGTCGAAGGAGGGCTGCGAGTGCCCCGGCTCGTAGGCTTCCGCCGGCCAGAAGCGCGAAGAGTCGGGCGTCAGCGCCTCGTCGATGAGCAGGATTCGCCCTTCGGGGTCAAGCCCGAACTCGAACTTGGTGTCGGCGATGATGATGCCGCGGCCGCGCGCGTATCCTTCGGCCTCGCGGTAGAGCGCGAGCGACGTGTCGCGCAGTCTCTCGGTCGTCTCCGCGCCGAGTATGTCGCTCATGCGCGCCTCGCTGATGTTCTCGTCGTGCCCCGTCTCGGCCTTGGTCGCGGGCGTGAAGATCGGCTCGGGGAGCTTGGCCGACTCGCGCAGTCCCTCGGGCAGACGGTGACCGCAGACCTCGCCCGTCGCCAGATAGTCCTTCCAGCCAGACCCCGCGAGGTAGCCGCGCACGACGCACTCGACGGGGAAGACTTCCGTCCGCCGCACGAGCATCGAGCGCCCGCGCAGGATGTCCGAGGAGGCGCGCAAAGCCTCCGGCATCCGCTCGACTTCGGTGGTGACGAGGTGGTTCGGGGCAATCGCGTCGAGGCGGCCGAACCAGAAGCGCGAGAGCGCGGTGAGAACTTCGCCTTTGCGCTCGATCTGCGTCGGGAGGACGCAGTCGAAGGCGGAGATGCGGTCGGTGGCGACGATGAGGAGGTGAGCGTCGTCAACCTCGTACACGTCTCGCACCTTGCCGCGCCGCGCGAGCCTTAGCCCGTGGAGGGAAGTCTCGGCGACTGTTCGCGTGCCGGTCATGTCGGTGTTCAAGATGGTGTCCGCGCAGGTCTGTTTGAAAGAAGGAGCACCCGTGGCGAGCCGGGATTGTGCTCGCCGCCTCCGAGCTTTGTCAAGGACTTCAGTCTCCGGACTTTTGTAGTTCGTCGCGCAGCCGCCGAATCTGCGCGGCGTGGTTGTGCGCGTGGTCGGCGTAGATGCGGAGCCAGTCCTCGGCGGTGTAGCGGCCGGACTCGGAGTGCGTGCCCTCGCGCGCCCAGTCGGCGTCGCTCATCCGGTCGAGGAGTTGGCCGGTGGTAGCGCGGGCGCCGCGCAGGGCGTCGAGAGCGGGGCCTATGTCGCGGTTGTTGTAGTCCAGGCGCCCGGCGTAATCCTCCTGATCGTAGCCCTGAATCTGCGGGTTCACTTCGGTGAGTAGTTTGCGGAGGCGGATGGCGCTGTTCATCTCGCTGTCGGCGAGGTGGTGGACGATTTCGCGCGCGCTCCACTTGCCGGGCAGCGGGTGATGGCCGGTCTGCCATCCGGGGAAGCCTTCGAGGCTGCGCGCGACCTCTTCGTAACCGGCCTTGTACTTGTCGATAAGCTCCTGGCGTTCTTCTTCCGTCATGCGACTCCTTCCATAGTTGGGGGCCGTCGGGTTTCGGGCCGCCGCCGGCGGCGTTGTTGTAAATATCACACGCGCGGCGGCTTTGAAAGGGCGGGGTCTGGAGGGGCTTGCGGCCGCGCCCAATGTTCCGTGCCGAACAGAGCCAGCGCGGCCAAAGATTATTTACTGCTTGAGTTTAGTCGGCCGGTTCGCTATAGTTCTGAATGTCCCCTGTGGGCGACACCGTGAGGCGTTGACCCGCACGGCACCCCGGACGGACTCGCCGTCAGACCTTAACCGTTCCACGATGACCACAAAATTTGCCGCCGCCATTGCCGACGTGAAGGATACAGGTGAAGAGAAGATCGAGGTCGGCGAGCGCAAGCTCAACCTCCTCGTCATCGAGGATGACGACAAGATTCTCGAAGCCATCACCGAGTATTTTTCACGCACGGGCTACACGGTGCAGACGGCGGAAGACGGTCTCTCGGGCGTCCAGGCGGCCTTAAACGACCGCCCCGACGCCATCGTCCTTGACCTCATGCTCCCCAAGATGGACGGGCTGGCCGTCTGCCGCGAACTGCGGGAGAAGGCGCCCTACATCCCCATCCTGATGCTGACGGCCAAAGACGACGTGGTTGACAAGGTGCTCGGGCTTGAGATGGGCGCGGACGATTACATCACCAAGCCCTTTAGCTTGCGCGAGCTTGAGGCGCGCATCAAGAGCGTGATGCGCCGGGTGCGGGCGGCCTCCCGCGCCGAGACGAGCGAGGACGCTCCCATTCTTCGCGGGCGGCTCCGCATCGACCCGGCCAAACGCGAGGTGACGGTCGGCGACCGTCAGGTCGAGCTCACCCCCAAGGAGTTCGAGCTGCTCCGGCTCTTCGCCTCCAACCCCGGCCGCGTCTTCCCGCGCAAGTACCTCCTGGAGAAGATTTGGGACTACTCCTACGAGGGCTACGACCGCACGATTGACTCGCACATCAACCGCCTGCGAGCCAAGATCGAAGACAACCCCGAGAACCCGCAGATGGTTCTGACCGTCTGGGGCATCGGTTACAAGTTCAGCGACGAACAGCGCTGAAGGGCTCACCTTGAGGGGGCCGCCAGAAGCCCCCCGCCCGAGGGCGACGAGCAAATAAGCCCCGCTCGCGACCCTCTAACCCCGAACAACCCCGTACGACTCACCCGCCAGAGGGCACACTAGCGCCCGTCCGAAGTGAATACCATGAAGAAGGAATCGACCGGACACGACTTCGCCGTGCAGAAGAACGCCGCCTTCGGCCGCCGCAGGCTGGCCACGCTCGGCCTTCGGCTGGGACTCGTCGCCGCCGCCGGCGCGTCGCTCTTCTCGCTCCTGCCCGACGACCCGCACGCGCAGCAGCGCTTCAAGGAGCCGACCGTCAGGGTGACGGGCGTCAGCACGTCAGGCAACACCGTCTCGATCACGGCCGACGGCCCGCTGGGCCGCGCGCAGACGTGGCAGGACGACGAGGGCTTCCACGTCGTGCTCGTCAACGGCGAGGCGGCGGGCGTCGGGGGCGGCGGCGCGAAGGTGCGGCGCGTGGGCAACTCGGTCGAGCTGGTCGTCCCCGTCAGGCGCGGCTCGAACGTGACGGTGCAGCCGCGCGGCAACCGCCTCGACCTCGTCGTCACGGGCGGCGGCGGCGCGCTGAGCGTGGAGAACTTCCCCGTCGAGCAGCAGGAGCCGCAGCCGCGGCGGAGCCGCCGTGAGCGCGCGCAGGCGCGCGAGTCGGCCGCCGCGTCGCAGGGCGAGTCGGCCGACGCGGTGCTCGGGCGCGTGGAGCAGCCGCGCGCCGAGTCGAAGCGCCGCGAGGCCGCATCTTACGAAGCGCAGAGTGCGGCACAGCAGCAGCCCCTCCCGCAGCCCGCGCAGCAGTCGCAGCAGCCCGCACCGACGCAGGCGCAGACGGCCGAGACGGCGCCCGCCGAGACGGCCAGCACCATAGGCCCCGCGAACGCCGCGCAGGCTCCGACCGAGGAGTCGCAGCAGCCCGTCGTCGCGCAGCCCGCCGCCGCGAAGGTTGACAAGGCGAAGGGCTTCGACCTGCTCTCGCTCGTCACGTCGCTGCCGTCGCTCGTCGTGCTCGTCCTCGTCGCGCTCGGGGGCGCCGCCGCCATGTTCGTCCGCCGCAGGCGCGAGGGCGCCGGCGAGGCCGACGCCGCACCCGCGACGAAGAGCGCCGCCTCCGAAGGGCGCGCCGAAGAGAAGTCCATCAAACCTTTCGAGCAGTTCAAGGGCGACCGGCGTCAGTCCGACCTGACCGTCCCGTTCGAGCGGCGCAAGGCCGGCCGCGGCGCGGAGGACGAGGCGACCCGCCGCGCGCGCGAGTTGGCCGCGGAAGGCGGCGGCGAAGCTCAGCCCGCGCGCACGTCCGAGTCGAAGCATCAACCGTCGGTGCCGGCGATCACGTTCGGCTCGTACCGCATCGACCAGGAGGTCGCCAGCCTCGTCACGGGCGGCCCGCACAGCACCGAAGTCCTCTGCTCGCGCGCGCCCGACGACCGCCGCGCCGTCGAGACCTCGCTGCTCAAGGCCCTGCGCGCGCCCGAGACCGACGACGACGGCCGCCTCCGCGCGCGCACCGCGCTCGAAGACTACGGCTTCGTCGCGCGCTCATGCGCGTCGCTCCTGCTCGGCTCCGAGACGTTCGAGCGCGTGAGCGCCGCGCGCGCCCTCGGCGACATGAAGAGCGCGCAGGCGCTCCCGTTTTTGACCGAGGCGCTTTACGACCCCGACGCGGTCGTCCGCACCGAGTGCGTGCAGAGCCTCGGCGCGTTGGGCCTGCCGTCGGCCATCGGCGCGCTGCTCGACGTGGCGCGGCGCCATCAGGACGTGCCCTCCTCCGTGCTCGGCCCGGCGCTCACCGCCTGCTCGGTCGAGTCGCTTGAGCTGAGCTGGGAGTCGCCCGCCGCCAGCCGCAGTTTCGCCGACGAGGTCCAACCGGCGGCGTCGCGCGCCGACGAGGTGCGCATGATCGTCCCGGCCGGCGACGGCTACGAGGATTTGCCGGAGTCGGTCGAGGACGAGACGCTGAGCGCCGCGCTCGTCCGTCTGGAGAGCACCGAAACGGAGACGCGCGCGACCGCCGCGCGTCAGCTCGCGCAGTTCCAGGTGCGGGTCGCCGTCAGGGCGCTCGCCGCCTCGGCCGCGAGGGACGAGGAGCCGGCGGTGCGCTCGTCGGCCGTGACGAGCCTCGGGCTTATCAACCACGAGTCGGTCTTCGGCTCGGTCATCGTCGCGCTGGCCGACGAGGCGCGCGAAGTCCGCGCGGCGGCCGCACGCGCTCTCTCGCGTCTGAGCTTCGACCGCACCGACGCTTACGTCCGTCTCGTCGAGACGGCCGACGCCCGCATGTTGCGCGACGTGGCGCGCGCCTGCGTCAAGGCCGGGCTTGCGGCGCAGGCCGTCAGCCGCCTGACGAGCGAAGACCGGCGGCAGGCTTACGAGGCTTTCTCGCTGCTCTCGCTCTGCGTGAACGGCGGCGAGACGCAGCCGCTCGTCGAGGCCGTCGAGGCGCACCAGAACATCGACACGCGCCTGACCTGCATCCAGCTCCTCAGCGACTCGCGGAGCGAAGCCGTCCGCGAGCAGTTGACGCGGCTGTCGTCCGACGACGCGGTGCCCGAGCGCGTGCGCCGCTCCATCCTCGAAACGGTCGAGCGCGCGGTCGTCCCGCAGGCGGTCGAGGTCGGCTGAGGGCGGCCGCCGGGGAATTGTTTTGGTGACAACCGCGACCGCGCTATTGCATAATGGCGCCGCTGCAAAAGGTCGCTGCCCGCAACATTATTCCTGGACAACGCGATGCCCCTGAAGTCTTGCTCACAGATGCTTAGAAACACGCGAACCACGCTGGTCGCGGCGCTCGTCGTGGCGCTCTCGGCGCTCGTCTTCGCCTCGGGGGCCGGCGCGCAGCGCGGCGGCGCTTCCCGGCAGGCGAACACCAACGCGGGCGCGGGACAGAAGAAGCGCGTCTTCGTCGGGCGCGGCAGCGAGACGAGCAAAGGCTCGCGCGTGACCATCACGGCCGACGACTCGCTCAAGGACTACAGGGCCTACCGCAGCGGCGACCGCTTCTACGTCGAACTGCCGAAGTCGGCGGCCGGCTCGGGCCTGCGCGGCTCGGGCAAGGGCTACACGGACATGCAGGTCGAGCAGCGCGGCGACTCGGTCGTCGTCTCCTACCGCGTCCAGCCCGGCGCGAAGTCGCGCGTCGAGCAGAGGTTCAACCGCCTCGAAGTAGTATTCGACGTGCCCGAAGGCGGCGCCCAGCCGCAACAGCAGCAACAGCAGGCCACCGCGTCGAACCAGGCGAGCCGCAACCAGCCGCCGCCCGCCGCCGAGACGAGGAATCAGACTCCCGCCCAGCAGCCCGCGGCGCAGACGCCCGCGAACACGAGCCCGAACAACGCGGCCGAGCGCGCCGCCGCCGAGCGAGCCGCCGAGGCCGCGAGGGCGCAGCAGGCCGCGAGCAACGCCGCGCCCGCCGTGACGACCCCGCCGGTGACGACGGCCGTGCCGCCCGCGAACGTCCCCGACCCGAACGCACAGCCCGGCGCGACGCCCGCGACCGCGCCGGCGCAGGAGGGGGCGGCGCCCGCCGGCGTCCCGGCCGACCCCCAGCTCGCGCAGGCGCAGCCGCCAGCCTCGACCGCCCCCGTCTCAATCACGAAGCCCGCGACGGCGGCCAACCCGAGCGGCGCTTCGCTCGGCGCGTTCCTGCTCCGCAACTGGGCTTTGACGCTCATCCTCGCGTTGGTCGTCGTCGGCCTCGGTCTGGTCATCGCCGCGCGCCGCACCACGGCCGCCACGCGCGAGACCGACGGCGGCGCCGACGCCGACGCCACCCTCGTCGCCGCCGAGCCACGCGCGGCGCGCGCGAAGGAGGCGACCGCCAAGGCACTCAGACAGGCGTCCGTTACGACGGAGGCGTCCGTCCCGACGAAGGCGTCCGTACCCGTCAAGACATCCGTTCCCCTCGAAGCGTCCACCTCCGCCGAGGCGTCTGTTCCAGTTGTGACGCCCGTCCCGGTCGAGGCGTCCGCGCCCGCGCAGGTCGCGACGCCCGACGCGGCCGAGGCCGCGGCCGTTGAATTGAAGCCGCTCGCGGACGCGACGGCGCTGGCCGGCGTCGCCGCCGCGTCGAGGTCGCGCAAGCAGTCGCGGAAGGACGCACGGCAGGGGGCGAAGAAGAAGAAGAAGGGAGCGCGCGCCGACGACACCGTCGCCGAAGAGCCTTTGACAGTCGCGCCCGCCGCCGGCGAGCAGGCCGTCGAAGAATCAGTCGTCGAAGAGACGGCGCTCGCAGAGTCGGTCGTCGAGGAGACGGTTGTCGAGGAGCCTGTCGTCGAAGAGTCTGCCATCGAAGAGTCTGCCATCGAAGAGGCTTTTGTCGGGACTCCCGCCGTCGAAGAGCAGGCCGTCGAAGAGGCGGGCGCCGAGGAGGTCGAGCCGGCGGAGCAGACGTTGGAGGCGCCCGCGTTCTTCGAGTCGCCGGTCGAAGAGGTCGCGGAAGTCTCAGCCGCGCCCGAGGCCGTCGAAGAGCCTGAAGTCGCCGCCCCCGAAACCTCGCTCGCCGCGTACGAAGAGGCGACCGTCGAGACGGAAGCGGCGCCCGCGACGACCGAGATAATTCCTGTTACGTCGGAAGTGCCCGAGCCGGAAGTCTCGGAGCCGGAGGCCGTCGAGGCGGAGGCGCCGGCGGCGTTCGCCGAGATCGTGCCCGCCGTCGCGCCCGAGCCGGAGAGGGTTCAGGACGAGACGCGGACGCTGCTCGAAGGCGGCGGCTACGACCGCTCGGTCATCGGCACGCTCGACCCCTTCTCGCGGCAGATGATCGCCGCCGAGCTTCTTTCGGCGCTCGCGGGCCGGAACCAGCAGCGGCGCGAGCGCGCCGGCGCGGCCTTCGTCGAACTCGGATACTTTGACGAGACCGCGCGCGACCTGCACGGCGCAGACGCGCCGGCCGAGCGCGCCGCCGCCGCGCGTTCACTCGCGCTCCTGGGCGACCGCGTCGCCACGCCGCACCTCGTCGCGGCGCTCGAAGACCAGAACCTCGACGTGAGGCGCGCGGCCGTCGAGGCGCTCGGCTCGCTCCGCGACCCTTCGGCCGTCGAGGCGCTCGAAGCACTTCTCGAACGCGAGCGCAACGAGCGCAACCGCATCCCGCCCCGCGTCATCCGCGTCGCCGCCGACGCGTGCCGCGAAGGCGCCGAAGAGATCGCCCCCGCGCCGCAGCCTTCGGCCGAGACGGCGCAGGCTCCCGAAACGGCAATCGAGCCCGCGCCCGCGGCGGAGGTCGAACTCTCTGAATTTGAAGTCGAGCCGCGCGCCGCGGCCGCGACGTTCGAGACCGACTCGTCGGCCATTGCCGCCTTTGAGCCGGAGGCCACCGAAGAAGTCACCGCGCACGCGGAAGAGTCCCCGGTCTCCATCGCGCCGTTCGTCGGCGAGCCTGAGTCAATTCTTGAGACCGAGCCGGCCGTGGAAACTCCCGCCGGGTCGGCCAACGCCATCGAGCCCGTCTTCGCCGAAGACGAGCGCGCGGACGAAGACGAAGTGACCCTCGTCGCCGAAGCCCCCGAGCCGGAGCCGCGGGTGGACTCCTTCGTCGCCGACCTGACCGAGGAGCTTAACGCCGCCTCGGAAACTCAGACCTTCGAGACGCCCGTCGCCGAGCCTCGCGCGGTCGCCGACACGGACATCCAGCCCTTCGTCGAGACCGACGAGTACGCGGTCGAAGTCTCCCAGCCCGCCGCCGAGTCGGCGCGGGCCACGCTCTTTAACGAGGGCGAGGCGGAGGAAGTCACGCGCGAGGTGGCGCCGTTCCGCCCGGCCGCGTCCGCCGAGCCGGCGGCACCAGTCGCCGAGGTGGACGCCGGCGCGTGGTTCGACTTCGACATGCGCGAGTTGAGCGAAACGCCGCGCCCCGCCGCCGAAGAACCCGCCGCCGCGCCGCCGCCCGCAAGCGAGCACGTCTTCGAGTTCTCCTCGGGCGAGACGTTCACGTCGTACCCGGAGACGGGCGCGACGGGCGCGGGCACTACGCCCGCCGCGGCGCCGCCCTCCTTCGCCGACGCGCGCGCCGAGTTGACGCGCGACGTGGAGGCGTTCGGCGCGCGCGCGCCCGAGCGCGAAACGGCGGCGCCGGCGGCATCGTCGTCGTCGGCCGAGAAGGGTGTCGCGCCCTTCGACGAGTTCTCGACCGTCCCGGCCTCGATTCAGCAGCGGCTCGCCAGCCGCGACGCGAACGAGCGCGCCGCCGCCATCGTCGAGCTCTCGCGCGTGGACACGGACGAGGCGTTCCACCAGATTTGCGCCGCCTTCGACGACGACTCGAAGGAGGTGCGCGGCGCCGCCGCGCGCGCCCTCTACGGGCTGCGCACAGACCGCGCCGAGTCGTTCACGCGCGCGCTGCGCGAGGCGAGCCCGGAGCGCCGCCGCCAGATCGGCGCGGCCATCTCTTCGTCGGGGCTGGCCGGCGAGTCCATCTCGCAACTGACGGGCGAGAGCCGCGAGAGGACCTACGAGGCGTTCTCGCTGCTCTTCCTGATGGCGAAGGCGGGCGAGGTGCAGCCGCTCGTCCGCGCCATCGAGGGTCACCCGAGCAACGAGGTGCGGCTCGCCGTCGTCAAGCTGCTCGCGCTCTCGGGTCAGAAGGAGATTCTGCCGGCCTTCCGCCGCCTCGCCGTGCGCGGCTCGCTCCCAACGGAAGTCCGCTCGGCCGTCATGGAGGCCATCTACCAGATCAGCTCAAGTCAGCCCACGCCCGCGTAAAGCGGACGCCGGATGCTAGATGCTTGATGTCGGTGTTAGAATTAACTTTCTGACACCGACATCTTACTTTTAGCGTCTGACATCCGCTTTATGCCTTTTAAGCTCCGCTCCGAATTTCAGCCGCAGGGCGACCAGCCGGCCGCCATCGAGGCGCTCGTCCGAGGACTCGACGAGGGCGCCAAAGACCAGGTGCTGCTCGGCATCACCGGCTCGGGCAAGACCTTCTCGGTCGCCACCGTCATCGAGCGCACGCAGCGCACGACGCTCGTCATCGCGCACAACAAGACGCTCGCCGCGCAGCTCTACCAGGAGTTCAAGTCGTTCTTCCCCGAGAACTCGGTCGAGTACTTCGTCTCCTACTACGACTACTACCAGCCCGAGGCGTACGTCCCGGCCTCCGACACCTACATCGAGAAGGAGGCGACGATCAACGAGGAGATCGACCGCCTGCGCCTCTCCGCCACGCGCGCGCTCTTCGAGCGGCGCGACGTGATCGTCGTCGCCAGCGTTTCGTGCATCTACGGCCTCGGCGACCCGGACGCCTACTACGACATGATCCTCTTCGTCGAGCGGGGGATGAAGACGACGCGCGAGCAGTTGTTGCAGCGACTCGTCGAGCTTCAGTACGAGCGCTCCGACGTCGAGTTTAGCCGCGGCGGCTTCCGCGTCCGCGGCGACACCGTCGAGGTCTACCCGTCTTATCAGGATCAGGCTTACCGCATCGAGCTGTGGGGCGACGAGGTTGACTCGGTCTCGACCATCGACCCGCTGCTCGGCGAGGTCTTGGAGAAGCACACGTCGCGCCTGCCCATCTACCCGAAGACGCACTACGTGATGCCGAAGACCACGGTCAAGCGCGCCATCAAGACCATCCGCGACGAGCTTGAGTGGTGGGAGCCGCAGCTGATTAAAGAAGGGAAGCTCATGGAGGCGCAGCGGCTGCACCAGCGGACGATGTACGACCTTGAGATGATTAAGGAGATGGGCTTCTGCCGCGGCATCGAGAACTACTCGCGCCACCTGACGGGCAAGCCGCCGGGCTCGCCGCCTCCGACGCTTCTCGACTACCTGCCCGAGAACTCGCTGGTCGTCATCGACGAGTCGCACCAGACCGTCCCGCAGATACGCGGCATGTTCAACGGCGACCAGTCGCGCAAGCGCACGCTCGTCGAGTACGGCTTCCGCCTCCCTTCGGCGATGGACAACCGCCCGCTCAACTTCGAGGAGTTCGAGGCGCGCATCGGCCAGACCATCTACGTCTCGGCGACGCCCGGCCCCTACGAGCTGACGCGCACGGGCGGCGAGGTCGTCGAGCAGATTATTCGGCCGACGGGGCTGACCGACCCGGTCGTCGAGATACGCCCCGTCAAGGGTCAGATCGACGACCTGCTCGGCGAAGTCCGCACGCGCGCCGAGCGGAACGAGCGCGTCCTCGTCACCACGCTGACGAAGAAGATGTCCGAAGACCTCACCGAGTACTTCGCGGAGGTCGGCGTCCGCGTCCGCTACCTCCACTCGGACATCGAGACCCTTGAGCGCATCAAGATTCTCCGCGACCTGCGGCGCGGCGAGTTCGACGTGCTCGTCGGCATCAACCTCCTGCGCGAGGGGCTCGACCTGCCGGAAGTCTCTCTGGTCGCCATCCTCGACGCCGACAAGGAGGGCTTCCTCCGCTCGGAGTCGTCGCTCATCCAGACGATGGGGCGCGCCGCGCGCAACGCGAACGGGATGGCGATCCTCTACGCCGACAAGATGACCGACTCGATGAAGCGGGCCGTCGGCGAGACCGAGCGGCGCCGCGCCATCCAGGAGGACTACAACCGCGAGCACGGCATCACCCCCCAGACCATCATCAAGTCCATCGAGTCCACGCTCGTCACCGCCTACGAGGCCGACTACTTCAAGGTGCCGCTCGAACTCGAATCGATGGAGGACTACACGGCCGCCAACATCGAGGCGACCATCGCCCGCCTCGAATTCGAGATGCGCGCCGCCGCCAAGAACCTCGAATTCGAGCGCGCCGCCGAGATGCGCGACCGCATCAAGTACCTCCGCGACCGCGAGCTGACGATGACCTGAGCGCGGGCGGCTATTGTTCGCCGCCGCGCGCCCGTATAATTCCCACGGCCTGCGGTGACGAGGGAGGCGAAGGCGATGAGCGAGAATTACGAATCAGTACTCGAAGCGGCGCGGCAACTCTCACCGGAGCAGCAGCGCCGCCTAGCCGAGCGACTTCTGACGACGCTCGGCCGGGGGCAGACCGCCGGCGCGCCCGGAAAGGCCCGCCGCCACTTCGGCACGTGGGACAGCGGCGACGAGCGCTCGGCCGACAACGACCTGATAGACCGTGACCTGGCGAGCGAATACGGCAACTCCCGTTAGCCGCGCACGAAAAATGTTGCTCGACACCTCGGGGCTCATGTGCCTGTTTGACCTGCGCGACTTCCGTCACGCCGAGGCGCGTACTTTCTACGACCTAGCCCGCACGTCTGACGCACAGCTACGTCTTCGCGGAATTTGTCGCGCTGGCGCTTGCGCGCGGGGCGCCACGCACGGCCTCGCTGGATTTCGTCGCCGACCTTCAGGACGACGCCGAAGTCGAGGTCGTCTGGGTGGACGAGACGCTGCACAGGGAGCTTTGAATATTCTCCGCTCGCGCCCGGACAAGGGCTGGTCACTCTGCGACGCGGTCAGCATGATTCTCATGCAGCGGCGCGGGTTGGCGGACGCGCTCACGACCGACCATCATTTTGAGCAGGCGGGCTTTCGGAGACTGCTCCCACAGTAGTTCGCGGGCAATTCCAGGCGCCTCGCCGAGCACCGGCGTCGCCGCGAGACGTGAATCGGCTGAGTCTTGTAGAGTGCTGTGACATTCATCCTTGAAACAGAACGGCTGGCGGTGCGGGAGTGGGCGCCGGGGGACGCGGAGGCGCTGTTGGTGCTGACGGGCGACGCGGAGGTAATGCGGTACGTGGGCGACGGTAAGACCTGGGACATCGGGCAGGTGCGCGGGTGGATCGGGCGGCTGAACGAGAGCTACCGGGCGCGCGGCTTTAGCCGGTGGGCGGTGATTGAAAAAGAGGGCGGGCTGGCCGTGGGGAGTTGCGGGTTCGCGCCGCTGCCGTGGTCGGGCGAGATCGACTTCGGCTACATGTTCAGGCGCGACCGTTGGGGGAAGGGTTACGCGAGCGAGGTCACGCCCGCCGTCCTCCGGCACGGCTTCGAGCGCTACGGCTTCGGGGAGGTCGTCGCCAGCATCGACCCGAAGAACGACGCCTCGCGCCGCGTGCTGCTGAAGCTCGGCTTCGTCTACCGCGGGAACGAAGTCCAGCCGGGCGAAGAGGAAGAGTCGGAGATTTACGTCGCGGTCAACCCGGCCGAGTCGGCGCGCCCGAAGGGGGCGGGGGAGTAGGCGGCGGCGCTCACACGATGCTGGTCAAATCCGAGCAGGACGAGATTCAATCCTTCCTCGCCGACGCGAGCAACACGGCGGGCGGGCGGGCCGAGCGCGTGCTCTTCCCCGAAAGCCCCGAGGAGGTCGCGCGCGCTCTGGCCGAGGCCGCCCACGATCACACGCCGGTCACGGTCGCCGGCGCGGGCACAGGCATCGTCGGCGGGCGCGTGCCCTTCGGCGGCGTCGTGCTCTCGACCGCGAGGCTCAACCGCGTGGGCGAGTTCGTGCGCGAGGATGGCGGCGGCCGGGCGACGGCCGGCGCGGGCGTCGTCCTCTCGGACTTTCAGCGCGAGGCGAAGGGGCGGGGGTTGCTCTACCCGCCCGACCCGACCGAGGGGAGTTGCTACCTCGGCGGCACCGTGGCGACCAACGCCTCGGGCGCGCGCACGTTCAAGTACGGCCCGACGAGAGACTACGTCCGCGCGCTCAGAGTCGCTTTGACGACCGGCGACCTTTTAGACATCCGACGCGGCGAGCTGTTCGCGGGCGCCGACGGCCGCGTCAAAATTCCGCTCGGCGGCGGCCGGAGCGTCGAGGCGCGGCTGCCGACCTACACGATGCCCGCGACGCGCAAGCACGCCGCCGGCTACTTCACGCGGCCCGGCATGGACCTGGTAGACCTCTTCGTCGGCAGCGAGGGCACGCTCGGCGTCATCACCGAGGTCGAGCTTCGGCTTCTGCCTCAGCCCGAGGGCGTGCTCGCGGGCGTTGTCTTCTTCCGCGACGAGGAACGGCTTCTCGCCTTCGTCCGCGAGGCGCGCGAGCGCTCGCTGCAAACGCGCGCGAAGTCGGGTGTCGGAATATCGGGCGAGGGGATTGACGCGCGCGCGCTCGAATACTTCGACGGCGAGGCTCTGAACTTCCTGCGCGAGCGCTACCCGCTCGTCCCGCTCGGCGCGGCGGGCGCGGTCTTCTTCGAGCAGGAGACGGCCGCCGCGACCGAAGAGGAGCTGATGGGCGCGTGGCTGGAACTGTGCGAGCGGCACGACGCGCTCGCGGACGATTCGTGGTTCGGCACCAACGACGCAGACCGCGCCGAGATGCGCGCCTTCCGCCACGCGCTGCCGGTGATGGTCAACGAGTGGCTGGCGCGGCGCGGCCAGCGCAAGGTCTCGACCGACATGGCTGTGCCCGACGAGGCGTTCCCGGAGATGCTGCGCTTCTACAAGGAGACGCTGCGAACGGGTCGCCTCAAGTACGTCATCTTCGGCCACGTCGGCGACAACCACGTCCACGTCAACATCCTCCCGCGCGACGACGCCGAGCAGGCGGCCGCGCGCGAGACCTACGGCCGCTTCGTCGAGCGCGCGGTCTCTCTGGGCGGCACGGTCTCGGCCGAGCACGGCGTCGGCAAGATTAAGCGCGAGTACCTCCGCGCGCTCTACGGCGAGCGCCACTTGCGCGAGATGGCGGAGCTGAAGCGCGCCTTCGACCCGGCCTGCGTCCTCGGGCGCGGCAACGTCTTCGCCGAAGAGTTACTGCCCGCGCCGGGGGAGGCTCGGACTGTATGACCTCCGTCGCCGACCAAGCCACGTCCCCGGCGTCGAATCCGGCCGGCGCGCCCGTGCTGCTCTACGACGGCGTGTGCGGCTTCTGCAACAAGTCGGTGCAGATGATTCTCGACCACGACCGGCGCGGCGCGATGCGCTTCGCCGCGCTCCAGAGCGACTACGGGCAGGCGGTCGTCGGGCGTCACCCGGAACTGCGCGGCGTGGACTCGGTCGTCTACGTCGAGCGCGACGGCGAAGGCGAGCGCGTCTTCGTCCGCTCGGACGCGGCGCTGAAAGTGGCGGGCTACCTCGGCGGCAAGTGGAAAATCTTCCTCGCGGCGAAGGTCATCCCGAGGGGCTTGCGCGACTACTTCTACGACCTCTTCGCGCGCAACCGTTACAGGTTCTTCGGCAAGTACGACGCCTGTCTGCTCCCGCCGCCCGAGGTGCGCTCGCGCTTCCTCGACGTTTGAGGCGGGCTTCTGTTTACGACCGAATCAATGTTTCGCTTCAACACAGCCGGGGAGTCGCACGGGCGCGCGCTGGTCGCGATAGTCGAGGGTCTGCCCGCGGGGCTCCCCGTCGATGTGGAGGCCGTCAACCGCGAGCTTGAGCGCCGGCAGTGGGGCTACGGGCGCGGCGGGCGGATGAAGATCGAGCGCGACCGCGCCGAGATTCTGAGCGGCGTGCGCCACGGCCGGACGCTCGGCTCGCCCGTCGCCTTGCAGATCGAGAACAAGGACTGGAAGAACTGGACGGGCGTCATGTCGGCCGCGCCCGTCTCGCCCGATGAAGTGCCCGAGGAGAAGATGCGGCGCGTGCGCCGTCCCCGGCCGGGTCACGCTGATTTGGCCGGCGGGCTGAAGTACGGCGCGCGCGACATGCGCGACATCTTGGAGCGCGCCTCGGCGCGCGAGACGGCGGCGCGCGTGGCCTGCGGCGCGCTCGCTCGCCAACTGCTCGCGCAATTCGGCGTCGAGCTTCGCAGCCACGTCGTCCAGCTCGGCGGCACGCCGGCCGCGCCGCTCGAAGTCGAATGGGAGCGCATCGCGTCCATCCCCGACGACGCGCCGCTGCGCTGCGCCGACGCCGAGGCGCAGGAGGCGATGGTCGCGCTCGTGGACGAGAAGCGGCGCGAGGGCGACACGCTCGGCGGCGTCTTCGAGGTCGTCGCGCGCGGCGTGGTCGCGGGGCTAGGCTCGCACACCTCCTGGGAGGCGAAGCTCGACGGCCGCCTCGCGCGCGCGCTGATGTCGATCCCGGCGGTCAAGGCCGTCTCCGTCGGCGCGGGCGTCGAGGCGGCGTCACTCCCCGGCTCGCGGGTGCACGACGAGATCGGGTACGACGCCGCGGAGCGCGCCTTCACGCGCCCCACGAACCGCGCCGGCGGCCTTGAAGGCGGCATCACCAACGGCGAGGAGTTGCGCGTGCGCGGCTTCCTCAAACCCATCGCGACGCTCCGCCGCGCGCTCCGCTCCGTGGACATCGAGACGAAGGAGGAGCAGTCGGCGGCCTTCGAGCGCTCGGACGTGACGGCGGTGCCGGCGGCCGGCGTCATCGGCGAGGCGATGGTCGCGCTCACGCTCGCCGAGGCGATGCGCGAAAAGTTCGGCGGCGACCACGTCGAAGAGATGCGCCGCAACTTCGACTCCTACGTCGAGCAGTTGCGCGACTACTGAACACTGATGAGCCTCTCCGACATCGAGCAGATACTCACGCGGCTTTCGGCGGACGACGCGCTGCGCGCGCGCTTCGTCGAGAACCCTTTCGCGCTCGGGCGCGAGCTGGGGCTGACGCCTACGGGGACGCGCCAGCTCAGGCGCGAGGCCGCCGCGCGCTTCGACTCGTTCGCCGCCACGCCCCGCGAGCGCCGCTTCGTGCAGGTCAACAAGCTGCTCCCGCTGACGCACCGCGTGCTGCGCGAACGCTTCACGCGCTACTTCGACGGCTACGTCGTCGAGCACGGCGCGCCCGCCTTCGAGCACCTGTTCGGCGACGTGCTCCACTTCGCCGAGTACCTTGAGGGGAAGTTGAAAGAGGACTACCTCGGCTCGGGCTGGACGCTCGACCTTTTGCGCTTCGAGAAGGCGCGCGTCAAGGCGGCCGACCCGCGCCGCCGCCTCGTCGTCGCCTACTTCCGCCACGACATCGGCCGCCTCGTGCGCGGCGTCGCGCGCAAGGACAAGGAGGCGATGCTTGAAATCGTCGTCCGCCGCTCGGTCGCCGTCTGGTGGCGCCGACGCCCGCACGAGCCGGTCCGCTACGCGGCATTCTCCGCGCCCAAACTCCGGCGCGGCTGAGAAACGAGGAACCCGACATGAGCGAAAACGAGAAGCTTCTGGTCACGCTCGAAGGCGGCGTCAAGCGCATCACCTTCAATAACTCCGCGCGCCGCAACGCCATCGACTTCGGGATGTTCGAGGCGTTCGCGCGCGCGGTCGAAGAGTCGGCGACCGACGAGAGCCGCGTCGTCGTCATCACGGGCGCGGGCGACGCGTTCTGCTCGGGGCTTGACCTCGGCTCGATCAGCCCCAAAGAGCTGGCCGCGATGGACGTGGCGGCGAGCGTGCGCGAGCTGATCAGCCCGCCCGTCCGGCGCATGCGCGAGTCGCCGAAGCCCTTCGTCGCGCGCGTCGCGGGCCCGGCCGCCGGCATCGGCTTCAGCTACGTGCTCGCCTCCGACTTCGTCGTCGCCTCAGAGGACGCGACCTTCAGCCAGAGCTTCGTCCGCGTCGGGCTGATGCCCGACGGCGGCGCGACGCACCTCCTGCCCGCGCTCGTCGGCCGCGCCAAAGCCTTCGAGCTGATGGCGACCGGCGCGACGCTCACGGCCGAGGACGCGCTCCGTCTCGGCATCGTCGGCCGCGTCGTGCCGCGCGCCGAACTCGACATCGCCGTAGACTTGCTCGCCGCCAGTCTGGCCGACGCGCCGCAGCCCTCGCTCGCGCGCATCAAGGCCGCGCTCAACCTCGCGGACCGCGCCGGCCTCGACGCCGCGCTCGCCTTCGAGGCCGAGGGGCAGGCCGCATGTTTCGCCTCCGCGGACTTCCTCGAAGGCGTCACCGCCTTCATGCAGAAGCGCGCGCCGCGCTTCGGGAAGCGCAAAGCAAACCCGTAGGCGCACGACCCTCCCGGACTAACACCGCGTTCACAGAAGCGACCGCGGCGCGAACGGGCGCCGGGAGCGAGGGGATAAACCTCACGTTCCCGGCGCCCGTCCGTGTTAAGGCCGGCGCGGAGACCTACTGCGCCTCGGAGCTAACCAGAACCGGGTCGGACGTGGCGACGCCGCTGCTGGCGAAGCGCGTCACCGGCATCAACTTGCCCTGCACGGCGAAGGCGTTCGTCTGGATGGTGTTAACGCCCGAGCCGCCGACGTTGGGGCCGGCGATGCGGAAGAAGTTCGTGTTGAAGGGGCTGCCGATGACCGTGTGATTGACGTTAGGGTCGCCGATGTAGCCGGCGGGCGCCGCCGGCGAGACCGCCGGGTCCCAGCGCAGGTAGGTGCTGAACTTGCCCTTCAGCGCCTCGCGGAAGTCGCTCGGGCCGATGCCGATGTCCTCGGTCGTGTCAATCTCGCCGTTGAACGTGCTGCCGCCGCCGGAGCCGGAGCCTTTGGCCTGCGTCGTGGCGCCGCCGTCGTCGGCCACGACAAGATCGCCGCCGTCGGTCGCGACGGCGTTGAAGGTCGCCGTCCCGTCGCCGTCGGCGACGAGCGTCACGACGCCGTAGGGGTGCGTGATCGTGTAGGTCGCGCCGGCCGTGAGCTTGTCGATGCGGATGCGGATGCGGGAGAAGGTGATCTGGTTCCCGACCGTCGCCTCCTCGGTCGTGAAGGCGGCCTCCTTGGCGAGCACCAGGCGGCCGCGGCCGCCGCTGGGCAGCGTTATCTCGGCCTCGGCCGTCCAGTAGAAAGCTTCGCCGGGGAAGTTCATGTTCGTGTCGGTGACGGACGGCGGCGCCGCCGTGTTCGGAATCTCCGCCAGGCAGAGGCCGTTCGTGTCGAGGCACAGGGCGAGGCGGAGCCCCTGATCGTCCTGGTACCAGAGCGGGAAGCCGACCCTGGGGTCAACCGGGCCGACCTGCCGGTTCGGAATCGAGGAGTTGAGCCCGACGCCCGAGAGCAGAACGCGGTGCGGGCTTCCGGCCGCGTTGTCGGTCAGAATCACGCGGGCGCTGCGCGTCCCGACGGCCAGAGGGTTGAACCTGACCGTCGCGGCGCAGGTCGCGCCCGGCGAGAGCGTCGCGCCGGCGCAGGTGGTGGAGACCAACGTGTAGTCGCCGGGGTTGACGCCCCCAAGGGCCACGCTCGAGATGGTCAGGCTGGCCGCGCCGCTGTTCGACACCGTGACGACCTGCGTCGGGGAGATCGTCCCCGTGTTGAGCCTGCCGAAGTCGAAGACGGGGTTGGGGCTGTTCACGGTCAGGATGGGGGTCGTCTGCGCGAGCGCGGAGACGCCGAGGACTAACGTCGCGAAAACGGAGGCGGTCAGGCGCAGTACGTTGAAACCGCGGCGTCCGGCCTTGCTGTCAATTATGTTGTTCACTTTAACTTCGTTCCTTTCAAGGGTGGTGGTGTTCTTTGGAGTATCCAGTTTTGAGCACACGCCTGCGACGAGACCTTCGCCGGCCTTCCGTGCGTCAACCTCCGGAGCGTCGAGTAGGCAGACGGGTGACGTGCGGGCACTACGCCCGTTGACTCTGCCTGCTACCCCACGCTCTTGACTGTGTCTACTGTTGACGCCCGAGCGGTCAGGACTGAAGAAGGGAGACCGTCCGATGGGATCGGGCGCTGAGGCGACTGAGGGAGGTGCTCACTCAGTCGCCGACAATCCGGAGGCCGCAGGCGAAACATAAAGTGCGAACGTTTGACCATCCGCACGGGACTCCGGAATGCGCGGCGGGCAAGTGCAATCCATGTGCCCGTAGGCGCGGCGCGCGTTCGGAGTCTGCCGAATCACATGAAGGCAATCGCTTACCCAATTCACGGCCGCGGCCCGGAAGGGCGGGCTTCGTGTCTCACCTTGAAACATAAAGAATGGTGATAGTTTTACTCTGAAACAGTTGTGAGACCCGCAGGGCCGCGCGCAGACGAGTCGGGCCGGGCGAAGCCGAGGGGCGCGGGTTGGCAAGGATTTGAGTGTTCATAGTAGACTAGCGGCGGGGCGGCGGTTGGGTCGTGGGCGCGCCCCGCGCGCCGGAAATTAAAGAGTAAGGCTGAGTTTCTGACGATGGCACTTTTGGAGATTGTGAAGTACGGCGAGCCGGTGTTGGAGACGCCGGGCGAGCACGTGACCGAGTTCGACGCGGGCTTGCGGCGGCTCGTCTCCGACATGTTCGAGACGATGTACGCGGCGCGCGGCGTCGGACTGGCGGCGCCGCAGGTCGGCGTCTCGAAGCGTCTGTTCGTGATGGACTGCTCGGGCGGCGGCGACCCCGAGGCGCGCGTCGCGCTCGTCAATCCGGTCGTCCTCAGCGTCGAGGGCGACCAGACCGGCGAAGAGGGCTGTCTCTCGTTCCCCGGCGTCTTCTTCCCCGTCAAGCGTTCCCTGCGCGCCGTCGTGCGCGCGCAGGACTTGAACGGCGAGGAGTTCGAGTTCGACGGCCTTGAGCTTGAGGCGCGCTGCATGCTCCACGAGACCGACCACTGCGACGGCATCGTTTTCATCGACCGCACCACGCCGCTCAAGCGCGAGTTGGTCAGACGCAAGATCAAGCGCCTCCAGAAGCAGGGGCGCTGGGTTTAAGTTAACCGACAACTTCGGAGAGCGGGTTGACGAGGGGGCAAGCCCTTCGTCAACCCGCTCTCCGTATTCGGTCGCGCTCGCGGTGCTTTTTTGTGTGTGGTAGCATGTAGGAAATTTCCGCCAAATATTCAGCAATCATCCTTCGGAGTGAGGAGAAAGTTTATGCAGCAGATGAGGCAAGAAGAGTTTCGCAACGAGCCGTTCACAGACTTCTCTAAGGAGGAGAACGCGCGCGCGATGCGCGAGGCCCTCGCCAAAGTCCGGGGCGAGTTGGGGCGCGAGTACCCGCTCGTCATCGGCGGCGAGAGGGTCGAGACCGGCGACATCCTTGAGAGCCGCAACCCCGCGAAGAAGACCGAGGTCGTCGGCCGCTTCCACAAGGCCACGAAGGAGCTGGCCGCGCAGGCCGTCGAGCGCGCCGACGAGGCGTTCCAGTCGTGGCGCAACACGCTGCCGCAGCAGCGCGCCGACCTGCTCTTCCGCGTCGCCTCGCTGCTGCGCGAGCGCAAGCACTACTTCTCCGCGTGGATGATTCACGAGGTCGCCAAGAGCTGGCCCGAGGCCGACGGCGACACCGCCGAGGCCATCGACTTCTGCGAGTTCTACGCGCGCGAGATGCTGCGCTACGCCGAGGGGCAGCCGCTCACGCACATCGAGGGCGAGGACAACCGGCTCACCTACATCCCGCTCGGCGTCGGCGTCGTCATCCCGCCGTGGAACTTCCCGCTTGCCATCATGGCCGGCATGACCGTCGCCTCGGCCGTCACCGGCAACGCCGTCGTGCTCAAGCCAAGTTCGGACGCGCCGACCATCGCCTACAAGTTCTTCGAGTTGCTCGAAGAGGCGGGGATGCCCGCGGGCGTCGTCAACTTCACGGTGGGCGCGGGCGGCGAGGTCGGCGACGTGATTGTCGATCACCCCAAGACGCGCTACGTCGCCTTCACCGGCTCGAAGGAGATCGGCCTGCGCATCAACGAGCGCGCGGCCAAGCATCAGAAGGGTCAGCTCTGGATCAAGCGCGTCGTGGCCGAGATGGGCGGCAAGGACGCCATCGTCGTCGATGCGGACGTGGACGTTGACGAGGCCGCGGCCGGCGTCGTCGCCTCCGCCTTCGGCTTCCAGGGGCAGAAGTGCTCGGCCTGCTCGCGCGCCATCATCCACCGGGACGTGTACGACTCGGTCGTCCAGAAGATCGTCGAGGGCGCGTCGAAGATAAAGGTCGGAGACCCGGAAGACCCGACGACGAGCATGAGCGCCGTCATCAACGAGAAGGCTTTCAAGACCATCAACAAGTACGTCGAGTGGGGGCAGGAGGACGGCGGCCGGCTCGTCGCCGGCGGCGGCAGCGACGGCGAACAGGGCTTCTTCATCGAGCCAACCGTCATCGCCGACGTGAAGCCCGGCGACCGCGTCGAGCAGGAAGAAATCTTCGGCCCCGTCCTCGCGTGCATCAAGGCGGCGAGCTTTGACGAGGCTTTACAGATCGCCAACGACACCGAGTACGGCCTGACCGGCGCGGTCTACACCAACGACCCGGAGAAGTTGCGGCGCGCCGCGCGCGAGTTCCACGTCGGCAACCTCTACCTCAACCGCAAGTGCACGGGCGCGCTCGTCGGCGTCCACCCCTTCGGCGGCTTCAACATGTCGGGCACCGACTCGAAGGCCGGCGGCCGCGACTACCTCGGCCTCTTCATGCAGGCCAAAGTCGTCTCCGAAAAAATCCGCCCCGGCTACTCGAACAAGGAGAAGCGGGGCGCCATCTGAAAGCAATAGACACGAAACTCATGAACCCCCAAAAGGCCGGGGCCGCCGCGTTCGTCGCGGCGTTGCTCCTTCTCGCGCCGCCCGTCCCGCGCGCCTCCGCGTCGCGGCAACAACAACAACGCACGACGACGCGACAAGGCTCCGTCGTCCTCATCGTCACGAAAGACGCGGGGCAGGGCGCGCAGGTCGAGCCGGTCGCGGTCATCGACGGCCGCGGCGCGCTGGCCGAGCCGGTCTTGGAGTCGGCGGGCGACGGCGCCCTCCCGGCATTCCTCGCGCGCCACTACCGCGCGGGCGAGAAGTATCATTTGATCTTCGGCGGCGCCGAGGCGGGCACGCTGACGATACGCGCGGCCACGCCCGCCGAGTGTTCGCCCAACGCCGCGAGCGCCGACATCGGCTCGACGACGGCGCAACTCGGCGGCAACGTGATGGCCTTAGCGACCGACGGCGCACACGCGCCGCGCGCGCAAAGCTCAAGACGCGTGCCGACCGCCGCCGAGCGCGCCGCCGCCTTCGGCGCGGCGAAACTCTTTCTGGCGGGGAAGCGCGTTAGCGCGTCGGCGGTCGAGCGTGGCACGAAGACGCTCAACCTGACCGCGACCGACCTCGACGGCGACGGGCGCGAGGAGCTTGTCGGCAGCTACGTCGTCAAGGTCGGGCCGAAGGTGAGGGACACGCTCTTCCTCGTCGCCGCGCCGCAGGGCCGCGGCTATCGCGCGGCCTTCACCAAGTACGCGCGAGTCAACGCGCGCGAGATGATGGACCCGTCGCTCATCGACAAAGTCGGCGAGGACGGACTCGGGGCGGAGCTTTACGTCGAGCAGTTGGACGCGGACGGCGACGGCGTGGGCGAAGTCTTCACCCTCTCGCGCAGCTTCGAGGGCACGACCTACAGGACCTACCAACGCCGGCGCGGCGTCTGGCGCGCGGCGTACGAGAACTACAGCTACCGCTGCGCGTACTGAAGGCGCGGGCCGCGTCGCCCAACACTCCTAACACTTATGAGACTGATCTTCATGGGCACTCCCGAGTCCGCCGTCCCGACCCTGCGGCGGTTGGTCGAGGAGGGGCATGAGGTTCTAGGCGTGTGGACGCAGCCGGACAGGCCGGCGGGGCGTGGCAACAGGTTAAAGGCGCCGCCGGTGAAGGAGTACGCGCTGTCGGCCGGGCTTGAGGTTCACCAGCCCGCGAAGATTCGGACGGAGGAGGCGCTGGCGCTCTTCAGCGCGCGCGAGTTCGACGCGGCGGTCGTCGTCGCGTACGGCCGCATCCTCCCGCCCACGTTCCTGCGCGCGCCGCTGAAGGGCTGCGTCAACGTCCATTTCTCTTTGCTCCCGAAGTACAGGGGCGCGGCGCCGGTCAACTGGGCGCTCGTGCGCGGCGAGCGCGAGACGGGCGTGACGACGATGCTGATGGACGAGGGATTGGACACCGGCCCCATCCTGCTCCAACGCGCGACCGCCGTCGGGGCTGACGAGACCGCGCCGCAACTGCTCGAACGCCTCTCGCACGAAGGCGCGGAGTTGCTGGCCGAGACGCTGGCGCGCTTCGACGAGATTGAGCCGCGCGCGCAGAACGAAGAGGGCGCGACGCTCGCGCCGATTCTGCGCCGCGAGGACGGCGTGATCGACTGGTCGCTCGACGCCTTCCAGATCGAGCAGCGCGTGCGCGGCTTTCAGCCGTGGCCGAACGCGCACACCGCCTGCCGGGGTCGCCGCCTCATCGTCTGGCGCGCCGAGGCGCACGCGCGAGAGGCCGGCTTAGGCGACGAGGCGCCGCGCGGCGAGGCGGCCGAGGCGAACGGCGCGTTGGTCGTCGCGCGCGGCGACGAGTTGCTGGTGGCCTGCGGCGGCGGGACGACGCTGAGAATCTTTGAGTTGCAGCCCGAGGGCAAGCAGCGCCTCGGCGCGCGCGACTTCATCAACGGCTCGCGCGTGCAGGCGGGCGAGCGGCTCGTTTAAGGAAGATGGCCGGGCGCGCACGCACCTCGAAGCGCGGTGGGAAGTCCGGCGGGCCGGGCCGCGAGGTCTCGGCCGCGCGCCGCGCCGCCTCCGAGATTCTGCGCAGGGTCGAGGATGAGGGCGCGTTCGCCGCGCCGCTGCTCGCGCGCCTTCCCGACACTCTCTCTCAAGAAGACCGCGCGCTCTGTTACGAGCTGACGCTCGGCGTTCTGCGCCGTCAACTGTGGCTCGACAGGGCGCTCGAACACTTTTCGGGGAGGCCGTCAGGGAAGCTCGACGCGCCCGTGCGCCGCGCGCTGCGTTTGGGTCTGTTTCAGCTACGCTTCCTCGCGCGCGTCCCCGCGCACGCCGCCGTCAACGAGTCGGTCAACGCCGCGCACGCCTCCGGCTTCCGCTCCGCCGCGCCCTTCATCAACGCCGTCCTGCGCCGCGCCACGCGCGAGCCGGACTTCGACCCGGCCGCGCTCGTCGAAGACCCGCTCGAAAAAATCGCGGTCGAGACTTCGCACCCGCCGTGGCTCATACGACGCTGGGCGGAAGCCTTCGGGCGGGAGGAGGCCGCGAGCTTCGCGCGCGCGAACAACGACTCCGCTCCCGCCTCCTTCCGCGTCAACACGCTCGAAGACGACGAGGCGTCCGCCGTCGAAGGCATGCGCGCCTCGGAACTGGTCGTCACCCCTTCTCGCGTCGCGCCCGGCGCGTGGCGTGTGGAGGGCGGCGGCGCGGCGGGCGCGGCCGTCCGCATCCTCGCGGGCGAGGGGCACATCTACATGCAGGACGAGGCTTCGCAGTTGGTGGCGCACGTCGTCGGCGCGCTCTCCGGCGAGCGCGTGCTCGACGCCTGTGCCGCGCCGGGGAGCAAGACGACGCACATCGCGGCGCTCGCCGACGACCGCGCCCGCGTCGTCGCGGGGGAACTGCACGGGCACCGGCTGCGCCTGCTCGCCGAGACCTGCCGGCGGCTGGGCGCACGCGGCGTGTCGGTCGTCGGGTTGAACGCCGAGGCGCCGCTGCCGTTCGCCGACGGCGCGTTCGACCGCGTGTTGGTGGACGCGCCGTGCACGGGGACGGGGACGCTCCGCCACAACCCTGAGATTCGCTGGCGGCTCTCACCCAGTAGCTCACGCGAACTGGCGGCGGTTCAGTCGCGGATACTCTCGCGTGTCGCGCGGACGTTGCGCCCCGGCGGGCGGCTCGTCTACTCCACCTGCTCGGTCGAGAGGGAAGAGAACGAGGAGGTCGTCGCCGCCTTCCTCGACTCGAACCCGGACTTCAGACAGGTCGAGGCCGCGCCCGCCCCCGCCGCGCTGCTCCTCCCCGGCGGCGCCGCGCGCACGTGGCCGCACCGGGACGACGTGGACGGCTTTTACGTCGCCGCGTTGGAGAGGCGGTAGGTTGGTTCCTTGCGGCTCGCGCGGGGCGGGTGTTAGACTGCGCCGGCTGTCGAGGTCGCCGATTTGGCGGCAAATTCCCCCGTCGGACGAGAGAGGCGTCGGAAGTTAGTGGCCCTGCGAAGTATCCTGTCGGCGTTCGGTAAACTGGGAGTCGTTGCGCTGATCGCCGTCGCTTTCGCCTTCGGCCTGCTCACGACCATCTACCTCTCGCTGCGCAGTCCCAACATCCAAGTGCCCGAGGTCGTCAACCAGTCGTACTTCGACGGCGAGAAGACGCTCGCGCGCGCCGGCCTCGACATCCGCGAGCGTGCCAAGCGCTACAAGCCCGGCGTCGAGCCCGGCCACATCCTCGACCAGTCGCCGCGCGCCGGCGAGGTCGTCAAGGCCGGGCAGACCGTCGCCGTCGTCGTCGCACGCGCCCCCAAAGAGGGCGAGAAGCCGCCCGACGAAGAGGTCATCGAGGAGAGGCGCGAGGAGCGCGGCACCGAGGCGCTCGACCAGAACAAGAACCAGAACGCCAACCGGCGCCGCAACACCAACCGAAACACGAACGCGAATCAGAACTCGGGCGCGAACTCCAACGGCGGCACGCGCAACGTGAACGCCGGCAACGGCAACTCCGGCAACCGCAACTCGAACGCGGCGCGGCCCCAGAATCAGAACGCCAACGCCGCGCGCCCGCGCAACACGAACTCGGGCGCGGCCAACGCGAACACGCGCCCGCGCACGACCAACACCGCGCGCCCTCCGGCCTCGAACGCCAACCGGCGGCCGAACCTATAAAACTTACGGGCGCGGGATAACTTTTTACCTGAAAATCGTAATCAGTAAGTAGTGACATGATCGAGATCGCGCCGTCCATCCTTTCCGCCGATTTCACGCGGCTCGGCGAGCAGATCGAGGCCGTCGAGCGCGGCGGCGCGACCATCGTCCACGTTGACGTGATGGACGGCCATTTCGTGCCCAACATCACGGTCGGGCTTCCCGTGGTTCGTTCGCTCGCCCGCGCAACCCGTTTGCCCCTGGACACGCATCTAATGATTTCTGACCCTGGGCTCTACGCCGAGCAGTTCGCGGAGGCGGGGGCGCGCATGGTTTCCGTGCACATCGAGGGGCACCCACACATTCACCGGACGCTCTCGTCGATCCGGAAGCGCGGGGCGAAGGCCGGGGTGGTCATCAACCCGGCGACCTCGCTGAGCGCGCTCGACGAGGTCTTGCAGTTCGTCGATTACGTCCTCGTCATGTCGGTCAACCCCGGCTTCGGCGGGCAGGAGTTCATCCCGACTTCGGTGGAGAAGATCAGGCGGCTGCGCCGGATGATTGACGAGCGCAATCTGGACGTTCGCATCGAGGTTGACGGCGGCATCGGCCGCGAGAACATCGCGACGGTCGCCGCGGCCGGCGCAGAAATCTTCGTCGCCGGCACGGCCGTCTTCGGCCACGGCGACCCGGCCGCTTCCACCCGCGAGCTTCTCAGCGCGGCCGCACAGTTAGTTTAAGTTTGGAGGTTTTGTTGATGCGTTATCGCAACCTGATTCTGTCCGTCCTGTCGGCGGCGATGCTGTTGGGGGCGCTCCCCGCGCCCTTCCAGCGCGCCGCGGCGGCTCAGCAGTCGCAACTCTCGCCCATCCAGCGGCTCGACGTGATGCGCTCGCGGCTCGACACGCTGCGCCGCACGCTCAACAGCGCCCTCGCGGGTCTGAACGCGAAGGACAAGGGCGCCGAGGCTTCGGCCGACGACCCGCGCACGCGCCTGGGCGGGCTGGAGAAGGAGGCGTCGAAGCTGCTGAGCGAGATCAGCGACATCCGCGGCAAGCAGGAGCGCGCCGAACGCTACGACCCGACCGAGATCGACAAGCTTGAGGCCGCCGCCGCCGAGCTGGACACGCGCGCGCAGGGCGCGATGCGCGACACGATGCGCGAGCGCGCCGCCTCGCCCGCGCCGGCCGCCTCGAAGGACGAGAAGAAGAAGAAGGGGAGCTTCCTCGGCCGCCTGCTCGGCCGCGGCGGCGACGACAAGTACGACGAGCTGGTCGGCACCGTCGCGCCGGGCCGCGACCGCGAGCTGTTCGTCGAGGCGACGAAGGAGGCGCGCAACGATGCCTACGAGACTTCGCGCGCGCTCTTCGGCGTCATCATCAACACCTACCCCGACTCGGTCTACCTGCCGCTCGCCAAGCTCGCCATCGCCGACACCTTCTACCTCGAAGGCACGACGAGCGCGCTCATCCAGGCCGGCCAGCACTATCAGGACTGGGTCACCTTCTTCCCGACCCACGCGCTCTCCGACGACGTGTGTCTGAAGATGGGCGAGGTCGAGATGCGCCGCATGGGTCTCGCCAACCGCGACATCTCGCCCGCGCGCAAGGCCGAGCAGCGGCTCAAGTTCTGCCTCCAGCAGTTCCCGAAGTCGTCGCTCCGTCCCGACATCGAGCTGCGGCTCGCCGAGGTGCAGGAGAATCTGGCCGACCACGACAAGGGCGTCGGCGACCAGTACTACAACCGCTTCTACCAGGGGCGCGCCAACAACCTGAAGGGCGCGCAGTCGCGCTACCGCGAGGTCGTCGAGAGGTACAAGAATTACTCGGGCATGGCCGAAGTCCTCTTCCGCTACGCCACGACCTACATGGAAGAGGAGGAGCCCGACGAGGCCACCAAGTACTTCCAGCAACTCGTCCGCCGTCACCCGAACAGCGAGTACGCCGAGAAGGCCAAGGAGAAGCTGGCGGCCATCGGCGCGCAGGTCCCCGACGCCGACCCCGACGCGATGAACCGCGAGGAGCCGAGAGGGCCGGGCATGGTCGGCGGCCTCATGCGCGAGATCAGCGGCATCGTGCACAAGACGGTCACCAAGGACGGCGTCATCATCAGCCAGTCGAGCAAGGGCAACGACATCATTCAGGCCGTGATGGACAACGGCGGCAAGCTCCCCGACAACTACAACACGCTGCCCGTCAACCGCACCGCGCCCGCGCGCGACGTGAGGCCGCTGCCGACGGCGGCGCCCGCGCCCAAGAAGGAGGCGGAGAAGAAGGACGTTTCCCTTGAGCCGACGCGCCCCGGCGCGCCCGCCACGGGCAGCGACCCCGCACGCCCGGCCGCCACGCAGCCGACCACGCCGGCCACGCCGCCCCCCGCGAGCGGGGCCAAGCCGTAAACGGCCTTCCGCCCTGACGCGCGAACACCGAGGGCGCCCGTGACTTTCAGACGAGTCCGGGCGCCCTCCGACTTTATCGCGGGTGCGGGCGGGCGAAGTTTGCCCGGCCGGTTGGGCGGGTGCTAGAATTTTCCGCGTCCCCCTTATAAAAACAGACGTTCCCGAATTCACGGGGCTTTCACGCGAGGGCGTGCGAGGAGGCAGCAGGCTTGGCACAGACCGTCGAGGGAACGCCGCAGGGCGAGTTGGAGCGCAGGCACGCGGCGGCCGCGCGCGTCGTGAAGGCCGTGGCGGGCTTCACCCTTCTCCTGATGATACTCGCGCTGACGCACGTCTTCGCCGGCGCCGTCCGCTTCAACCCGACCACGGCCAACACACTCCGCTTCGTCATCATCTTCCTCGGCGTCGGCGCCATCGTCTTCCGGCGGACGAGGTTCTCGGCCATGCGCCTTCAGGACATCGGCGCGCTGCGCGGCCCCGCCGGGCTGCTCAGGACTTTGGAGACGACGACCGTCACCGTCGCGCTCATCGGCGCGCTGATCGCGCTCCTCGGCTTCGTCATCAGCGTGATGACCGAGGTCGGGACCGACATGCTCTACCTGGGCGTCATCGCCGTCGCCGTGCTCGTCTACTGCTACCCCCGGCTCGCGGCGTGGCGCGCGGTCGTCGCCGCCGCCGAGCGCGGGGAAGGCGACCCCGTCGGGGCCGCGAAAGGAACAACGGTTTGAAGCCCTCTTCACGTCCCGCGCCCCGGCCGCGCGTGTCCTTCCCGGCCTGCGCGCTCGCCGCGCTCTGCGCCCTCGCCGCGCCGTCCGCGGCCCAGCCGGCTCGCGTCCCGGCGCAAAGCCCCGCCGCGCCGTCGGCGCAGACCGTTGGCGCCCAGACGCAGGCGCAGCCGTCGTCGCCGCGCGAGCGACGCACGCTGGCTTACACGAAGCTGCTCGAAGGGCAGCGCTACTTCGAGGGCATCCGTTCGGGGACGCTCACGCTCGACTCCTTGAAGAAGGCGCAGGCCGCGTTCCAGCAGGCCGCCGAACTCGAGCCTACGCTCTCGGAGGCGCGCGCCGCGCTCGCCGAAATCCACCTCATCCTCAACGACCTCAAGCAGGCCGAAGTCGAGGGGCTTGCCGCCGTCCGCGCCAACCCCGACAGCTACGGCGCGCACCGCACGCTGGCGCGCGTCTACACGCTCCAGAGTAAGCTCGCCGAGCGCACCCTTGACCGCGCGGCGGCCGACAAGGCAGTCGCCTCGCTGAAAGAGGTGCTCCGCGTCCACCCGAACGACGCGGAGGCGTGGGCGCTGCTCGCGGAGTTCTACGTCGCCACGAACCGCGAGAAGGAGGCCGTCGAGGCGCTGCGGAAGTGGGCGACGCTGCCCGCCTCGATGGAGGGGCGCTTCTATCAGGTCGTCACGCAGGGGCGCGAGCTAAGCCCGGACTCGGCCAACGCGCGGCTCGGCGAAATCCTGCTCGCGTCGGGGCAGACGGCCGAGGCGGTCGCGGCCATCCGACAGGCCATCGCCATCGAGCCTAACAACCCGCGCTACATACAGCTCCTCGGCGAGGCGGTCGAGGCGGGCGGCTCGGCCGACCAGAGCGTCGTCGAAGAGCTGAAGCGGATCGTCTCGCAGAACCCCGCCAACGTCGGCGCCGCGCTGACGCTCGCCCGCGCGCAGTCACGCGCGGGCGCCGCGGACGAGGCCGTCAAGACGCTGCGCGGCTCCGTCGCGGCCGTCAAGCCCGGCAACGACGCCGACCGGCTCCAACTCCTCGTCCAGCTCGCGAGCGTCTACGAGGAGGCGTCGCGCTTCGACGACGCCGTCGCCGTCTACGAAGACCTCCTCAAGTCGCGCAACATCACGGACGCGCCGCTCGCCAACGACCGCGACCGCCGCTTCGCCGTCTCGGTGCTGATGGAGATCGCCGGGCTGCGCCAGCAGGCGGGGAAGACGCAGGAGGCGATGGCCGCCTTCGACCGCATGCGCGCGCTGCTCCCGAACACGGACTCGACCGCCGACGTGCAGAAGATCGAGTTCCTGCGCGCGCACGGCAAGCGCGCCGAGGCGCTCGAAGGCGTCCGCGCCGCGCGCCGGCGCTTCCCCGAAGAGTTGCGGCTGCTCCGGCAGGAGGCGCTGACGCTGGCCGAGATGGGGCGGACGGACGAGGCTCTGGCGTTGCTCCGGCCGCGCCTGAAGGGCAGCGCGGCCGACTTTGAAGAGTACCTCTTCATGTCGAGCATGCTCATCAGCGCCGGGCGCGGGGCGGAGGCGGTCGAAGCCGCGCGCAAGGCGCTCTCTCTCGCCTCGGCCGAAGAGCCGGGGCAGGGCACCAACGCCCTCATCATGCTCTCGTCCGCGCAGGAGCGCGCCGGCGACACCAAAGGCGCCGAGGCCACGCTCCGCCAGGTTCTCGCCAAGGACGCCGACAACCCCACGGCCCTCAACAACTTGGGTTACTTTCTCACCGAGCACAACGAAAAGCTCGAAGAGGCGCTCGGGATGATCGAGCGCGCGGTGCGCGCCGAGCCGGAGAACCCTTCGTTTCTCGACAGCCTCGGCTGGGTTTATTTCAAGCTCGGCAAACTGAAAGAGGCCGAGCGCTATCTAAGCGACGCGGCACGGCGCAACCCGACCTCGGCCGCGATTCAAGAGCATCTGGGCGACCTCTTCAAAAAGCTCGGTCAGCAGGAAAAGGCTCAAGCCTCCTGGCGCAAAGCCCTCTCTCTGGCGGCCGAAGCCGCCGACACGACCAGAATCAAGGCCAAGTTGAACGGCGAGACCAAATAAGGGTTGATTGTCTCGCCGACAAAGGCTAAAGTGTGCCCGCCTTCGCCCGGTCGCTCCCCTGCGATTGTCGAAGTCGATTCCTCTCCTTTAAGTCGCGAAATTCCGTCTTAATCGGGGTAAGTGTTGATTCTTTGGTAGGTTATCGACCGCCCGGCGTGTGTCAATTCTGTCGCGAAACTTTTAAGATTGACTCCGGCCAAACGGTGTTTTACTATTACCAACATGTTGGCCACTTGCCTAGTCAGGCCAACGCGAAGGCATCCTCTGGCTCTGGGTTTTAATTTCAAGGAGTTCCCCTAATGGTTGCAAGGCGGTTCCCCCGCAATGGGCCTCTCGTAAGGGCGTCGCAGGCTTTCATTCTCCTGTCTTTATTGAGTTTAACGGCCGCAACGGCTCTCGCCAACGGCGGCAAAGGCGCGCCCCGCAGCGCCGAGCGCACGACGGGCGAGCGCCCCGTCGCGCGTCTGATCGGCACCGTCTACACCGAAGTTCCGGAGCGCAGGGAGCGTCAGGTCGCGCGGGTCACGACCCCGGCCGCCGCCCCTTCATACGTCACGCCCGCGGCGTCCCCGGCGACGGGCGACGAGCGGCGAGCCTTCGACCTGATTAACGCGGAGCGGCAGCGGAGGGGCCTGCGGCCTCTCGCTTGGGACGGCGGTCTGACACGGCTCGCACGCTACCACTCGCAGAACATGGCGCGGGGCGGCTATCTCAACCACGTAGACCGCGACGGGCTTGACCTGAAGGGGCGCGCGCAGGCTCTGGGGTTGCGCGGCTGGACGACGCTCGGCGAGAACATCGCGTATAATCAGGGCTTCAACGACCCGACGGCCTTCGCCGTCGAGCGCTGGATGGTCTCGACGAAGCACCGCGAGAACGCGTTGAACGGCGAGTACACGCACGCGGCGGTCGGCATCGCGCGCGCGTCGGACGGCACGTACTACTTCACGCAGGTTTTCATGAAGCGTTAGCGCCGCGGCCCACACGGCCGCGAGAATCCGGGCGGCTGGCGCTTTCTCAGGAGGAGGCGCCAGCCGCTTTCCGTGTCAGCGGACAGACTCACGCTCCCGGCCTTCGCCAAGATTAACCTCGGCCTGCGCGTGCTGGGGCGCCGCCCCGACGGCTACCACGAAATCAGCACGGTCTTCCAGACAATCACCCTCCACGACACTCTGACTTTCGAGACGGCTCCCGGCGGGCTGCTGGAACTTTCCTGCACAGACCCCTCAATCCCGACCGACGGGACAAACCTCGTGGTGCGCGCGGCGTCGGCGCTCCGCGAGCGTTTCGGCGTGGACTCCGGCGCCCGCGTCGGTTTGGAGAAGGCGATACCGGCGGGCGGCGGACTCGGCGGCGGCTCGTCGGACGCGGCGGTCACGCTGGCGGCGCTGGCGGCGCTCTGGGGAATCGAGACCGGCGCGAGTGAGTTGGCCGAAATCGGCGCCCGGCTCGGCGCCGACGTGCCTTTCTTTCTGACCGGCGGGACGGCGCTCGGGACGGGCACCGGGACGGACATCCGGCCGCTCGCGGACGCGCCGAAAATGCACCTCTGCGTGGTCTCGCCGGGCGTCCACGTCTCGACCGCGGAGGCGTACAAAGCGCTCGGCGCTCGCGCCTTGACAAAGGCAGAGGCGGCGGCTAACCTTTCTGTTTCGCGCGCGGAGGCCGAATTTTCCGATTCACTCTGTGATGTGATGTCGAACGATTTCGAGGCCGTCGTGGTGCGGCTCCACCCCGAAATCGGCCGCGCGCGCGAGGCGCTGAAAGGGGCGGGCGCGCTCCGGGTCATGCTCTCGGGCAGCGGCTCAAGCGTCTTCGGAGTCTTTGAAAGCGAGGCGGAAGCGGGGCGCGCTCGCGGCGCGCTCGGCGGCGCCGAAGGCGGCTGGAAAGTCTTCGCGTGCGCTACGCTCACGCGCGCCGAGTACCTTGCGGCTCTCGGGCGCGGCGCGGCATCTCTCCGACCCGGCCGCGGGGCCTGAAACCAGAATTGGGGAGTCGCCAAGTGGTAAGGCACCGGTCTTTGGATCCGGCATTCGTAGGTTCGAGTCCTACCTCCCCAGCTAAACTTAAAAGATGAGCACCACGGGCGGCATCAAAGTCTTCTCCGGAAACGCGAACCGGGCGCTGACTCAGGAGATTTGCAACTACCTGAGCTGCGACCCGGGGCTGGCGACGACCGACAGGTTCTCGGACGGCGAGTTCAACTTCCAGATCACCGAGAACGTGCGCGGCGCCGACGTCTTCATCGTGCAGCCGACGTGCCCGCCGACCGACGCGCACCTGATGGAGCTGCTCGTCATGCTCGACGCCTTCCGGCGCTCGTCGGCCGAGCGCGTGACGGCGGTCATCCCTTACTTCGGCTACGCGCGCTCGGACAAGAAGGATCGGCCTCGGGTCTCCATCGGCGCGAAGCTGGTGGCGAACCTGATCACGACCGCCGGCGCCGACCGCGTGCTGACGATGGACCTGCACGCGGCGCAGATTCAGGGCTTCTTTGACATCCCCGTCGATCACCTCTTCGCCGCGCCGGCCTTCATCGGCCACTACCAGGATCACAAGCTGCCCGACCTGACGGTGGTCGCGCCCGACACGGGCGGCGCGGAGCGCGCGCGCGCCTACGCCAAGCGCCTCACGTCGGAGGACGGCAGCCCCGCGACGCTCGCGCTGTGCGACAAGCGGCGCGAGAAGGCGAACGTGGCCGAGGTGATGAACGTCGTCGGCGAGGTGAAGGGGCGGAGCTGCCTCATCGTGGACGACATGTGCGACACGGGCGGCTCTTTGACGAAGGTCGCGGCGGCGCTGCAAGAGGCGGGCGCCGCGCGCATCCACGCCTGCTTCACGCACCCGGTGCTGTCGGGGCGCGCGTGCGAGCTGCTGGCCGAGTCCGAGATCGAGCGCGTCGTGACGACGAACACGGTCCCGCTGCGCGACACGGCGTGCCGCGAGAAGAAGATTAACGTTTTGAGCATCGCGCCGCTTCTGGCGAAAGCGATTAAGTCGATCCACGAGGAGACGAGCGTCTCCTCGCTCTTCGTGTGAGGCGGAGGGCAAAAACTTAAGGAGCATTATGGCAGAGAGACAAGAGATAACGGTGCGCGCTGAGCTGCGCGCTGGACGCGGCAAGAACGACTCGCGGCGGCTTCGCGCGCGGGGCCTGGTGCCGCTCACGATCTACGGCGGCGAGGGCGAGCCGATGGCCGCCGCCGCGCCGCTCGCCGAGTTGGCCGCGATCCTGCGGTCGGGGGCGGGGCACAACGCCATCTTCACGCTCGACGTGGACGGCATCGGCACGACCGAGGTGATGTTCCTCGACCGCCAGATCGACCCGGTCAGGAGCCGGCTCATCCACGCCGACCTGCGCCGCCTCGTCCGCGGGCAGGAGATCGAGGTCTCCGTCCGGCTCGAACTCGAAGGCGAGCCCGCGGGCGCGGCCGACGGCGGCGGCATCCTCGAACAGCTCCTGCGCGAGGTCGAGATACGCTGCCGCCCGAGCATCATCCCCGACTTCATCACCGTCGATGTCTCGCACCTCGGCGCCCACGACGTTCTGCACGTCTCGGACGTGAAGGTTGACGAGGGTATCACTATCCTGACCGACCCCGAGACTGCCGTCGCCACGGTCGCCGTCGTCCGTGAGGAGCCGGTCGAGGAGACCGCGCCCGCGGAAGAGGTCTCCGAGCCCGAAGTCATCGGCAAGGGCAAGAAGGAAGACGAAGAGTAGACCGCCCCCATGCTCATCGTCGGTCTGGGCAATCCGGGCGAGCAGTACGAGTGGACGCGCCACAACCTCGGCTTCATGCTCGTTGACCTTCTGGCGCGGCAGTCGAACGCGCTGGTCAAGCGCGCCGAGTGCAGGGCGCTCGTCGGGCGCGCCGAACTCGAAGGCCGGGTGGTCGAGCTGGTCAAGCCGCAGACTTACATGAACCTGAGCGGCGAGTCGGTGGCGTGCCTGCTCAAGAAGCGCGCCGCGCTCAAGCCCGCCGGCGGCCTCGTCGTCGTCAGCGACGACATCGCGCTCCCCTTCGGCTCGATACGCCTGAGGCGCTCGGGGTCGAGCGGCGGCCAGAAGGGTTTGAAGAACATCATCGCGGCTCTGGGCACGGACGAGTTCCCGCGCCTGAGGGTCGGCATCAAGCCGGAGCACCCCGTCGGGGACACGGCCGGCTTCGTCCTCGAACGCTTCCCGAAGGGGCAGCGCGATGAGGTCGAGAAGATTCTGGAGCGGGGCGCGGAGGCGCTCCGCGCCGTCATCCGCGACGGCATTGACAAGGCAATGTCGCTGTACAATTAGCCGAAGGCCGAACGCCGACGGCTACTTTTCCTTCTTGCTTCGGCCGTCATGGCCGAGGCTAGACATCCAAAAGGAGGATGGTTTTGGCAGAGAAGAGAGTTTACGAGGTCGTCTTCATCGTCGATCCCGGCACGCAGGAAGACGAGGTCACCCGCCTGTCGGAGAACCTCAGCGCGATCGTCACCGACCAGGGCGGCACCATCACCCGGAACGAGGTCTTGGGCCGCCGCCAGCTCGCCTACCGCATCGGCCACAGCAACGAGGGCATCTACGTGCTCTTCGAGATCGAGGGCACGGGGGGCGAGATCGCCGAGTTGGAGCGCCGCATGCGCGTCAGCGATCAGGTGCTCCGCTACCTGACCGTGCGCGTGGACGAGGAGCGGCAGCGCGCCGAGAAGTTGAGGGCGCGCCGCGCGCGCAAGGCCGCCAAGCGGCCGATGTCCGCGTCGGCATCGGGCGGCGGTCAGGCCACGCGCGGCGGCGACGAGTAGAAGGTAAGGGGCGCGCGGGCGCTCCCCTTCGGAACAGGCTGGCGGGCGTGCGGCACGCGCCCTCTCCGCGAGAGAGTTGAGCCGCGTGCGGCCCCGCGTTGAGAAAGAGAGAAGAAGGACAATGTCAAGAAACATGGAAAGAGGCGACCGCGACTTTGATCGCGACGACGACGGGCCGCAGGAGAGGCGGCCGCAGAGCGGGCGCGGCGGCGGGCGCGGGCGGATGCGCCGGCGCAAGGTCTGCCGCTTCTGCGTGGACAAGGTCGATCTCATCGACTTCAAGGACGTGCGGCTCTTGCAGAACTTCATCCCCGAGCGCGGCAAGATTCTGCCGCGCCGCATCTCGGGCGTCTGCACCGCGCACCAGCGGATGCTGACCGAGGCGATCAAGCGCGCGCGCAACATCGCGCTGCTGCCCTACACCGCGGACTAAAGGGAGGTTGACACGACAATGGCAACGACCAACGTACTGTTACGCGAAGACGTGGACAACCTCGGCGCGCGCGGCGAGATCGTCAGGGTGAAGGCGGGCTACGCGCGCAACTACCTGCTGCCGCGCAAGCTGGCGGTCCAGGCGACGCCCGGCAACGTCAAGCAGATCGAGGCCGAGCGCGGCGCGCTCCTCAAGAAGGAGGCGAAGGAGCGCGGCTCTGCGGAGGCGCAGGCCGGGCAGATGGGCGGACTCCGCCTCAACTTCGAGCGCAAGGTCGGCGAGCACGGCCTGCTCTACGGCTCGGTGACGGCGATGCACATCGCCGACGCGATCAAGGAGAAGGGCTACGAGATCGACCGCCGCCGCGTACACTTGACCGAGCCGATCAAGGAGACGGGCGAGTACACCGTGAGCGTCCGGCTCCACCGCGAGGTGACCGTCGATATCCCCGTCACCGTCACCGGCGAGGGCGGGGCGCAGACGGCCGGCGACAACTCAGCCGACAACTCGGCGCAGGACGCGGCCGGGGCGGGCGCCGACCTGTCCGCGAACGTGGCGGGCGACGGCCCCAACGAGCCTTAGCCCGGCGCCGCGCAGGCTGAGCGTGAATCCATTCACCGCGGGGGGCGCGTCAACATGATTGTTGTCGCGCCCCCCGGCTTGTAGTATAAAGACCGGCGGCGCGACCCCTCCGCGCTCCCGCGCGAGTGCGCCGCGGGCGAGGGAAGGGGCGCGCCGTTTCCCTGTCCCGACCACGTCAGTTTTCCACAGGCCAGACTCCCGATGGCACAGTTCATAGCCGACCCGACACGCGAACAGATGCTTGAGCGCCCGCTGCCGCACAGCGCGGACGCCGAGCGCGCCATCCTCGGCGCCGTCGTCTTAGACAACGCGCTCGTCAACCAGGCCATCGAGCTTTTGCGCCCCGAGGACTTCTACGTCCGCGCGCACCAGTTCGTCTTCCGCGCCATGATCGGCCTGAGCGAGCGCGGCAGCGAGATCAACCCCATCCTCATCGGCGAGGAACTCCGCCGCGAGGGCGCGTTGGAGCAGACGGGCGGCATCGCCTTCATCTCCGAGCTGACCTACGGGCTGCCGCACTTCACCAACGTCGCCGCGTACGCGAAGGTGGTCAAAGACCACTCGCTGATGCGCCAGCTCGTCCGCGTCGCCAACAAGATTACGAGCGAGGCGCTGGAAGGCGAGGACGAGGCGACCCTCATCCTCGACCACGCCGAGCAGATGATCTTCGCGCTCGCCGACGAGCGCACGCGCCAGGGCTTCTCGCACATCAAGCCGGTCGCCGACCTGCTCCTCGAAAAGGTGCAGGAGATGGCCGGCCGCTCCGCGATGCTGACGGGGCTCACCACCGGCTTCAGCGAGCTCGACACGATGACCTCCGGCCTCCAGCCCTCCGACCTCGTCATCGTCGCCGCCAGGCCCTCGATGGGGAAGACCAGTCTGTGTCTGACGCTCGCGCAGAACGCGGCGATTCACGCGGGGGCGGTGGTGGCGATCTTCTCGCTGGAGATGTCGAAGGAGTCGCTGGTGATGCGCATGCTCTGCTCGGAGGGGCGCGTGGACGCGCAGAAGTTCCGCAGCGGTTACCTGTCGCGCGACGAGTGGGCGCGGCTGGCGGGCGCGCTGGGGACGCTGGCCGAGGCGAAGATTTTTATCGACGACACGCCGGGCATCTCGGTGCTTGAGATGCGCGCGAAGGCGCGGCGGCTGGCGGCCGAGCAGAAGCGGCTCGACCTGATCGTGGTGGACTACCTGCAACTGATGTCGGGTTCGTCGCGGCGCTCGGAGTCGCGGCAGCAGGAGGTGTCGCAGATTTCGCGCGAGCTGAAAGGTCTGGCGAAGGAGTTGAACGTGCCGCTCGTCGCGCTCTCGCAGCTCTCCCGCGCGCCCGAGGCCAGAAGCGACCACCGCCCGCAGCTCTCCGACCTGCGCGAGTCGGGTTCGATCGAGCAGGACGCCGACCTCGTCGCCTTCATCTACCGCGAGGAGCAGTACAACCGGACGGAGGAGAACACGGGCACGGCGGAACTCATCATCGCCAAGCAGCGCAACGGCCCGACCGGCACCGTCAACCTCGCCTTCCTCAAAGAGTTCACGCGCTTCGAGAACATGTGGCGCGAGTAGTCCGCCGCGGCCTCGACTAACCCGACGGCCTCACGACTCCCCTTGTAGTTCCAGCAGCTTCTTGACGATGCCGCGCGCGGCGTCGGGGCGTGCCATGCGGCGCGCGCCGTCCCGCATCGAGGCGAAGCGCGCCGGGTCGTCGAGCAGGCGGTCGAGCTTGTAGGCGAGCACCGGCAGGTTGTTGCAGCGGACGGCGACGCCGTTCTCAAGCAGGTGGTCGGAGTTTCGCTCCTCCTGACCGGGGATGGGGTTGACGATGACGAAGACCAGCCCCTTGGCGAGCGCCTCCGAGGTGGTCAGCCCGCCGGGCTTGCCGAGCAGGATGTCGGCGGCGCTCATGTACTCGTCCATCTCGGTCGTGAACCCGACGGGGTTGATGGTCACGTGGTGCGAGCGCGGCAGGCGGGCACTCGCCGACTCCAGCTTCTCCTTTAACTCCACGTTGCGACCGCAGAGCGCGACGATCTGCGCCGGGTGTTTCATCCCCGCCAGCGATTCCAGCATGTGCCCGACGGGGCCGACGCCGAAGCCGCCGGCCGAGACGAGGACGGTCGTCACGTCGGGCTTGAGGCCGTGTTTGGCGCGCATCTCAAGCTTGTCCTTGTGCTCGGCGAAGACCGGGTCGATGGGGATGCCGGAGGTCGTCACCTTCGCTTCGGGTATCCCGAGCCTCAGCAAGTGCTCGCGCGTCTCGTCCATCGCCACGAAGTACTGCTCGTAGTGGTGGCAGAGCCACATCGCGTGAACGTCGAAGTCGGTGACGACGATGGCCTGTCGGAACGAGACGCGCCCCTTCGCCTTGAGCCAGGAGATGATCTCGGCGGGGAGGAAGTGCGTGCAGACGGTGATGTCGGGCCGGTACGCTTCGAGCATCCTGACGAACGGGCGGGTGTTGAGCTTGTCGAGCGCGAGGCGGCGGCGCTCGTTCTTCCAGGGCTTGTCCAGGTGGTCGTAGAACCAGCCGAGCAGCTCGGGGGATTTGTTGACGAGGTCGATGTAGGCTTTGGAGTAGAGGTGCCGGAAGAGCTTGTTGGTGTATTGCAGCGTGTCAACGTGCCTCACTTCCGAGGCGGCGCCGGTGAGCCGGAACGCGCGCTCGACGGCGTCGGCCGCGCGCATGTGACCCGCGCCGGCCGAGGCGGACAGGATCAGGACTTTGTCGAACGGCATAAGGGGATGATAACGGTCTGAACGAAGGACTGACCGCTTGAGTATAAAGGAACGGGAGCGGGGGGCGTCAAAAAAAATCGGTTCACGAACGAAGCGGCGGCGCGGCTTTACCTCAAAAGTCTGCGGGGCCGCCTGCGCGCCGGACGTATGCGCAGGCGGCCCCGCGGCCCAAGTTTGGAAGGGGGTTGAATAGTTGAATAAGGGCGAGACCTCCTTCAACCCCGGCTCCCTGCCCTCACTGGTTCAGCCAACATTCCCCGACGCAGGCGTTCCAAAAATGTATCCCGTCCCATTCGCAAGAGGCAATGTCCGTCCGGTCGCCGCAGGCGCAGCAGTTCGGATACCACCTCCCTCCCGCCTGCTGACACGCGGAGACATCATTCGGGTTGCACGGCCATGCCTTGACTGGACGCTCTACTCCCGCTAGAGCAAGGCAGGCGACCAACGTGAAAAGGATGAAGAGTCTACGGGCGAGCTTCTTGGCGTCGCTTGTGTTCATGAGATTTCTCCCTTCGCAGTTGAGGCCGACAGTGGGTGCGGGGCGGGTGAACCTACCGCGCACCGGATTGTGAGGTGAGACGGGGGATCGCGGGGCAGAAATCCGGCGTGAGCCAAAGCCTCGGCAAGCGGGCGGACCGGCGGGGGAACTCTCTCACGTGACGGGCTGGCGGCGGCCGTTCAAACGGCAGAGTACACCCGTACCTTATCTGTTACAAGACGGTTCTTCGATGCAGAAGGAAAGGGGCCGCGGAATTTCCGCGGCCCCTTCCTCATCCCGGAAGTCCTGTGTGGGGTGAACTTCCCTTATCCGCTCCGGGCGTCGGACTCAGGGCTTGAGGACGATCTTGATGCAGTCGTCCTCCTTGTTGTTGAAGGTGTCGAAGCCGTTCGGCGCGTCGTCGAGCCGCATCCGGTGCGTGATGACGAACGACGGGTCGATGTCGCCGTTCTGGACGTGCCCGAGCAGCTTCTTCCAGTAGCGCTGGACGTGACACTGGCCGGTCTTCATCGTCAGAGAGCGGTTCATGAACGAGCCCATCGGGAACTTGTCGATGAAGCCGCCGTAGACGCCGATGACCGAGACGGTGCCGCCGTTGCGGCAGCACATGATCGACTCGCGCAGCGCGATGGGGCGGTCGGTCTCCGCGCCCAGAGCCTGCTTGACGCGGTCGTAGGCGTACTCGAAGCCGTGCGCGCCTGCGCCGTGCGCCTCAAGGCCGACGGCGTCGATGCAGGCGTCGGGGCCGCGCCCGCCCGTCATCTCCATCAGCGTCTCGTAGACGTTGGCCTGCTCGTAGTTGATGGTGTCGGCCTTCGCCCCCTCGCGCGCCATCCGCAGGCGCTCGGGGAAGCGGTCGATGCCGATGACGCGCTCGGCGCCGAGCAGGTACGCGCTCGCCATCGCGAACTGTCCCACGGGGCCGCAGCCCCAGACGGCCACCGTGTCGCCCGGCTGGATGTCGCACATCTCCGCGCCCATGTAGCCGGTCGGGAAGATGTCCGAGAGGAAGAGCACCTGCTCGTCCGAAAGCCCCTCGGGGACTTTGAGCGTGCCGATGTCTGCGAAGGGCACGCGCGCGTACTCCGCCTGCCCCCCGGCGAAGCCGCCCGTCAGGTGCGAGTAGCCGAAGATGCCGCAAGGCGAGTGGCCGAACATCTTCTCGGCCATCCACGCGTTCGGGTTCGAGTTCTCGCACAAGCTGAACAGCTCCTGCTGGCAGAAGAAGCACTTGCCGCAGGAGATGGGGAAGGAGACGACGACGCGGTCGCCGACCTTCCGGTCGTGCACGTCGGGGCCGGTCTCGACGATCTCGCCCATGAACTCGTGGCCGAGGATGTCGCCCTTCTGCATCGTCGGCATGAAGCCGTTGTAGAGGTGGAGGTCAGAGCCGCAGATGGCCGTGGAAGTTATCTTCACGATGGCGTCGCGGCGGTTCATAATCTTCGGGTCGGGCACCTGCTCGACCCGCACGTCCTTTTTGCCGTACCAACAATTCGCTCTCATCACGTCCCCCTTAATCAACCGTCAAGAGAAGTCTCACCTCGGTCGCGGCCGTCACGACGCGGCTTCCTGCCCGCCGACGCCGACGCCCAACGGCTGCGCGGCCCTCTGCTCGGTGTAGCCCTCGCCCAGAAGCGTGCCGTCCGAGACGACGACCTCGCCCAGCTCGATGACCTGCTTGAAGCGGCGCAGGTCAACCTGCATCTGCCCGTCCGGGTCTTCGCCCATCAGCTTGGCGACGAGCGCGCCCGCGGCGCCGCCCGGCGGCGTGTAGTCGAGCTCGACGCGGACGACCGTGCCGCGCCCGCCCGTCGCCTGCTCGAACCGCACCGAGCCCGAGTTCGTGACCTCCGAGCCTTCGACCGAGCGCCACGCGATGAGCTGGTTCGGGCGGTCTTCCGTAATCTCGGCGTCCCACTCGACGGCGCCGCCCGTCGGCGACTTCGCGACCCAGTGCGAGCGCCCCTCGCCCGTCCACGTCACCGATTCGAGGTGGCGCATGAAGCGCGGCAGGTTCGGCAGGTCGCGCCAGAACGCGTAGACCTCCTCGGACGAGGCGTTGACGATGATGCTCTTGTTCACGGGAATGCTGCCCCTTTCCGTCCGCTCGCTGCCGTCGGTCGCGCTCAACTGCTGCGCGGTGAGCAGGTCGAGCGCCGTCACCGCCAGCACGTTCGCCGTCGCGAAGGCGAGCCGCCCCTTGCTGTTGTCGGGCGAGGCGAAGGCCGCGCCCAGGCACGCCAGGTCGAGTCCGTCGCCGACGACCCTCGCCCAGAGCGCCTCGGTCGGCCGCTTGCCCTGCGAGAAGATGGCGAGGCCGTGCGCGATCTCGCGCAGACCCAAAAGGCGGATGAGCGTCGTGTTGCCGCTCACGCCCGCGACTTTTGCGACGCCGCGCGGCGCGAGCAGTTCGGCCAGTCCCAGCCCGATGCTGAACCACCCCAGCCCGCGCGCCATCTGCTCCTCGTCCACATACTTCAGATAGCCCTGCCGCCGCCCGTCGCCGAGTTGGCGGCCGTTGACGGGAGCGTCCGGCCCCGTCAACCCGTCCTTAATCCCGTTCGCGAGCGGCGACTGTGAAGACTGCTCGCCCTGTGCGCCCTGCTGTCCGGACTCCTGCTCCTGTCTCTTGGTTCCCGTCGCCATTGGCTGTCCCCCCATGTTTTGAAGATTCGTTCACGCGGCTTGACGCCCGGCCCCGGCCGCCCGCCCTTATGTACTGTCCGATACAAAAATTTCGTCAAGGTTATCAGGAGACGTTTGCGATAAGGTTACGAGATTGCTGCGGGGCGGTCTCAGTTGCGTTGTGAAACGTCGGCGCGCGGCGCGTCCCGAGGCTTCAGGCGCGCTTTCCGGCGCCCGCGTTTTTGTGCGAGACTGCCGGCGAGCGTTCTTCTCAACAAAATTTCCGGCGGCGGTGCTCACATGAACGAAGCGGTGTTGGCGGGCGGCCGTCCGACGTGGGCCGAGATCGACCTCGACGCGCTCGCCTCGAACTTCCGAGAGGTGCGCGCGCGCGTCGGCGCGGGCGTGAAGGTGATGGGCGTGGTCAAGGCCGACGCCTACGGCCACGGGGCGGCGGAGTGCGCGCGCCGGCTCGAAGCGGAGGGCGCCGACTGGTTCGGCGTGGCGATGCCCGAGGAAGCCTTCGCGTTGCGCCGCGCGGGTGTGAGCCGTCCCGTGCTCTCGTTCGGCGGCTTCTGGGAGGGTCAGGCCGACGCGTGCCTCTCGCACGGCGTCACGCCCGTCGTCTACAGGCTCGACGTGGCCGGGGCGCTCGACGCGGCGGCGCGCGCGGCCGGCGTCGTCGCCGACATCCACGTCAAAGTTGACACCGGGATGGGCCGCCTCGGGGTGCGCTACGACTACGCCGCCGAGTTCGCCGAGCGGCTGAAGGCGTTCGCGCACGTCCGCGTCGCCGGGCTGATGACGCACTTCGCGGCGGCCGACGAGCCGGGGCGCGACTGCTTCACGGGCGACCAGCTCACGCGCTTCCGCGAGGCGGTCGCGGCCTTCCGCGCGCGCGGCCACGCGCCCGAGTACGAGCACATGGCGAACTCGGCCGCCACCTTCGCGCACCCCGAGGCGTGGGGCAACATGGTCAGGCCGGGCGGCGTCCTCTACGGGCTGTGGCGCGACGTGCTCCCGCCGCAGGCCGCCGCGCCGCGCTTGCGCCCGGTGATGACCTTGCGGACGCGCGTCACGCTCTTGAAGGCCGTGCACGCGGGCGAGACTCTGGGCTACGGCTGCACGTACGAGGCGGCGCGCGAGATGCTGGTGGCGACGGTGCCCGCGGGCTACGCCGACGGCTACGCGCGCGCACTCTCGAACCGCGGTCGCGTCGTCGTGCGCGGCCAGTTCGCGCCGGTCGTGGGGCGCGTCTCGATGGACTTGACGCTGCTGGACGTGACGGACGTGGAGGGCGTGAGGGTCGGCGACCGCGTGACGTTGCTCGGGGCTGACGAGGGAGGGGGCGCGGGGCGCGTGCTCCCGGCCGAAGACCTCGCGCGCACGGCCGGGACGCTCTCGTACGAGATCACCTGCGGCGTCAGCGCGCGCGTGCCGCGCCGGCACCTGAGCGCCGAGTGAGTTGACGAAGTAAAAGAAATAACCACGGAGACACGAAGACGCGGCCGGGAGCGGTCGGCCGCGTCTTCGTGTTGTTGGGGTGAGCAGCGTCGAGTTAGCGGAGGACGAAGTTATATGTGATGCTGCCGGTGACCTTGACCGGCTGGCCGTTGAGCATCGTGGGCGTGAAGTGCGCGCGGTGCGCCGCCTGGACGGCCGCGCCCTGAAGCAGCGGGTTGCCGCTCGTCGCCTTCGCGGAGATGACGCGCCCCTGTTCGTCAACGAGTATCTGCACGGCGACCGGCCCCTGGACGCCGGCGGCCTTGGCGATGGCCGGGTAGGGCGGCGCGGGCTTGTCGATGACCTTGCTGCTGATGACGCCCGTGCTGAGGCTTATCGTCCCGACGTTCTGCCGGGGCTGCGGCTGCGGCGACGCCTTCGGCGCCGGCGCCGGCAAGGGCGGCGGCCCCTCACCGGCGGGCTCGGTCACGCTGGGGCCGGTGGTCGGACCCGTGCCGTACGGGGAGCCGTCGTTGTGTGGGCCGACGGGGCCGCCGCCGACCGCGGTCGGGTTGCTGTTGAAGGTCGAGATGATGACCGCCTGTCTCGGGTTGACCTCGGGCGTGGTCGCGCTGGCGATGCGGTGGCCGTTGTAGGGCGTCTGCATCGAAAGCTCGACGCGCGTGGCGATCTGGTTAACGCGGCTCGGGCTGGCGGCGGCGCGCTGCTGTTCGCGGCGCGGCTGCTCGCGGCGCGCCTCGGCGGGCGGGAAGCGCATCAGCGCGACCAGCTCGTAGTCCGGGTCGTGGTCGAGGCTGACGTTGTAGGCGTAGATGCTGCCGACGCCCGTGACGGCGAGCAGCAGGCCGTAGAAGAGCGTCGTCCCGAGGAAGAATCTCCCCCTGCGTTTGAGGTCGGCCGCGTGCGACCCCGACTCGATCAGGTTGCTGAACATCTCCGGTATCCTCCGTCGCGCCGGTGCCAGCGGGTCGAGCGGGAGACTCCCCACGTTAGACCCCGCCTCGCCGCGCGGGTTCCAAAATATCCTTGAACTTTTAAGTTCGACCCCATAGGATGTTCGCGCTTCGAGACGGAATGAAAAGGGGGGCCGACACGGTGGCGACTAGTTCAGAGTGGCACGAAAGTTACGAGAAGATGAGCGAGGAGACGCTCAACTTCTCGCGCGCGTTGAAGTCTCTACAGGAAGAGTTGGAGGCGGTGGACTGGTACAACCAGCGCGTCGAGGTGACGAAGGACGACCAGTTGCGACGCATCCTCGCGCACAACCGCGACGAGGAGATCGAGCACGCCATGATGGCGCTCGAATACCTGCGCCGCATGAACCCCGCCTTCGACAAACACATGCGCACCTACCTCTTCACCGAGGGCGACATCCTGGAAATAGAAGAGAAGGCGGAAGATTAACGAGCGCGGGGTAGAACTCTGTCGAAGGGAGGGCGAACCCTATGAGCCAGCAGACGGTGACGGCGGCGCCGGCGGAGGAGCTGAACCCCTTCAAGATCGCGCAGGCGCAGTTCGAGACGGCCGCCGACTATCTCGACCTCGACAGCTCGATGCGGCAGGTCTTGAAGAACGCCAAGCGGCAGCTCGTCGTCTCCATCCCGGTCAAGATGGACAGCGGCGAGGTCTGCGTCTTCGAGGGCTACCGCGTGCAGCACAACGTCGCGCGGGGGCCCTCCAAGGGCGGCATCCGCTTCCACCCCGGCGTCACGCTCGACGAGGTCAAGGCGCTCGCCTCCTGGATGACTTGGAAGTGCGCCACGGTCGGCATCCCCTACGGCGGCGGCAAGGGCGGCGTCGTGTGCGACCCGAAGTCGATGTCGAAGGGCGAGCTTGAACGCCTGACGCGCCGCTACGCCTTCGAGATCGCGCCCATCATCGGCCCCGACCGCGACATCCCCGCGCCCGACGTTTACACCGACGAGCAGACGATGGCGTGGATCATGGACACCATCTCGATGGTGCGCGGCCACACGGAGCTTGGCGTCGTGACGGGCAAGCCCGTCGCGCTCGGCGGCTCGCTCGGGCGCAGCGAGGCGACCGCGCGCGGCTGCCTCTACGCCGTGCGCGAGGCGTGCCGCGTGCGCGGCATCAACCTGCGCGACTCTCGCGTCGCCATCCACGGCTTCGGCAACGCGGGCGCCAACTTCGCACGCCTCGTCTCGGGCGAGGACGGCGCACGCGTCGTCGCCATCGCCGATTCGGGCGCGGGCGTCTACAACGAGCACGGCATCGGCGTGCAGGCTGCGCTCCGGTACAAGGCCGAGACCGGCACGGTCGAGGGGATGCCGAACACGCAGGCCATCCCGCGCGACGAAGTGCTTGAAGTAGACTGCGACCTCCTCTGCCCGGCAGCGCTTGAGAATAGCATCACGCTCGCCAACGTCGGGGGCGTGCGCGCGCGCCTCATCGCGGAGCTGGCGAACGGCCCCGTCACGCCGGGCGCCGACTGCGTCCTCTTCGACCGCGGCGTCTTTCTCCTGCCCGACATCCTCGCCAACGCGGGCGGCGTCACGGTCAGCTACTACGAGTGGGTGCAGGATCAGTACAGCTACTTCTGGACGGAGGAGCGCGTGCGCGAGACCCTGGAGCAGACGATGCGGACGGCCTTCGCCGGAGTCTACGCGGCGGCCGAGCGCTTCCGCACCGACATGCGCACGGGCGCCTACGTCGTCGCCGTCGGCCGCGTGGCCGAGGCGACGCGCGTGCGCGGGATTTTTCCGTAAAGGGGGAGGGGAGCGATGGACGAACCGATCACCGTCTACGAGAAGCCGACGTGAACGAAGTGCCGCGAGGCCGACCGGCTGCTCCGTGAGAGCGGCTACGATTATGAGAAGGTCAACTACTACCTTGAGCCGATTGGCGAGGCGAAACTGCGCGAGCTGGTCGGGAAGATGGGCATCGCGCCGCGCGAACTGTTGCGCACGGGCGAGGCGGTCTACAAGGAGCTTGAACTCGGCAAGCGCGAACTCTCCGACGACGAGTTGATACGCCTGATGGCCGAACACCCGGACCTCATCCAGCGCCCCATCGTCGAGCGCGGGAGCCGCGCCGTCCTCGGCCGCCCGACGGAGCGAATCAAGGAAATTCTGTAGAAATCCCGTGAAAATTCCAGCCGGCCGCCGACGTTTCGTGTCAAGCGAATGCGGGCGGCCGTCGCGCTTTGCCTAGCTGAACGGGCCTCCGCGAGGTGGTAAAATACGTCGAACTTTGGGCGCGAGAATTTTTAAGAATGGTCGGCCATCGAGACTCAATTTAAGAGAAGGAAGATTTGAAAAGTGGCAAAAGCGGCGGGGACGGTTTACGTCTGTCAGAGTTGCGGGCACCAGTCGCGCAAGTGGCTGGGGAAGTGCCCGGACTGCGGCGAGTGGAACTCTCTGGTTGAAGAGAGGTCGCGGCCGGCGGCGGGCGCGGCGAAGGGGATGGCGGCGCGCGGCGGCTTCCGTCTGCGCGAGGTGAAGCCCGTGCGCTTCGGCGAGATCGAGTCGCAGGACGACTCGCGCATCCCTTCGGGGATAGACGAGTTCGACCGCGTGCTCGGCGGCGGCATCGTGCCGGGCAGCCTCATCCTCATCGGCGGCGACCCCGGCATCGGGAAGTCAACGCTGCTCTTGCAGGTCGCCGACCGGCTGAGCCGGCAGAGCGAGCGCGTGCTCTACGTCTCGGGCGAGGAGTCGGAGCGGCAGATCAAGATGCGCGGCGAGCGGCTCGGCGTCGAGGCCGCGAACCTCTACCTGATGCCCGAGACGAACCTCGAAAACATCATGGGCGAGGTCGAGCGCGACGAGCCGGGCGCCATCATCGTCGATTCGATTCAGACGGTCTTCTCCTCGCAGATCGAATCCGCCCCCGGCTCGGTCTCGCAGGTGCGCGAGGTGGCGAGCCAGTTCCTGATGCTGGCGAAGAACCGCACCATCCCGGTCTTCCTCATCGGCCACGTCACCAAGGAAGGCTCGATTGCCGGGCCGAAGGCGCTCGAACACATCGTGGACACGGTGCTCTACTTCGAGGGCGAGCGCCACCACAACCACCGCATCGTGCGCGCGACCAAGAACCGCTTCGGCGCGGCCAACGAGCTCGGCGTCTTCGAGATGACGGGCGAGGGGCTTGTCGCGGTCGCCAACCCCTCGGAGATGTTCCTGCACGGCCGGCCCGAGAACGTCGCCGGCTCGGTCGTCTCGGCCTGCATGGAGGGGACGCGCCCGATGCTCGTCGAGGTGCAGGCGCTCGCGTCCGACTCCTCGCTAAACAACCCCGCGCGCACCGCGCAGGGCTTCGACAGGAACCGCCTCGCGCTGCTGCTGGCCGTGCTGGCGAAGCGCGTAGGCGTCGAAGGCTTGCTCAAGTCGGACGTGTTCCTCAACGTCGTCGGCGGGTTCGAGGTTGACGAGCCGGCCGCCGACCTCGGCGTCATCGCCGCCATCGTGTCGAGCTACCGCAACAAGGTGGTTGACCCGAAGACGGCGGTCTTCGGCGAGGTGGGTCTGACCGGCGAGGTGCGCGGCGCCATGCAGGCGCAGGCGCGTGCGCGCGAGGCGCAGGCGCTCGGCTTCAAGAAGATCATCATGCCCGCGTCGAACACGTCGGGGCTCGAACGCCTGCTGGGCGTGCGCACCGTCGGCGTCCGCTCGGTCGAAGAGGCGCTGGAAGAGTTGTTCTAACGGTTTCCAAAATCACTTTCGGGGACGGAGTTCTTAAGACGATGGCTGTGCATTTCATTCACGATTTGAAGCAGGAGCAGTTGATTAAACCATACGCGCCGGCCGGCGCCGTCTGCGGGGTCGAGTTGAGGGAGGCGCACGAGGTCGTCGCGCCCGACTCCGACGCGGACGTGTGCCCGGAGTGTCTTTCGTGGGCCAGACGGAACAAGTATCAGGACAGGCGCTGCGCGGTCGAGATGAGCGCCGCGGGGGCGGGCGCCGCGCCCGTGCTTTCGGCGGAGACGGGCGCGAAATAGATGTGTTGAGGCGCGGGCGGGGGGCTGCGATTTTCCCTGCTACTGTTAGAGGGTGAGAGGGGCGTGAACGTTCACGCCCCTCTCACCCTCTGCGCCGAGCGGCACGTCGGAGTCGTTCCGGGCCGGGGCGGCGCGTCCGCCCCCGACCCTCACATCCTCGGCCCTTTGTAGACCTCGACGGTGGCGGTCACGGAGCCGCTGTTGTCGTCCTTGTTGACATCCCAGTAGTAGAGGGTCAGGCGTCCCGACGGGATGATGATCGACATCTCCATCCTCGTGCCGACGGCGAAGAAAGTCTTCCCGCCGTCGAGACTCCCGACGAGCGAGCCGTACAGGAAAGAGAAGGGGCCGTGTGTGAAGACCCCGAAGTCGTCGCCGAGGGGGTTGCCGAGTCCGTTGGCGTTCGACGTGCGGTTGGCGGCCCCGGCGCTCCAGGTGTCGTCGGCCGGGACGCTGACGGTCAGAAGCTCTCCCTTCGTGACCGAGATGCCGGTCACCAAAGGCGCGCCGCCGCTGACGCTATTCTCCTTAGCCTTCACTTCAAACTGATGTGCCATTGTGAATTCTCCTTAAGGTCGTGAGGGTGATTGAGGCCCTCTTAAGTGGACAGCGAGGATGGGGAGCGAGGAGTCCGACGGGGGCGTTTGTGCATTTACCGTTCCACTGTCCACGGACGCCTTTCGCCGCGTGCGGTGTGAATTTTTTAATATTAACGGCGTGGCGGGTGACTACTAAAGGGGACGCACCGTCTGCGCGTGTCTTATATTTACGTCTGGGGGCGTGCGGAGGGCGGTGGGGCTTTAAACAGAGCTTAAATTTTACCCCTCGGCCGTCGTCGCCTATTTGTTCACAACCGCGCGAATAAAGTGTTAATATCTCCGGCGTCATGCGTACGAACACGGTTCTCATACGCCTTGTCTTCATCGGAATCCTCATCGGGGCGGGTTACCTGCTAGACCCGATCGGGCACGCCGTGCCCGGCCGCGCGCACCTGTTCGGAATCCCGACCCACTGCGTCTCCGCCTTCCTCGCGCTCGTCATTGCCTTTGTCATCATCCTCTTCGAGATGCGCATCCAGCAGGCGTCTTTGAAGACTTTGATCGGCGCCGGCATCGGCTCGATGATGGGCATCGTCGGCGGCGTGCTGATCGGGTTCCTCATCAGCTATCAGGAGGCGAACGCCGTCCACCCCTCGACCAAAGTCTTCCTGACGCTGGCGCTGGCCTTCATCATGGCCTACATCGGGCTGATGGTCGGCGCGGCGAAGGGCGACTACCTCGACCTCTCGGCCTTGGGCGGCATCTTCAGCGACAAGGCGACGCGCCGCGACGTGAAGATACTCGACACCTCGGTCATCATCGACGGCCGCATCGCCGACGTGGCCGAGACCGGCTTCCTCTCCGGCACCATCGTCATCCCGCAGTTCATCCTCCGCGAGTTGCAGCAGGTGGCCGACTCGCCCGACTCGTCGAAGCGGCAGAGGGGGCGGCGCGGCCTCGACATGCTCAACCGCTTGCAGGGCAACTCGACGCTCGACATACAGGTCGTGGACACGGACTTCCCCGCCGTCAAGGAGGTTGACCTCAAGCTGCTCGAACTCTCGAAGAGCCTGGACGGCGTCGTCGTCACCAACGACTTCAACCTCAACAAGGTGGCGCAGCTCCACGGCATTCAAGTCCTGAACATCAACGAGCTGGCGAACTCTTTGAAGCCGGTGGTTTTGCCCGGCGAGGCGATGCGCGTCTTCATCCTGAAGGAGGGGAAGGAGTACAACCAGGGCGTCGCCTACCTCGACGACGGGACGATGGTCGTGGTGGACAACGCGCGCCGGATGATCGGCAAGAACGCCGACATCGCGGTGACGAGCGTGCTCCAGACGACCGCCGGCAAGATGATCTTCGGCCGGCTCTGGGAGGACGCCGAGAACGGCGGCCCCGTCCAGGCGCACGCCGGCGGCGGCCAGCAGCGTCGCCCCTTCCAGCAGCGCGAGCCGCGCCAGCAGCACGCCCCCGTCCGCAGCGCGGAGCCAGAGCAGTCTTAAAAGACGTAAACCGTGAGCCGTAAGCCGTGACGAGTTTGAAGAAAGCTTTGCCCGGCCGCGGTTCTTTCTCGTCACGGCTTACGGCTCACGGTTTACGGTTCTTATGAACGTCGCGATCATCGTCGCCGCCGGGCGGGGGAGCCGGGCGGGCGGCGTGCGGGCCAAGCAGTTCCGGGAAATCTCCGGCATCCCAATCATCATCCACACCCTCGCGCGCTTCGAGCGGTGCGAGACGGTCGGCCAGACGTTGGTCGTCCTGCCCGAGGGCGAGCGCGAAGAGTTTTTGTCGCTCGCCGGGGCGCACGGCCTGCGGAAAGTCTCGCGCGCGGTCTCGGGGGGCGCGACGCGCGCCGAGTCGGTCTGGCGCGGCCTCGAAGCGCTCAACGAGAGCGGCGCGGGCGTGGTCGCGGTTCACGACGGCGTGCGCCCGTTCGTCACGCCGGACGAGATCGACCGCACGGTGCGCGCCGCCGAGGAGTCGGGCGCGGCCATCCTCGCCGCCCCGGCGGTCGAGACGGTCAAGGAGGTCGAGGCGGGCCGAGTCGTCCGCACCCCGGAGCGCGCGCGTCTCTGGCACGCGCAGACGCCGCAGTGCTTCCGCTACGAGCTGCTGCGCCGCGCCTACCAACAGCCCGGCGCGCTCGCGGCCGAAGTCACGGACTGTAGCGCGCTGGTCGAGCGGCTCGGCGAGCCAGTCCGCGTCGTCGAGGGCGGCGCCGACAACATCAAGATCACGACCCCCCGCGACTTCGCGATCGCGGAAGTTTTGGTTCACAAGTTCAGGCATCAAAGTTAAGCGCTTCAGTCTTAAACTCAGAGCCTCGAACTTGTAACTTTGAACCATGTTCAGAATCGGCATCGGGCACGACACGCACCGTCTGGCGGAGGGGCGGCCGCTCGTCCTCGGCGGGGTGTGGGTCGAGTCGGAGCGCGGGGCCGAGGGTCATTCGGACGCGGACGCACTGGCGCACGCGCTGACGGACGCGGTGCTCGGGGCGATGTGCGAGGGCGACATCGGCCAGCACTTCCCCGACAACGACCCGCGCTGGCGGGGCGCCGACAGCCTGCAACTGCTCGCGCGCGTGATGTGGCTGGCGAGCGAGCGCGGCTACCGCGTCGTCAACGCCGACGCGACGATCATGTTAGAGCGCCCGAAGCTGCGGCCTTACGTCAAGGAGATGCGCGAGCGGCTGGCGGAAGTGCTCGGGGTTAACATCGACTGCGTCAGCGTCAAGGCCAAGTCGGGCGAGGGGCTGGACGCCGTCGGCGAGTGGCGTGCGGTCACGGTGCAGGCCGTCGTCCTCCTCGAACGCGCGTGAAGTGCCGGCCCGCGACGACGGGCAGGGGATGAGTCACACGGTCGGAAGCGCCGAGGTCAACGGGGCGAGCATTCACTTCGAGCTTGCGGGCGATGGGTGCCCGCTCGTGCTGCTCCACGCGGGGATTTGCGACGCGAGGATGTGGGACGAACAGTTCGACGCCTTCGCGCGCCGTCACTCCGTCATGCGCTACGACCGGCGCGGCTTCTACAGAAGCACGCGGGGCGAGTCCGGCTTCTCCCACGTCCGCGATCTGGCCGGCCTTTTGAATCACCTCGGCCTCGGGGGCGCGACGCTTCTGGGCTGCTCGCAGGGCGCGAAGATTGCGCTCGACTTCGCGCTGGAAAGCCCCGAGTCGGTTGACTCGCTAGTGCTCGTCGCGCCGGCCGTCTCGGGTTACGCGTACAAGGCCGCGCCGCCGCCGCAGTATGAGGAGATATTGGAGGCCGACGCGGTGGGCGACGTGGGGCGCATCAACGAGCTTGAGCTGCAAGTCTGGGTTGACGGCCCCCGCCGCTCGCCCGACGAGGTTGACGTGGGCGTGCGTGAGATGGTGCGCGACATGAATTTCGGCGCGCTCACCTCGTCCGCGGGCGACGGGCTGCCGCCGGACGTTGACGCGGCCGAAAGACTCGGCGAAGTTCGCGTCCCCGTGCTGGTCGTCGTGGGAGACATCGACACGCCGCGCACGCTTGAGGCGGCGAACTTTCTGGCGGCGGGCATCGCGGGCGCGCGGCTCGAAGTCATCAAGGGGGCGGCGCACCTGCCCAACATGGAGCGGCCCGAAGAGTTCAACCGGCTCGTGCTTGAGTTTCTAAACGGCGCCGGGGCCGAAGCGCGATGAGTATGCGGCCACAGGACATCATCCGAAAGAAGCGCGACGGCGGCGAGCTGTCGCGCGAGGAGGTCGCGTCGTTCGTGCGGGGCGTCGTGGACGGGACGTGGGCGGACTACCAGTCGTCGGCGCTGCTGATGGCGGTCTACCTCAACGGCATGACGACCGTCGAGATGGAAGCGCTGACGCACGCCATGCTCGGGTCGGGCGAGGTCCTGGACTTCTCGGACGTTCCGCTCCCCAAAGCCGACAAGCACTCGACGGGCGGCGTCGGCGACAAGACTTCGCTCGTCATCGCGCCGCTCGTCGCCGCCTGCGGCGTGGCCGTGCCGATGATCTCGGGGCGGGGCTTGGGTCACACCGGCGGCACGCTCGACAAGCTCGAAGCCATCCCCGGCTACCGCGTCCACCTCGACCTCTCCGAGTTCAGAAAAATCCTGTCGCGCGTCGGCTACGCGATGATGGGGCAGACGGCCGAGATCGCGCCCGCCGACAAGCGGCTCTACGCGCTGCGCGACGCGACCGAGACGGTCGAGTCCATCCCGCTCATCGTCGCCTCGATCATGTCGAAGAAGTTGGCGGCGGGCTTGGGCGCGCTCGTCCTCGACGTGAAGACGGGCAGCGGCGCCTTCATGCGCGACGAGGGGCGGGCGCGCGCGCTCGCCAAGGCGCTCGTCCGCACCGGCCACTCCTGCGGCGTCCAGACCGAGGCGCTTCTGACCGACATGAGCCAGCCGCTCGGCCGCGCCGTCGGCAACGCGGCCGAAGTCGTCGAGTGCATCGACATCATGCGCGGCGAGAAGGAAGAGGCGACGCGCCCCGTGCTCGACCTCTCGGTCGAGTTGGCCGCGCGCATGGTCGCGCTCTCCGGCGCCGAGCCTTCGCTCGAAGCGGCGCGGGCGCGGGTCACGCGGGCGCTCGAATCGGGCGCGGCGCTCGAACGTTTTCGGATGAACGTCGAGGAGCAGGGCGGCGACCCGCGCGTGTGCGACGACCCGCTGCGCCTCGTGGATTGGACGCTGACCGAGGTCAGGGTAGAATCCGAGCACGCGGGCTACGTCGTCTCGATAGACTCGGCGGAGGTGGGGCGCGCGGTGGCTGCAATCGGCGGCGGCCGCGCGCGCGTCGAAGACAAGATCGACCCGGCGGTCGGCTACCACGCGCGCGCGCGCACGGGGCAGCAGGTGAGCGCGGGCGAGCCTTTGGGACTGCTCTACTGCCGGCCGGGCGCCGGCGCGGACGTGGCCGCCGCGCGCATCCGCGCCGCCTACACCGTGGGCGACGCGGCGCCCGACCAAGTCCCCGAACTCATCAAGGAAGTAATCGCGCAATGAAGCTCAGACTGTTTCTGGCCGCCGCGCTCGCGTGCGCGCTCGTCGCGGGCGGCGGCGCGTGCCGGCGTGAGCCGCGCGCCGACGAGCGCGGCAAGCTGAGGGTCGGCATCGTCTACGACATCGGCGGCAAGGACGACCGCTCGTTCAACGCCGCGGCCTTCGACGGCGTCAAGTGCGCCGAGACGGGGCGCCACCCCGACGGCACGGTCTGCGACAAGTCGAGCTTAGGCATCATGCTGCGCGACGTGGAGCCGGGCAACCCGACCTCCATCGAGCCGGCGATGCGCGCCTTCGCCGAGCGCGGCTACGACCTCATCATCGGCGTCGGCTTCGCGCAGGCGCCCATCATGGAGAACGTCGCGAAGGACTACCCCGGCATCAACTTCGCCATCGTGGACGGCGTGAGCCAGTTGCCGAACGTCGCCTCGCTCGTCTTCAAGGAGCACGAGGGCTCGTACCTCGTCGGGATGATCGCCGCGCGGGAGTCGAAGACGGGCGTGCTCGGCTTCATCGGCGGGATGGACATCGGGCTCATCCACCGCTTCGCCACCGGCTACGAGGAGGGCGCGAAGGCCGCGCGCCCCGACGCGCGCGTCATCGTCAACTACGTCGGCGTCACCGACGGCGCGTGGAACAACCCCGGCAAGGGCAAGGAGCTGGCGCTGGCGCAGATCGGCAAGGGCGCGGACGTGATCTTCACCGCCGCCGGCAACTCCGGCCTCGGCGCCTTCGACGCCGTCGAGCAGGCGGGCAAAGACGCCTCGGGGCGCGCCAACCGCTTCGTCATCGGCGTGGACTCGAACCAGAACGGCGTCAAGCCGGGGTTCGTCCTGACGAGCATGGTCAAGCGCGTGGACAACGCCGTCTACCAGATCGTCTCCGACGTGGCGAAGGGTCAGTTCAAGGGCGGCTTCCACACCTACGGGCTGGAGAAGGACGGCGTCGCCTACTCGATGGACGACTTTAACCGCTCGCTCATCAGCCCCGAGGCGATAAAGCAGGCGGAAGAGGCCCGGCAGAAAATCATCGCCGGCGAAATCAAAGTCACCGACGCCATGACGCAGTAGTCGGCCGCGTGTCGCGCCCGTCCCTTAGTTCACTTTCTATGCTGGAACTCAGAGCGATAACCAAACGGTTCGGCGACGTGCTCGCCAACGACCACATCGACATCCGCGTCGAGCCCGGGACGATCCACGCCATCGTCGGCGAGAACGGGGCGGGGAAGTCCACGGCGATGCGCATCGCCTACGGCTTCTACACCGCCGACTCGGGCGAGATTCTGGTGGACGGCGAGGCCCGCAACATCCAGACGCCGCACGACGCCATCCGGCTCGGCGTCGGCATGGTCCACCAGCACTTCATGCTGGTGGACACGATGACCGTGGCCGAGAACATCGTCTTGGGCGCGGAGCCGGGCTCGGCCGCCTCGATAGACTTGCGCGAGGCGGCGCGCGAGATACGCGCGCTCTCGGACGAGTTCCGCCTGTCGGTAGACCCCGGCGCGCTCGTCCACGACCTGTCGGTCGGGCAGCAGCAGCGCGTCGAGTTGCTCAAGGCGCTCTACCGCCGCGCGCGCCTGCTCATCCTCGACGAGCCGACGGCGGTGCTCACGCCGCAGGAGGTCGAAGAGTTCTTCGGCATCCTCCGCCGGATGCGCGAGCAGGGCAAGACCGTCATCATCATCACGCACAAACTCTCGGAGGTGCTCGCCATCTCGGACGACGTGACCGTGATGCGCGACGGCCGCGTCGTCGGGCGCGTCAAGACGGCCGGGACGAGCGCGGCCGAACTGGCCCGCATGATGGTCGGCCGCGACGTGCTGCTTCGCGTCGAGAAGCCGGACGCGCGCCCCGGCGAGACGGTGCTGAGCGTCAAGCGCCTCTCGGTCACCGTGGACAAGGGCGAGCGCGGCCTGCGCGACGTGTCGTTCGAGGTGCGGGCGGGCGAGATCGTCGGCGTCGCCGGCGTCGAGGGCAACGGCCAGACCGAACTTATCGAGACGCTCGCCGGGCTGACCCCCGCCGCCCGGCTCGGCGGCGTGGTCACCTTCCGCGGGCGCGACGTGACGCGCGCCGGCGCGCGCGAGCGGCTTGAGATGGGCATCGCGCACATCCCCGAAGACCGGCACCGCCGGGGCCTTCTGCTCGACTTCGACCTGTCGGAGAACTCGATACTCGGGCTGCACTACCGGCCGCCGGCCGTCTCCGCCGGGCCTCTGCTCGACCTCTCCGGCATCCGCGCGCGCGCCCAGCAACTCATCAGCGACTTCGACGTGCGACCCGCGAACCCCGACCTCCCGGCGCGCGCGCTCTCCGGCGGCAACCAGCAGAAGCTCATCATCGGCCGCGAGTTCGGTTTAAAGCCGAAGCTCCTGCTCGTCTCGCAGCCGACGCGCGGCGTGGACATCGGCGCCATCGAGTTCATCCACCGCAAGCTGGTCGAGCTGCGCGACGAGGGCTGCGCCATCCTGCTCGTCTCGGCCGAGCTGGAGGAAGTGACCTCGCTCGCCGACCGCCTGCTCGTCTTCTACCACGGCCGCGTCGTCGGCGAGGTTGACCCCAAGCAGGCCACGCAGGAAGAGATCGGCCTCCTGATGACGGGGGGAGAAAAGTAGACAGTAGTCAGTAGCCGGTAGGGCTTCCGCCTTACGTGCGCTGACGCTGACACCCAAGCGTTTCGACCCCGAAGGGTTTCTACTGGCTACTGACTACTGACCACTGTCCACTCGAAAACCATGAAGCTTCTCCGCGAACTCCTTTTCCCCGTCATCGCCGTGCTGGTGGCGTTCGTCGTCGGCGGCGTCATCGTGTGGATGATCGGCGACGACCCGTTCGAGGTCTACGGGCTGCTCTTGGGCAGCGCGCTGACTTGGCCGGACGGCATCGGGTACACGCTCTTCTACGCGACGCCGCTCATCTTCACGGGGCTGGCGGTGGCCGTGGCCTTCCGCTGCGGGCTGCTGAACATCGGCGCGGAGGGGCAGCTCTACGTCGCCGCCTTCGCCGCCGCTTGGGTCGCCATCAAGTTCGGCGGGGCGGTCTTCACCCCGTCGGCCGGCGCCCCCATTGCTTACGGCTGGACGAGCCTGCCGGCGTTCGTGCTCGTCCCTTTGTCGGTGCTGGCGGCAATCGCGGTCGGCGCGGCGTGGGGCGCGATTCCGGGGTGGCTCAAGGCGCGGTTCGGCGCGCACGAGGTCATCACGACCATCATGCTCAACTTCATCGCCGTCGCGCTCGTCAGCTACTTCACGCAGTACTACTACAAGGCGCCGGGCGACCCCATCATGCAGAGCGTGCCCATCGGCGCGGCGGCGCACATCCCGCGCCTCGGCGAGTTCGTGCCGGGACTCCCCGCGCGTCTGCCGCTCAATCTCGCCTTCCTCCTCGCCATCGTCGCGTGCGCGCTCGTCTACGTCTTCCTCTGGCGGACGAAGTGGGGCTACGAGATACGCGCGACCGGCGCGAACCCGTCGGCGGCCGAGTACGGCGGCATCAACGTCCGCAAGCAGATCGTGCTGGCGATGGCCGTCTCGGGCGGACTGGCCGGGATGGTCGGCATCAACGAGGTGCTCGGCTACCGGCACCTGTACTACCACGAGTTCTCGGCCAGCTACGGCTTCACGGGGATCGCGGTGGCGCTGCTCGGCCGCAACCACCCCGTCGGCGTCTTCATCGCCGCGATCCTCTTCGGCATCCTCCTGCGCGGCGGCATCTTCGTGGACGCCTTCTCCGAGCACGTCACGAAGGATCTGGTCGAGGTGCTTCAGGCGCTCGTCATCCTCTTCGTCGCGGTCGGGGTCAACTACCGCTGGATGTCGAACAGGTTCAGCCTGCTGAGGCGCTCGAAGGTCTAGGGCCGGACGCGGACTTTTTATCAACATGAGCGAAATCTTCAACATCGGCCTGCTCTACTCGGCCATCAGGCTGGCGACGCCGCTGCTGCTCGCCGCGCTCGGCGGGATGTTCTCGGAGCGTTCGGGCGTCATCAACATCGCGCTCGAAGGCTTGATGCTGGCGGGGGCGTTCACGGCCGCCGCCGTCACCTGGTACGCGGGTAGCCCGTGGGTCGGGCTGCTCGCGGCCATCGCCGCCGGGGTGGCCATCGCCGGCATCCACGCCGTCGCCTGCATCCGCTACCGCGCCGATCAGGTCGTCTCGGGCACGGCCATCAACATCCTTCTGACGGGCGTGCCGGCGCTTCTGAGCGGCGCGTTCTTCCTCTCGTCCGGCTCGACGCCGCAGATTCCGAAGGAGGATTTGATACCGCTCACGCCGGTCGTCGTCGCGTTCCTGCTCGTGCCGCTGACCTACTACGCGCTCTACTACACGCCGTTCGGGCTGCGCCTGCGCGCGGTGGGCGAGAACCCCGAGGCGGCCGACGCGGCGGGCGTCCGCGTCCGCGCGATGCGCTACACGGGCGTGCTGCTCTCGGGCGCGCTGGCCGGCGTCGGCGGCGCGTACCTCTCCATCGGCCAGTCGTCTCTGTTCACGCGCAACATGAGCGCGGGGCGCGGCTTCATCGCGCTGGCCGCGCTCATCTTCGGCAAGTGGCGCCCCGTCCAGACGATGCTCGCCTGCCTGCTCTTCGGCTTCACGGAGGCCGTCGCCATCCAGCTTCAGGGCGTCAAGCAGTTGGAAGTCTTCGGCGTCCGTCTGCTGTCGAGCGAGATACCGAATCAGTTCATCCAGATCATCCCCTACGTGCTGACCATCATCGTCCTCGCCGGCTTCATCGGCAACTCGCGCGCCCCCCGCGCCCTCGGCATCCCGTACCAGAAGGAGAAGTAGACGGTAGTCAGTAGACGGTAGTCAGTAGTAAATTAGTCCGGGGCGACAACCCATCTCCCATGAACCGTCTTTCTACCGACAGCCGTCTACCGGCTTTTCTACCGGCTACTGACTACTGACTACTCTTTCATATGGCTATCTCGCTCAGGCCCGAACATCTAAAGCGGTACAAGGACATGGCGATGCTGCTGATGAGGTACGGGCGCGCCGACCTCGTCCGCAGCGCCGGACTCGAAGAGGCCATCGAGGGCACGCAGGACGTGCAGGTCTCGCCGGCCAAGATGGAGGAGCTGGCCGCCGATGTCGAGAAGATGGGGCCGACCTTCATCAAGCTCGCCCAGCTCCTCTCGACCCGCGCCGACCTCCTGCCCCAGCCCTACATCGACGCGCTCACGCGCCTGCAAGACAAGGTCGAGCCGTTCCCGTTCACCGAGGTCGAGCAGATCGTCGCCTCCGATCTGGGCGTCCGCATCTCGAAGGCGTTCTCGCGCTTCGACTCCAAGCCCATCGCCGCCGCCTCTCTGGGTCAGGTGCACCGCGCGGCGCTGCGCGACGGGCGCGAGGTCGTCGTCAAGGTGCAGCGCCCCGGCATCCGCGAGGAGATGTCGAAGGACATGGACGTGCTCGGCGACATGGCCGCCTTCCTCGACTCGCACACCGAGGCCGGCCGCAAGTACGAGTTCACGCCCTTCCTCGACGAGTTCCGCAAGAACCTCCTGCGTGAGTTGGACTACCGTCTGGAGGCGCGCAACCTCGTCATCTTCGCCAACAACCTGCGCGACTTCGACCGCATCGTCGTCCCGCAGCCCGTCGAGGACTACACGACCTCGCGCGTGCTGACGATGGACTACATCTCGGGGCGGAAGATCACGTCCCTGACGCCGCTCGCCAAGATCGACCTCGACGGCTACCAGCTCGCCGAGCACCTCTTCCAGGCGTACCTCCAGCAGATACTCATCGACGGCTTCTTCCACGCCGACCCGCACCCCGGCAACGTCTTCCTCACCGACGACCGGCGCGTCGCCCTCATCGACCTCGGCATGGTCGCGCGCATCACGCCGCGCTTCCAGGAGAGCCTGATTCAACTCCTCCTCGCCATCAGCGAGGGGAAGGGCGACGACGCGGCCGACCTCACCATCAAGATCGGCGAGGCCAAGCCCGGCTTCGACGAGAAGACCTTCCGCCGACTCGTCGCCGACTTGGTGCTTGAGAACCAGAACGCGCAGTTGGAGAACCTCGACTCGGGCCGGGTCGTCCTGCGCATCACGCAGATCGCGGGCGAGTGCAACTTCCGCCTGCCGCCCGAGTTCACGATGATCGCCAAGACGCTCCTGAACCTCGACCAGGTCGTCCACACGCTCGACCCGAAGTTCGACCCCAACTTCGCCATCCGCAACTGGGCCGACGTGATCATGCAGCGGCGGCTCCAGAAGAGCCTCTCGGCCGGCAACCTCTACGGGACGGTGCTGGAGCTGAAGGAGTTCGTGGACAAGCTGCCGTCGCGCGTCAACCAGCTCGTGGACACGCTGACCACCAAGGGCATCCACATCGACGTGGACGCCATCGACGAGCACAGCCTGCTCGCCAGCCTGCACAAGATCGCCAACCGCATCACCGTGGGCTTGCTGCTGGCGGCGCTCATCGTCGGGGCGGCGCTGATGATGCGGGTCGAGTCGAGCCTCACCATCCTCGGCTACCCGGCCATCGCGATGGTCTTCTTCCTGCTGGCGGCCGTCGGCGCGCTCGTGTTAGTTTTCAACATCCTCTTCCACGACGAGAAGGACAAGGGGGACAAGGACAGGCGGGTGTAAGCGGCCCGGCCGCGCGCGACGACGATGACAATTCCCGAGAGCCAGAGCAACGAAACACTCTACGAGCGCGCCGAACACGCCGCGCGCACCTTGCGCTCGCGCGCCGACTCGGACGTGCGCGTCGCGCTCGTCCTGGGGAGCGGCCTCGGCGCCTTCGCCGACGAGGTCGAGGACGCCGTCTCGGTGCCCTACTCCGAGATACCGGGCTTCGCGCGCCCGACCGTCGAGGGGCACGCCGGCCGGCTCGTCATCGGAAAAGTGGGCGGGGTGGCCGTGGCCGCGATGCAGGGGCGCTTTCACTTCTACGAGGGCTACACGCTCGAAGAGGTGACGTTCCCCGTCCGCGTGCTCGGCCTGCTCGGCGCGCAGTCGCTGGTGCTCACGAACGCCGCGGGCGGCTTGAACAACTCCTACGAGCAGGGCGCGCTCGTCCTCATCAGCGACCACCTGAACCTGATGGGGACGAACCCTCTGCTCGGCCGCAACGACCCGCGCTTCGGGCCGCGCTTCCCCGACATGACCGAGGTCTACGACCGCGAGTATCAGGACGCGGCCATCACCGAGGCGCGCGAGATGGGGCTGGAGTTGCGGCGCGGCATCTACGCCGGGCTGACGGGGCCGAGCTACGAGACGCCCGCCGAGATACGGATGCTCCGCCTGCTCGGCGCCGACGCCGTCGGCATGAGCACCGTCCCCGAGGCCATCGTCGCGCGCCAGATGGGTCTGCGCGTGCTCGGCTTCTCCTGCATCACCAACATGGCCGCCGGCGTCCTCGACAAGCCCATCAACCACGAAGAGGTCATCGAGACCGGCGAGCGCGTCCGCGAGACCTTCGCCGAGCTGCTGAGGCGCGTCATCCCGAAACTACAGTAGACACATGATCATCGGAATTTGCGGCGGGACGGGGTCGGGCAAGACGACGGTGGCGAACCGGATTCTGGAGACGGTGAGCAAGGGCGAGGTCGTCTTCCTCCAGCAGGACTCTTACTACCGCGACCTCGACCAGCTCCCGCACGACATCCGCAACGTCGTCAACTTCGACCACCCGGACGCCATCGACAACGACCTGCTCGTCGAGCACCTCCGCGCGCTCAAAAGCGGGCGCGCCGTCGAGCTGCCGCTCTACGACTTCAAGACGCACTCGCGCCGCGAAGAGACGCTGCGCGTCGAGCCGCAGCCGATCATCATCATCGAGGGCATCCTCATCTTCGCCGAGCAGCGCCTCTTAGACGAGATGGACATCCGCGTCTACGTGGACACGCCCGACGACATCCGCTTCATCCGCCGCCTGCGCCGCGACGTGGCCGAGCGCGGGCGGACGGTCGAGTCGGTCATCGAGCAGTACCTCTCCACCGTCCGCCCGATGCACATGCAGTTCGTCGAGCCTTCGAAGCGCTCGGCCGACGTCATCATCCCCGAGGGCGGGCACAACCTCGTCAGCATCGGCCTCATCTCGGGGCGCATCCGCGAGCGGCTGGCCGACGCGCGCCAGACGCGCGACGAGGCGGCGGCCGCCCCCGTCACCGTCGGGCTTGGGCTGAAGCAGGGAGGGTAAGTGAGCACGGACAAACAGGCGGACAACCTACAGGACATCATCGAGCGGGCGACGAACGCGCGGCAGTGCGCGCTGGCGCGCTACTCGAACTTCTGCGTCGGCGCGGCGCTCGAAGCCGACGGCGGCGGCATCTACACCGGCTGCAACGTCGAGAGCGCGGCCTACGAGCAGACCATCTGCGCCGAGCGCGTCGCCATCTGGAAGGCGCTCTCCGAGGGCGAGCGCAAGTTCCGGCGACTCTGCGTCGTCGTGGACACCGAGCGTCTGACGCCGCCGTGCGGCGCGTGCCGGCAGGTCATCTGGGAGTTCTGCGGCGACATCCCCGTCGTCCTCGCCAACCTGCGCGGCGACACCGAGACGTTCCAGATGAAGGAACTGCTCCCGCACCCCTTCGACGCCGGGTTCCTCGAAGAGACCGGCGCGGAACAGAAATAGACTCCGGCCCCTGAAAACGATGATGAGAGCCACCCGCAAACGCCTGCTCCTGTGCCTCGCGCTCGTCTCCCAACTCGCGCTGCTCCCGGCCGCGTCTTCCGCGCGGCAGAGGGCGCGGCGCGTTGACCTGATCGTCAGCGGCGGCTCGGTCGTGACGATGGACGCGGCGCGCCGCGTCATCGAGGACGGCGCAGTCGCCGTCGCGGGCGGGAAGATAGTCGCCGTCGGGAAGCGCGCCGACGTGCTGAGGACTTACGCGGCGCGCGAGGTCGTGGACGCGCGCGGCCGCGCCGTCATCCCCGGCCTCGTCAACGGTCACACGCACGTCCCGATGGTGCTCTTCCGCGGCATCGCCGACGACCTCGACCTCAACGAGTGGCTGACCAAGTACATCTTCCCCGCCGAGGCCAAGAACGTCACCGAGGAGTTCGTCCGCGCCGGGACGCAGCTCGGGCTGGCCGAGATGATTCGCGGCGGGACGACCACCTACTGCGACATGTACTACTTCGAGGACGCCATCGCCGAGGAGACCGAGCGCGCCGGCGTCCGGGGCGTGCTCGGCGAGACGGTCATCGACTTTCCCGTCGCCGACAACAAGACGTGGCCCGACGCGATGCGCTACGCCGAGCGCTTCGTCGCGCGCTGGAAGGGGAACAGGCTCGTCACGGCGGCCGTCGCGCCGCACGCGCCCTACACCGTCTCCGAGGCGCACCTGCGCGAGGTGCGCTCGCTCTCCGATCGGACGGGTGCGCCCGTCGTCATCCACGTCGCCGAGACGCGCAAGGAGGTCGAGGACATCACGCGCGACCACGGCGCGCGCCCCGTCGAGTACCTCGCGCGCATCGGGTTCCTCTCCGCGCGCACCATCGCCGCGCACACCGTCCACCTGACCGAGGGCGAGATCGGGCTGCTCAGGCAGTACTACGTCGGCTCCGTCCACAACCCCGAGTCGAACATGAAGCTGGCGTCGGGCGTCGCGCCCGTGCCGCAGATGTTGAAGGCGGACGTGCCGCTGGGCCTCGGCACCGACGGCGCGGCGTCGAACAACGACCTCAGCATGTGGGAGGCGATGGACGCGGCGGCGAAGCTGCACAAGCTCGCGACGGGCGACCCGAAGGTCGTCACGGCCGAGGAGGCGCTGGCGATGGCGACGATTAACGGGGCGCGCGCGCTCCACATGGACAACCAGATCGGCTCCATCGAGGCGGGGAAGCGCGCCGACCTCGTCGTCGTTGACCTTGACGCCTTGCACCAGACGCCGCGCTACAGCCTCTACTCGCACCTCGTCTACGCGACGAAGGCGTCGGACGTGCGCACGGTCGTCATCGAGGGGCGCGTCGTGATGCGCGACCGCCGCCTGCTCACGCTCAACGAGGAGCTTATCAAGCGGCGCGCGCGCGCCATCCGCGAGCGCATCTCGCGCAGCCTCGCGGCCGGAGGCCGCTGAAGGATGAAGGATGAAGGAAAAGCCTTAAGCCGTCATTTCATCCTTCATCCTTCATCCTTTCAAAATCCTCGCCCGGCGGGTTGAACGACGGCGCAACCGGGGGCATAATGAGCGCGTCAAATACGTGTGGTCTTCAGGCGAGCATCGTTGCTCGCTTTTGAATTTACGGAGTTTTTAATAGTGAATTCATCGCGCCAGTCCGTTCCCCCGCGCGTCTTCGCCGGAATCATCCTCGCGCTCTCCTGCGCTTTCGCGCCCCCGACCCTTTCTTACTCCCAGACGCCGCAGGCGACGACGCCCGAGCCGGTTTTGACGCAGGGCGCGACCGACGCCGCGCCCGCGCCCCCGTCCGAGACCGACGCCGCGCAGAAGCGCCTCTCCCGCGCGCGCTCGCTCGCGGCCATCGGGAGGCTCGCCGCCGCCGCGGCCGACCTTGAGAGTCTGCGCGCGTCTTCCAAAGACGAGTCGGTGCGCGACGTGGCGCGCGTGCTGCTGATGGCCATCCTCGTCGAGATGCCCGACTACCCGCGCGCCGCCGCGCTGCTCGACGAGGCTTTCGGCGCGCGCTCGCCGGGCCGGGCGGGCGAGGCCGCGACCAACTCCTACTTCGCCATCGCCGGTCAGTTGGTCAACGCCGTCCGCACGCACCTCGAACGCTACCGCGCCTTCGGCGTCAACGTCACCGACGCCTCCGAGCTTCCGCCCGAGGCCGCCACCGACGTGGAGCAGTTGCGCGGGCTGCTCGACCACGTCGTCGTGCAGGCGAGGGCGCTCCACGCCGACCAGTTGAAGGGCGCGGGCGACGGCCCGCGCGGGCTGGACGCGGCCGCGCTGCTCGAAGACGCGGCGACCGTCCGAATGCGCATCGCGCGCCACGATCAGGATCGCGCGCGCTGGCAGACCGAAGTGTCCGAGGCGCGCCAGCACCTCTTCTCCTCCGAGATGCGCGTCCCCAGCATCAGCCCGCCGCCCGCCGCGCGCCCGTCACCCGCGCCAGCCGCCGCCGCGACCCCGAGGACTTCCGCGACCGACAAATCGGCACAGCCGCCTCGCGCCGAACCGAACACGGCCGCCGCCGCGAACTCGACCACGGCCGGTGGCACGGCGCCGGCCGCGCAGCCCTCAGCGCCCGGCGGTGCCGCGGCGGGAGCCGTCGCCCCGCCCGTCTCGGTCGGCTCGCTGCTGGGCAAGGCCAAGCAGCGCTTCACGCCTAACTACCCGCAGATCGCGCGCGCCGCGCGCGTGACGGGGAACGTCACGGTCTACCTCGTCGTCAACGAGAAGGGCGAGGTCGAGTCCGTGCAGCGCGCGATGGGGCCGGTGCAGTTGCAGCAGGCGGCCATCGAGGCCGCGCGCCGCTTCAAGTTCAACCCCACCGAGATCGACGGCCGCCCCGCCCGCGTCAGCGGCTACCTCAGTTTCAACTTCGCGCCCTGACGTAAACTAAACGTCCTTCGCAAAGAAAGAGAGGCGCGGGCCGCAAAGCCCACGCCTCTCTTTCTTCGTCCGCGTCAACGCCGCCGGCTCAGCCGCGCCCGCGACCCGCCGCCTTTGACCTGCCGAGTCGAACCGGCACGTTCGTCTGACGGACGGGCGCGTCCAAGTCGCCGCACTTGCCGCAGCCGGTCTCGCAGGAGCCGCCGCCCTTCGCCGTCCCGAACGAGCGCAGCCGCGCGAACGCGCGCCGCGCGACGTAGAGGAGCGCGCCCCCGACGATGAGCGCGACCGCGATTGTCTGCCAGTCGAAACTCATATAACTCTAATCCAGCCCCAGCAGCCGCCCGCCCTGATACGTGACGAAGGAGGCGGCGTAGGCGATGACGAGCATGTAGGCCACCATGAAGAGCGGCCAGCGCCACGAGTTCGTCTCGCGCCGCACGATGGCGACCGTGGACATGCACTGGCACGCCAGCACGAAGAAGACCATCATCGAGACGGCGACGAGCGGCGTCCACGCGGGCCGCCCGTCGGGCCGCTTCGCGTTGCGGACGGCGTCGATGAGCGACGGCGACTCGGCGTCGGCGTTCTTGCCGACGTTGTAGACGATTGAAAGCGTCGAGACGAGCACCTCGCGCGCGGCGAACGAGGCGACCAGCCCGATGCCCATCTTCCAGTCGAACCCGAGCGGCTCGATGACAGGCTCAAGTAAACGCCCCAGACGCCCGCCGTAGCTCTGCTCGATCTGCGCGGCCTCGTCCGACGTGTCGCCCCCCTCTTTCGCCGTCAGCGGCGCGGGCTCGCCGCGCGATTCCGTCCCGGTCTCGCGCATCGCCTGCACGGCCGCGCCCTCCTCGGCGTCGGGCACGGGCTTCTCGGCCGAGCGCGGGAAGGTCATCAGCGCCCAGAGCAGAATCGAGATGGTCAGAATCACCGTCCCCGCGCGCTTAACGAAGAGCCAAGAGCGCGTGCGCATCGTCTGGAAGACGTTGAGGAAGTTCGGGACGCGGTAGGGCGGAAGCTCAAGGACGAGCGGCGGCGGCGGCGACTTCAGAATCGTGTGCTTCAGAATCCACGCGACGACGATGGCGACCGTCACGCCGAGCAGGTACATCGAGAGGATGAGCAGCGCGCCGACCGAGAGGAAGCCGAAGAGCTTCACGTCGGCGAAGAAGGCCGCGATCATCAGCGTGTAGACCGGCAGCCGCGCCGAGCACGACATGAAGGGCGCGATGAGAATCGTTGCTAAGCGATCCTTCGGGTTCTCGATGGTGCGCGTCGCCATGATGCCGGGGATGGCGCAGGCGAAGCTTGACAGCAGCGGCATGAAAGCCTTGCCGTGCAGCCCCACGCCGCGCATCAGCCTGTCCATCAGAAACGCCGCGCGCGACATGTAGCCGCTGTCTTCCAGCAGCGCGATGAAGAAGAAGAGCAGCAGAATCTGCGGCAGGAAGACCAGCACGCCCCCGACGCCCGCGACGACGCCGTCCACCAGAAGGTCCGTCAGAAGCCCCGCCGGCATCTGCGCCCGCAGCGCCTCGCCCAGCGCGCCGAAGCCGCGGTCGATCAAGTCCATCGGCAGCGTCGCCCAGGAGAAGATTGCCTGGAAGACGACGGCCATCACCAACAGGAGCGTGAGCGGGCCGAGGAACTTGTGCGTGACGACGCGGTCGATGCGCTCGGTCGCGCCGGGGCGCTCGGAGCGCGCGCCACGCACGGCACCCTCCGTGGCCTGCTCGATCCAGCGGTAGCGCGCCGTCAGCGGCTCCTGCCACCAGCGCGGGTCGGAGCCGGAGAGACGCGCGCGCGCGCCTTCGACGGCCGCGCGGCGCTCGGGGTCGTCGGGCAGACCCTCGGAGTAGAGGTCGCGCAGCGCCTCCTCGCGGCTCGCCGCGCCCGCCGCGTAGAGCCGCCTGACTTCAGCCTCGGCGCGCGGCGACAGACTCCACTTCGCCGAAGGCGCGCGCTGACCCACCGCCTCGACGACGGCGCGCGCCAGCTCGTCCAGTCCGCGGCGCTGCTTCGCCGTGACGGGGACGACGGGGACGCCGAGCGCGCGACCGAGCCTGTCGGGGTCTACTTCGAGCTTGGCGCGCTCGGCCAAGTCAATCATCGAGAGCGCGATGACGAGGGGGCGGCCGGCTTCGAGGAGTTGCGTGACCAGGTAGAGGTTGCGTTCGAGGTTGGTGGCGTCCACGACGGCGACGATCACGTCTGGCTCGGGCACGCCCTCGACGCGGCCGGTGAGTAAGTCGCGGGCGATCTCCTCGTCGATGGAGGCGGCTTCGAGGCTGTAGAGGCCGGGGAGGTCTACGAGGCGCGCGCCCGGCAGGCCGTCGCCGAGCGCCCAGACGCCCTCCTTGCGCTCGACCGTGACGCCGGGGTAGTTGGCGACCTTCTGGCGAAGCCCCGTCAGCGCGTTGAAGATGCTGGTCTTGCCCGCGTTCGGGTTGCCGGCCAGCGCGACGACCAGTTGCCGGGCCTCGGCTCCCGCGCCGACCCCGGCGGGCGAAGCGGTCTGCGGGGGGGATTCGAGGGTACTGCTCATAAGCGAAGCGACGGACTAAGGGCGACGGGCGCGGAGACTTTCTGACTCGTCACCCCTCACCGTCGTCCGTCACGACGGAGATCGTCCGGGCCTCGCTGCGCCGGAGCGCCAGGTGGTAGTTGCGGACGCGGACTTCGAGCGGGTCGCCGAGCGGCGCGGCCTTGATGATGCGGACGGGCGCGCCGGGGACGACGCCCATCTCCATCAGGCGACGCGCCACCGCGCCCTCGCCGCGCACCGCGTGCACGCGCGCCGGCGTGCCCGCCTCCAGGCTGTCGAGCGCGACGGCCGCCGGGGCGAAGCCCTCGGCGCGCTTGAGGAGTTCGTCCCCCTGATTCAGTGCTGTGTACGCGAGACTCATAAGCCTTCGACCGATGATGACGGGTTCAGGATAAAGGCGCCGCCCCCGAAGAGCGTGACGACGCTACGGGAAAATTATACTCCTATTGAAAATAGATTTCAATTTCATTTGAGCGGCGAAGTCAGAACCGCCCGCGGTAACGGGCGGGTCGGGCTTGCTCTTTATGCGCGGGAAGTTTTGCGCTCACTGGAGCGCCGTCGGGATGATGGCGAGGTCGGCGCGGACGGGGCCGAGCGGGGTCACGGCCGTCAGACGCAGCGGCAGGCGGCGCTTGTCCGTGCTCACCCAGAGCCGGAGCGCGAGGCGGTCGCCGTTGGGGTCGCTCGTCTGGAGCGCCAGCTCGACGGCCGGTATCTGCTGCCCGCCGAGTTGCAGCGTGGCCGCGCGCAGCGCCGTGACGAAGAGCAGGCGCGGGCGCTTGTTGACGAGCAGCGAGACGGCGTTGCGCTTGCCCGGCGTCAGGTCGAACGAGCGCAGCGCGTAGAAGACCGAGAGCAGGTCGTGCGTGCCGACGGGCACCTCGACGCGCGTCCCGTCCTCGAAGAGCGCGCTGCCGCTGCCCTGATCGGCGGAGACGACGAAGCGCGCGCGCCGCTTGCCCTCGGACAGCGTCAGCTCTGTGCGGAAGGGGAGCACGGTCACGGCGTCAACGAAGGAGTTGATCTGGTCGCTGACGGGGAAGAGCGACTGCCCCGGCCCCGTGGTCTGGAGGTTGGCCGTGAGCTGGAGCCCCTCGCGGTTGAAGTAGCGCGCGCGAGGCCGGACGAGGAGCGAGGCGGTGCCCACGGGCTGCGGGCCGGCGCCGAGGAAGAAGTTGAAGTTCAACTGCTCGCCCGGCTTGAAGGGAAGCTCGGCGGGCGGCGCGACGGCCGCGGGGCCGGGCGTGGGGCGTGGGCCGGGCGGCGCGGGCGTGGCGCCCGGCGTCGCGGGCGGCTGCGCGGGCGGGAGCGTGATGCCGGGCTGCACCGTGCCCGGGTTCGCGTTGGCGACGGCCACGCCGGTCGTCACCTCGGCGCTCGCCAGCTCGACGCGCACCTCGCCGGCGCGGTGGCGCGCGGTGATGAGCAAGGGGACGCGGCGCTCGTCGTCGGTGAAGTAGAGGTGCAGGCGGTAGTCGTCGGCCTCCTTGTTCCCGCGCACGCGCACCTGCGCGACGATGGCGTTCGACGAGCCGACGTTGGTCTTGAGCATCTCGCGCCCGGTCACGCGCACCTCGGCGTCGTAGATGGTGGTGCCGTTCTTGACTGCGAGCGCATAGACCGCGCCCTGCGCGAGCGGCAGCGCGCGGACGCGGTAGAGCGCCGAGAGAAAGTCGAAAGTGCCCTGCTCGATCGGCACCAGGCGTCCGGGCGGCAGCGCCGAGTCGCCGAGCGGCGTGTTGTAGTCCTGCGTCACGTTCTCGACGCGTCCGCCCTGGCGGATGGACTGCTGCGCGCGGTAGGGAAGCCCCGTCGCCGGGTCAACGAAGGTCGCGTAGGAGTTGTTGAGCGCGTAGAGCGCGGCCGAGACGACGCCGATGGTCTCGACGCGCGCGCGCAGCTCGACGCCGTCGCGGCCGTAGAGCGGGCCGCGCTCCGTGACCTGCATCTCGACGTGCGCGGCCGTGGGGAAGTTGGAGAAGGCGACCGTGTAGGTCAGCCGCTCGCCGACGGCGTAGGGCGCCTGCGAGAAGGGGGAGGCGTTCACGTCCGTGCGCGCCTGCTGCGCGAGCGCGGCGCCGCACAGGCAGAGCGCGGCCAGCACCGCCGTCAACAGAAACTTCGCACGCGAACCTCTCCCCAAAAGAGTCTCCCCCCTTTAAACAGCCCGAGACGCCTTAGCCGTTTAAAGACATCTTCGCAAATTTAGCCCGCGCGCGACAAACGCCGGGCGCCAACCTTTACACGCCCGGCGCGCCGCCGCGTTCCGCAGTTGACGCCCGGCGGGCACAAAAGTTTTCGGCCTCAAAAGTTTTCAAACTCGCCGAGCCAGTCGCGCACGCGCACGCGACCCGAAAGTAGCGCCGTGTGGCCGGTGCCTTCGAGCAGCTTGAGGCGCGCGCGGGGCAGCCCTTCCGCCATCAGCCGCGCGGCCCTCACGCTGTCGAGCAGGCGGTCGGCCGTGCCCGCGACGACGAGCGCCGGCGTCCGAATCTCGCGGAGGCGCGGGCGCAGGTCCGTGTCGCGGATGATGCGCATGCGCGAGACGTAGCCCTCGCGCCCGACCTCGCGCGTGTGCTCGCCGAAGAGCCGCCGGTCCTCCTCTTCCACGTCGGGGCTGAAGAGGATGTGGCGCGCCGAACGCGTCCGGTGCGCCTTGATCGCGGGATAGAAGGCGCGGAAGAGCAGACAGCCCGCGTGAATCTTCAGCCGCTCGGCGAAGTGCGGGAACGTGTTGACGAGGATGATGCGCTCGAACAGCTCGGGGTGTTCGAGCGCGGTCGCCATCGTCAGCAAGCCCCCGAAGGACTCGCCCAGCACGGTCGCGCGCCCACCCGCCTCCCGGATGACCCAGGCGAGGTCTTCGACGAGCCGCGACATCTCGTAACGCCCCTCCGCCCGCAGGGGGAAGGTGACGACCGTGTGGTCGCGCGCGAGGTCCGCGGCCTGCTTGTAAAAGAGCTTCCCCGAACCCTCGATCCCGCACACGTAGACGAAAACCGGCCCGCTTCCCGCTCTGTGAAACTCGACGCTCATCGCAAAGCAGTTGACTAGCGCCCGCCCCCTCCGTCCATCTCTTCGACGACGGCGCGGGCGGCGCGCGCGGGGTCGGGGGAGTTGAGAATGGCGCGGCCGACGACGATGAAGTCGGCGCCCCTTTGAATCGCCTCGGCGGGGGAGGTGACGCGCTTCTGGTCGGCGTAGGCCGCGGCCGAAGGGTGGACGCCCGGCGTGACGACGAGGAAGCCTTCGCGCCCGACCGCCTCGCGCACGGGGCGAATCTCGTGGGGCGAGGCGACGACGCCCTCAAGCCCAGAGGCGTCGGCGAGACGCGCGAGCCGCCGGACGTGCTCCTCCACCGATACGGCGGCGACGCCCGTTTCAGTCAAAGAGTCTGCGTCCATGCTCGTCAGGACCGTGACGGCGATGAGGCTCGGGCGTCCGACGCCGAGCCGCGCGGCCTCTTCGGCCGTCGCTTCCGCCGAGCGCCGCATCATCTCGCCGCCGCCCGAGGTGTGGACGTTAAAGAGCTTGACGCCGAGCCGCACGGCCTCGCGCGCGGCCGCGGCGACGGTGTTCGGGATGTCGTGGAACTTGAGGTCGAGGAAGATTCGCGCGCCCTCGTCAACCAGGCGGCGGACTAATTCGGGGCCGGCCGCCGTGAAGAGCTGCGAGCCGACTTTGAACATGCCCGCCTCGCCGCGCAGTTCGCCGAAGAGTCTGAGCGCCTCGTCCGCCGTCTCCACGTCGAGCGCGACGATCAGCTTCTCCTTCGCGGAGACGGCATCGGGCGTACTCGTCGTCATCAGACTTCCTCCTCCTCTTTAGTAAAGTTCAGGCGGCGGCACTCTCAAACTCAAGCGGCCGCCAGTTCCTCGGCGCGGCAGCCGACGGCCTCGTCGAGCGTGCGGAAGCCGTGGCGTTCGACCAGCGCCGCCAGCCCCTCGTTGATGCGCCGCGCGACGCCCAAGCCTTCGTAGACGAAGCCCGTGTAGAGCTGGACTAGCCCAGCGCCCGCGCAAATCTTCTCCCACGCGTCCTCGGCGTTGAAGACGCCGCCGACGCCGACAATCTCCAGCGCGCCTCGCGTCAGGAGCCTGAGCGCGGCGACCACATTCGTCGAACGTTCCCGAAGCGGCGCGCCACTGAGGCCCCCTTCGCCGCACGCCTTGACCCGCGCCGCGTCGGTGCGCAGCCCCGCGCGCGCCGTGGTCGTGTTGGTCGCGATGACGCCCGCCACCTTCGCGCCGAGCGCGGCGCCGACGATCATCTCAAGCTCGCCCGCGCCGAGGTCGGGCGCGAGCTTGACGAGCAGCGGGAGCGGCGCGCGCCCCTCGGCCGCCGCCAGTTCGCGGTTGCGCGTTTGCAGCGCGCCGAGGAGCGACCCGAGAAGGTCGGCGCGCTGTAGCTCGCGCAAGCCGGGCGTGTTCGGCGAGCTGACGTTGACGGTGACGTAGTCGGCGTGAAGCCTGACCGTCTCGAAGCTGGCGAGGTAGTCCTCGTTGGCCTCTTCGACGGGGACGACGCGGCTCTTGCCGATGTTGACGCCGAGCACGCAGTCGGGTCGCGCGCGCGCGAGTCTCTGCGCCAGCGCCTCGGCGCCCTCGTTGTTAAAGCCCTGCCGGTTGACGAGCGCGCGGTCGGCGGGGAGGCGGAAGAGCCTTGGCTTCGGGTTGCCGGGCTGCGGGAGCCTCGTCACCGTCCCGACCTCTACGAAGCCGAAGCCGAGCCGCGCCAGTTGCCGCGCGACCAGCCCGTTCTTGTCAAAGCCCGCCGCCACGCCGACCGGGTTCTTAAACTTCAGGCCGAAGCGTTCGAGCCCCGCGAACTCCGCCGCGCCGCCGCGCACGGCCGCCGTGCCGAGGCCGAGCGAGAGCGCGTGAAGGGCGAGCTCGTGGGCCGTCTCCGGCGGCAACTTGAAGAGCAGGGGTCGCAGCAGCGAGCGATAGAGCATCGAAGAGGCGCGCAGTACGGGGGAGTGCCAAAAGAGCGCCCCGAGCGTAACAGAGCGGCGGAAAGAGTGTCAAAAGAAAGCAGTAGATAGTAGACAGTAGTCAGTAGCCGGTAGAAAAATCGTCCTCTGCGAATCGCACGGAGGCCGGCGTCAACTTCGGCAAGGCGAAGTCCTACTGGCTACTGTCTACTCTAATTCTTTCACTCTCCGTTCTAGGTCGGCGGTGATTTTCGCGGGGTCTTGGTCGGCGGCGTAGGTGACGGGTCGGCCGAGGCGGACGGTGACGTTGTGTGGGGAGGTGAAGCCGCGCCGGCCCGAGAGCTTGAGTTCGAGCAGGCCGTCGATGCGGACGGGGACGACCGGAATCGAGAGCTTGGAGGCGAGGACGCCGATGCCCTCCTTGAAAGGGTTCATCCCCGGCGCGTCGGCGCGGATGCCTTCGGGGAAGACGAGCAGGTTGTAGCCGCGGTCAACCGACTCGCCCGCGTAGGCGAAGCTGCGGCGGAAGCCGCTCGCCTTGGGGAGCGAGAAGGTGTTGAAGATGGTGACGACCGCGAAGTACTGCGCAAGCCAGCGCAGACGCTTGAGCGGGGGCGTGCCGGCGGGAGGCTTACGCCACCAGCGCAGACGCTCTCCCTCCTGCGCGATGGCGAGACGGCGGCGGAAGCGACCGGGCAGCGCCGACATGATGAGCGCGTGGTCGAAGTACGTGATGTGGTTCGAGACGAAGAGCACGGGGCCGCGCACGCCCCGCAGGTTCTCGCGCCCCGCGACGCGCGCCCAGCAGAGCAGCGACGTGATGGGGAGCACGACCGCGTAGTAGAACGCGACGCGGAACCAGCGGACGGGCGCGCTCTGCGCCCACGCGGGGTAAGGGTACTGCTCGGCCTCGCCCGCCCGCGCGCCGCCCGCGCTGACGATGCGCTCGACCTCGCCGACCGTCGTGGCGGCCGTGAAGCTCGCCTCGTCAATCTCGATCTGATAGCGGTCTTCGAGCGCGCTCAGAAGCTCGACGCGACCGAGCGAGTCGAGCTTCAAATCGGTCGAGAGGCTTGAGGCCGCGTCGAGCGAAGCGGGGACGGCGCCGCCCGCGTGCTCGGCAAGCGAGGCGATGACCGCCGAGGGCTGAGCGGTGAGGACTGAAGACTGAGGACTCGGCGCCGAACGTCCGACGGCGCTCTCAAGATTCGTCGCGGCGGCGCCGTTCGTCTTCGCCCCGTGCGCCGCGCCGTTCGCACCGTTCAGTTGCACGCCGAGGCGTTCGAGGATGTCGCGCTTGCGAACCTTCTGCGTCGGCGTGCGCGGGAAGTCCGCCTCGGGCCAGACCGCCCAGCGCCGGACGTGCTGGTGTCGCGCGAGCGCCCGGTTGGCGCGTTCGACTGCCGGCGCGGGGTCGGCCGCGCCTTCGCGCATGACCAGCACGGCGAGCGGCTCGGGGCCGCGCGCGCCTTCGACGCCGACGACCGCCGACAGACGCACCTCGGGCTGGCGTTCGAGCGCGGCCTCGATGTCTTCGGGGTAGACGTTAAGACCGGCGGCGGTGACGATGACATCCTTCTTGCGTCCGCGGAAGTAGATGTTGCCCGCCTCGTCCATCGCGCCGAGGTCGCCCGTGCGGAGCCAGCCGCCCTCCTCGCCCGGCGGCACATCTACGTGAGGCGCGCCGCCGCGCCAGTAGCCCGGCGAGACGTTCGCGCCGCGCACCAGAATCTCGCCCGACCCGTCGAGCTTCAACTCCTGACCCTTGAGCGTCTTCCCGATGGAGCCGCGCCCGGTCTTGAAAGGGTGGTTGACCGTGACGAGCGACGCCGTCTCGGTCATCCCGTACCCCTGCACGACCGCGAACCCGAGCCGCCGCCAGAACGTCTCCGTCCCCTCGCCGAGCGTCGCGCCGCCCGTCACGAACGCCCAGCACTTCCACCCGAAGTAGCCGTGCAGCCGCCGGAACGTCCACAGTCGCTTGAGCGGGTGCGCGCCCTCCAAACCCTCGACGCGCCTTCGCAGCTCGGCGAGACGGCCGCGCGACTCCTCACGCCGCTCGACGTGCTCGCGCAGCGTGTCGAGCAGGCGCGGGACGGTGACGACGACCGAGACGCGGCGGCTCCTGACGGTGTGGACTATCTCCGAAGGGTTGAGCGCGTCCTGAAAGATGACCTCGCCGCCCGTGAGCTGCGGGACGAGGATGCCCATGAACTGCCCGAAGACGTGGCTGAGCGGGAGCAGGCAGAGAAAGCGGAGCGGTCGCACGAGCCGAATCCAGCGCACGTACTTCCGCATCTCCTCTTCGAGCGGCGCGAGGTTGGCGAGCAGGTTGCGGTGCGTCAGGCAGACGCCGCGCGGCTCGGCCGTCGTCCCCGAAGTGTAGATGATCTCAAGCAGGTCGTCCGGCCCGACATCATCCGGCTCGAAGGGCGAGGGCGAGTGGCGCGCGAGCGTCTCCTCAAACTCTTCGAGCGCGAGCGTCGGGAGGCCGAGCGCAGAGGCGCGGCACTTCGTCTCGGCGCTGACGAGCAGGAGCCGCGCCTCGGTCTGCGCCTGCACGCGCGAGACGAAGTCGGGCGCGCTCTCCACGTCGAGCGGGACGACGACCGCGCCCCGCAGCGCGCACCCGAAGAAGGCCGCGACCCACTCCGGCCCGTTCGCCGCCCACACGAGCACGCGCTCGCCCTTCGGGACGCCGCGACTCTCAAGCTCGCGCGCGAACCGGAAAGCGTTCTCGGCCACGCGCGCGTACGACCACCGCACGAGCCTCAACCCACGCCGGTGCGCGAACGCGGTCTCGCGGCCGCGCCTCAAGTAGTCCTCAAGATAGCTGTTGATGTTGGAACGCATAAACCCCTTGCCAGATGAGCAGCCCGCCCTATGAATTCAAACGCGGGCCCGCACACAAATTCTCCGGCCCGCGCGCGTCATTGTCGAGCCCGCTCGCGCCGTCAAAGCACTGGCTTGTGACACTTTCTCATCTGAACCTTCCAAACGTCCGACGGGCTGTGGTAGTATCCGCGCCGATGGAATTCGTCGAGAAAGCGCGCATCATGGACGGCATGCGCATCAACCGTGCGCTGGCCCGGCTGGCGTCCGAAATCGTGGAAGAGAATCACGGCGCCGGTCACCTCTACCTGATCGGCATCCAGCGGCGCGGCGTCCCTTTGGCGCACCGCCTCGCAGACAAGATCGCAGACATCGAGGGCGAGCGCCCGCCCGTCGGCGTCGTTGACATCACGCTCTACCGCGACGACCTCTCGACCGTCGGCGCCAACCCCATCGTCAACCGCACCGACCTGCCCACTGATGTCGAGGGCAGAAACGTCCTGCTCATCGACGACGTGCTCTACACCGGCCGCACCATCCGCGCCGCGCTCGACCAGCTCATCGACTTCGGCCGGCCGCGCCGCGTCCAACTCGCCGTCCTCATCGACCGTGGCAAGGAGCACCGCGAGCTTCCCATCCAGGCGGACTTCGTCGGGAAGTTCGTGCCGACGAAGAAGAGCGAGATCATCAAGGTCATGCTCGAAGACATCGACGGCGAGGAGGCGGTCGCCATCGTCGAGCGGCCTCCGGGGCAGGAGGAGAGTTAAACGAGGCGGCCGCTGTGGCCGCCTTTTTCTTTAGCAGGGCGCGGCACCGAGACGTTTCGGCCGGATGAAGGCACAGCTCACCAACAGACACCTGCTCGGCATACGCGGCCTCTCGGCCGAAGAGATCACACACTTCCTCGACACGGCCGAGACGTTCCGCGAGGTCTCCGAGCGCGAGATCAAGAAAGTCCCGACGCTGCGGGGCCGCACCGTCATCAACCTCTTCTTCGAGCCTTCGACGCGCACGCGCACCTCCTTCGAGATCGCGGGCAAGCGCCTCTCCGCCGATGTCATCAACATCAGCTCCTCTTCGTCGTCGGTGACGAAGGGCGAGACGCTTCTCGACACCGCACGCAACCTCGAAGCGATGTCGCCCGACCTCATCGTCATCCGGCACCCGTCGGCCGGCGCGCCGCACCAGCTCGCGCACGTCTGCCGCGCCTCAATCGTCAACGCCGGCGACGGCGCGCACGAGCACCCGACGCAGGCACTCCTCGACGCCCTCACCATCCGTCAACAGAAGGGAAGTTTCGAGAACTTACGCGTCGCCGTCCTCGGCGACATCCTCCACTCGCGCGTCGCGCGCTCGAACGCGCACCTGCTGACGACGCTCGGGGCGGAGGTCGTGGTCGCCGGGCCGGGGACGCTCGCGCCGCCCGAGTTCGCGGCGCTCGCCGGGGGAGGGAAGCTGTCGGTCGCGCGCCGCGTCGAGGAGGCGGTCGAGGGCGCCGACGTGGTGATGGTTCTGCGCATCCAGCGCGAGCGGCAGGACAAGGCGTTCCTGCCTTCTTTGCGTGAGTACGCCGTGCATTACGGGCTTAACATGAAGCGGCTCGCGCTCGCCAAACCCGCCGCCATCGTCATGCACCCCGGCCCGATGAACCGCGGCATCGAGATCGCCTCGGACGTGGCCGACGGCGCGCGCTCGCTCATCCTCGACCAAGTTGCCAACGGCCTCGCCGTCCGCATGGCCGTGCTCTACCTGCTCGGCGGCGGCGCCGGAGTGACGACAGCTCCGATAACACAAACGAAAGCCGGGGCAGGGCCGACGCCCGAGCCGATCAGCGCCGCCGCGGCCGCCGCGCACACCGAAGGCTCCAAGTGAACCGCCGGCAGGGGAGACAGATGAGACTGCTTATCGCCAACGGCTACGTCATCGACCCGACGCAGGGCGTCAACGGCGGGCGCGACGTGTTGATCGAGGACGGGCGCGTCGCCGCGCTGTTCAAAAGTAGGGAGGCGAAGCCAGAGGGCGTAGAGGTCTTCGACGCGACGGGCCTCGTCGTCGCGCCCGGCTTCATAGATTTGCACACGCACCTGCGCGAGCCGGGGCAGGAGTACAAGGAGACCGTCGCCACGGGCGCGGCGGCGGCCGTCGCGGGCGGCTTCGCGAGCATCTGTGCGATGCCCAACACCGACCCGGTCAACGACAACCCGGCGGTGACGAGTTTCATCGTCGAGCAGGCGTTGGCCGCCGGCCTCGCCAACGTCTTCCCCGTCGGCGCGATTACGAAAGGCTCGAAGGGCGAGGAGCTGGCGGAGATGGGCGAGATGAAGCGCGCCGGCATCGTCGCCGTCACCGACGACGGCCACCCCGTCCCCTCGCCGGGGCTGATGCGCCGCGCGATGGAGTACGCGCGCGGCTTCGACCTGACGGTGATGGATCACTGCGACGACAAGACGCTCGCCGCCGGCGGCGTGATGCACGAGGGCGAGTGGTCTCTGCGTCTGGGTCTGCGCGGCCGGCCCGCGCTGGCCGAGGAGTCGGACGCGATGCGCGACTGCGCGCTGGCCGAGCTGACGGGCGCGCGCGTCCACCTCGCGCACGTCTCGACGCGTGGCGCGGTCGAGGCCGTCCGGCGCGCCAAGGAGCGCGGCGCCGAGGTGACCTGCGAGGTCGCGCCGCACCACTTCACGCTGACTGACGCGGCCTGCGAGGACTTCGACACCGACACGAAGATGAACCCGCCGCTCCGAAGCCGCGAGCACTTGGAAGCGATACTCGAAGCCATCGCCGACGGGACGGTGGACGCGGTCGCCACCGACCACGCGCCGCACCACGCCGACGAGAAGGAGCTTGAGTTCGACCACGCGGCCTTCGGCATCACGGGGCTTGAGACGGCCGTCGGCCTCGCGCTCGACCGCCTCGTCCACGGCGGCGGCGTCACGCTCGAACGCCTCGTCGAGCTGTTCTCGACGGGCCCCGCGCGCGTCTTCCGCCTCGAAGGCCGCGGCACGCTCCGACCCGGCGCGTACGCCGACGTGACCGTCCTCGACCCTGACCTGCGCTGGACGTTCGACGCCGCGCGCTCGCGCTCGAAGAGCCGCAACACGCCCTTCGACGGCTGGACGTTTCGCGGCGCGGCGGTCGCGACCATCGTCGGCGGCCGCCTCGTCTACACGCGCGAGGGCAGGGAAGCGGCCGCCTCGGGTTGAGACTGCCGGCTCATGGCTAACGGCTGACCGCCAGTATCTAACGGCAAACGAGAAGAGGCCCGCTGCGCTCTCCCCTTCGCAGCGGGCCTCTTCGTGTGCGGTCGCTCACTTACGTTGTGACAGGGGCGACCGAACCTTTTGGAGCGCCTCCTCTGAGGCTCTCGAATTTCGGTGGGAAGCCCGCCCGCGCTCTCCCCTTCGCTTGCGGGCTTCCTCCGTACCGGCCTCCCCGAGGGGCTGCCGATCTCGTAAAAACTTATCTGGCCCTGTACTCGGGCAGCGAGACCGCGCGGTTGATGATGACGCCGAACTCGGTGCCCGACTTGACCTCCGCGTCCTGCTCCTTCTCGTAGACGCGCGCGCCCGTGCCGAGGCCGCCGCCGAGGATGGCGCCGATGGCTGCGCCCTTGCCGCCGCCCGCGATGGCGCCGATGATGGCGCCCGTCGCCGCGCCGCCGCCGATGAAGACCGCGTCGCGCTTGCGGTTACCGCGCCCCGAAACCGTGCCCTCGTTGTCGGAGTTCACGTTGTCGGCCTGAAGGCTCGACAGCGACCCGTTGACCGTGTGGCGCGTTCCGTTCGGCAACTCCACTTGGTAGAAACTGACGGCGATGTTGCCGGGCGTACGCCGCCCCGCGCGCCTCACCGAAGAGACGCGACCCCAGACTTTGCTCCCCACGGGAAGCACGTCCACGCCGCTGCCGCCGCCGTAGACCGGCTCGGTCACCGTCGTCGAGAAGCGGTCGCCGACGCGCGCCGTCTGCGAGTTCAACTCGGTGTCCATGCGGACGCGGATGACCGTGTCGGCCGGCACCGTAAAGTAACGAACCGGCGGGGTCGTCGCGCGGGCCGCCGTCGTCCGGCGCCGGGTGCTCCGGCGGCGCTGCGCCGACGCGTCGGGCACGAGCGTGCCGAGCGTCAAAGCGAACAAGGCGAGCAGAACCGTCGCGCGTTGGGCGAACCTTCTGGCGTTAGTCATCTTCTTCAAACCCTCCTCAATCGGCGTGCCGTATCGACTCCGAAAGCCGCGTCCGGCCGCCGCTCTATGAAAAGCAACGAGTGTGCCATTGGCTGTCTGGTGCGAGATGTGTTTTACAGCACAGTATTTAGCGGATTTCGGGTCGAAAAGCCAGCACGGTACGGAACCGCGCCCGGACGGGGTGAGTTAAAGGCTGCGCGGCGCGCACCAAATCGTGTGGGCGCGGGCGGCGGGCAAAATCGCGGCGGTGCTTCAAGTTGCCGCAGCAGTTTTCATCAGCGCGCGGGCGGTTGAAATGCGGCGGATTTGGTGTAAGCTTGCGGCAAGCAAAATTCACGGGCGGGAGTTTCAAGGCGAATGCGGCATCGGCCGCCACGGCGGCGTCGGACGTAAGACCCGTTTTACCCATTCACAAAACCCCTACAAGAGGAGTCAAATTTATGAGCACCGCAGCCACGCAGGAGACCTCGAACAGTCTGCCGCGCATCAACGACCCGGCGCCGGACTTCGAGGCGAAGTCAACCCAAGGCCCCCTGAAGCTCTCCGACTACAAGGGCAAGTGGGTCGTGCTCTTCTCGCACCCGGCGGACTTCACGCCCGTCTGCACGACCGAGTTCGTCGAGTTCGCGCGCCGCTCCGAAGAGTTCAAGGGGCGAGGGGCGCAGCTCGTCGGCCTCTCGGTCGATTCCGTCCCGGCGCACATCGCGTGGATTCGGAACATCGAGGGGCACTTCGGCGTCAAGATCGACTTCCCCGTCGTCGCCGACCTCGACACCAAGGTCGCGCAGAAGTACGGGCTTATCCACCCCGGCGCGTCCGAGACGGCGACCGTCCGCGCCGTCTTCCTCATCGACCCCGAGCAGAAGGTGCGCGCGCTCATCTACTACCCGATGTCTTTGGGTCGCAACATCGACGAAGTCCTGCGCGCGCTCGACGGCTTGCAGACCGCCGACCAGAACGCCTGCGCCACGCCGGCCAACTGGCAGAAGGGCGACAAGGTCGTCGTGCCCCCGCCGCAGACCATCGACGACGCGTCGAAGCGCATGGAGCCCGAGTTCCAGTCCAAGAACGAGGTCACGGACTGGTACCTGTCCAAGCGCGAGCTGGGCAAGTGAGCGTGCGTTCGGGCGCGCGTCGGCGCGGGGGCGGATTTTGAAGAAGGAACCGAGGGGGCTGCTTGAGTGTGTCGGCGGGACGCCGCTGCTGCGCCTCGGGCGGGTCGCGCGTGGGCTTCCCCCCGGCGTCGAGGTCTACGCGAAGGCGGAGCACCTGAACCCCGGCGGCTCGGTCAAAGACCGCGCGGCACTCGCGATGATTCTCGACGGCGAGAGGTCGGGGCGGCTCACGCCCGAGAAGGTCATTCTCGACGCGACGAGCGGCAACACCGGCATCGCCTACGCGATGATCGGCGCGGCTCGCGGCTACCGGGTGCGCCTGTGCCTGCCGGGCAACGCGAACGTCAAGCGCACGCTCCGAATTTACGGCGCGGAGCTGATCGAGACAGACCCGCGTGAGGGGACGGACGCCCCGCAGCGACTCGCCCGGCGCATGGTGGCGGAGGAGCCGGAGCGGTACTTCTACCCGAACCAGTACGACAACCCCGCCAACTGGCGCGCGCACTACGAGGGCACCGCGCCGGAAATCTGGGAGCAGACCGGCGGCCGCGTCACGCACTTTCTCGCGGGCGTCGGCACCTCGGGGACGTTCACGGGAACTGTGCGACGCTTGAAGGAACTTAACCCGAACTTGAAGGCGGTGCTGATGCAGCCCGACTCGCCGCTCCACGGGCTGGAAGGGATGCGCCACGTCGAGACCTCTATCGTGCCGGGCATCTTCGACGCTGCGCTCGCCGACGAGCGTACGGAAGTCTCGACGGAGGAGTCGCAAGGAATGTCGCGCCGCCTCGCGCTCGAAGAGGGGCTGTTCGTCGGCGTCAGCTCGGGCGCGAACGTCGCGGCGGCGCTCCGCTACGCGCAGGGCTTAGGCGAAGGCTCGGTCGTCGTCACCGTCCTGTGCGACGGCGGCGCGCGCTACCTGGGCGAAGAGTTCTGGGGGGAGGGCGTTTGATAAGACTGAGCGCGCGGCTCATCGAAGAGATGGAGCGCCACGCGGAGCGCGAGTATCCGCGCGAGTGCTGCGGCCTGCTCGTCGGGCGCATCACGGACGACGGCCGCACGCGCGAAGTCAGCGTGACGTACCCTGTGGCAAACATCTTCTCGGAGGAGGCCGAGCGCCATCACCGGATGGCCATCGAGCCGCTCGACTACGCGCGCGCCGAGCGGCTCCACGCCGCCGAGGGTTTGGGCGTCGTGGGCAACTACCACTCGCACCCCGACCACCCGGCCGTGCCCTCGCAGTATGACCTCGAACACCTCGCCCCGTGGCCGACGATGTCTTACGTCGTCGTCTCGGTGCGCGAGGGCAAGGCGGTCGAGCTGCGCTCTTGGGAGCTTGAGGCCGACCGCTCGCGTTTCGAGGAGGAGGAAGTCCAGACGGAGGCTGAGCCATGAAGAGAAGTCTGTCGTCGGCGTTCGTCACTGTTCTTCTGTTCGCGTGCTTCCTCGTCGCGCACGGCGGCGCGGCGCGCGCGCAGGAGGCTTGGCCGTCGGCCGGCGGCGGCCTGCTGGCGGGGACGACGCGGAAGTTCGACGAGTACGGCAAGGTCGGCCACTGCGACGAGACGGCGCGCCTCGACAACTTCGCCATCGAGTTGCAGAACGAGGCGGGGCTGAAGGCGTACCTGCTCGTTTACATGGGCCGCAACGACATGCCCTCGTGGAAGGAGGGCATCGTCGTCCGCGCCGCCGACTACCTCGTCACCTCGCGCGGCCTCGACGCGTCGCGCGTGAAGGCCGTCTTCGGAGGCTACCGCGAGGAGCGGATGACCGAGCTGTGGCTGGTCGTCGGCGACGACCCCGCGCCCGAGCCCTCGGACACCATCGACGTGAAGATCGACCGGACGAAGGCTTTTCAGTGGGACGAGATGAGCGTCGAAGTCGAGTTCAGCTACGACGTGGGGGAAGAGTCAGAGGAGAGCGAGGACGAAGAGGGCGCGGAAGCTGAGGACGAGTCGGAGGAAGCCGATGACGAGGCCGCGCCCAAGGCCGGGGCGGAGTCCGCCGCAGGGGCGGCCGGGGAGAAGCAGCCCGAGGCCGAGAGCGCGGAGGAGGCCGAGTGGCGCAAGGAGATCGAGAAGTACGAGATCGCGGTCGAGCGGCGCGGCGTGCTTGAGGAGGAGGAGCCTGCCGTCATCGAGGTCGAGCCTCAGGCGGCGGCGACGGCCGGCGAAAAGGTCGCGGCCGGTCAGGCGGAAGAGGCGGCCCCCGAGCAGGAGGAGCCGCCCGTCATGGGCAACGTCAAGGTGAGCCTCTGGTGGGACGCCCGGAGCTTCGCCGAGGCGCTCAAGGCCGAGCCGGATTCGCGCGCCTGCCTCGTCTACTACTACGGTCTGAAGAACGCCGACCGCGAGACGGTGCGCGGGCTTCTGGCGCGCGCCGTCGCGAAGCTTGAGGAGCAGTTCGGCGTCAAGGGCGACCGCGTCATCACGGTCGAGGGCGGCTACAGCCCCGACCCGGCCGTCGAGTTGTGGGTCGTCCCGCGCGGCGCCGAGGTGCCGAAGCCGAAGCTCAACAAGAGGCGGAACATCAAATTCTACTCGGCGCCGGGCGAGTGACGGCGCGGGCGTTGGGAGTTTAGAAAGAGCGGGGGAGTTTTAAAATGGCGGTTACAGTTTTCATACCGACGGCGCTCAGGCAGTTCGCGGGCGGAAGCGCGGAGTTGTCGGTCGAGGCGGCGACCGTGGGCGAGGCGCTCGACCGCCTGACGGGCGAGCACGCGGAGCTGCGCCGCCACCTCTACGGCGAGCAGAACGCGCTCCGCAACTTCGTCAACGTCTACGTCAACGACGACGACATACGCCACGCCCAGCGGCTTGAGACGCCGGTCAAAGACGGCGACACCATCTCCATCATCCCGGCCATCGCGGGCGGCGCGGCGACCGAAGAGGCGGCGTCCGCGCCGGGCGCCGGGGCGGGCGCGCTCCCGACGCTCTCGAACGACGAGATCGCGCGCTACAGCCGTCACCTCATCATGCCCGAAGTCGGCTTGGAGGGGCAGCGCAAGCTGAAGGCGGCGCGCGTGCTGATGATCGGGACGGGGGGCTTGGGCGCGCCGACGGGGATGTACCTCGCGGCGGCCGGCGTCGGCACGCTCGGCGTCGTGGACTTCGACGTGGTTGACGCGTCGAACCTCCAGCGCCAGATCGTCCACGGCACGAAGGACGTGGGCCGGCCCAAGATCGAGTCGGCGCGCGACCGGCTCAACGACATCAACCCGCACGTCAAAATCGAGGCGTACGAGACGCGGCTGACGAGCGAGAACGCGCTGGAGCTGTTCCGCGAGTACGACGTGGTCGTGGACGGCACCGACAACTTCCCGACGCGCTACCTCGTCAACGACGCGTGCGTGCTCGCGGGCAAGCCGAACGTCTACGGCTCGATCTTCCGGTTCGAGGGGCAGGCTTCGGTCTTCTGGGCCGAGCGCGGCGCGTGCTACCGCTGCCTGTATCCCGAGCCGCCGCCGCCGGGTCTCGTCCCATCGTGCGCGGAAGGCGGCGTGCTCGGCGTGCTGCCCGGCATCATCGGCGCCATCCAGGCCAACGAGGCGATCAAGCTCGTCCTCGGCGGCGGCGAAGCCCTGATAAACCGGCTGCTGCTCTTCGACGCTTGGAAGCTGCGCTTCCGCGAGCTGAAGCTGAGGAAAGACCCCGAGTGCCCCGTCTGCGGCGAGAACCCGACGGTGCGCGAGCTGATAGACTACGAAGCGTTCTGCGGGCTGGGCCCGCAGGCCGAGACCACGAATGCGACGGAGGCAGAGCAGATGGAAGAGATAACCGCGACCGAACTGAAACAGCGCCTCGACCGCGGCGACGACCTGCAAATCATCGACGTGCGCGAGCCGAACGAGTACGAGGTCGCGCGCATCCCCGGCACCACGCTCATCCCGCTCGCGCAGGTCACGCAGCGCATGGGCGAGATCGACGAGGGGCGCGAGACGGTCGTCCACTGCAAGGGCGGCGCCCGCAGCGCGCGCGCCATCGAGGCGCTCACGCGCTCGGGCTTCAAGGGCAAGCTCGTCAACCTCAAGGGCGGCATCACCGCCTGGTCGAACGACGTTGACCCGTCCGTCCCTAAATACTAAGGATGAAGGATGAGGGCGGAAGGATGAAGGGAACGCCATGCGGCATCCCTTTCACCCTTCCGCCCTCATCCTTCATCCTTCCGGTTACGACTGGCCGCTGCCGCCGCCGGCCGCGCCGCGACCCTGCTCGCTGCCGAGGTGCGCGGCAAGGAGTTGCTTCGCGCGGTCGCCGCGCCGCTGGTACTCGTCCTTCGCCTCGCGGAAGAAGGCGGCCAGTTCCTGGTTGCCCTCCTGCTCGGCGTCCGCGATGTAGAGCGCGGTGGTCTCGGCGCCTTGCAGCGCGTGGTAGATGACGCTCACGAGGTCGTACGTGATGTCGCGAGTCCCGGTGTCGCCCTGGCTGTTGTCACTTCTTTGTGCAGACATACTTCACCCCTTAAAATTAGAATCGTACAAACCGGGGGACTGCGGGGAACTTGTTCGACTGATTGTAGGAACCGGGGCCGCCGAGGTCAAGGAGTCGCCGACGTGAGAATCAAAGGCGTCAAACCCGAAGAGGCGGACGACTACGCCCGCCGCGTCTTCGAGGCGCAGACACGCAAGTGGGGCGCGCCGCTCGTTAACCACCTCGTCCACGCGCGCCGGCCAACCATCTTCCGCGGCGCGCGCGCCATGTGGCAGGGGCTGGACGGCTCCGGCCTCTTAGACCCGAAGCTGATCGCGCTCGTCAACCGGCGCGTGGCCGCCATCAACGGCTGCGAGTTTTGACAGGACATCAACGCTGCGGTCGGCAGCGAGCTTGGGGTTTCGGACGAGAAGATAGACGCGCTCGCGGACTACCACATGAGCCCGCTCTACACGGAGGCCGAGCGCGTCGCGCTCCATTACGCCGACGCGATGACCGTCACGGGGCAGGACGTTTCGGACGGGCTGTTCGCGCGGCTGCGCGAGTTCTACACGGACGACCAGATCGTCGAGCTGACCGAGGTCGTCGCGTGGGAGAACGCTTCGAGCAAGTTCAACCGCGCGCTGCGCATCCCCTCGCAGGGCTTCTGGAAGAGAACTTCGGGAGGTGACGAAGAGAGATGAGCGAACAGACCGACCCTGTATCTGACGACGCCGCCACGGCCGGCGACTTCTCCCCCACCGCGCGGACGACCCTGCGGCGCCTGCCCAAGCGCGGCTCGTTCGAGCGCGAGACGGTCAACGCAGTCCTCGACGATGGCTTCGTCTGCCACGTCGGCTTCGTCGCCGACGGCCAGCCCTTCGTCATCCCCACCGCCTACGGGCGCGTCGGCGACACGCTCTACCTCCACGGCGCGAAGGCGAGCCGGATGCTCAAGGCGCTCGCCTCGGGCGGCGAGGTCTGCGTCACGGTCACGCTCGTTGACGGGCTGGTGCTCGCGCGCTCGGCCTTCCACCACTCGATCAACTACCGCTCGGTCGTCGTCTTCGGCCGCGCGCGCCCCGTCGAGTCGGAGGACGAGAAGAACGCGGCGCTCGAAGCCTTCACCGAGCACGTCTGCCGCGGCCGCTGGGCCGACGTGCGCTGGCCCACGCCCGAGGAGTTGGCCGCCACGACCGTCGTCGCGCTCCCCCTCGCCGAAGCCTCCGCCAAGGTTCGCACCGGCCCGCCCATCGACGACGAGGAGGACTACGCGCTCCCCGTCTGGGCCGGCGTCCTCCCCTTAAGCGTCGAGCCGGGCGCGCCCGTCGCCGACCCGCGCCTGCCCGAAGCGACGCCCGTGCCCGGCTACGTCGAACGCTTCGACCTCGGCGGGCGGAACGGGCGCTAAAGCCGAACGCCTTTTCGTTGACAGCCCGCCGACTCCGCGTTGATACTTGCGGCCGGAATCGGATTCCGGCCGCAGCCCAATCAAACAACAACCCCCGATGAGAGCCACCGCCACGCGCGAGGACATACGCGACCTGATACTGGACGCCGCCGACCGCCTGCTCGCGCGCTACGGTTACAAGAAGATGACGATGGACGACCTCGCGCAGGAGGTCGGCATCGGCAAGGGGACGATCTACCTCCACTTCCCGAGCAAGGAGGAGGTCGTCCTCTCGCACGTTGACCGCATCGTCGAACGTCTCAAGGGCGAGCTGCTCAAGGTCGCGCGCGGCGGCGGCGCGCCCGCGGCCCGCCTGCGGCGGATGCTCGTCGCGCGCGTGATGTACCGCTTCGACAGCGTGCAGCACTACACCGAGAGTCTGAGCGACCTGCTGGCGGCGCTCCGGCCGGGGCTGCTCGCGCGGCGGCGCCGACACTTCGAGGAGGAGTCGGAGGTGCTCGCGGAAGTTTTGCGCGAGGGGCGGCGCGGCGGCGACTTCAACTTCCGCGAGGCGCGCGCCGCCGCGCGCACGCTGCTGACGGCGACGAACGCGCTGCTCCCCTACAGCCTCAGCGCGCGCGAGTTGGGCGGCCGCGCCGAGCTTGAGGCCGAGGCGGCGCGCGTCGTGGACATGCTGCTCACGGGTCTGCTCGCGCGCGGCGGACGTGCGCCGAAGGAGAACGGCTCGAACGGGGACGCGGAAGGGAAGTGAGGTCGAAGCGATGAGGTCGAAGAAGGTGTCGAAACCGAAGTCCGTGTTGACGAGATTCGTGCTCGCGTCCGTCGCCGCGCTCGTCTTCGCGACGGCGTACGGCGCGGCGCGGTCGCAGTCACCGGCGCAGACGCCGCCGCGAAGACTGCCGCCGTACCCCGTCAAGGGCAGCAGCGTCCCGCACGCGCTCGCGCCGGTCGTCGAGGCCGAGCGCGCCTTCGCGCAGCTTTCGATTGACCGGGGGATGAAGCCCGCGTTCCTGCGCTACGCCGCGCCGGACGGCGTCATCGTCAACCGCACCGGGCCGGTCAACGCCATCGAGACGTGGGCGCGCCGCGACCCCGCGCCGGCGGGGCTGTTGACGTGGTGGCCGGTCTACGCCGACGTTTCAAACGCGGGCGACATGGGCTGGACGACCGGCCCTTACGAGTTCCGCGAGAACCCTTCGGACGCGCAGCCCGCCGACACCGGCCACTTCTTCACCGTCTGGCGCAAACAGACGGACGGCGCGTGGAAGTTCGTCCTCGACCTCGGCATACGCCACCCCGCGCCCGAGACGACCGAGACCGAGCTGCAATACCCGGCGTGGCTGAAGAAGCGCGCCCCGGCGGCCGGCGCGTTCCCCGATTCGGTCGCCGCGCGAAAGTCTCTGGCCGACGCCGAGCGCGCGTTCTCCGAAGAGTCTTTAAGGAAGGGCGCGCGCGCGGCGCTGCTCGCCCGCGCCGACGAGACGCTGAGGATGTACCGGCAGGGCACCTTCCCCACCGTCGGCCGCGACGCCGTCGCACGCGCGCTCAAAGTCGATTCAGAGTACGTCGGCTGGAAGCAACTGGGCGGGGACGTGGCCGGCTCGGGAGATTTGGGTTACGCCTACGGGACTTACGAACTGAGGAAGACCGCCGCGGACGCTCAGCCCGCCGAGCGCGGCAACTACGCGCGCGTCTGGCGGCACCGGGGCGGCGCCTGGCGCGTCGTCTTCCAGGTCGCCAACCCCATCCCCCCGCCTGCGCAGTGAGCACAAAAAATCAAAAGTACCGGGGGCGGGACTCGAACCCGCACGGCCTTACGGCCAACGGATTTTAAGTCCGTTGCGTCTACCGATTTCGCCACCCCGGCACTTGGGCGAGAAGATAGCACGTGGGGCGCGGGGCTTCAAAATTCGAGGGGGCGGGCGCGGCGGGGGCGTGTTAAAATGGCCGCACACTGGCGGGACACGGGGCGGCGGGCGGCCTATGACTGAAGAGAAAGAGATTTTTCACCGGCACATCCAGCGCGCGGGGCTGAAGCGGACGGCGCAGCGCGACATGATTCTCGACGTGTTTCTGCGGACGGAGAAGCACCTCTCCAGCGAAGACCTCTACCACCTCGTCAAGGAGGAAGACCCGAACGTCGGGCACACGACCGTCTACCGCACGCTCAAACTCCTCGTCGAGGCGGGGCTGGCGCGCGAGGTGCGCTTCGGCGACGGCCGCACGCGCTACGAGCACAACTACAACCACCCGCACCACGACCACATGATCTGCACCGAGTGCGGCAAGACCATCGAGTTCTACTCGGCCGAGCTCGAAGCCATCCAGGACGCCATCGTCGCCAAGCACAAGTTCAAGCCGACCCAGCACAGCCTCCGCATCTTCGGCGTCTGCGCCCAGTGCCAGCGCAAGGCGGGCGTCAACCCCGAAGAGTCCGCCGCCGAGCCACGCATCCGCTTCGCCACCGCGCCGAATACGCAGTAGACAATAGACAGTAGTCAGTAGGCTCCGCTTGACGGACGTTGAGGCTGACAACCCGGCCGCCCGGCTGAAAAGGTTTTTCTACTGTCTACTGACTACTGGCTACTCCTTTTGCCTTTCCCCCGCGCCTGATGTAAGTTTCACCTGTCTCCCTTAATGAAAAATCGAGTGCGAGGAGTCGTATGACCGTCAACGTCGAGTGGAGAACCGATGGGGGTGGCCTGACCGGTCTGGTCGCGGAGGGCACGTTCCTCCTGGACGCGGCCAACCGCATGGGCGTGCGCCTGCCAGCCGAGTGCGGCGGGCGCGGCGAGTGCGACACGTGCGCCGTCGTCGTCGAGGAGGGCGCCGACATTCTCTCGGCGCGGACGGAGGCCGAGCTGCGTCACCTCGGCGTCGAGCGCATCGAAGCCGGCGAGCGGCTCGCCTGCCAGGCGCGCGCCGTGCGCTCGGGCAGCGTCGCGCTCCGCCCCGTCCCCGTCGCCCGGCGCGAGGAGACGACCGAGGAGACGGCCAAAGATTTCAAAGAAGAGTTCCGCCGCCTGCCTCTGCGCAAGAAGCTCGCCACGCTCGCCGGACTCGAAGCCGAGATGGCTTACGAGACGGTCGTGCGCGCCGTAGACCTCCCGTTCGAGTTGTTCGGCAAGGGTCTCGACCTGCTCGGCGGCCGCGGCCGACGGCTCGCGCAGGCCGAGCGCGAGCGCAGGCGGGCGGCCCCGCAGGCGCCGCCGCCCGACACTTCAAACCCGGGCGGCGACCCCGGCGCGGGCGAGCCCCCGGCCATCTGAGCCGGCCGCACGCGCGCGCGTGAGACTTCCCGGCGCGCGCCAACCGAGATGAGCGCCAAGCCTTTCCTGCTCGCCGCCGTCCTCCTCTCGGCGACGCTCCCTGCGCCGGCCGCGCCGCGCGCTCGCCCGCAGTCCGGGCGCGGCGGGCGCAACCCCGTCTTCGTCGAACAGCCGGGCGGCGCGAGCGCCTTCAGCGGCCGACGCGCCTTTGAACACGTCAAGAAGCTCGTCGGCTTCGGCCCGCGCCCCTCCGGCTCGAAGGCGCTGGCGCGGGCGCGCGAGTACATACGCGAACAGGTGGGCGGGACGCTCGAAGAGTGGGTGGCGGAGACGCCCGCGGGCCGCGTGAAGATGGCGAACGTCGTCGCCGGTGTGAAGGGCGAGTCAGAGGACACCGTCGTCATCGCCAGTCACTACGACACGAAGCTCTTCAAGGAGTTCGAGTTCGTCGGCGCCAACGACGGCGGCTCCTCGACGGGCGCGCTGCTTGAGATCGCGCGCGCGCTCAGGCTGTCGGGCAAAAGCCGCCTCACCTACCGCTTCGTCTTCTTCGACGGCGAGGAGGCGGTCTGCCGCGAGTGGGACGAGTGCGGCAAGCCCGGCGCGCCCGACAACACCTACGGCAGCCGCCACCACGTCGGCCGTCTCAAATCCCGCAACGAGTTCAAGAACGTCCGCGCCCTCATCCTGCTCGACATGGTCGGCTACGACGACCTCGAAATCGGGCGCGACGACCTGGGCACGCCGTGGCTTCAGGACATCATCTGGCGGACGGCGCGCGCGCTGGGCTACGCGAAACAGTTTGTCGAGCGCCCCGAATCGGTCGGCGGCGACGACCACGTCCCCTTCCTGCGCGCGGGCGCGCCGGCCGTCGATCTGATCCAGCTCGGCACCTACCCGCACTGGCACACGCCCGGAGACACGCTCGACAAGATCGCGCCGGCGAGCCTCAAGGCGGTCGGCGACGTGGTGCTCGCCTCGCTGCCACGCATCGAAGAAAAGATTCTCGGGGAGAGGCCGAAGAGGAAGGGGGAAGGGACGAAGCGATGAACTCCCTTTCAACGTTCCCCGTGACCCCTCCCCGTTTCGTTGGAGGTTCCACATGTTGAAGGCTCCTGACATTCTGGTCCCGGTGGACTTCTCGCAGACTTCGGTCAACGCCGTGCGCGTGGCGCTCGGCATCGCCGCGCCGGGCGGCGACCTGACCTTGCTTCACGTCATCGACAAGGACTTCGTCGAGGACGCGGTCGCGGCCGGGATGGGCTCGACCGAAGACATTACGGCGCGGATGCGCGCGCGGGCCGAGTCGAACTTCTCGTCCTCGCTCGAAGGGGTGGACGCGGGCGACGTTGAGATCGAGCGGATGATCGTCGTCGGCAGCCCCTTCGTCGAGATCCTCAAGATCGCGCGCGACCTCGACCTGCCGATGATCGTGATGGGCGTCCGCGGGCGCTCGACCGGGCCGGAGGAGTTGCTCTTCGGCTCGACGGCCGAGAAGGTTCTGCGCGGCGCGCGCGTGCCCGTGCTCTGCGTGCCGTTCTGAGGAGACGACGAAGCTGCGAGGATGACAAGCACAGTGAAGAGAGTCGCGGTCGTGCCGGGCGACGGCATCGGGCCCGAGGTGATTGACGAGGCGGTCGGCGTGCTCGAACGCGTCGGCGAGACGCACGGCGTCCGGTGTGAGCTGAAGCACTTCGACTGGGGCGCGGACAAGTTTCTGTCGGAAGGCGTCACGCTGCCCGAGGGCGCGCTCGAAATGCTCATGGCGGAGTTCGACGCCGTGCTCGCCGGCGCGTTCGGCGACCCGCGCGTGCCGTCGAACCAGCACGCCGAAGACATCCTCTTGGGGATGCGGCGCGGCCTCGACCTCTACATCAACCTGCGCCCCGTCCGCCTGCTCCACGAGCGTCTGACGCCTTTGCGGGGCCGCGCGGTCGAAGACATCGACTTCGTCGTCTTCCGCGAGAACACGGAGGGCGCGTACGGCGGCGCGGGCGGCTTCCTCAAGCGCGGCACGCCCGACGAGATAGCGACGCAGGAGGAGTTCAACACGCGCAAGGGCGTCGAGCGCATCGTCGTCGCGGCCTTCGAGTACGCGCGCGCGCGCGGCCGCAGGAAGGTGACGATGTGCGACAAGTCGAACGTCCAGCGCTTCGGCGGCGACCTGTGGCAGAGGGTCTTCAAGCAGGTCGCGGCCGGGTACGCGGACATCGAGGCGAACCACCAGTACGCCGACGCGACCGCGATGTTCATGGTCTTGAACCCGGCGCAGTACGACGTGCTGGTCACGAACAACCTCTTCGGCGACATCCTGACCGACCTCGGCGCGGCGCTCCAGGGCGGGCTGGGGCTGGCCTCGTCGGGCAACATCCATCCGGGGCGCGTCTCTCTCTTCGAGCCGGTGCACGGCAGCGCGCCGCCGCTCGCCGGGAAGCGCGAGGCCAATCCGGCAGGGGCTATCCTCAGTGCCGGGCTGATGCTAGAATACCTGGGCCACGCGGAGGCGGCCGGCGCGGTCGAGCGTGCGGTGCGCGAGTCGGTCGCCGCCGGCGAGACGACGCGCGACCTCGGCGGCGCGCTCTCGACGCCCGAGGCCGGCGAGAGAATCAGGGGAAGGATTAGGGACGAAGGATGAAGGGTGAGGGGTGAACCGAACATAGTTGCCTTACGGTTCATCCCTCACCCTTCATCCTTCATCATTCAAAGTTTATGACAAAGGGGCAGGAAACGGCGCAGAGGTTGGTCGCCATCGTCGTCATCATGGCGATGCTGGGGGTGGTGGGCATACCCCTGACCGTCATCCTCTTCTTCTCGACGGTGGTCTATTTCGTCTGGCGCGCCGTCCAACGCTCCGAGCAGCAGGACGTGAAGAACATCTTCGACTTCTACGTCTCGGCCAACGAAATCCTCCGCGACGACGAGAAGCGCTGGTACGGGTTCGAGGTCACGCAGGTCATCGGCGAGGGCGAGCGCGTACTCCACATGATGGCCGACCCGCCGCCGCTCGTCTACTTCGCGCTCGGCGCGCTCTACCACCGCGTCGGCGAACACGAGGCGGCGGCCGAGAGTCTGGCCGCGCTCGTCGAGGACGAGGCGGGCGACGAGTACTCGCGCACGCACCCGTCGCCCGAGCTTCGGCGCTACGTCGAGGTGCTGCGCCGCATCGAGCGCGAGCCGGCCGAGGCGCCGCAGACGACCGCCGCCATCCGGGGCCTCGAACGCGCCCGCCGCGCGCGCGCCGCCGCCATGCTCGAAGAGAGCCGCGCCCGCCTCGGCGCCGCGCGTCAGGGCGCGATACCGCCGGTCGCGGCGGCTTACCCTCCCCGGCACGGCCGCGAGGAGACGGCGCTCCACACGCTCGCGGGCAAGCGCCCGCAGAACGCGCACGCGCCGACGCCGGTCGTCCCGCCCCCGATTGCCGAAGTGCTGCGCGACCTCTACGAGGAAGAGAAGAAGACCGCCTGAGCGAACGGGCGGCTCCCCGAAGCGCGGCGACCTCACGGCGGGGTCGCCGCGCTTCGGCGTTTATATTTTCCCCCGGCCCGGCGGCGCGCCCGCGCTCCGTTAATGTCAACGGAGCCCGTTTCTGCTATAACAAAATCAAAGCCTTTTGATTTCGGTCCTCGCCCGTACAGTGCCCCAGCCGGTCAAATGGAAGCGGGTAAGAAGGTCGGCAGCTACGTCATCGAAGAGCCCGTCGGTCGCGGCGGGATGGGCGTCGTCTACCGTGGGCGCCACGAGAAGCTTCCGCGCGTCGTCGCCATCAAGTCGATCAACCCGCGCGGCTCGCACGACCTCCGGCGCCTGCGCCACCGCTTCGAGCGCGAGGCTTACGTCCAGGCGCAGCTCGACCACCCCGGCGTCGTCAAAATCTACGACTACATCGTCTCCGAGCAGACCTACTTCATCGTCATGGAGTACGTGGACGGGCGCTCGCTCGGGCAGTGCATCGCCGAGCAGCAGGGCGGGCTGGGGCTGGAGCGCTCGCTCGACCTCTTCGAGCAGATACTCGAAGCCGTCTCCTACGCGCACACCTTCGTCTACCGCGACGAGGGCGGGGCCACGCGCACCGGCATCGTCCACCGCGACCTCAAGCCGCCGAACATCATGGTCACCGACGGCGACCGCATCAAGGTCACCGACTTCGGCATCGTCAAGCTGGTCGGGGCGGCGGCGACCGACACGTCGAAGATCGCCTACGGCTCGCCGCGCTACGTCTCGCCCGAGCAGGCGGCGGGCGAGCACCTCGACCAGCGTTCGGACATCTACTCTCTGGGCGTCATCCTCTACGAGATGCTGACGGGCGAGCCGCCCTTCGGCGGACGCGCCGGCTCGAAGGACGCCTGGTCGCGCACCGAAATCCTCCGCGCGCACCGCGAGCAGACGCCGCGCCCGCCTTCGGAGCTGAACCCGGAAGTCCCGCAGGGCGTAGAGCGCGTCGTCATGCGCGCTTTGGAGAAGAAGCCCGAGCGCCGCTTCAACACGGCCGACGACTTCCTGCGCGCCGTCCGCAAGGCGCGCGGGCGCGTCCACACGTCTCTGTCGCCCGAGCACGCGAGCATCCCGCCCGCCTCCGCCGCCGAGAAGGCGACGGGCGTGCTCGGCGAGCCGACGGAGGAGCTTTCGGGCGACCCTTACCACACGCAGCCCATCGCGGCCGAAGGCTCCGAGTCGGCCGAGGTCTGCCGCGTGTGCGGCGCGGGCGTCTTAGAAGGCGAGACCGTCTGCGACAAGTGCGGCCACGACCTGACCTCGTCGCCGGCGACGGCCGAGCTGGCGCGGCAGGAGGCGACGGCGCGCGCGGGCGGGCAGGGCTTGAGGCTCGCCGCCGTCTCGGTCGCGCTGCTGGGACTGCTCGCCGCGCTCGTCTACCTCGTCGGCAGCTTCGGCCCCGCCGGCACGCGCGAGGAGCCGACGCCGACGCCCACGCCGACGCCCGCCGCGCGCGCCGAGCCGACGCCGCACGCGAGGTCCGTGGCCGCGCTCAAGCCCGCCGTGAAGGTTGACTCGTCGTACGACGGCTACAACGCGAAGCCGCTGACCGACGGCGTGATCGACGTGCGCGAGATCGCCGCCATGCGCTACAACATCGGCAACTGGGTCTCGGCCGAGAGCCCCGAGCCGCACTGGATCGAGCTCGACTTCGGGCGACCCGTGCGGCTGACGGCCGTCTACGTCTTCTGGGGCTTCGACAAAGACCGCTACATGCCGTCGCGCAAGCTGGAGATTCAGGCGCCGGACGGCGCGGGCGGCTGGCGCACGGTCTCGACGATGGAGCCGGGCGGGAACTTCGACCGCACGGCCTTCGAGTTCGCGCCCTTCGTCGCCGAGCGCGTGCGGCTGCTCCAGGCCGCGCAGGCCGGGCCGCAGAACCGCCCCTTCGTGATGTGGGTGCGCGAGGTGCAGGCGTTCGGCGCGCGCGACTGAAGCCGCGCCGTGGAAACACCGCCGCCCCTCGCGTCGTAAACTCTGCCTGGGGCTTCGCGAACCTTTACGGAGGGCGTCTCTATGTCGGAGTTCATCGCGGTCATGGGCGGCTCGGGCAACGAGTACACCGTCAGCGAGCACACGACCGCCCGCGTCCTGACGGGCGCGCCGGAGGCCGTGCGCGCGCGCCTCGTCTACGCGCTCGAAAGCCTCGGCTACATCGTCGTCAGCGAAAACCCCGTCCAGGCGCGCCGCCCCCGGCGCAAGGACATCGTCCGCGCGGACTTCACAGACCATTCGCGCCGTCTGGCCGTCGGGCTGCGGCAGGCCGGCGCGTCGGCGACGCAGGCCACGTTCGACTTCGCCGTCTCGCACGGCGGCTTCGTGACGAAGGGCGACATGCTGACGCTCGAACGCGAGGCCGACGCCGTCGTTGCTCTGGCGTCGGCGCCGCCCGCGACCGGGACCTGTCTTTCGTGCGGGACGGAGAACGGCGAGGGCGGGCGCTTCTGCCGTCTGTGCGGGGCGCCGAACGCCTCGGGCGTGCCGGCCGAGGTCGAAGTCCTGCGGCTGACGGCCGCCACGCGCGCCGGGTTGCAGGAGATAGTCGGCGGCTTCCTCATCGCCGGGTTGCTGCTCGCCGCCGCGCTCCTCCTGATATTTACGGGCAGGCCGAAGACGGTCAACGTCGGGTGGGGCGTCTTCGCCGTCGGCGAGCTCGTCGGCTGGTGGATGGCGCTCTACGGCATCCTGCGCATACGACGCGCGCTCAAGGTCAGGCCGGAGGGGCAGACGCAGCACGCGCCCCCGGCCTTTAACGCGGACGCGGCGGCCGCCCACGCGACCGGGCGTCTGTCGCACGCGCAGGCCGCCGCGCTCCCGCCCGGACACTTCTCCGTCACCGACGGGACGACCGAGCTGCTCACGCCGAAGGCGCGCGAGGCCGAGCGCGTCCCACTTCGCCGCAAGGAGCCGAGCGACACCAACCCTTTCGCTTGAGCAGACGTTTGCGCGCCTGCCCTTCATCGTTCATCATTCGACGCACATGCTAACCGCAGAGATTATCGCCGTCGGCTCCGAGCTGCTGACGCCCTTCCGCACCGACACCAACAGCCTCTGGCTGACCGACCGCCTGAACGCGGCCGGCGTCGAGGTCAAGCTCAAGACCATCGTCGGCGACGACGACGCGCGGCTCGAAGAGACGATCCGCGACGCGCTCAAGCGCTCCGGCGTCGTCGTCCTCACCGGCGGCCTCGGCCCCACAGAGGACGACATCACGCGCAAGATTTCCGCGCGCGCCCTCGGCCGCCGCCTGCTGCTCGACGAGAAGGTCTTGGACGACATCAAGGCCAAGTTCCTCCGCTGGGGTCGGAAGATGCCGGAGATTAACGCGCGGCAGGCGATGGTGATGGAGGGCGCGGAAGTCCTGCCGAACCCGAACGGCTCGGCGCCGGGCATGTACCTCGAACACGACGGCCGCGTCGTCGTGCTGCTGCCGGGCCCGCCGCGCGAGATGAAGCCGATGTTCGAGGGGCTGGTCATGCCGCGCATCGCCGAGCGCGCGGGCGGCCTGCGCGTCGTCCGCCGCGTGCTGAGAGTGGCGGGCCTCGGCGAGTCGGCCGTGGACGAGCGCATCGCGCCCGTCTACACGCAGTACAAGAACCCGCAGACGACCATCCTCTTCAACAACTCCGAGATAGAGATTCACCTGACCGCGCAGGGGAAGTCGGAGGCCGAGGCCGAGCTGCTGCTCGACGGGCTGGCCGGGCAGATCGAGGAGCGTCTGGGCGACTCGATCTTCGCCTTCCGCGGCGAGAAGATGGAGGAGGTCGTGGGCCTCCGTCTCGCCGTCGCCGGCTTCACGCTCGCCACGGCCGAGAGCTGCACGGGCGGCCTCGTCGCGCACCGCCTGACCGAGGTGCCCGGTTCTTCGAGCTACTTCATGCAGGGCGTCATTACTTACTCGAACGAGGCGAAGACGCGTCTGCTCGGCGTGCCGGCCGATTTAATCGAGAGACACGGCGCGGTGAGCGCGGAGGTGGCCGAGGCGATGGCCGTCGGCGTCAAGCGGCGCGCCGAGACGGACTTCGGCCTCTCGGTCACGGGCGTCGCGGGCCCCGGCGGGGGCACCGAGGAGAAGCCGGTCGGTCTCGTCTACGTCGCGCTCTCGGACGACGCGCACACCGAGCACAAGCGGCTGATGCTGCCCGGCGACCGCTACCTGATACGCTGGCGCGCCTCGCAGTTCGCGCTCGACCTGCTGCGCCAGCGCCTGATTTGAGACTCGGAAGGAGGCCGTAATGTTCTGTCCACAGTGCGGCAACAAGCAGAGCGACGAGCTGAAGTTCTGCAACCTCTGCGGCGCGAACCTCTACGCCGTGCGGCAGGTCGTCGCGACGCGCGAGGCCGGCGACAAGTTCGACTGGAATAAGACGTGGGTCGCGGAGATGATGCTCTCCGAGGCGGAGCGCAAGAAGCGGCAGGCCGACCTTGAACAGAAGCGCGGGCTGACGCCGGAGATAAAGCGCTACAACGAGATCAAGGCGGGCGTCATCGTCTCATTTGTCGGCCTCGGCGTGACGCTCTTCCTCTACGTCATCGGGATGGCCATCTACCGCGGCGGCCAGAACCCGCCCGCAGACGCCGAGCTCCTCCGCAGCATCTGGGTGGCCGGCTTCATCCCCTTCATGGTCGGGCTGGCGCTGATTATTAACGGCCTCTTCGTGAGCAAGAAGATCGTCGAGCTGCAAAAGCGCGCCCGACAGTGCGACCCCGACGAGCTTCAGGGCGGCGCCGACCGTCCCGCGCTCAAGTCGGCCGACACCTCCGAGTTCATCCCCGCCGGCTTCAGCGTCACCGACGCCACGACCGAGCACCTGCACGCCCCGGAACGGAAGCAATAACTGTTGAAGGTCAGAACCGCCCGCGGCAGCGGGTGGGCCTTCGTTAACCATTCGCGCAGGTTAACGAAGGCCCACCCGCTGCCGCGGGCGGTTCTGACCTGATTGTTCCGACTCACCCCTTGACGGAAGCGGCAAGAACCATCTGCGCGGCCTGCTCGACGGCGGGCGAGATGATGTCTTCGCCGGCCGACTTGGCCTTCGACTTGAACTGCCGCGCGGCGGCGGGCGCGGCGCCGCCCGGCGCCTGGACTTTAACGTCGAGCGTCAACTCGTCCTTCTGCTTGACGTTGGCCGAGACGGTGCCGGCGTTGATGACGGCGGTGGTCGCCGTCGAGGCCGCGATGTTCCCGGCCGTGCTGCCCGTGTGGCCGTAGCCGACCTGCCCGACCGCCGGCGCCACGACCTTCCCGAACATCCCGCCGAAGCCGCCGCCCCCGCCCTTCTTGTGCGAGACGCTGGCGTAGACGACGAAGTCGCACTCCTTCCGGCCCGCCTCGGCCTCGATCTCGGAGGGTAGCTTCGCCTCAAGCTGTACGAGTTCGATGGAAGGACTCTTCAGGTACTCGGCCAGCGTGTTCCTGACGGCCGCCGCGAGGTCGGCCGCACTCATGCCGTCGCCGACCGCGCCGGTCTTGACCGCCGCCAGCCCGAGCCTGACCACGCCCGGCTTCTTCGCGCCGACCTCGGCCGGAGCCGTCTGACCTTGCGAGCCGGCGAGGGCGCGCGCGTTCGCGTTCATCCCGGAGTCCGACGGCCGGGCGGAGTCGTCGCCGTCGTCGTCGCTCGAACCTTGCGAGGCGGAGGCCGCCGCCGCCATCGAAGCGCCGCTGAAGTCTTTGACCTCGCGGTAGTCGGCGGGCGGCTCGAAGAGCGACGCGTCGAGCGTGGCCTGCGACAATTCGACGACCTCGTTGACCATCGAGAAGCTCTCGCGGCCGTCCTTCTCGAACATGGTCATCTTCTCGTAGACGGGGTAGCCGCGCTTGGCCGCGCCGACCGTCTTCATCTGGTAGCGGTCGCGGCAGCCGCCCGATTGCTGGCGGTTCTGGTAGCCGGCCGCGCGTTCGAGGTCACAGTCGAGCGCGAACGCGGCGTCGATGTACCAGCCGTCGGTCTCCATCTTCGTGTCGATGGGGGTGCAGGCGTCGGGCGACGACTTGGTCTCGATGGTGGTGATGATGCGGCGCGCGGTGTAGCCGAACATCTGCTTGCGCTCGCCCGTGTCGCGGGTCGTGACGGTCGAGGTGACAAGCCCGCCCTGAGTCCGCTCGACCGTCTGGCGCGTGCCCGAGGCGGGTGCGTTGGCGGCGGCGGTCGCGTCGCCGTAGGGGGTGACGGTGTACGCCTTCATCGCCGGCATGATCTGGATGTCGCGGCGCAGGTCGCACTGCTGGATGGTGACCGACTGGCCGCCCATGCTCTCGGTGCGCTGGCGCTTGCCCTTGATGTAGGTGGCGTTGTCGTAGGACTGCCCCTGCATGGTCTGGCGCGACTTAATCTTAACGTCGGCGCGCGCCTCGGCGGCGGCGGTGACGGCGCAGAGCAGCATGAGCGCGAGGCGGCCGGCGCGTAGGAACTGACGCATGTATGAATCCCTCCCTCTGACTTGTATGAAGCGTTAGCGAGCCGCAGCGGCCCTCACAGTCTAACGCGCAAACCTGGACGGAATAGGATCAGCGGCGCGCTGGCGGGAGAGTGTGGTAGGCGGCAGGCAGGCGGCACGGGGCGGTAAAGCAGCCCGAAAGTAACGGGGGCGGCGAGTTTGATGACTCGCCGCCCCCGTTCACTTCAACGCTTCTTATTGCTTTTAACTGCCCGCCGCCGTCTGCCTACTGCCTACTGAGTAGGTCGCAGGACGGGCGGCGTCGGGGACGTGGGGCGCTTGGGCGGGTTGCGTCGAAGCTCGTCCATCAGGTATTTGACGGCGGCTTCGAGCGTCGGGTCTTCGCCGCGCGCGAGCGCGTCGGGGCGGTCAACGACCACAACGTCCGGGTCAACGCCCACCCCTTCGACCGCCCAGCGGCCTTCGAGGTCGAAGAAGCGGAACGAGGGCGTCGAGAGGCTGCTGCCGTCGGCGAGCGAGGGGTTGCCGGACAGCCCGATGAGTCCGCCCCACGTCGTCGTGCCGAAGAGGCGGCCCAACGAACGCTCGCGGAAGTAGTAGGGCAGGGCGTCTCCGCCCGAGCCGGCGTAGCCGTTGGTCAACATCGCCTTCGGGCCGACGTGCGCGAAGGCGGGCGTCGAGTTTGGCTCGATGCCGCGCCGCGCCCAGTAGCTCAGCGGGCGCCGCTCCAAAAGCTCGATCATGCGGTCGGGGATGAAGCCGCCGCCGTTGTAGCGGTCGTCGATGACGAGCGCGTCCTTGTTGGCCTGCGGGTAGAAGCCCTTGAACAGCTCGCGGTTGCCCTCGACCGCCGTGTTGGGCGCGTGGATGTAGCCGACGCGCCCGCCCGACAGCCTCTCGACGAGCGCGCGGCGCGACTGAATCCAGTCGAGGTAGCGCAGGTTCGACTCGCTCCTCACCGGGCGCACGCGCTCCTCGCGCGACCCGGCGGTGTCGGGCCGGTCGTTCAAGCTGAGCGTGACGACGCGCGCGGCCTTTCCTTCCAGCAGCTCGTAGAAGTTCTTGACGCCGCGCGTCGTGCGGCCGTCCACCGCGAGGATGAGGTCGCCGACCTTCGCCCTCACGCCCGGCTCGGTCAGGGGCGAGCGGAAGGACTCCTGCCAGTTCTCGCCGGGGAAGATTTTGGCGATGCGGAAGTAGCCCGAAGCGTCGGGCACGATCTCCGCCCCGAGCAGGCCGCCGTCGGCGCGCGTGACGCGCGGCGGGTCGCTGCCGCGGTCGGCGTAGACGTGGCCGGCCATCAACTCGCTCCCCATCTCGGTGAGCAGGAAGGTGAAGTCCTCGCGGTTGGCGACGTGCGGGATCATCACGCCGTACTTGTCGCGCACCGCGCGCCAGTCCACGCCGTGCATGTTCGGGTCGTAGAACCAGTCGCGCATCGTGCGCCACGCGTCCGTGTACATCTCGGCCCACTCGGCCTTCGGGTCAAGCTTCATCGTCATGCCTTCGAGCTTGAGCAGGCCGGCGTCCGCCTTCTGCCCCGGCGCGAGCGGCGCGGTGCCGTACTGGTCGCGCGCCTGGAAGATGATGTGCTTCATCCCGGCCGCGAGGTCGTAGTCCTGTATGCCCTCGATGATGGGCTGCTCGGCCTTGGCGTCGATGTTGTAGAGCATGAGGCGGCCCGGGCCGGTCAGGTAGAGCACGCCCGCGTCCGTCGCAGAGAGGTGCCGGTAGTTGCTGTTCGGGCCGGGGATGGCGCGCACGCGGTTCTCGAAGCCGGCGAAGTCAATCTTAACGTTGACTCCGGCGCCCGAGGGCTGACCGCCTTTCGGCTCCTCGCCCCTGTTCGCGCCCTGCGCGGCGGGAGTCGGGCTGGCTTGGGCGGCGGCCGCATCCTGCTGTGGTGTGGAAGTCGGCTGCGCCTGACCGCCCGCGCCCTGCGGCTTACCGCCCTGCGAGGGCGGCGGCTGTGCGGAGTTGGGCGGCTGCGTCAGCGGGCGCTCGCTCGTCTTGGCGCGCTCCTCGTCGCTCGACGGGAGGAAGAGCGCGGGGCCGTCCGCGGCGAGCAGCCCGACGTAGACGCGCGTCGGGTTGGTGTAGAGGTAGTTGAACTCGAAGCCGCTGAAGGTCAGGTTGAAGTCGCGGTCCGAGAGGAAGTAGAGGTAGCGCCCCTTCGGGTCGAAGACCGGCTCGGTGTCGCTCGTCATCCCGCCGGTCAGCCGCTCGGCCTTGTTCGAGGCGAGCGAGTAGACCCAAATCTCCGACATCTGGTTGTTGCCGAGCTTCGAGTAGGCGATCCAGCGCGAGTCGGGCGCCCAGTTGTAGCTGGTGATGTCGTTGCGCGTGCCGCGGTCAACGTCGGTCGTGCGGCCCGTCGCCACGTCCACGATGCGGAGCCGCTGCTTCTTGTCGCCGTAGGCGAGCAGGCGGCTGTCGGGCGACCAGATGGGCGCGTAGCGCCACACGTCGCCGTCGGTGGAGACGCGCCGCTCCGCGCCCGTCCCGTCCGAGGGGCGCACGTAAATCTCGTACTCGCCCGAGCGGTCGGAGAGGTACGCGATCCATCGGCCGTCGGGCGACCACGCGGGCGAGGTCTCGCGCACGCCCTGCGTGTCGGTGAGGTTGCGCACCTCGCCCTCCTTCGCGGGCGCGGTGTAGATGTCGCCGCGCGCGTCGAACAGAGCGCGCGCGCCGCTCGGCGAGATGAAGAAGCTCTGGACGAAGTCCTTGACGTTGACGAAGTAGGGGACGGTCTCGGGGAAGTCGCCGTAGACCTTGATGGGGACGCGCTCCTCCTTGCCCGAGCGCGCGTCGAGGCGGTAGACGTAGCCGCCCGCCTCGTAGACTATCGAGTCGCCGTTGCCCGAAGGCCAGAGCACGTCGTAGTCCGAGTGGTTCGTCACCTTCCGCGTCTTCTTCGTCCGCGTGTCGTAGGCGAAGAGGTTCATCGTCCAGTCGCGGTCGGAGAGGTAGTAGACGGTGTCGCCGAGCCAGACGGGCAGCATGTCCTGCGCGCGCGTGTCCGTAATCTGCTCGGCGGTGTTGGCCTTCAGATCGTAAATCCACACGTCGGGCGACTGGCCGCCGCGATAGTGCTTCCACCCGCGGAACTCGTTGGAGATCGGCGTGAAGGCGACGCGCGACCCGTCGGGCGAGTAGCTGACGCCGCCCGCCTCTGTGATGGCGAGCGGCTGCTCGGCGCCGCCCTCGACGGGGACGAGGTAGGGGCGCCCCAAGCGGTCGCTCATCGCGACGCGGTTGGCGCGGAAGACGACATTCTTGCCGTCGGGCGTCCAGCCGAGCACGCGGTTGTCGTAGCCGCCGCGCGGCGGAAGCTGAGCCACCTCGTTGTAGAAGGTGAGTTGGCGCGGCTCGCCGCCCTCGGCCGAGATGACGAAGACCTGACGCGTGCCTGCGTACTGACCCGAGAAGGCGATCCAGCGGCCGTCGGGCGAGAACTTCGGGAACAGCTCAAGACCGGGGTGCGAGGTGAGCCGTCGGGCGGTGCCCCCGGCGGCCGGCACCGTCCACACGTCGCCCGCGTAGACGAAGGCGATAGTGTCGCCGTGGATGTCAGGGTAACGGAGCAGCCGCGCGAGGCCGTCGCCGCGCACCGTCTGGGCGGTGGCGAGCGAGCCGGCGGGCGCGAACGTGCCGAGCAGCAGCAGCGCCGCCAGTAAAAGAGACCTGTACATTCTCGATAACTCCTTGGAGAGCGTTGTGGGTGTTTAAGGTTTCGGCGCGAAAATTCGGTTTGATTATACCCGAGACGGCGCGAAAAAGTTTCCGGGCGGCGGCCGGGGCTGCGGGCGCGTGCGGGGGTCTGTTAAAGTAGACCGCAACCCGAATCGACACACTCGCGGAGGTGAAGCTTGAGAATCCTGTTGACCCTCGCTCTGGCCGGGCTGGCGGCCTCGAACCTGCTGGCGCAGACCCCGGCGCGGAGGCCCACGGCGGGCGGGCTGCCCTCGGGGTATTGGCCGGAGGAGAAGAGCCGCGCGCTGCTTGAGAAGACGGGCGAGGTGAGGCTCGCGCCCGACACCTCTCACCTGACGGCGGGCGAGCGGCGCGCGGTGGCGAAGCTGATCGAGGTCGGAAAAATCTTCCAGTCCGTTTACGAAGAGCAGCGCCACGAGCGCGCGAAGGAATCGCACGCGGCGCTCGTCGCGCTCGACCGCCGGCTCGGCTCGCCCGCCGCGACGCGCGACCTGCTCGACATCTACCGCCTGTTCCAGGGGCCGATTGCGACGACGCTCGAAAACAAGCGCGAGCCGGCGCTGCCCGTCGAGCTGCCCTCGACGCCGGGGCAGGCCATGTACGGCGGCGCCGCGAAGGCGGAGGTCGAAGCCTTCCTCGCCGCGCACCCTGAGAAGCGCGACCGGATTCTCGACCAGCGCACAGCGGTCCGCCGCGCGACGCTCCCGAACCTGCGCCGCGATCTGGCGAAGCTCCGCCAGTACCCCGCGCTCGACGCGCTCCATCCGGGTCTGCACGCCGAGCTTGAGAGGCTTGCGGCGCGGCCCGACGCGAAGACGCTCTACGCCGTGCCCTACTCGGTCGCGTGGGCCGACGAGATGGTGCGGTCGCACGCGCTCTTGAACGAGGCGGCCGACGCGGTCGAAAAAGATGACTGGGAGTTCGCGCGCTACCTGCGCAACCGCGCGCGCGACCTGCTCTCGGACGACTACGAGTCGGGCGACGCCGCGTGGGTCACGGGTCACTTCAAGAACCTCAACGCGCAGATCGGCTCTTACGAGACCTACGACGACGCGCTCTACGGCGTGAAGACCTTCTACTCGTTCGTCGTCCTCTCGAACCGTAGTGCGGAGACCGAGCGGCTGCGCGCGGCGATGAAGGGCTTGCAGGCTTTGCAGGAGTCGCTCCCGTACAAGTTCCCGCGCCGCGTGCGCGAGGAGATTTCGGTCGGCGCCTACGACGTGGTCGCCGACTTCGGGCAGTCGCGCGGCGGCAACACCGCCACCATCCTCCCGAACGAGGCGTACGTCGGCCGCCGCTACGGCCGCACGATCATGCTGCGCGCCAACATCATGCGCAGCCCCGAAATCTTCCAGGGCACCAGCGCCGCGTCGTGGGAGGCTGCCCTCGACCCGCGCCACGCGGCGGAGCTGACCACGGACGGCAACTTCTTCCGCACGCTCTGGCACGAGGTCGGCCACTACCTCGGCGTGGACGCGACGAAGGACGGCCGCGACCTCGACGCGGCTTTGCAGGACGACGCCGACCTGCTCGAAGAGATGAAGGCCGACCTCGTCTCGCTCTACGTCGCGGAGGCGCTGCGCAAGCAGGGCTACTACGGCACGGACGCGCAGCTCCGCGCGGTCTACGCGAGCGGCGTCCTGCGCGTGCTCCAGAACAACAAGCCGCGCCGCGACCAGCCGTACCAGACGATGCAGCTCATGCAGTGGAACTACTTCCTTGAGAACGGGCTGCTCTCGTTCGACCGCGAGGCGAAGCGCCTGCGCATCAACTACGACAAGTACCACGAGGTTGTGGGCAAACTCCTGACGCGCGTCCTCGAAGTCCAGCACCAGGGCGACAAGGCGGCGGCCGACCGCTTCGTCGAGCAGTACGCGAAGTGGGACGAGGATTTGCACGGCGCGGTCGCGGCCAACATCCGCGGGCGCCAGCGCCACCGCTTCCGCCTCTTCAAGTACGCGGCGCTCGGCGAGTGAGCCGCGCCGGGCGCGGAAATCCGCGCGCATTAGTCGTGTAAAGGGGTATGAAGCCTGAGAGAGCAGGGAATCCGGGGGATTTTATGGAAGACTTTTTCGCGGGCGGGGGCCTGCCGGAGTTGGAGCGGCGGGGTCTCCCGCGCATCGTTTCGCCGGAGAAGATCGTCGCGGCGGTCGATAACCTGACGCGCCACGAGATGCTGGGGACGGCCGAGCTGGCCGACTTCAGTTGCCTCGGGATGGCGCTCAAGAATTTGCCGGGCGACCCCGTCGCGGCGACCGGCGACCGCCTGTGGGTCTCGCTCATCGCGGCCGAGGGGATCATCCCGCTCACCGCCAAGCTCGTCCACGTCCACCGCGACGGCCTGCTGGGCTTACGCATCGACACGCCCTCGGCCGCAGGCCAGCACTTCCTGCTCCGCCTCTACGAGCGCGCCGCGCGGCCCGCGCGCGCCGAAAGTCCGCTCGACGCCGGCTAAAAAAAACTTTCAACACGCAGGGACGGGGAGGCGGCTTATTGATTTAAGCCGCCTCCCCGTCCCTGCGTGTTGAAGCCTTCTTCCGCTAGACGACGGCGTCGTAGCTCTCGCGGACGGCCGGGTAACATTCGCAGGCGGCGCGCTGGAGCGCCTCGCGGTCGAGGACGCGGATGTGGCCGCGCGTGTAGCCGATGACGCCGCGCTCGCGCAGCATCGTGGCGGCGCCCGTGATGCCGGCGCGGCGCGTGCCGAGGTGGCGCGAGATGCGCTCGTGCGTCAGCGCCAGCGGCTGGTCGCCCGCGCGGTCGTGCATCATCAGGAGCCACGTGCAGAGCCGCTCTTCGACGCGGTGGTTGCCGTTGCACACGGCGCGGCGCGAGAGCAGCGCGATGCGCGAGCTGGCGTACTTGAGGAGGAGCCGTTGCAGCGCCCCGCCGCGCTCGAACTCCTGCCGCAGCGTCTCGACGCGGATGCGCAGCGCGCTCCCCGCGAGCGAGACCTCGGTCACGTAGGTCGGCGTCGGCGCGCCGAAGACCGCCGAGAGTGCGGTCATCCCTTCGTGCCCGACCATGTCGGCCTCGGTCATCCCCCCCTCGGAGAGGATGTAGAGGTGCGAGACGACGGCCGTCTCGGGGAAGTACGCGTAGCGCATCTCGGCGTCGAGCTTGTAGAGCACCTCGCCCGCCGCGAGCGAGGCGGGTTCGACGTGCGAGAACAGGCGCGAGAAGTCCTCCGCCGGGAGCGCGCTCAGGAGCTTGTTGGTGAGTAGTTTGTTGAGCGGGTCGGCCCCGGCGCGCTGCGGGTCGAGGAGGAAGGCCCCCGCCGCGTTCGCGCGCTGACCGGCGCCGTCCGCCGAGGGCGCGGGCTCGCGGCGCACGTCGCGCGTCGTCTTCTGCGTGTAGTCGTTGGTTCTGCCGAGATCGTTGTTCATTGCGTTCTCCCGCACTTCCTTTCAAAGGTGTGAGTCTTGTGTCGTCCCGGGCCGGCGCGCTGACGGCGGCCGTCCCCTTACCGCTGCGCCCTCCTGATGTGGACGAGTATTGACTTGGTCACGTCCTGCCCGGTGCGCTCGCGGATGCGAGTTAACAGGACGCGGACGGGCAACGGCCCGTCTTCGTAGTGGCATGTGAAGTTGAGGCTGTGCGCCGGCGCCGAGCTCTTGCTGAAGGCTTCGAGGTGCTGCCGGAACTCGCCGACGTTACTGAAGGGCGCGACCTCCGTGTAGAAGTTCCGCCCTTCGGCGCCGAGCGCGCCGAAGGCGGCGGCGCCGTCGCCCTCGAAGCGCGCGTAGAGCATGGTGCCCGCCTGGTCGATCTCGACGAGTCCTAATAATTTCTGCGCCGGGGTCGGCTCGGGGGTCGCCAACTGCCCCGGCCTCGGTACCATGTCGCTCAAGACGCTCTGTGCCATACGTGTGACTTTCAGGCCCCCTTCATTCTTCCGGGCGCCGCGCGCGGGGAGCAGGCGGTTCAGGATTTGGTCGAGCCGCGCGAGGTCGAAGGGCTTAACGACGTACTCGTCGCAGCCGGCGTCGCGCGCGGCCATCTGGTGCTGCGGGGCGGCGTGCCCCGAGAGGAAGACGATGGGGACGCCCGAGAGCGAGGCCAGCCCGCGCATCCGCCGCGTGGCGGCGACCCCGTCGAGGACGGGCAGCCCGCCGTCCATAAAGATGAGGTCGGGCCGCTCGCGCTCGGCCACGTCGCACGCCTCCACGCCGTCGGCGGCCTCGACGACCGCCAGCCCGCGCCGCTCAAGCAGCGTGCGCAGCAGGAGGCGGGTGTCGGCGTGGTCTTCGGCCACCAGCACCTTCTGGACGCGGGCGCGGCGCCGTGCGGACGTATCCGTTACTGAGAGAGCAGCCATACCTTGTTCGGGCGGCGTTGAAAAAGCGTGAAGCGAGTCGCGCTTCGGTTCGTCGGATGTTCAGAACTGGAACTTCCGGGGCGAGGCACACGCCTCACCGCGTTTCGCCGGTGCCCGCTCTCTCAGGTCGGACGTGAACTCAGCCGATGGCGTGTCAGGGCGAATGTCGGGGATTCCGCTTCCGGGTCAGGCCAAGACGGAAATACTTCCCCTCCTGTGAATGCGAGACAGTCTCTCACGCGCGGCGGGGCGCGGCTATTGGGAAGATGAGAGAAGAAAGTAGGGATTTTCCCTAATGGGTAGGCAGATGGCAGTTCAGAGAAGAAGAAACCCTAAAGGCTGGGGCGCGGGTGTCATCTGCCATCTACTACCTTAGGTTTCCTGAAGCCAGCCTTGGAGAATGGCGTAGCGGACGATGTCGATGCGGCTGTGCATGTCGAGTTTGCGCATGGCGTTGGCCTTGTGCGCCTCGACGGTCTTGACGCTCAGGGAGAGGCGGGCGGCGATCTCCTTGTTGCTGTAGCCGAGCGCGATGAGGCGCAGCACCTCCGACTCTCGGTCGCTGAGGTTTACCTCAGCGACCGACGCGCCCCCGGCCCTCCGGCCGAAGTAGCCTTCGAGCGCCTTGCCGGTTATCGCCGGGTCGAGGTAGTCGCCGCCCGCCGCCACGGCGCGCACGGCCTGGAGCAGCACCGTCGGGTCGCTCTGCTTGAGCACGTAGCCGCTCGCGCCCGCCTGTAGGAGTTGCTGCATGTAGCCCCGGTCGGTGTGCCGCGTGAGCGCGATTACGCGCACGCCGGGCGAGGCCGCGCGCAGCTTCTCGGTCGCCTTCAGCCCGTTCATCTCGGGCATCGAAACGTCCATCAGGACGACATCGGGCGCGAGCTCCTTCGCGAGCCGGAGCGCCGCGCGGCCGTCGCCCGCCTCGCCGACGACCTCGATGTCGGGCTGCGCGCTGAGGATGAACTTGACGCCCTCGCGCACGGTGCGGTGGTCTTCGGCGAGCAGGACGCGGATTTTATTCAACGTCGCCACCCCGCCCATTTCCCGGCCCCGCGACGGGGACGCGCGCGTAGACGGTCGTCCCGCCGCCGGGCGCGGACTCGATTTCGAGCGAGCCGCCGGCGAGCGACGCGCGCTCGCGCATCCCGACCAGCCCGAGGCTGGTGCCGGCCGCCATCTTCTCCTCGGGGTCGAAGCCGACGCCGTCGTCCTCGACGATGAGCACGGCGTTGCCGTCGCGGCGTTCGAGGACGACGGCGACGCGCGCGGCCTGCGCGTACTTGCCGACGTTGTTGAGCGCCTCCTGCGTGATGCGGTAGAGGCAGGTCTCGGTCTGCGGCGGGAGCCTCAAGCCCCCGGTGCCGAACCCGGTGACCTGCGCCTCGGCCGAGACGTTGTAGTGCTTCGACCACTCGGCGACGAAGTTCGTGAGCGCCACCGTGAGGCCGAGGTCGTCGAGCGCCGTCGGCCTCAGCTCCCACGCGAGGAAGTCCACCTCGGAGTCAACGCGCTCGGCCAGCTTCTGCACGGCCTCGATCTGCGCGCACATCTCCTCGTTGTCGCCGCACGACTCCTTGAGCGCGGCGAGCTTGAGCCGGAGCGCGGTCAACTGCTGCCCCAACTGGTCGTGGAGGTCGCGCGAGATGCGGCGGCGCTCGTCCTCCTGCGCGGTGACGAGTTGGCCGACGAGGGCGCGGGCGTGCTCCTCCGCGGCGCGGCGCTCCTTCACCTCGACGAGCATGGCCTCGACGGTTTGGCGCAACTCGTCGGTCCGCTCGCCGACGCGCCCCTCCAAATGTTCGTGGGCGTTGCGGAGAGACTCCGCGGCGCCCCGCTCCGCGGTGAGGTCGCGCGCCACCTTGACGAAGCCGTGGAGCACGCCGCCGCGCAGGACGGGGCGCACGACGCCGCTCGCGTAGAAGCGCGAGCCGTCCTTGCGGATGTGCCAGCGCTCGTCGGCCGCGCGCCCTTCCGCCAGCGCCTCGGTCAGCTCCGCCGCGGGGGCGCCGGCCTCGCGGTCTTCCGGCGTGAAGACGAGGTCGATGGGCTGCCCCATGATCTCCCCCTCCGCGAAGCCGAAGACGCGCTCTGCGCCCGCGTTCCAGTAGGAGACGCGGCCGTCCGGGGCGACGGAGAAGATGGCGTAGTCCTTGACGCTCTCGACGAGCAGGCGCAGCCGCTCCTCGGCTTGGCGCAGCTCGTCCTCGGCCTGCCTGTGCGCACTCAGGTCGAGGAAGGTGACGACGACGCCGTTGATGCGGTCTTCCTCGGTGCGGTAGGGCAGGACGCGCATCAGGTGCCAGCGCCCGTCGAGCGTCTGCACCTCGCGCTCGAACGTGCGCAGCGTCGAGAGCACGCGCTCGGCGTCGGGCGTCAGGTTGGTGTCGCGGAGGTTGTCGGTGATGTCGGAGAGCGGGCGGCCGAGGTCGGAGGGGATGAAGTTGAAGATGTCGCGGGCGCGCGGCGTGAAGAGCTTGACGCGCAGCGCGCGGTCGAGGAAGACCGTGCCGATCTCGGTCGCGTTCATCAGGTTCTTGAGGTCGTTGTTCGACTGGCTCAGCTCCTCGATCTTGATCTTCAGCTCCTGGTTGATCGTCGTCAGCTCCTCGTTGGCCGACTGCAACTCCTCCTTCGAGGTCTCAAGCTCCTCGGCCGTCGAGCGCAGCTCCTCGTTGATGGCCTGCAACTCCTCGTTCGAGGCGCGCAGCTCTTCGTGCTGCACCTCGGACTGCTCGACGGTCGAGCGCAGTTGCGACCTGACGTGCTCCAACTCCTCGGCGAGCCGCTGCGCGCCCGGCTCGGCGGAGAGGGGGACTTTGTCCCCCTCTCCGCCGACGGCCGCCTCGTCCGCCCGCTCGAAGACGACGAGGAAGAACCCGCGCGCCGTGTCGTGGTCGCCCGCCACGGGGCGGACGACCGCCTTGACCGCCTCGGCGCGGCCGCCCACCTCCATCCGCACGGGCGGCACCTCGACGTTCTGCCGGTGCTGCGCGGCGTGGAGCAGGGCGGCGTGCAGGTCGAGCCGCAGCTCGGGGCGCGCGACCGTGAGCAGGTTGTGCGAAGGCTCGCCGCCGGGGAGTCGGAGGTAGCGCCCGGCCGAGTCCGAGAGGTGGACGATCTCGTACTCGGCGTTGACGAGCACCGACGGCGGCCCGTAGACCTCAAGCAGCCGCCGGTGGAGGTCGAGGTAGCCGAGCCGCTCGTGCGCGCGCTGCTCCTGCCGGGTCTCCGCGCGCATCGGCGGCTCCGCCATCCCCGGCGCGCGCGGCGGCGGCGGGGCGGCGGCCGCGGGGCGGGGCGCGAGCGTCGGCGCGGCCACCCTCGCCTGGAAGATGTGGCTCTCCTTGTCGGCGGTCACGAAGATGTCGGAGTAGTCGCCGGCCGTCTCGGAGCCGCCGAGGAAGAGGTAGCCGCCGGGGTTCAAGGCGAAGTGGAAGGTGTGCATCACGCGCTCCTGCCCCTCGCGGTTGAGGTAGATGAGGAGGTTGCGGCAGGTGACGAGGTCGATGTGCGAGAAGGGCGGGTCTTTGAGCACGTTGTGCTGGGCGAAGAGCACCATCTCGCGCAGCTCGCGCCGGACGCTGTAGCCGTCGCGCACCTTGGTGAAGAAGCGGCGCAGCATCTCGGGGCTCACGTCGGCCGCGTCGTTGATGGTGTAGAAGCCGGCGCGCGCCGTCTGGATGGCGTCCTCGTCGATGTCCGAGGCGAAGACCTGAATGGAGGGCGGCGAGACGAGCGCCTCGGCGTACTCCGACAAAAGCATCGCGACCGAGTACGCCTCCTCGCCCGTGGCGCAGCCCGCCACCCAGACGCGGACGTGCCCGCCCGCCCCCTTGTCCTTGAAGAGACGCGGGATGATGTTCTGCTCCAGCGAGTCGAAGGCTTTGCGGTCGCGGAAGAAGTTGGTCACGCTGATGAGCAGGTCTTTGAGGAGCGCCTGCGCCTCGTCCGGGTGCGCGCGGATGAAGCTCGCGTACTCGGCGAGGTCGGCGACCTGCGCGACGGTGATGCGGCGCTCGATGCGGCGGCGCACGGTGGGGCGCTTGTAGCTGGTGAAGTCATGCCCCGTCCGCAGCCGGAGCTGCGTGATGATGGCGGCCAGCGCCGGCTCGTCGTCGCCGCGCGCCTCCTCCTCGGCGGGCTCGCCCGCCTCCGCGCCCAGCCCGTCCGACGCGACGCGCGTCAGCTTGTCGCGGTAGCCGACGAGGCGCGCCGGCATCTCGGCGACGGGGAGCACGAAGTCCACCAGCCCCGTGGCGATGGAGCTGCGCGGCATGTCCGGGTACTCGGCCTCCGACGGGTCTTGCACGAAGGCGACGCCGCCGTTCTCCTTCACGCGCTTGAGCCCCATCGAGCCGTCCGCGCCCGTGCCCGAGAGCACCACGCAGGCGGCGCGCGCGCCGTGCGTCTCGGCCAGCGTGCGGAAGAAGATGTCCACGGGCGCGCGCCGCTCCTCGATGCGCGTCACCTCGGAGAGGACGAGCGAGCCGCGCAAGACCGAGAGGCTCTTGTTGGGCGGGATGACGTAGACGTGGTCGGGCTCGAGCTTGACGGACTCCGTGACCTGCGTGACCGGAATCCGCGTGCTTGACTGTAAGACCTCGGCCAGATGGCTCTCGTGCTCGGGCGAGAGGTGGAGGATGACGACGTAGGCCATCCCGCTCTGCTCGGGCGCGTTGGCGAAGAACTCCTTGAAGGCGCGGATGCCGCCGGCCGACGCGCCGAGCGCGACGACCATAAAGCCGTCGCCCCCGCCCGCGCCCGGCAACGCCGCGCCGTCGCCGTCGCCGTTTGAAGAATTGCTCATAAGTACCTTTCGCCTTAAAAAAAACGCGGGGACGGGGGAGGGCGGCCGCGCCCTTCGTCTGTCACCTGTCGAACGGTTGCGCCGGATGGACGTGGTTAGTATAGCGCGAAGTGTGCGGCTGCGTCCCTTCCGGCCGGGCCGGGGGCGGCGTGTATAGTCAAACGCGGCTTCGGGGAGTATCATCAACCCGTTAATGACGGAAGCTCTTGGATGAGAGGGTGCCGGGCCGCCGGCCGCGGAGGGGATTCGAGAATGCCGGGAAGAGACATCGTCGTCGTCGGGACTTCCGCCGGGGGCGTCGAGGCGCTGAGGGCGCTCGTGGGCGGCCTGCCCGCGGACTTCCCCGGCTCGGTCTTCGTCGTCATGCACACGGCGCCCGACTCGCCGGGGGTGCTGGCGCACATACTCGACCGCTCGGGGCCGCTGCCCGCCGCCAACGCCACGAACCGCGAGCGCATCCGCCCCGGCCGCGTCTACGTCGCGCCGCCCGACACGCACCTTCTGCTTGAGCCGGGCGTCGTGCGGCTCACGCGCGGGCCGAAGGAGAACCGCTTCCGCCCCGCCGTAGACCCGCTCTTCCGCTCGGCCGCGGCCGTCTACGGGCCGCGCGTCGTCGGCGTCATCCTGACGGGGGGCTTGGACGACGGCACCTCGGGGCTGTGGGCGGTCAAGCGGCTCGGCGGCGCGGCCGTCGTGCAAGACCCGGACGAGGCGTTCATGCCCTCGATGCCGCTGAGCGCGCTCGGACAGGTGGAGGTTGACCACACGCTACGCGTGGCGGAGATAGCCCCGCTGCTGGTGCAGCTCGCGAGAACGACCGTCGCCGAGCAAGGGGATTATGAAGTGCCTGAAAAGTTAAACATCGAGGTGAAAATCGCCATGGAGGATCACGCGCGCGAATCCGGGGTGGCGCGGCTGGGCACGCCCTCGATCTTCACCTGCCCGGAGTGTCACGGCACGCTCCTCCAGTTGAAGGAGAACGGGCGCACGCGTTTCCGCTGCCACACCGGCCACGCCTACTCCGCCGACAGCCTGCTCTCGGAGATGACCGAATCGGTCGAGGAGACTCTGTGGAGCGCCATCCGCAACATCGACGAGAGCGCGATGCTGATGCGCCACATGGCCGAGCACATCCAGGAGGCGGACGGCGGCGCGGCCTCGCGCTTCATGGAGAAGGCGCGCGATGCCGAGCGCCGCTCCGAAATCGTCCGCCGCGCCGTCTTCGACCACGAAAACCTCAGCGAGGAGAAGCTCGCCGCCGAGACCGCCGAAGTCCCCGGCCCGGGCGCCTGACGCCGGGCGCTCAGTCCGCGACGCGCCCCGCCGTCAGCTTCGAGAGAAGCGAGTTGAGCTGGCCGGCGTCCTCCATGTAGGTCACCCACTCGCCCTCGCCCGCCTCCACGTCCCGCCCTTCCATCTCCTCGTCGTAGTGGTCGGCGATGACGACCAGCGGCGTCGAGCCGTCCGCCCCGTTGCGCTCCCTGACGCGGCGCCCGGCTTCGAGCGCCTCGGCCGCAGTCTTGCCGACGAGATTAACGAGAATCAAATCGGCGTTCGCGCTCCCGGCCGCGAGCCAGTCGAGCGCCGAAGCCTCGTCCACGGCCAGCAGCACGTCGTAGCCCTCGCGGCGGAGGTTGTGCCGGAATATCGGCCGCGCGTCGTCGTCCTCCTCAACCAGCAAAATCGTCGCCATCGGTGTGTACCCCTTATTCGTACGTTTCGAGACATTTTCGCGCCGGGGATGATTGTGATAATAATCTACACGAACCGACCCCGGTTGAAAACCTGTCCACCGATTATAGCCATTCCCACTTGTGTTCCGCCGCGCCGCGCGGTTGAGTGTATTCAAAGAGGGAGCCCGATGTCATCAAACACGCGAGAACGACTTGCCGAGAACAGGCTGCTGGCGCTGCTGCCCGCGGACGAGCTCGACGCCCTGTGCCGCCACGCGGAGGTCGTCTCGCTCCGCCACGGCTACCACGCCATCGTCCCCGACGAGCCGATACGCGACGTTTACTTCCCGCTGACCTGCCTGCTCTCGCTGGTGACGACGATGGAGGACGGCGCGACCGTCGAGTCCGGCTCCATCGGCCGCGAGGGGATGAGCGGCATCCCCGTCCTGCTCAACGCCGGGCAGACGACGATGCCGACCTTCTGCCAGATACCGGGCGAGGCCGCCCGCCTCCGCGCCGAATTGTTGAAGGAGTCCTACGAGCGCAGCGACGAGGTGCGCCGCACGCTCAACCGCTACGTGCACACGGTGGTCATCGTCGGCTCGCAGTCGTCGGCCTGCAACGCGCTGCACCGCGTCGAGGCGCGGATGTGCCGCTGGCTCCTGATGTCGAGCGACGGCGTCGGCTCCGACGAGGTGAACCTGACGCAGGAGTATTTGGCCACGATGCTCGGCGTCCGCCGGCCGGGCGTGACCGAGGTCGCGGGGAAGCTGCGCGCCGACGGGCTGATCGACTACAGCCGCGGGAGCATCCGCATCGTAGACCGCGCGGGGATGGAGCGGCTCGCCTGCGAGTGCTACGGCCGCGTCAAGGGCGAGTACGAGCGCCTGTTAGGCGGGGTCTAAAGCCCTTCGGAAGATAAGACAGTTCACCACGGAGACGCGGCTAAAAGCATTTAGCTTTTAGCCGCGTCTCCGCGTCTCCGTGTTGAATCTTCCTTACTTCGCCTCGATGGAGGTCTTCTCGGAGAGCACCCAGTGGGTCGGGTCTAGCTCGACCTTTTTGGGCTTCATCGGGAGCTTGATCTCGAAGGGCGCCTTCGGGCCGTAGGCCATGACGGTGCCGCTGGCCCACTGGTTGCCCCCGAAGTTCATCACCAGCGGGAGCGGCATGTACCAACCCTCCGGCACGTTCTCCTGATAGACGTTCCCGCTAATCACCGCCTTCCCGTCCGGCGCATCGGCAATCCTGTACTCCACCCTGTAGGACGGCAGCCCCGTCTGGTAGACCCACTGGCTGAAGAACCAGTTGAGGTCGCGCAGCTTGTACTTCTGCGCGATGGGCGTGCGCGCGAAGTGCTCGTTGGCGACCGCGCGGAAGTCGTCGGTCGAGGCGTAGCCGTCGCGGTGGCGCGAGACGAAGTCGCTCATCATGTCGAAGAACGCCTTGTCGTCGCCGCTCGACGGGTTGGTGAAGAGGAAGTGGAGCATCCTCAGGACGAGCGCGCCCTTGTTGTAGATGAGCGTCTGGTAGGCGCCGTAGGTCTTGGACGTGTTCAGCCGGTGCCCGAGGATGATCGGCCCCACGTCGTTGAGACGGCCCTTGCCCAAGCCCGTCTTCGTCACCGGCGGGTCGCGCAGCGACCGGCGCATGTCGTTGACGAGGTCGGTGCGCGCGTCCATGCTCTCTCGCAGTCCCGTGTAGAGCACGCCCGAGTACTCGGCGAAGCCCTCGCTCAGCCACTGGTCGCGGTACGAGCGCCAGAGCACCACGTCGCCCCACCACTGGTGCGCCGTCTCGTGCGCGATGAAGGCGTAGGTGTGTTTGTTGGCGGTGTCGGCGGGCGGAATCATCAGCAGGCCGGGCAGCCCCTGCCCGAAGCCGTAGGGGTGGAACGCGGCGCTGAAGATTGGGTAAGGGTACTTGCCGAAGAGCACGCTGAAGTAGCGCAGGCTGTTGTCCATCTCGGCGAGGATGAAGTCCTCCTTGATGGCGGCGTGGGAGCCGGGCAGCGAGTTGAACTCGACCGGGATGGGCTCGCCGCCCCTGTCCCACTTGACCATCTGCGTGTGGCGCTGGAACGGGCCGACCGCGAAGGTCACGAAGTCGATGGGGTGATCCATCCGGTAGCGCGTCACCATCAACTCCTTGTCCTCGGGGTCTGCCTCCTCCGAGAGCCGGAGGCCGACGCTGGCGATGCGCCGGTTCTTGCGGTGGCGGAAGGTGAGGTCGTAGACGGCGCGGTCGAAGTTGTCGTGGCGCGGGTACCAGTCGGTGTTCGAGAGCGGGTAGAAGCAGTCGCGCACGAAGTCCGACCCGTCGAGGTAGTCGCCCTCCAGCTCCAACTCGAACTCGACCGGCTGCCCCGGCTCCAGCGCCTTCGGCAGGAAGATCGTCAGCCCGCCCTCCCAGTCCTCCTGCGCCGCCGAAGCCTCGGCGCCGCCCACCCGCGCCGCCTTCAGACGCATCTGCCGCTTGAGCCTCATGCTGTCGATCTCGGGGAGCGATTCGCCGAGCTGGAACGGGACGGCGCGCAGGCCGGCGACGCGCGAATGCGCCTTGATGCGCGCGCGCAGGCGCAGGCGGCTGGCCGGGTCGCGCACGTCCGCCTCCATCACGTACTGCGTCGCGTCGATGAGCGCGTTCACGTCCGAGTAGGTGGCCGTGCGGCGCTCGTAGTCGTCGAGCGAGTAGAAGGCCGTCCAGACCTCGTTGCCGAAGATCGTGTCCTGATACTTGTAGAGGACGCCCTTCTCGCCGCCGTTGAGTCCGAAGTTGGCGACGGGGATGCGGTTCTGGTGGTCGAGCAGGAATTGGAAGCGGCCGCGCCGCCCGCCGTCGAAGCCCGCGAAGAAGAAGCCGGGGCGCTCGCCGTTCAAGAGCGAGATGGCGAGCCGCGCCGGCAGGTTGACGCCCGTCTCCTTGAGCACGCGCGCGTCCAGTTCCGCGGCCAGCTTCTCGGCGCGCGCCGCGCCCGCGCCGCCGCCCTCCTGCCGGCTCTTACCCACGACCTCGAAGGTGTCGTCGGTGAACCGCAGCACCGCCGTCTTGAAGTCGGACTCGATGGCGGCCGAGGCGTCCGCGCCGAGCAGCCGCCTGACGTTCTCGCGCTCGAACTCGCTCGGCGGGACCTCCGCGCGGAACTTCCCCTCGCCGACGAAGACGGCGCAGGTGACGCGACCCTCGACCGGCGCGGCGAAGTAGAAGGTGCCGTCGAAGGTCATCTCGGCGCGGTCGCGCTTGAGCACGAGCCCCTTCGCCTCGGCCGTGCCGCCCGCGAGCGCGGCGGCCTTGACGCGCTCGTAGACGTCCTTGCCCTGCGAGGAGGCGTCCGTCTGCGCCGCCGCCAAGGGCGCGCACGCGAAGCCGGCCGCGAGCAGCACGAGCGCGCAGAGCGGCCCGCGCGCCTTTGCGAGTCTCAAGTTCGTCATGGGGGTTTTTCGCATCCTGAGTAAGGGTCGGGGAGACGGAACGGCGTGTAAAGTATCTTCTGCGGCGCGCCGGGTCAAGCCGGGCGGCGGCGCCGCTTGCCATCTCCGCCGGAGGTGGTAATCTCCGAAGTGGCCGGAGCGGGAACCCTCAGATGCGGGAAGAAGCGACCAGACCACACACGCAGGAGGAGATCGAGCGCGCGCTCAGGCAGAGCGAGGAGCGTTACCGCGCCTTCATCGCCAACAGCTCGGAGGGCATCTGGCGCTTCGAGCTTGACGAGCCCGTCCCCACCTCGCTCCCCGAAGACGAGCAGATAGAGCTCTGCTACCGGCACGGCTACCTCGCCGAGTGCAACGACGCGATGGCGCGCATGTACGGCTTCGAGCGCGCCGGGGAGATCACGGGCGCGCGCCTCGGCGACTTCGTCGTCCGGGAAGACCCCGCCAACGTCGAGTACCTGCGCGCCTTCATCCGCTCGGGCTACCGCCTGACCGACGCCGAGTCGGTCGAGACCGACCGCGAGGGGCGACTGCGCTACTTCCTGAACAACCTCGTCGGCGTCATCGAAAACGGTTACCTGCTCCGCGCCTGGGGCACGCAGCGCGACGCGACCGCCGCGCGGGAGGCCGAGGATGAGCTGCGCCGCGGAGACGAGCGCTACCGCTCGCTGCTTGAGAACGCCAACGACATCATCTACTCGCACGACCTGGCAGGGAACTACCTCGCCATCAACCGCGCCGGCTCCGAGGCCACCGGCTACACGCGCGAGGAGATTCTCGGCGGGCTTAACATCGCTCAGGTCGTCGCCCCCGAGCACCTTGAGCTGGCCAAGCGGATGACCGCGAAGAAGCTGGCCGACCCCGACTCGCCCACCGTCTACGAGGTGGACATCATCTCGCGCGACGGCCGCCGCCTCACGCTCGAAGTCTCGACGCGCATCGCCTACACCGACGGCCGCCCGGTCGCGGTCGAGGGCATCGCGCGCGACGTGACCGAGCGCGTGCGCGCCGCCGCCGAGCGCGAACGCCTGCTTGAGAGCGCGCGAGAGGCGCGCGCGAAGGCCGAGGAGGCTCTGCGCCAGCGGCGCGGCGTCGAGGAGCGGCTGCGGATGCTCGTCGAAGCCTCGTCGAGCCTGCTCGGCTCGCCGCAGACCGAGGCGGTGCTGCCGGCGGTCGTCGAACTCGCGCGCAGCCTCATCGAGGCCGACGCCTACGCCGTCTGGCGGTTCCTGTCGAAGGAGCGGGTCTGGGCCGTCGTCGCTTCGAGCGGGCTGTCGGAGGAGTACAGCCGCGACCGCATCGAAGTCACGTCGGCCACGCCGAGCCTGCCCGACGCGCCGCTCATCGTCGAGGACGTGTTCGCCGACGACCCCATGCTCGCCGAGCGCCGCGAGACCTACCGGCGCGAGGGCGTCCGCTCGATGCTCACGCTCCCGCTGCGCGCGTACGGCGAGGCGGTCGGCACGCTCGTCTTCTACTACCGCGCGCCGCGCCGCTTCGCCGAGACCGACGTGGTCGTCGCGACGGCGCTCGCGAACCTCGCGGCGTCGGCCGTCCGCAACGCAGACCTCTACGACGAGCAGCGCCGCCTGCGCGGCGAGGCCGAGGCGGCCGAGCGCCGCGCGACCTTCCTCGCCGAGGCGACCAGCCTGCTCTCCTCCTCACTCGAATACGAGCGGACGCTCGAAGCCATCGCGCACGCGGCCGTGCCGTGGGTCGCCGACTGGTGCGGCGTGGACGTGGTCGGCGAAGACGGCGGCGTGCGCCGCTTGGCCGTCGCGCACGTAGACCCCGCGAAGGTCGAGTGGGCGCGCGGCCTCGCCGAGCGTTACCCCTACGACCCCGACGCGCTGCACGGGCTGCCGGCCGTGCTGCGGACGGGGCGCTCCGAGCTTTACGAGGAGGTGCCGGACGAGCTGCTGGTGGCGTCGGCGAAGGACGAGGAGCACCTGGCGATTATGCGCGGGCTGGGGTTCTCGTCGGTGATGGTCGTGCCGCTCGCGGCGCACGGCCGCGCCTTCGGCGCGATCACCTTCGTCACGGCCGAGTCGGGGCGTCGCTACGGCCATGAGGACATCGCGTTCGCCGAAGACCTCGCGCGCCGCGCCTCGCTCGCTGTCGAGAACGCGCGCCTCTACCGGCAGGCGCAGGATGCCAACCGCATCAAGGACGAGTTCCTCGCCACGCTTAGCCACGAGCTGCGGACGCCTTTGACCGCCATCCTCGGCTGGGCCTCGATGCTGCGCTCGGGCGGCTTCGACGCCGAGGCCACGCGCCGCGCCGTCGAGACCATCGAGCGCAACGCGCGCGCGCAGCGGCAGATCGTCGAGGACGTGCTCGACGTGTCGCGCATCATCACGGGCAAGCTCCGGCTTGAGCTGCGACCCGTCGAGGCGCGCGCGCTCTTGCAGGAGGCGGTCGAGACCGTCCGCCCGACGGCCGAGGCGAAGGGCGTCTTCCTCTCCACGCTGCTCGGGACGGACGTGGGGGAAGTCTCGGCCGACCCCGACCGCCTGCGGCAAGTCCTCTGGAACCTCCTGTCGAACGCGGTCAAGTTCACGCCGCGCGGCGGCCGCGTCGAGGTCGAGCTGCGGCGCGACGGCGCGCAGGCTCTCATGCGCGTCGCGGACACGGGGCAGGGCATCTCGCCCGACTTCCTGCCGCACGTCTTCGACCGCTTCCGCCAGGCCGACATGGGCACGACGCGGCAGCACGGCGGACTCGGTCTGGGCTTGGCCATCGTCCGCCACCTGGTCGAGCTGCACGGCGGCGAGGTGACGGCCGAGAGCGCCGGCCCCGGACTCGGCTCGACGTTTCAACTGCGGCTCCCGCTCAAGACCGAGCCGCGCGCCGACGAGCCTGCGCTGACGGAGCCGGCTCAAGCGCCCGCGCAGTACGACGCCTTCGCGTCCGAGTCGCTCGCGGGGACGCGCGTGCTGCTCGTCGAGGACGAGGAGGACGCGCGCTCCATGTTGAAGGCGCTGCTCGAAAGCGCGGGCGCGGGCGTGCGCGCGGTCGGCTCGGCGGCCGAGGCGTGGGCGGCGCTCGAAGGCGGGGCTTGGGACGTGCTCGTCAGCGACATCGGGATGCCGCAGGAGGACGGCTACTCGCTCGTCGGCCGCGTGCGCGCGCGGGACGCGCGGCGCGGCGAGCGCACGCCGGCGCTGGCGCTCACGGCCTACGCGAGGGACGACGACCGCGCGCGCGCGCTCGCGGCCGGCTTCGATGCGCACATGGCGAAGCCGGTCGAGCCTGCGGAACTCGTCTCGGCCGTGGCGCGGCTCGCGGGGCGGGCGGACTGAAGACTTGCGGGAGGCGCCAAAGCGCGATGATCAGGCTGCCCGAGTCGGACGAAGAGCTGCTGCGCGAGTGCGAGGTCGAGACCTTCCGCTCGGGCGGCCCCGGCGGGCAGCACGTTAACAAGGTCGAGACCGGAGTCCGGCTCCGACACCTCCCGTCGGGCGTCGTCGTCAACTGCCGTGAGGAGCGCAGCCAGCACCGCAACAAGATGAACTGCCTCGGCAAGCTGCGCGAGGCGGTCGCGCGCCTCAACTACCGCCCGCCCAAACGCGTCCCCACGCGCCGCACGCGCGGCTCCAAAGAGCGCACCCTCGAAGAGAAGACCCGCCGCTCGCGCGTCAAGAGCCTGCGCTCCAAGCCGACCCGCGAAGACTAACGCCCCTCCACGCGCGCCCGGCTAAGAGAGGCGTACTGCCGCGCCTTGTCGCTTTCTTTCCCCGCTTGCTATATTCAGTCCGCGTACTCAAGCCACAGCAAAAGTCGCCGGAGCCTTCGGATGCTTCACGTCGCGGTCGTCTCCCTCGCGTACCTGCTCGGCTCGATCCCGTTCGGGTATCTGCTGGTTCGCCTGCGCGGCGGCGGCGATGTGCGCCAGACCGGCTCGGGCGGGACGGGCGCGACCAACGTGACGCGCCGCGCGGGCAAGGGCGTGGGGCTTCTGACGCTGCTGCTCGACGCGCTGAAGGGGACGGCGGCCGTGCTCGTCGCGCGCGCGCTGCACGGCGCGAATGAAGAGTGGTGGGTGTGCGCGGCGGCGGTGGCGGCCGTGCTGGGGCACGTCTTCCCCGTGTGGCTGCGGTTCCGCGGCGGCAAGGGCGTCGCGACCGGCTTGGGCGTCTTCCTCGTCCTCGCGCCGCTCGCGACCCTGTGCGCGCTCGTCGTCTTCGTAGTCGTCGTCGGGCTGTGGCGCTACGTCTCGCTCGGCTCGATGACGGGCGCGGTCGCCCTGCCGCTCGCGGTCTGGATACTGAGCGCCGTCGGCTTAAGCGACCGCGCCGCCGCGCCGGTGCTCGCGGTCGCCGTCACGGGCGCCGCGCTCATCGTCTTCATGCACCGCGCCAACATCGGGCGGCTCCTCCGGGGTGAGGAGAGCAAGTTTAAGTGACGCGGGTGGCTGTCATCGGGGCGGGCGGTTGGGGCACGGCGCTGAGCATCGCGGCGGCGCGCGCGGGGCGCGAGGTGCGCCTCTGGTCGCAGAACGCGGCGGTAGCCGAGGAGGTTAATTCGCGGCGCGTCAACTCGGCCTACCTCACGGGGCACGCCGTCCCCGAAGCCGTCCGCGCCACGTCGGACGCGCGCGAGGCGCTGACGGGCGCGGGCCTCGTCATCCTCGCCGCCCCGTCGCACGCGACGCGCGCGGTGCTGGAAAGTTTGCGCGGCGAGTTCGAGACAGACGCCGTCTTAGTCAGCGCGACGAAGGGCGTCGAGGTCGAGACCGGGCTGAGGATTTCCGAAGTCGTCGGCGAAGTCTTGGGGGGGCGAGCGGCTTCGCGCTTCGTCTGCCTTTCGGGGCCATCTTTCGCGCAGGAGGTAGCGGCCGGACAGCCGACCGCGGTCGTCGCCGCCTCGGGCGACGAGGCGCTGGCGAGGGAAGTGCAGCAGGCTTTGAGCGCCGCGAACTTCCGCGTCTACACCAACCCCGACGTGGTGGGGACGGAGTTGGGCGGCGCCTCCAAGAACGTGATGGCGCTGGCGGCGGGGATGGTCGCGGGGCTGGGGTTGGGTACGAACAGCGTGGCGGCGCTCGTCACGCGTGGTCTCGCCGAGATGACGCGGCTCGCGCTCGCCGAGGGCGGGCGGTCGGAGACGCTGATGGGATTGGCGGGCCTCGGCGACCTCGTCCTGACCTGCACGGGCGGCCTCTCGCGCAACCGGCGCGTCGGGGAAGAACTCGGGCGCGGCCGCGCGCTCGAAGACGTTCTCGCCGGGATGCGCGAGGTTGCGGAGGGCGTCCGCACCGCGAGCGCCGTCCGCCTCCTCGCCGCCCGGCGCGGCGTCGAGATGCCCATCACCTGCGAGGTGCACGCCGTCCTCTACGACGGCAAGCCGGCGCGCGCGGCGGTCGAGAGCCTGATGGCGCGGCCGCTCAAAGACGAGTTTGAAATCGGTGGACGGTAGACGTATGCCCGACGAAGAGAAGAATCTGGTGACGAACCGCTCGGCGCTGCACGAGTACCACATACTCGACCGCGTCGAGGCGGGCGTGGCGCTCCAGGGGACGGAGGTCAAGAGCATCCGCGCGGGGCAGATACAGTTGAAGGAGTCTTACGTCTCCGTCCGCGACGGCGAGGCGTGGCTCTTCAACGCGCACATCTCGCCCTACTCGCACGGCAACCGCTCGAACCACGACCCGACGCGGACGCGCAAACTCCTCCTGCACCGGCGCGAGATCGAGAAGCTGGATGAGCAGGCGACGACGAAGGGCATGACGCTCGTCGTCACCCGCGTCTACCTCAAGAGCGGCCGCGTCAAATTTGAAATAGGCGTGGCCCGTGGTAAAAAACTCTACGACAAGCGAGAGACCGAGATGCGCCGCACCGTCGAGCGCGAGACGCGCGCGCAACTGAAGGAGCGCGTGAAAGGATAGGGAGAAAAGGAAATCATGGACATTCAAACGAGCGCCGGCGGCTTCGCCGAGCTGGACGTGCAGGCACTGGCGGTCGCCGTGTTCAAGGACGAGCGCGCCGACGAGGGCTTCCTCAAGGAACTCGACGAGGCCGCGGGCGGACTCGTCCGCTCCGTCCTCGAATCCGAGGAGCTGAAGGGGAAGGAGGGCGAGTCGGTCTACCTCCACCTGCCCGCCGCCGGTTCGGGGCCGAAGGCGAAGCGGCTGCTGCTCGTCGGCGTCGGCGAGCGCTCGGACTACCACGCCGCGCAGGTCTCGCAGTTCGGCGGCCTCGCCGTCCGCGCGCTCCGCTCGCGCAACGTGAAGTCAATCGGGCTCGTCCCGCGCGCCGAAGGCGTTGACGCCGTGCAGGCGGCCTCGGCCGCGGCCGAGGGCGCCGTCATCGGCCTCTTCGAGCCGGACAAGTACCGCACCATCGACAAGGAGGAGCGCACGGTCGAGACGCTCTTCGTCGTCGCGGCCGGCGCGGACGAGGAGGCGCTGCGGCGCGGGGCGGAGCGCGGGCGGATAGTCGGCGAGTCGGTCAACTTCACGCGCGACCTCGCCAACGAGCCCGGCGCCTACATGACGCCGACCATCATGGCCGAGCGCGCGCAGGAGATCGCCAACGAGTTCGGCTTGGACATCGACGTGCTCGACCAGACGCGGATGGAGCAGGAGGGCATGGGCGCGCTCCTCTCGGTCGCGCGCGGCTCCGACCAGCCGCCGAAGATGATGGTGCTCACCTACATGCCCGAGGGCAAGGAGAAGATCGAGGACGGCGAAGACTTCCTCGCGCTCGTCGGCAAGGGCATCACCTTCGACACCGGCGGCATCTCCATCAAGCCGAGCGAGAACATGGAGCTGATGAAGTACGACATGACGGGCGGCGCCACCGTGCTCGGCGTCATGCGCGCACTCGCGCAGCTCAAGCCCCCGATCCCCGTCCTCGGCGTCGTCCCCTCGACCGAGAACATGCCCTCGGGCAAGGCCACCAAGCCGGGCGACGTGGTGCGCGCCATGACGGGCAAGACCATCGAGGTCATCAACACCGACGCCGAAGGCCGCCTCATCCTCGCCGACGCCGTCTCCTACGCCAAGAAGCTCGGCGCCACCCGCGTCATCGACATGGCGACGCTGACCGGCGCCGTCTCAATCGCCTTGGGCGACGTGAACACCGGCATCCTCGGCACCGACCAGGAACTTATCAACGAGGTCATCGAGTCGGGGCGCGAGGTCGGCGAGAAGTTCTGGCAGTTGCCCCTGGACAAGGAGTACTCGAAGCAGATTAAGTCCGACATCGCCGACATCAAGAACGTCGGCGGGCGCAAGGCCGGCACCATCACCGCCGCCGCCTTCATCAAGGAGTTCGCCGACGGCATCTCTTGGGCGCACCTCGACATCGCCGGCACGGCCTGGGGCGACGACGCCAAGCCCTTCCGCGCGAAGGGGCCGACGGGCGTCGCCGTCCGCACGCTCGTCAACTTCGTCGAGCGCGAGGCGGCGCGCTCGAACGGCGCCGGGGAGGCCGGCGGGAAGTCGAAGTAAAAGCCCTTACGTTTGACGACGCCAGACGACGGTGTTCACTTTTGTGAACACCGTCGTCAACATTTGTTGACAACTCGGGAAGGCGGGCGTCTAAAATTCTGGTAAATTTTCATTTTTTTCTTGCAAGAGTTTTGGCATATGTGTTGCAATGCTCCCGTGCAAGAGAGTCTGTGGGAGCGGACACCACAAAAGTCCTCGCCCCCCTCGGTGGCCGCCCGAGGTCAAGCGTCGCCCCCAGACTCATCCCTTCACACGCGTACGTCCCGCCTGAAGCTCTCAAGAGTTTCGGGCGGGACGTACGCGTCTGAAAAATGTTATAGTGACGCCCGACGGGCTACCTCCCCGCCCGAGGCGGTTCGCGCGGGGTTTTGACCCCTCGGGACACCCGCCGCCCAGACTTTTCGGAAGCTGGTCGTGGTCGATTACTACATAGTCTTAAAGGTCAAGCGGACGGCCTCTGCGCGCGAGATTAAGTCGGCGTACCGCAAGCTCGCGCGCGAGCGACACCCCGACCTGAACGGGGGGACGGAGTCGGCGGCGCGCGAGTTCGCGCTCATCTCGCTGGCCTACCGCACGCTGAGCGACCCGCAGGAGCGCGCCTTCTACGACTCGCAGCTCCGGCGCGCGCACAGCACGGACTTCCGCGCTGGCTCGGTCTTCCACTCGAACAACCCGCACGCGCAGCGCCTGCGCCGCATGGCCGTCCAGGCGCGCTTCGACCGCCGCGTCGATCAGCTCATCGAGGCCGACCGGCGCGAGAACTTCGCGCTCCAGCAGGCGGTCTTCACGACCGTCACGCTCTTCCTCTCGACCTTCTTCGCCTCCTGGTTCAAGCCGCCCTTCTGGCACCAGTTCCAGCTCGTCGGCCGCGCCGTCGTCGTCACCCTCTTCTTCATCGGGCTGTGGCACCTGGCCGTCCGCCTCAAGGCGTGCTTCGAGCATTACACCTACGACCCGAAGTCGATCCACGACTCGATCACCAACGCCGAGGAGGGCTTCCCGGACAAGCCGTTCACGCGCTTCACCGCCTCGACGTTCCTCATCGGGGGCTCGCTGCTGAGTCTGGCCGGCGGCCTCTACGTCGGCTCGGTCATGAAGTACTTCGTCATCTTCAACGACATCCACTACCTCTTCGGCCAGAACTTCCGCTTCGACCTGCTCTTCTACCCCCCCATCGCCGTCCTCATCGTGGACACGATGCACAACATCGCCTCGAAGATTGACTGACGGCCCGGAAGCCATCGCCCGGCTCCCCCGCGAATCTTGCGCGCCGCCGCGCGCGTCATGTATATTTCGGCCCACGAGTTTGCCGACAACGGAGACCCAGACAAACACGGTGAAGAGACACATCGCGCGCGCCCAAGCCGCGCCGCATACGAACGCCGACGGCCCACGCGCCATCGAACGATTCGCCACGCCGCATTAGTCTTCGAGAGCGGTTGGCCGTCCGGCTTCGCAGGAAGGGAGCCGTCCGATGGCCAGACGCATCAACGAACGACAGCGCCTCGCTCTCAAGCTTGAGCACCTGAGCGACACGGAAGTCCACGAAGTCCTCGACTACATCTCGATCATGGAGTCGATGCGGCGCGCCGCCGCCATCCCCTCGAACTGGGACGACGAGCTGATCGCGCTCCTCGCCGGTTCGGTGGAGAACGAGCGCGCCCGCCAGGCTTTCGAGTGGGAGTCCGTGCGCCGGCGCGCCGAGCGGAAGGCCGCGCTCACGATCGCCGCCCGCGCATGAGGAGCCACGCGCACTCGCGCCGCCACAGCCCGCGCCACGCACCTCACGCGCGCCCCGCGCGGCGGGCGGCCGTCTCTTTTTTTCTGACACTAGCCTTCACACTCACCGCAGCTTTTGACGCGCCCCGCGCCCGCGCGCAGAGGGAACTCACCCCGCTCCAGCACGAGATTAACGTCCAGACGGCGCGGCTCTCGTCGGCCGACGCGGAGGGGCGGCGCGACGCGGTCGTGCGCCTCGGGGCGATGGCGCGGCCCGAGGCGTCGAGGGCGGCGGCGGCGGCGCTCGGCGACGCGTCGGCCATCGTCCGCGCGACCGCCGCGCGCGCCGTGCTCTCGCTCGCGCCGGGCGAGGCCGCCGCGCTGATACTCCCGCTGCTGCGCGACCGCGACGAGTTCGTCAGGCGAGAGGCCGCCTACGCGCTCGGCCTCTCGCGGAGCGCGCTCGGCGTCGGGGCGCTCTTGGCGGCCGTCCAGACCGACAAGCAGCCGTCGGTGCGCGGCGCCGCCGCCGTCGCGCTCGGCCAGATCGGAGACGCCGCCGCGGTGCCCGCGCTCACGGGCTCGCTGACGCGACGGCTGCCGGCTTCGGGCTTCTTCAACCGCCTGCTGCGGCGCAAGGTCGAAGAGGACGAGTTCGTGCGGCGCGCGGCGGCCGTCTCGCTCGGACAGATCGGGAGCAGGGAGGCGGTGCCCGTGCTCGTCGAGGCGCTCTCCGACGCGCGCGCGCCGAACGACGTGCGCCGCGAGGCCGCGCACGCGCTCGGCCTCATCGGAGACCCGGCGGCCGTCCCGGCGCTCCGCGCGGTGCTCGCGCATCAGGACCCTTATCTTTCGCGAATCGCCTTCGAGGCGTTGAAGAGGCTCGACCCGCCGCCGGCGGCGCCGCGGCCGGCCGGCGGGAAGCTGTAACGGCTGACGGCGAAGGCACAAAAAAAGCCGGGGAGAGTTAATCACTCTCCCCGGCTTTTTTTTAAGCGTCCCGGACTCAGGCGTCGGTCTTGTCGCCGCGGCTCTGGCTCTTGCGCGCGGCCTTCGCCTGCGGGAGTTGGACGGCCGCGCCGCCGGACTTGGCGGCGGGCTTGTCCATCTCGTCCTCGGCCTCGGGCGAGTCGGCGATGAGCGCGCCGCCCGAGCGCTTCGAGAAGGAGAGCTTGCCGCGCGAGTCGTCGAAGTCAACGTAGACCAAGTCGCCCAGGCCGACCTGCTCGGTCGCCACGAGGTTCGAGAGCGGGTAGACCATGAAGCGCTCGATGGCCCTCTTCAGGTGGCGCGCGCCGTACTTGAAGTCGATGCCCTCTTCGAGCAGGAAGTCCTTCGCCGACTGCGAGCACTGGAAGACGAATTTCGTCCCCGCCGACCTCATGATGCGATCCTGCACGGACTGAAGCTCAAGGTCGAGAATCTGCATCAGGTGGTGCTCCTTCAAGCTCCGGAAGACAACCACCTTATCGATGCGGTTCATGAACTCGGGGCTGAACTTCTTGCGCGCCGCCTCGACCGCCGTGCGGTAAATCTTCTGATCGACCTCGGTGTCGTGCGGGTTCTTCCCGCCCTGTTTCGGGGCGAAGCCGATGCCGCCAGAGATCAGCTCCGACATCTCGCGCGCGCCGAGGTTCGAGGTCATCACGAGCATCGTCTTCGAGAAGTCAACGCGCCGGTTGTCGCCGAGCGTCAGCGTCGCCTTGTCGAGGATGCCGAGCAGGAGCTGCCACAAGCTATCCGAAGCCTTCTCGATCTCGTCGAAGAGGACGAGCGAGAGCTTGGTCTCCTCGGTGTGGTAGCGGTCGAGGTTCTCCTGCGTGAGCATCGGCGAGGTCTCGCGGTGGCCGAGGTAGCCCGGAGGGCTGCCGATGAGCTTCGCGATCTCGTGCGAGTGCTGGAACTCGGCGCAGTCGATCTTGATGACCGCGTTCGGGTCGCCGAAGAGCACCTCGGCCGCGGCCTCGACGACGCGCGTCTTGCCCGAGCCCGTGGGGCCGAGGAAGAGCATCGTGCCGACGGGGCGGTTCGGCGGGTTCATCCCGGCGAGGAAAATCTGGTAAAGGCCGCTCATGCGGCGCACTGCGCGCTCCTGTCCCACGATGCGCGCGCCCAGCTTCTCCTCGAACTCCTGCGCGCGGGGGCTCTTCTGATCGGGGTCGAGCAGAACCGTGTTGGTGTTGATCGTTTCTCTTTCCATTGTCGCAACCATGGCTCGTCCTCCTTTACAGGGAGCACTGGGAACCATACCGGCGGGGGTGCGGGCGGCCGCCGCGCTTGGCGGCTCCCGGCCTGCCGGGGTTTCCAGTCTTACTCCTTGCAAAGAGCGAACCGCTCTTCTTTGATGAGACGTTGAAAGACGTGGTTTGCTTCCGGCGTTCCGGCCGGGGGGCGGCCGCGCCGCGATGACGAGAGCACTATATATACGACAAAGGGCTTTTTGTCACCACAAAATATTCGAGGCTTCGACAATTTTGCGCCCCGCGCACTGACGAATCCCGGCACCTCCCGGCTGACAATAAACGTCTCAATTCAAAAAAATGAACACGGCCGACGCCCGTTTCGCCACACCTAAACGTGGAGAGCGTGGCGCCTCGTGCGTCAAAACGTGGGCGCCGGAACCCACGTAAAAGGGGGTCGCGCGCGACAAAAATTTTAAGGGCGCGACGGGCAACCCCGCCGCGCCCTCTCGGTTGCCTGAGAGGCAACCCGGCAGTCGTCCTTACGCCGCCGGCCTCAGTCGTAGTACTCCAGGCCGAGGTGCGTGATGAGGTCTTCGCCGCGCAGGTGGCGGAGCGTGTTCTTGAGCTTCATCAGTTGAATGAAGATGTCGTGCTCGGGGTAGAGGCCGGGCGCGGTCATCGGCGACTTGAAGTAGAAGGAGAGCCACTCCTGCGTGCCCTTCATCCCGCAGCGCTGCGCGAGGTCGAGGAAGAGCGCCAAGTCCAAAACAATCGGCGCGGCGAGGATGGAGTCGCGGCAGAGGAAGTCGATCTTGATCTGCATCGGGTAGCCGAGCCAGCCGAAGATGTCGATGTTGTCCCAGCCCTCCTTGTTGTCGCCGCGCGGCGGGTAGTAGTTGATGCGGACGACGTGCGAGAAGTCCTTGTAG
>DASVQX010000060.1:0-84842 GCA_036388915.1 Pyrinomonadaceae bacterium
GCGTCGGCGGTCGTGATCCTGGTGGCGGCGGCCGTGCTCTCGCCCACCAACGACGTGCCGAACATGATGCTGTTCGCCGCCCCGATGGTCGTCCTCTACCTCATCTCCGTCCTCGTCGCCTGGCTCTCCGCCAGACCCCGCGTGACACAATAGGGCTTCGCGTGTGGCGGCTCGCCCGAAAATAGGAACCGTCGGCGGCGGCCGTGCGTATCGGTTCGAGTGGCGGGCGTTCAATCTATGAAACTTAAAACATCATTCGCGATTCTACTGACGCTGGCGTTGTTCACCGCGGGCCACGCGCAGACGCTGGACAAAGCCAAGCTCGACCAGTTTTTCGACCGGCTCGCCGAAAAGAATAAGGCGATGGGGAGCCTGACCGTAGCCCGTGACGGCAACGTTCTCTACACCCGCGCCATCGGCTACAGCCAGATCTGCGGGGCCGGAAAGAGACCTTCGACCGCGGCGACCAGATACCGGGTCGGTTCGATCACGAAAATGTTCACCGCCTCGATGATCTTTCAGCTCGCCGAGGAAGGGAAATTAAAGCTCACCGACACGCTCGACAAATTCTTCCCGCAGATTCCGAACGCCAAGAAGATCACCATCGCGCACATACTCGCCCACCGCAGCGGCATCCACAGCTTCACCAGCGACCCGGACTTTCCGACGTGGCTGATGAAGGCGAAAACGAAGGATGAGATGCTCGCCGTCATCGCCAAGGGCGCGCCCGAGTTCGAGCCGGGCGAAAAGATGGCTTACAGCAATGCCGGCTATATCCTTCTGGGCTATGTCATAGAAAAGGTAACCGGCAAGCCTTATCAGGACGCTTTAAAAGAAAGGATCACTTCCAGGCTCGGGCTGAAGGATACATACCTCGGCACCGGCAACATCGAGGCGAACAGGAACGAAAGTTTCTCCTACAAGTACGCCGGGGACTGGAAGCAGGAGACCGAAACTCATCTGAGCATCCCCGGCGGCGCGGGCGCGCTCATCTCGACGCCCACCGATCTGACCAAGTTCATCCAGGCGCTGTTCGACCTTAAACTGGTCTCGCGGGAGAGCCTGAATCAGATGATGCAAAACAAGATGGGCATGTTCACCTTCCCGCTCTACGACAAAACGCTCTACGGGCACGGGGGCGGAATCGACGGCTTCAACTCGATGCTGGTTTACCTCCCGGAAGAGAAGCTGGCGGTCTCCTACATCTCGAACGGGATGGTTTACCCGACGAACAATATTTTGCTCGGCGTCTTCGACATTTACGCGAACAGGCCGTTCACGATTCCCACCTTCGAGTCGGTCGCCGTCAAGCCGGAAGTTCTGGACAAGTACCTCGGAGTTTATTCCAGCCCCGGATTCCCCTTGAAAATTACGGTCACCAGAGACGCCACGGCGCTTTACGCGCAGGCGACCGGGCAATCCTCTTTCCCGCTCGAAGCGACCGCGCCGGATAAGTTCAGGTTCGACGAGGCGGGAATCGTCATGGAATTCGACGCCGCGAAAAACCAGATGACCTTAAAACAGGGCGGCCGGGAGACCGTCTTCACGAAGGAAAAGTAACCGCCATTAAAAAGGAGGGGCGGGCGCCGGCGCCCGCCCCTCCTTTGCTGTAAGCCGCCCGCCCTCGTCATCAGACGGCCGCCGTCGCCCCGCACCTCACGCCCCGATACGGCATCCACAAGAGTTCCTCCCGGGCGGGTGTTTCGTCAAGAAGCTTTAAGACAATAACAGTGAGTCAGCGCCGCCCGCCGACGATGGCGCGCAGGAGGCGGAGGCGCGCGTCCAGCTCTTCGGGGGTCATGGAGGCGTACTTGGCCGGCAGGAGGCGGCGGCTGGACGCCTCGAAGACGGCGAGCAGCTCCATGTATTCGAGCAGCTCGGTGTCGCGGCTGGGGAAGTAGTCGGTCGCGGCGCGCAGGAAGTGTTCGGCGGTGACGGTGGCCGACTGGCCTCCCTCGCGCGCCGCGTCGTCGTTCGCCATGAGGATGACGGCCTCGATGTCGGCGTTGCTGTAGCCGACGAGCTTCGTCGAGAAGCCGTCGCGGATGTCGGCGAAGTTAATCTGCGTTTTAATCCTGTTCTTGCGTAGCAGCGCACTCGCCACCCGCTCGACTTCCTCGGCCGTCTGCACGTAGAGGAATGGAATTTTCCGGTCGAGCCGGCCCGCGCGCTTGAGGTCTACGTCGAGCTTGTCGGGGCGGTTCGTCATCACGAGGAAGAGGATGCGCCCGCGGTTCGACGTGTCCGACATGAACTCCTTGATGCGGGCGATGACGCGCGAGGAGGTGCCGCCGTCGCCCTCGCCGTCGGTGTTGCCGAACGCGCGGTCGCCCTCGTCGATGATGACGACGACCTGCCCGATGGCCTTGATGACGTTGAGGATTTTTTCGAGGTTCCCCTCGGTCGCGCCGACCCACTTCGAGCGGAAGTTCTTGAGCTTGATCGTCGTCAGCCCGCACTCCTTGGCGAACGCCTCGGCGACGAACGTCTTCCCCGTCCCCATCGGCCCCGTGAAGAGGATGCCCATCGGCACGCGGGAAGTCTGCCCCTCGCGGATGCTGTCGGCGATGACGAGCAGGTCTTTCTTCACCTCCTCCATCCCGCCGACGACCTCGAAGCCGTGCCCCGGCTCGACGAACTCGACGAGGCCGAAGCACTCGCGCTCCAGTATCTCGCGCTTGCGCCGCGCGATGAGGCGGTCGGTCTCCTTGCGCGCGCGCTCCGCGGGGCTAGGCAAGCTCTCGTCCGGCGCCGGGTGCGCGGCGTCGGGCGCGAGCAGTTTCTTGATCTCGTCGCGGCTCATGTCGGCGGTCAGCGCGGCCAGCTTGTGCGCGCGAGCCTGCGCGTCCGCGCCGCCGCCGAGCAGCCCGGCGATGAACGACTCGCGCTCCGCCGCGTTCTCCTCGTCCGGCGGCGGCGGCGTCAGGATCGAGGCGATCTGAATCGCCTTCAGCCCGGCGGTGATGTCCGCGTAGCGCTCGCCGTCGCGCTCCGTGAGGCGCGGGTCGGCGAGCATGGCCGCGGCCCGGCGCTCCTCGCGCCCCGGCATCGGCACCTCGACGACGGCGACCTTCGGGTTCGAGACGATCTTCGGCGCGAGGTCGGTCAGGTTTTCCGCGACGAGCAGCACGACGTTGTCGCCGCGCTCGATCTCGGGGAGCGCCGACCAGCGGTGCAGCGTGACGATGGCCGCGCGGTCGGCGTCGCCCTGAAACGAGGGGTCGCCCGCGGGCGCGAGGGCCTCCGCGTACTCGACGACGACGGCCGACTTCGTCCCGCCGACGAGGAGACGTTCGAGCGCCGCGAAGACGCGCGACTTGTCCGTGGCGAGCAGGAGGTCTTCCAGCCCCGCCGCGACGCCCGCCTCGCGCCTCGCGAAGCGCACGCCCGTCGCGACGTTGTAGACGGCGATGGTCTCCTTCGACTCTTTGAGCATCACGTCGGTCAGGAACTCCGTCAGCGCGAGCATCCGCCGCCCGTGCAGCACGGCGTCGTAGACGTTGCCGTGGAGGACGAACATCGACGCCTCGCCGCGCAGGTAGCGCCGGCGCAAGTCTTCGGCCCAAGCTGGCAACTGTCGCGCTTCGCTCATATCTGCAACTCCCTCGCGCCGAGCGGGTTCAGCAGACGCTCCGTGTCGGCGGCCGTCTGTTTGATCGACTCGACGCCGTCGAGCAGTTCGTCGAGCTGGCCGGTCAGCTCCTGCGGCGACTGCATCGTGACGATCTGGTCGGCGATGAGCTGGAAGGAGTTCTCGATGAGGTCGAGCTGCCCGCGCGCGACCGTCAGGTAGCGGTGAATCTCGCTCATCTTTTCGAGCCGCTTCAGGATGACCGCCAGATTCTTGCGCGCGATCTTCGTCTCCTCGTCGTCCTTCTCGCCGCGCTTGACGGCGCGCTCCCAGCGCTGGCGACTGTTGTCCATCTCGGCGATGTCCACCGAGCCGAGGTACTGCTCGTAGCGCGCGCAGGTGACGGCCATGTCGATGAAGGCTTCGACGAGGCGGTCGGTCTTGCCCAGCTCGGTCCGCAGCAGCTCGCCCGTGAACGAAGGGTTCTGCGCGGCCAGTTGATTGATCTCCCGCTGCCGGCCGATAAGTCTCTCGACGCGCTCCCGGTCGTGCTCGGCGAGCGCCTGCACGCGCGCCGCGAGGGCCGCGCGCTCCTGCTCCTGCTCCACCTTGTCCAACTGCGGGTCCCAGAGCGCCTTCTGCAAGAGCTTCGACCCCGGCGCGAAGACCATCCACAGGACTTCGAGGCAGACGACCACGACGGCGAGGAACGGGCTGACCGTGACGCCCGCGGCGGCCAAGCCCCCGAAGAAGAGCGACAGGTTGTAAGGGTTGGCGAAGGCGGCTTTGACGTACGGGCGGCGCGCGTAGGCGGTCTGGCCGAGGTAGGCTTTACTCGCCGCGAACGTGTCGTCGCGCAGGGGCGTGGCGTTGACCGGCGCGCGCTGCTGTTGCTGCGCGGGCGTCCGCGGCGGCGTCGCCTGCTGCTTCCCGGTCGTTCCCATGTCGGCCTTAATGTAACACTACTTCGGCGCGTAGATCAGGTCGAGCAGCTTTTTCTCGACGGCGCGGAACTCGGGCGCGGACTTGAGCGCGATGTCGTGGACGGGGAAGGGGGGCGTGTCCACCTGATGCAGTATCCGCGCCGGGCGCGACGAGAGGACGTAGATGGTGTCGGCCAAATAGACCGCCTCGGACACGTCGTGCGTGACGAAGAGGATGGTGTTGTTCTCGGCGCGCGACACGTCGAGGAGCAGGCTCTGCATCCCCCAGCGCGTCTGCGGGTCGAGCGCGCCGAAGGGCTCGTCCATCAGGACGACCCGCGGGTTGTTGACGAGCGTGCGCGCGATGGCGACGCGCTGCTTCATGCCGCCCGAGAGGTCTTTCGGGTAGCGCCCGGCGAACTCCGCCAGCCCCACCTGCTGCAAAATCCTGTCCGAAATTTCGCGCCGCTTGCCCTTGTCCACGCCTTGCAGCTTGAGCCCGTACTCGACGTTCTCCCTCACGGTCAGCCAGCCGAACGACGTGTAAGCCTGAAAGACCATGCCGCGGTCGCGGCCCACGTCCGTGACGGGCTTACCGTCCACGAGGATTTCGCCCTGCGTCGGCGGCAGTAGCCCGGCGACGGCCTTGAGGATGGTTGACTTGCCGCAGCCCGACGGGCCGAGGAAGACGATGACCTCGCCCGACTCCGGCTTGTCGTACACGTCGAACGATACGTCGCGGACGGCCTCGGTGCGGTTGCCGCGCCGGTCGATGTAGGTGACGCTCAAGTCCTGCACGCGCAGCTTGGGCGGCGCGCCCGACTGGTCGGGGCGGTAGGTGACGTGCGCCGTGCGGCCGGGCTCGCCGGCGGTGACGGCGAAGGTGCCGGGCTCGCCCGCCTGCGGCAGAGGTTGTGGGGTGTCAGGGTCAGCCATGTGCGGAATCGTCAGTTCGCCTCGCGCCAGCGGAACAGCACCCCCGAGAGCGTGCGAATCAGGAAGTCGGTCAGGAGGCCGATGCCCCCAATGACGAGCAGCCCCGCGAACGACCACGAAGCCTTCTGGTGCGTCCGCGCCAGCTCGACCATGTAGCCGAGGCCGTGCTCGGGGTTGACCGCCTCGGCGAGGATCACGTAAGTCCACGCGATGGCGTTCATCACGCGGAAGCTGTCGAATATTTCCGGCAGCGCCGCCGGCAGGAGCACCGTCCGTATCACCTGGAACTTCGACGCGCCGAGCGTCAGCGCCGTCTGCACCAACTCCTCCGGCACGAGACGTATCGACGAGACGACGACGGGCAGCAGGTAGACGAACACGCCGAGGAAAAGGAACGCGATCTTCTGCCGCTCGTAGATGCCGAACCACAGGATGAGCAGCGGGATGAAGGCCGAGATGGGCATGTAACGCAGGGGCGCCATGATCGGCTCGAAGAAGCGGTTGATGGGGTCGAAGGCGCCCATCAGCACGCCCAAGGGGAGCGCCAGCGCGGACGCGAGCAGGAACGCGAGCGCGATGCGGCGCGACGACACCAGAATCGCCGTCGTAAGGTCGTAGTGGAGGAACAGTTGCAGCGTCCCGCGGATGACCTCCGTCGGGGTCGGCAGAAAGTCCGGGTCAACCAGCCGCCCGTAGGTCAGCAGGCACCACGCGCCCAGCACGAGCGCCGGCGCGACGAAGCCGAGCAGGAAGGCCGTCCGCTTCGGCAGCGGCGCGCGGATCGAGAAGAGGTTGCTTTTGCCCTTTGCCATGAAAAGAAGTCGTCGCCAGTCAGTAGTCAGTAGTCAGTAGTCAGTAGTCAGTAGCAGAACCCGGCCGGGTCGTAGGGCGAAAGCTTCGACGACATGCTTCTCAGCCTACTGTCTACTGACTACTGACTACTTCAAGTTACTGCGTCGCCAGAATCACCTTGATGTCGGTGCGGCGGTTCTGCTGCCGCCCGGCCTCGGTCGTGTTCTCGGCGACCGGGTTGGTCTGGCCGCGGCCGATGGTCTGGAAGCGCGTCGGGGGGATGTTGGGGAAGTTCTTGACGACGTAGTTCTTGACGGAGAGGGCGCGCCGCTCCGAGAGCGTCATGTTGCTGGTGGGCGAGCCCGTGTTGTCGGTGTTGCCCTCGACGCGGAGGATCGTGTTGCCGAACGAGGTCATCGTCTCGCCCAGCTTGTCGAGCAAAAGGTACGAGCCGGGCATGATCTCGTCCGAGCCGGGCGTGAACTGAATCTGTATCTGCTGACGGAGGATCGGGATGTCCTTCTCCGAAGGCGCCTTGGCGATGACCTGCGCCTCCTCGACCTTCTGCCCCGGATAGTTCGACGCCAAGGCTTGCAGGAAGCGCGCGTCGGCCCAGCCCTTCGCGTCAACGGGCTTGGTGACCAAGCCCTTCTTGCGCCAGATGACGAACGCCGTGTCGAAGAGCGTCTCGTAGTGCGCCTTGCCGCCGGTCAGCCCGTAGAACTGCGCGTTGTCGGCGTAGGGCGTCAGCTTCAAACCCGACAGCATGCCGGAGACGGTGTCGGTGTCGAGCTTGAGCGCGCGGGCGACGATCTCGTAAGAGCCGTTCGGGTCGTTCTTAATCATCTCGATGCCGTCGAGCCAGCCGTGGACGAAGTCGCGGACGGTCTCGGGCGACTTGTCGATCAACTCCTGCCGCGCGACGAGCGTGTCGGCGATGATGTTGGTCGCGGCCTGCGTCGAGACGAGCACGTGCGCCTCCGCGCCGCGCGCCTCGACCGCCGAGGAAAGGTCTGGCTCCCACGTCACGGCGGCGTCAACCTGCTTGGCCTTGAAGGCGGCGGCGGCCGAGGGCGCGTCGGTCGTGAAGATGATGTTCTTCTCGACGCCCGCGCGCTCGTCCGGCGTCAGCCCCGACTGCGAGAGCAGGTAGAGCAGGAGGAAGTGCGACGGCGTGAACTGCGTGCAGGCGATCTTGTGACCCTTCAGGTCTTCGACCGACTTGATGGAGGCGAGCGAGGCGATGCCGTCGCCGCCGCGCGACCAGTCCTGCATGATGATGGACTTGGCCTGCTGGTTCTGTTCGGAGAGGATGGAAGCCTCGCGCGCCCAGTTGTCCACCGTGTCCCACATGATGTCCACCTGCCCGCTGCGGAAGGCGGCGAGCTTGGCCGCCGGGTCTTCGAGCAGCACGAACTTCACGTCCATGCCGAACTTCTTCTTGAAGTTCGAGGCCGCGTTCGGCTCCATGCCGCCGTTGAAGACGACTCCGGGCGCGTGGCCGGCCCAAGTGTTGATGCCGATGACGAGCGGGCGGCCGAGCTTGCCCGCGCCCACGGTCGTCGCGCTGACGCCGGTCGAGCCGACGCCGCGCGCCGGGTCGTCGGGGCCGCCCTTCAGGTTGTCGAAGTCGCCCTTCGAGTCGCCGCCGCCGTCGGCCGCCCTCTCGCCCCCGGCCCACTCCTTGATGGCGTCGCCCTTGTAGTGCCACGTCGCGAAGCCGATGACGCCCAACACCACCACCGCGATGAAAGCCTTTGCGAACGGAGTCAGTTTCATAGTGTCCTCACAGAAGTAGACAGTGGGCAGTAGTTAGCAGCCGGTAGTCAGCATAAAGACGAATGCGTTCCCACTGACTACCGTCTACTCACATTGTCTTGTTCCCCTGGGCGTTCTGCTGCGCGGCCTTCTTCGCCTTCAGCTCGGCGAGCTGCTGGCGCGCGGTCACGTCGCCGGTCTGGTTGCGCAGCGCCGCGAGGCGCGAGTCGAGCGAGGACTCGGAGAGCTCCTTGCCGAGGTTGGCCTCGGCGATGGTCGTCTTGATGTGCTGGCGCACGTTGTCGAGCGCCTTCACCTCCGCGTCCACCGAGAGGCCGTCGAGCTGCTCCTGCACCTTGATGCGCGCCTGCGCCGACTGCATCTTGGCCAGCATCGAGTCGCGCTCGCTCTGCAACTTCCTGATCTCCGACTGCACGCTCAAAAGCGAAGTCTTGGCCGAGTCGGCGTCCGAGCGCGCCGTCTCCATCTCGGTCTTGAGGTCGGCCACTTCCGCCGCCAGCTGGTTCTTCTTCTGGATGAGGATGACGGCCAGGTCGTCCTGCGAGGTCGCGACGGCGGTGTCGAGCTCCGCCTCGGTCTGCTGCAACTCGGCGTTGGCGCGCTTGAAGCGGTCGTCTAATTCTTCGCGGCGGCGGATGATGGCGGCGGTCGCCGTCTTCAGCTTCGAGTATTTCCCGACCATCGAGTTGATGGCGTTCTCGTATGCGATTTCGGGGTGGTCTTTCTCGATGCCCGAAACCCAGAGCGAGAGGAAACCGCGCCAGAGGTTAGCCAGACGTTTGAACATGCGTACGTTCCTTTCTTCAACTTGCCGTCGTGCCGGCCGACTGGGAAGGGTCGTGGAGCTTGGGCGATTCGCGGACGACCTCGGCGACCTTGGCCTGCCCGAAGAACTCTAAGACCTGCTGCACCTCAAGCTTCTTGTCGTTGCAGACCTTGATCACGCTCTGCAACTCCGCGACGCTCTGCTGCATGATGCCGCGGATGTTTCTGATCTCCTCCTCGTACTGCTTGATCCGCGCGTCCGATTCCTGCATCAGCTTCTCGTTGTCGGCCGCGCCGTTGCGGATGTAGCCGTCGAGCGCCTGTATCTCCTCGACGCCGGCCTCGATGATCTTCTCGATGGGCACGCCGAACGCCTTCAGCGAGGCTTCGACGATCTGCTTCTTCACGGTCGCGTCCGTGCCCGCGGGCAGGCTCCGCAGCAGCTCGACGGTGCGTGCGACGCGGCCGCGCTCCTCCGCGTCCACGCCGGCGGCGTCGAAGACGGCGTCGAAATCGACCCGCCCGCCCGCGGCCGGCGGAGGCGCGGTCTGAAATACGTTCTGCGTGGGGGAAGGGTTCGCGTACGCCCCGGGCGAAGGCGCAGTCCCGGCGCCGCTCGCCTCGTTGATGATCGCCTCGGCCTCTTCGGCGCTCATCCCGGCGCCCGGCTCATGGCCCGCGCCCTCGTCGCGTTCGATGAACCAGCCGGCGACGGTCGAACCCCAACCCTTTTTTCCAGTCATTGTCTTGCCTCCTGCTCCCCCGCGCCCGGCGCGCCGACGGCCGATGCGTCTCCCGACACGCCGCGTGACCGCACGCGAGGTCGCGTGAGTCCTGAAGTCGTCCCGCGTCTTAATGGTTACATTTGAGCGTAGGAAAAACGAGATCGCGCAAGGTCGCCAAATCTCCCGTGTGGTCGGCACAGACTAACATACGCGGCCGTGTCTGAAAAATACAAAATCATTTCGCGGCGGCGTGAAATTGCTTTCGTTATCGAGTGAAATCCGGCGGGGCGCCGCGGACAGATTGGAAGAGCGGAGGCGCCTGATTTCGGCTACGCCGACTCCGAGCCGAATAGCGCGGGGCGCGTGAGGGACTAAAAAAGGGTCAGCCCCCTCAGCGGCTGACCCTTAAAAAAGATGTGGCGGAGAGGGTGGGATTCGAACCCACGGTGGCCTTTCGACCACTCCGGTTTTCGAGACCGGTGCACTAAACCACTATGCGACCTCTCCGCAAATGAAAGGATGAAGGCGGAGGGATGAAGTGAAAGTCTTTCCGCCTTCATCCTTCGTCCTTCGTCCTTTCAATTCTTCTCTCCCGGAAGAACTCCCGCATGAGCGCGCTACATTCGTCGCCGAGCACGCCCGCGGTCAGCTCCATCCGGTGATTCAAAGAGCCGGCGTCGCAGACGCGGAAGACCGACTCGACCGCGCCGGCTCGCTCGTCGCGCGCGCCGTAGACGAGCCGCGCGACCCTGGCCTGGACGAGCGCGCCCGCGCACATCGCGCACGGCTCGACCGTCGAGTAGACGACGGCGCCCGTCAGACGGTAGTTGCCGGCGCGCCGCGCCGCCTCGCGCAGCGCCAAAACTTCGGCGTGCGCCGTCGGGTCACAGTCGGCGCGCGTGCGGTTGCCGGCGGCCGAGAGCAGCGCGCCTTGGCGGCTGACGACGCAGGCGCCGACCGGCACCTCGCCCATCCGCGCGGCCTCGCGCGCCGCGCCGAGCGCCTCGCGCATCCAGCGCTCGTCCTCACTGGAAGACGGCTCAAAACCCTCTCGCGGCTGCATGGTCACCCAAGCCAGTTTTCAAGAAGCGGCGGACAAAAAAGGACTATATGGGCGGCTCCGCGCGGCTGTCAAGCAGGCCGAATTCAGAAGCCGGGAGGCGCGCCGGGGTTCGGCGAACGGGGGACGGCGGCACGCCTTTTTTGTCAAACGGGCGGCGCCGCGTGCTATCATTCAGCTTCAGTCGGGCGGGCGTCCTCCTCACGCCGGCCCGGCAGTTCGAGGCGGAAGCAGAGGAAGATGAAGACAGACCTGCGCCCTAGGGCGACCGACGCTTCGGCCGTCCCGAGCAAGACCATCCAGCCCGCACGTCCCGCGCCGCCCGACGCGCCCGAGACCGCACCCATCCACCAGACTTTGACCCCCGAGCAGGCCGCGGTCGTCGCGCAGGCGCCGCGCCCGGCCGCCCCCGCGCGCCGCGTCACGCCCGCCGAGTTCAACATGGCGATGGTGCACTTCTACCGCGGCGAGGTGACGCGCGCCAACACGTGGCGCAACCGGCTCGACACGACGACGAACTGGGCCGTGCTCACCACGGGCGCCACGCTCTCGTTCGCCTTCTCGGTGCCGACCAACCCGCACTTCGTCATCCTCATCAACACGGTGCTCGTCGGCTTCTTCCTCTTCATGGAGGCGCGGCGCTACCGCTACTACGAAATCTGGTCGGGGCGCGTGCGGATGCTGGAGACCGGCTACTTCACGCACCTGCTCTCGCCCGACTCCGCGGCCGGCGGCGACGACACGTGGATACAGATGCTCGTCGCCGACCTCCAGGCGCCGCGCTTCAACATCAGCGAGGCGGAGGCGCTGGGGCGCAGGCTGCGCCGCAACTACTTCTGGATTTTCATGCTGCTGGCGGCGTGCTGGAACCTCAAGGTCTACATGCACCCGTACACGTCGATCAACCTCGCCGACTTCGTCCGCAAGGCCGACATCGGGCTGGTGCCCGGCGAGATCGTCATCATGATGGGCATCGTCTTCAACGTGATCCTGTCCGCCTTCGCGCTCTTCACGATGCGGCTGCGCCAGGCGACGGGCGAGGTGCTGACCGAGCCCGACTTCCACCCGTTCCAGCGCGTCGGCGAGTGGACGCGCGCCGCCGCCACCACCACCAAGCGGCGCGCCGCCACCGTCCGCCGCGCCAAGCGAGCGCGAGCGCGCACGCGCTCCACGGTCCCGCGCCCCGCCGGCTCGGGCACCACGGGCGAGTGGCCGCGCGCCGACATCCACCGCTCGCAGCCGCCCGAGGACATCCACCGCACGCAGTTCCCCAACCGTGACAAGGTGATTAAATGAGCGGACATTAGTCAGCAGACTCCGCCGCTTGTACGCCGACGCCGGAACGCGGACGATTTGACTGACGAAGGTTTTCTACTGACTACTCTCTACTGTCTACTGTCTACTATCTAACGCTTCTCATGCCCGAACTCGACGGACGGAGTCTGACGCTGGAAGAGGTCGCGCGGGTGGCGCGCGGCGAGGGCGAGGTGTCGCTCTCCGCCGGCGCGCGCGTGCGGGTCGAGGCCGCGCGGCGGGCGGTCGAGCGCATCGTCGCGGAGTCGAGAGTCGTCTACGGCGTCAACACCGGCTTCGGGAAACTGTCGGACGTGACGGTGCCGGCCGAGGAGTTGCGCGAGCTTCAAATCAACCTCGTCCGCAGCCACGCGTGCGGCTTGGGCGCGCCGCTCTCCGAAGGCGAGACGCGCGCCATGATGCTGCTGCGCGCCAACGTGCTCGCCAAGGGTTTTAGCGGGGCGCGCGCCGTCGTCGTCGAGACGCTGCTCGCGATGCTCGCGCGCGGCGTCCACCCCGTAGTGCCGGAGCTTGGCTCGGTCGGCGCGAGCGGAGACCTCGCGCCGCTCGCGCACCTCGCGCTCTGCTGCGTCGGCGAGGGCGAGGCCGTCTACGAGGGCGAGAGGATGCCGGGCGGCGAGGCTCTGAAAAGGGCCGGCGTAAAGCCCCTGCGCCTCGAAGCGAAGGAGGGGCTGGCGCTCCTCAACGGGACGCAGGCGTTGACGGGCGTCGGCGCGCTGGCGCTCGGACGCGCGCTGACGTTAGCGCGCACGGCCGACGTTTCCGGCGCGATGTCTCTCGAAGCCTTGAAGGGGACGCCCGCCGCCTTCGACGAGCGCATCCACGCCGCGCGCCCGCACGCGGGGCAGGTCGCGTCCGCCGCGCACCTGCGCGAGCTTCTGGCCGAGAGCGAGATACGAGAGTCGCACGCCGTGGGCGACCCGCGCGTGCAGGACGCGTACAGCCTTCGCTGCATGCCGCAGGTGCACGGCGCGGCGCGCGACGCGCTCGCGCACGCACGCGACATCGTCGAAGTCGAGACCGGCGGCGCGACCGACAACCCGCTCGTCTTCGCCGAGTCGGGCGATGTCATCTCGGGCGGCAACTTCCACGGCGCGCCGCTGGCGCTGGCCTTCGACTACTGTGCAATCGCGCTCGTCCACCTCGGCAACATCGTCGAGCGAAGAATCGACCGCCTCGTCAACCCCGACAAGAACGAGGGGCTGCCGCCCTTCCTCACCGCGCGCGCGGGCGTCGAGTCGGGCTACATGGTGCCGCAGATCGTGGCGGTCGCGCTCCTCAACGAGTGCAAGGTGCTGGCGCACCCGGCCTCGACCGACAACCTCCCGACCGACGGCGGCAAGGAGGATCACGTCTCGATGGGGATGACGGCGGCGCTCAAGCTCCGCCGCGTCGTCGAGAACATCGAGCGCGTCGTCGCCATCGAACTGCTGGCCGCCGCCGAGGGTCTGGAACACCGCGCGCCGCTCAAGCCCGGCCGCGGCGTCCTGCGCGCCCACGAACGCGTGCGCCAACACGCCCCGCGCCTCACGCGCGACCGCCCGCTCTCCGACGACATCGAACGCGTCGTCGGGGCCCTCCGCCGCGGCGAGTTCGACGTATGAGGGGAAGTAAACAGTAGACAGTAGTCAGTAGAAAACATAAAGCGGCGCGTTCGGCTGATGACCGGGACGCGCCGCCTCTGTTTTTTCTACTGACTACTGTCTACTTCTTCAAGCCTTCTTCTTCGGCTGCGCCTTCTGCTGCTGCGGGGCGCCGCCGGTGTCGAGGTTGACGGGGGCGGGGTAGCCCTTGCCGCGCAGCGCGGCGATGTCGATGACGACCTCCTTCTGCCCCTTGATGGTCTTCGTCTCGCGGACGTTGGCGTTGGCGTTCTTGTTCGCGCCCTTGCCGGGCGTCGGCGTCGGGCTGGCCGAAGGCTGGCCGTCGGTCGGGTTGCCGTGCGCGTCGCGCGCCATCGCCTTGAGCGCGTCCATGACCTGCGCGCGCTCCTGCTCGCTCAGGTCTTCGAGCTTGACGCCGAAGGCTTCGAGCACGCGCCGCAGATTCTCCTCGGTGTTCGTCCCCTTGTCGTAAACGTCGCGGTAGACGTGGAGCCGCCCGTCCTCGACGACGATGGTGTCGTAGCGCAGCTCGACCGGCACGGCCGAAGAGAGCTTGACCTGCTTCGTCTCTTCTTTGCTTTTAGCGTAGCCGGCTACGTCCTCGGGCGTGAGTTGCGCGCCGCCCAAACCCGCGAGCACGACCGAGAAGTCCTGCACCTGCGGGTTCGTCAACCCGACGCAGCCGTGCGAGGCGAAGCCGCCGAGCCGGGCCGGCGCCTTGCCGCCGTGGATGAGCGAGGGCAGGCCGATGGGAATCTTGATGGGGCCGAGCGGGTTGTCCTTGCTCCCGGCCTCGACCTTCTTGCCCGGCTCGAACTTGCCCTTGACCCAAGGCTCGTCGGGCGGCGTCCACGTCGGGTTGAAGATGATCGTGTCGGCCTTGCGCAACCCCTGCGGCAGCGGGAACTCGGGGTAGCCGATGCCGACCTTGTAGGTCTTGACCAGCTTGCCGTTCTGGAAAACGTCCATGCGGTAGGCCGGCGCGTTGACGACGACGCGCGTGTCCGTCGGCACCGAGTTCGGCTTGGCGGCCGCGAGGGCCTCGCCGCCCGCCGCCCAGCGCTCGCTGACGAAGACGTTGAAGGCCGTCGCCTTCTCCGCGCCGATGACCGCGCGAATCTTCTCGGCGGCTCTCCGCGTCGCCTCGGGCGTCGTGCCCGACTGCTCGCCCTCTTCGCTGAGCCCCGCGCGCTCCTCGCCCGCGACCTTGCGCAGGCCCTCGACCTGCTCGTCGGTCAGTTGCAGCTTCGACTTCAGCTCGCCCGCGAACGACTCGTCGGCGAACATCGCGTCGAGCACGGGCAGCGTCACCGGCAGTTCGGCCTTCGCGTTCGCGGCCGTCGCGGTGTTCGACGCGGGCGTCGCCACGGGTGAGGCCGAGGTGGTCGGCGCGGAAGGCGCGGCCGTGTTCGTCGGCGCGGTCGTCGTGCAGCCCGAGGCCGCCAGCAGCACGGCGGCGGCGACGAGCGCCAGCGGCGACTTCCAGATCATCTTCGTCACTTCAATGCTCATCTATCTTTTAGACTCCTCAAAACGAGACTCGCGCGTCCACACTTTCGGCGAGGAGCGCACGGGCGCGGACGCTTCCGCGGGCGACGTGGCAACTATCGTTCCCGCGCGCGATTTCCCACACTTTTACTGTAAACTCCACACACGGGGGCGCGAGCCCGCACCGTTTACGGACGACAATCGTACAGAAAAAGTCTCGGGTTCTCGGTAGCTACCGGGCGCCGCGCAGGAGCGGGTAAGGGTTGAGGTTCTCGCCCGTCCAGAAGCGTTTGGGGTCTTCGACGCGGTAGATTTGGAAGTGGAGGTGCGTGTTGCCGGGCGTGGCGTTGCCGGTGTCGCCGACGTAGCCGAGCGTCTCGCCGCGCCGCGCAAAGCGGCCTTCGGCGAGGCCGTCGGCGTAGCGTTCGAGGTGCGCGTAGTAGAGCACGTAGTGCTCGTCCGACGAGGCGAGTTGGTAGAAGGTGATGCCGCCCTTAACGCTCTGAAAGAGCTTGACGACGCGGCCGTCGGTCGCGGCCACGACGGGCGTGCCGCGCGGCGCGATGATGTCGATGGCGTCGTGGACGCGCCCCTCGCTGCGCGAGTCCTTATAGGTGTCCTGCAACTGCTCCGGCGTGACGCCCTGCACCGGAATTAACAGGCGCATCGAGGCGAGCGTCGAGGCGGGGTCGCCCGACGGCCCTTGAGCCTGCGGCGACGCGACGGGCGCGGCTTCGGGCGTCGGCGTCGGCGTGGCCGTCGCGACGGGCGCGGGCAAGGGCGTAGGCGTCGCTGACGGAGTCGGCAGGCGCTCGGCGTCCTGCGACGGGGGCGCGAGCGGCGTGACCGGCTGCGACCAGTAGCGGTAGCTCAGGAACCAGACGAGCGCGCCGAGCGCGCCGAAGACGAGCGCCGCGATCAGGAGCACGCGCGTGCGCGGGCCGATTGCCATCGTGTGCCTCTCCGAGACTGCTGCGGGGATAAGCTCTCTGTGGGGAGCTTATTGAAGACCGCCCCGCGTGCGCAAGCGCCGCCGCGCTCGGGGTGGCGCGGCGCGGCCGTTTTCTGCTATTACATCTCCTGCTACCGACGCAGTCAGTCAAACCGAACCGCCGACGACCGCGTGTGCCCCGCGCGACGCACGGGCGGCCGTCGCCGCGCGAAGAACCCGAGGAGGACGAAGCCAGTGTCAGACATTTTCGACGAACGCCGCAGGGGTCTCGAAGAGGAGTACTTCCGGCGCAAAGACAAGGAGTCGCTTGAGCGACTGCGCGAGGCCATCAGGGAGGACGCGCAGACGCGCGGCGGCGAGCCGGTGACGATGAACTGCCCGCGCTGCACGGGCAAGCTCCACTCCGAAGTCTACGACGAGGTCAACATCGACCGCTGCGACACCTGCGGCGGCATCTGGCTCGACGCGGGCGAACTCGAACAGATTATCGGCAAAGAGAGCAGCTCCGGCCGCTGGTTCCACGCCCTCTGGCCGGGCAGGACGAACGAATGAAAGGATGAAGGCGGAAGGATGAAGGGAAGACAGTATTAACTTCATCCTTCATCCTTCCGCCTTCATCCTTACGGAGACTTCCGATGCGGAGAGCTTTCGCGCTGCTTTGCTGCGCGGCGTTGGTGGCGGGCGGCGTGTCGGCGCGGCAGAAGCCGACGCCCGCGCCCGAGGACGTGCCGACGGCCGTCGCGGGAGATTTAGGGTTGGCGGGCGCCGCGTGCCCCGACATCGCGCGCTTCCTCAACGCGCGCTCGGCCGCGGCGCCGTCGCTCTCGCCCGACGGCCGGCTCGTCGCCTTCCGCACCTCGACGACGGGGACGCCGCAGCTCTGGGTCGCGGAGACCAAGCCCGGCGCCGCGCCGCGCCAGATCACCTTCGGCGAGAGCGTGACCTTCCACGAGTGGTCGCCGGCCGGCGACTGGATCGCCTACGGCGTTGACCGCTCGGGCAACGAGCGCGAGGGCTTCTACCTCATCTCGCCCGACGGCACGAGCGAGGTCGAGCTGCTCGCGCCTTCGGAAGCCTTCCGCTCGTGGGGCGGCTTCTCGCGCGACGGCCGCCTGGCCGCCTTCGCCGCGACCGAGCCCGGCGGCAACGACTTCCACATCTACACGCTCAACCTCAAGGCCGAAGAGTTGCGGCCGCTGCGCGTCTACGCGGGTCAGGGCGGGACGTACGTCGCGTCGTGGCGGCCCGACGGCTCGGGACTCCTCCTCTCGAAGACGCGCGGCGAGGACGCCAACGACGTGCTCTACCTCGACCTCGCGGCCGGCGAGGCGAAGACGCTCTTCCAGCCGAAGGAGGCCGCCCGCTACGGCTCGTTCGCGTGGACGCCCGACGGGCGCGGCTTCTACCTGGCGACGGACGAGGGGCGCGACTTCGGCGGCCTCGCCTTCTACGACTTCGCCGCGCGCAAGCTCAACTGGGTCGAGACGCCCGCGCGCGACGTGGAGCGCGTCGCGCTCTCCGCGGACGGCCGCTGGCTCGTCTGGTCGGAGAACGTCGAGGGCTTCTCCGAGCTTTCCGCGCGCGACCTGCGGACGAAGCGCACGACGGCGCTCGCGCCGACGGCCACGCGCGGCGAAGGCGCGAAGACGACGACCGAGGCGGTGCGCGGCGTCGTCGGCGCGTTGGACTGGGCGGCGCGCGCCGACGTGCTCGCCTTCCAGTTGAGCGCGCCCGGCGTGCCCGGCGACATCTGGGTCTTCGAGCCGTCGAAGGCGTCGAACGTGACGGCCGGCGCGCCGCGCGGCGCGCTGCCCGGCGGCCCTCGGATGCTGAACTCCGGCGGCCCCCTCATGCTCGGCGGCGTCTCGCGCGTCACGGAGTCAACGCTCGCCGGACTCGACCCCGCGCGCTTCGTCGCGCCCGAGGCCGTCTCGTTCAAGGGGCACGACGGCGAGACGCTCCACGCGCTGCTCTACCTGCCGCGCGGCGCTTCCCCGCAGACGCGCGCGCCCGTCGTCTTGAACGTCCACGGCGGGCCGACCTCGCAGGCGCGCCCCTCGTTCGGCTCGGTCACGCAGTACCTCGTCGCGCGCGGCTACGCCGTACTCGACCTCAACTTCCGCGGCTCGACCGGCTACGGCAAGCGTTACGCGCGGCTCGACAACGGCCGGCTCCGCCCGAACGCGGTCAAGGACATGGGCGCGGCCGTCGAGTGGCTGGCGAAGTCTGAGCGGCCCGTGAACGCGTCGAAGGTCGCGGTGATGGGCGGCTCCTACGGCGGCTACATGACCTACGCGGCGCTGGCGCTTTTGCCCGACAAGTTCGCGGCCGGTGTGAGCTTCGTCGGCGTCTCGAACTGGGTGACGGCGCTCGAAGGCGCGTCGCCCGAGCTGAAGGCTTCCGACCGTCTGGAGTACGGCAACATCGACGACGCGGCCGACCGCGAGTTCTTCAAACAGCTCAGCCCCATCACGCACGTCGCCAACGTGAAGGCTCCGATTCTGGTCTCGCACGGCGCGAACGACCCGCGCGACCCTGTCACGGAGTCCGACCAGTTCGTCCGCGCCATCCGCGAGCGCGGCGGCGAGGTCGAGTACCTGCGCTGGCCCGACGAGGGGCACTCGATCCGCAAGCTCTCGAACCGCGTCACCGCCTACCGGCGGGTCGCGCGCTTCTTAGAGCGCACGCTCGGGCGCGGCGCCGCCGCCTGCGGGGGCCAATGAGCGAGCGGAAGTTGACGGCGCTCGTCACGGGCGCCTCGGGCGGCATCGGCGAGGAGTTGGCGCGACTGTTCGCGGCCGACGGCCACTCGCTCGTCCTCGTCGCGCGCAGCCGCGACAAGCTCGAACGCCTCGCCGGAGAGTTGCAGCAGAAGCACAACGTCTCGGCGCGCGTCCTCGCCGCAGACCTCGCGCGGCCCGAGTCGCCGCGCGAGATTTTCGACGAACTGCAAAGCGCGGGCGTCCAGGTGGACGCGCTCGTCAACAACGCGGGCTTCGGCAGCTACGGCCTCTTCGCCGAGACGGACTTGCGGCAGGAGTTGGAACTGCTACAGGTCAACGTCGTCGCGCTCACGCACCTGACCAAGCTGTTCCTCCCGCCGATGCTGGCGCGGCGTCGCGGCTACGTAATGAACGTCGCCTCGACCGCCTCGTTCCAGCCGGGGCCGCTGATGGCGGTCTACTACGCGTCGAAGGCGTACGTGCTCTCGCTCTCCGAGGCGCTCGCGAACGAGTGCGGGGGGACGGGCGTGCGCGTCTCGGCGCTCTGCCCCGGCCCCACCGAGACGGGCTTCGTCGCGGCGGCCGGGATGGGGGACTCGAAGCTCTTCGACCGCGCCGTGATGGACGCGCGCACGGTCGCCGTGGCCGGCTACCGCGGCCTGCTCGCGGGCGAGGCGGTCGTCATCCCCGGCTTCCGCAACAACTTTCTCGCGCGCAGCATCGGCTTCTTCCCGCGCGGGCTGGTGACGAAGGTCGTGCGGGGGATTCAGGAGAAGCGCAGCCGCTGACCCGACGTTCGCCCCGTAGAGATTTGAGAGAACGGAACTCCCCTTGACCATCGAAAACTTCGCCCCGACCCTTCCGGCCGACGAGCGCGCCCACGCGGCGACGCCGCCCGCGGCCGAGGCTTCAAGCGACGCCGCGACGCCGCCGCCCGGCCCCGCGGGCAACCCCTTCTTCGGAAGCACCGTCCGCGCGAGCCGGCGCGACCCGCTGGGCTTCATGCTCAAACTCGCGCGCGAGTACGGCGACCTCTGCACGTTCCGCGTCGGGCGCGAGCGCGTCTACTTCGTCAACAGCACCGACGGCGTGCGCGACGTTCTCACCAACCACTACGGAAACTTTCTCAAGGGCGGCGGCAAGCAGCGCGCGCGGCGCTTCCTCGGCGAAGGGCTGCTGCTGAGCGAGGGCGAGCTGCACCGGCGCCAGCGCCGGCTCGCGCTGCCGGCCTTCCACCGCCAGCGCATCGCCGCGTACGCGGCCGAGATGGGCGCGGCCGCCGGCCGGCTCGCCTCGCGCTGGCGCGACGGCGAAGTGCTCGACGTGTGGCCGGAGATGCTGCGGCTCACGCTCGGCATCGTCGGCCGCACGCTCTTCGGCGCGGACGTGGAGTCGGAGTCTGACGAGGTGGGGCGCGCGATGAAGGCCGCGACGCTACAGTACCGCGCCTTCAAGCTTCCGGGCGCGAAGCTCTGGGAGCGACTGCCGCTGCCGCACCTCCTGCGCTTCCGGCGCGGCAAGCGTCGGCTCCGCGAGGTGGTGCTGCGGCTCGTCGATGAGCGCAGGCGCGAAGGCCGTGACCACGGCGACCTGCTCTCGATGCTGCTGGCCGCCGAGGTCGAGGACGGCGGCGGCGAGGCGATGACGGCCGAGCAGGTCTGGGACGAGGCGTTAACGATCTTCATCGCCGGCTACGACACGACGGCGACCGCGCTGCTGTGGACTTGGTACGCGCTCTCGCGGAACCCAGAGGCCGAGTCGCGTCTCCACGCGGAGTTGGACGAGGTGCTCGACGGCGGCGGCGCCGCGAGTTTTGAAGACCTCGCGCGGCTCAAGTACACCGAGCGCGTGCTCTGCGAGTCGATGCGTCTCTACCCGCCGACGTGGCGGCTCGTCCGCCGCGCCGTCCGAGACTTCCCCGTCGGCGCGCACACCGTCACCGAAGGCTCGCTCGTCGTCGTCTGCCAGTACGCGATGCACCGCGACCCGCGCTTCTGGCCCGACCCCGAGCGGTTCGACCCCGAGCGCTGGACGCCCGAGGCGAGGTCGGCGCGCCCGCCCTACTCCTTCTTCCCCTTCGGCGGCGGGCCGCGCCGCTGCCTCGGCGAGTCGTTCGCCATGACCGAATCGGTGCTGCTGCTCGCCACGCTCGCCCGCCGCTGGCGCGTCCGCCCCGTCGAAGGGCACCCCGTCGAAGTCTTCCCCGAACACCTCCTGCGCGCCAAGCGCGGGATGCCCGTCCGTCTGGAACGTCGTTAACTCTTCTGCCCCTTCGTCCCCTTCTGCCCACTCTGCCCACTCTGCTTAGCCTCGCCTCGCCGCCCGGCCGCCGCGCGCGCCACCGTCCGCGCGAAGTCGCCGAGCACGGGGACGCGCAGCAGGCGCTCGCGCACGCGGAAGGTCGCCGAGTCGTGGAGCGCGTCGTACTGACGCCCCCTCGACAGCGTGAGCGCGCGCAGGTACGAGGCGGCCGCGCGCGCCTCCGCCTCCTCGTCGCGCGGCGGGCCGGCGGCGTGCTCGGCCACCGCCGACTCGTAGATTTTGACGAACTCCGCGACGAGCCGGTCGCGCCCCGCCTCGGCGCGCACGCGCTCGGAGACGCGCGCCGCCTCCGCCGGGTCGTAGCGCGCCAGCGCCTCCCCGACGCCGCGCCCGAACTCTTCCGGCGTCAACTCCCCCGTCATCGCGCGCAGCCCGAAGTTGTCGAGCCGCAGTTGCTCAAAGTTCGAGAGCGTCACCGGCGGCCCCAGACGCCGCCACCAGTAGACGACGACCGACGCGCCGACGGCCAGCGCTTCGAGCGCGGTGCGCGCCTTGGCGAAGACCACGTCGTAGCCCGCGAGCAACTCCCCCGGCCTCTCGCACGGCCGCCCCACGCCCAGCCCGTACACGTCGAGCGTGACGCCCGCCCGCGCACACGCCGCGCGCGCCGCTTCGAGGTGCGCGTTCTCTTTCGTCTGGTTGCAGAGCACCAGCGCGCGGCGCGGGCGGGCGGGGAGCGGCGCGCGCTGCGGGAATTTTTCGAGGTCAACGAACTGCAAGAGCACGCTCACGCGCTCCTCCGGGACGCCGTGCTCGTAGACGAGCTTGTCGCGGCAGGCCGAGTCAACGCCGACGTAGCGGAGCACGCGCGGGAAGCGCGGCGGCGCGTCCTTCGCGAAGTACCAGTCGTGGCAGACGTAGACGGCCGGCGCGGAGGGGAAGCGCAGCAGCGCCGTCGCTGTCTCGTCGGCGTGCTGCCCGTGTATGATGTCGGGCGGCGCGGAGAGCTTGTCCAGGTCGTCAACGACCGGCACGGTCTCCCTGCGAATCTTCTCGGCGAGCGCGCCGGGGCGCGGGCTGTAGAGCACGGGCGCGTGCCCCAGCGCCAACAGCCCCCGCGCCAGATCGAACGCGTACATCTCCGTCCCCGTGCGCTCGCGCAAAGAGAAGTTGGTGATCAGTACTCTGAGACTCTTCATCGGGGATTTCGCGCCGCTCGGGCGGCGACTATTCTTAGTACAAGCGGTCTGAAATGGGAAGGCGGACGCGCCACTTAGCTTCTTATGACACAAGCGAGAGTCGTGCGCGCGCCGCGCGGCGCGCAACTTAATTGTAAGGGGTGGCATCAGGAGGCGGCGCTGCGGTGCCTGATGAACAACCTCGACCCGGAGGTGGCCGAGCGCCCCGACGAGCTGATCGTCTACGGCGGGCGCGGCAAGGCGGCGCGCAACTGGGCCGCGTACGACGCCATCGTGCGCGAGTTGACCGCGCTGGAGAACGACGAGACGCTGCTCGTCCAGTCGGGCAAGCCCGTCGCCGTCTTCCGCACGCACGACTACGCGCCGCGCGTGCTCATCGCCAACTCGAACCTCGTCGGCGCGTGGGCCAACCTCGAACACTTCCACGAGCTCGAGCGCAAGGGGCTGATGATGTACGGGCAGATGACCGCCGGGTCTTGGATTTACATCGGCTCGCAGGGCATCGTGCAGGGGACGTTCGAGACCTTCGCCGCGATGGCCGACCGCCACTTCGGCGGCGACCTCTCGGGGCGCCTCGTCCTCTCGGGCGGGATGGGCGGGATGGGCGGCGCGCAGCCTCTGGCGGCGACCTTAAACGGCGCGGTCTTCCTCGGCGTCGATGTTGACCGCGAGCGCATCGAGCGTCGCGTGCGGACGGGCTACTGCGACCGCCTCGCGCTCGACCTGGACGAGGCGCTGCGCATCTGCGAGGACGCGGTCGAGCGGAAGCGCGCCGTCTCGGTCGGCCTCGTCGGCAACTGCGCGGAAGTGCTGCCCGAGATCGTCAGGCGCGGCGTGAAGGTGGACGCCGTCACCGACCAGACGAGCGCGCACGACCCTCTGAACGGCTACGTGCCCGCCAAGCTCTCACTCGAAGAAGCAGATGAGCTGAGGCGCACCGACCCGAAGGGTTACGTCGAGCGCTCGATGCAGTCGATGGCGCGCCACGTCGAGGCGATGCTCGCGCTGCAACGCGCGGGCGCGGTCGCCTTCGACTACGGCAACAACATCCGCAAGCGCGCGCTCGACGCGGGCGTCTCCGAAGCCTTCGAGATACCGGGCTTCGTCCCCGAGTACATCCGCCCGCTCTTCTGCGAGGGCAAGGGGCCTTTCCGCTGGGTGGCGCTCTCCGGCGAGGCCAGTGACATACGGCGCACCGACGACCTCGCGCTCGAACTCTTCCCCCGCGACAGAACGCTCGAACGCTGGATGCGGCTCGCGCGCGAGCGCGTGCAGTTTCAGGGACTCCCGGCGCGCATCTGCTGGCTCGGCTACGGCGAGCGCGCCGAGATGGGCGAGGCCATCAACGAACTCGTCCGCCGCGGCGAGCTTTCTGCGCCGGTCGCCATCGGCCGCGATCACCTCGACACCGGCTCGGTCGCCTCGCCCTTCCGCGAGACCGAGGGGATGCGCGACGGCACCGACGCCGTCGCCGACTGGCCGATACTGAACGCGCTCCTGAACACCGCGAGCGGCGCGAGTTGGGTCTCGTTCCACCACGGCGGCGGCGTCGGCATCGGCTACTCGCTCCACGCCGGACAGGTCTCGGTCGCCGACGGCACGCCCGAAGCCGCCAGGCGACTCAACCGCGTGCTGACCAACGACCCCGGCCTCGGCGTCGCGCGCCACGTCGATGCCGGCTACGAGGAGGCCGAGGAGACCGCGCGCGGGAAGGGACTGAAGATTCCGATGCTCGGCGAGGGCGGCAAATGAGGGCGGGCGTGATGAATGACACGCCGGCACAGAGGCCGACGCCGTGGGGGTGGATGTTGGCGGCGACGTTGTTGGTGACAGCGTTGACGCTCGTCGTCTTCGGCGCGTTCGGCGGGCTGATGCTGCTCGTCGGCTTGAACGGCGTGAGCGAGCGGACGGGCGGCGTCGTCATCGTCCTCTACCTTCTCCTGGTGCTCGCGGGGAACTTCGCGGTGGCGTGGCTGCTCAACTGGCTCATCGCGCGCCGCCGTTTCGCGGGGACGCGCGGCGCGGGGTGGCCGCCCGCGCTCGTCGCGCTGGGCGTGACGGCCGCGACGGCGGTGGCGGGCCCGCCGCTCGCCGTCGTCCTCATCAAACTGATCTTCTAGCGCGGGTGCGGCCATGAGGTTCATCCCGCTCGCCGTCGGGCTGCTCATCCTGTTCGCGTTTGCGGTCGCGATGCTCAGGGGCGCGCGACGCGCGGGGCCGGCCGGCGCGCGGCGCATACGCGACTCGGACGTGGTGAGGGTCGTGCTCAAACTCGACCCGGCGGTCGTGGACGAGCTGTTCGGACTTTACGCGAAGGAGTTCGGGGCGGGCGCCGCGCGCTACGCGCGCCGGACGCGCCGGAAGTGGGAGGCCGGCGAGGTGCGCGCCAACCGCCGGACGTTCGAGCGGCTGCTTGTGCGCCTGCCCGACCTGATGAGCTTCGACCTCAAGTGCGAGGTGCTGCGCAAGCTCCGCGAGGAGTTCTGCCCGAAGGACGACTACGAGTTGAAGGTCGGCGCCGGCGACTGGCGCGCGACGGTCGCGCCGCTCGTCGAGTCGCTCGTCCGTAAGTCTTACGCCGCCGAGTTGCCGCGCCAGATCGAGCGCAGATTAAAATGGCTGGCGGCCGACGACATGCGCGTCGCGCGCGCCATCCTCGCCGAGTCGCAGGCGCGCGAGAGCCGTAACGCGTTGGAGCTGCTCGAACGCGAGTTCGCCGAGATCGCGCGGCTGCTCGAAACCGGCGGCGGGCGGAGCAGCCGGGTTACGCACACCATCAAACTCCCTTCGGGGACGATCACGCTGAAAGTAAAGGGAGGTTAGCGTTGGCCGACGAGAAGGAAGAGCTGGTGCCGCAGAAGCAGTCGCTGTTCGGGCTTTCGGCCGACGACGTGCTCGACAACGCGCTGCAAAACCTCGACGAGCGGCAGGCGGCCGACGTGACGAAGAAGGCGGCCGAGGAGGTCGTGCGCGTCGCGGTCGAGAAGCGGAGGGCCGGGCACCGCGCCGACGCCGCGCGCGACGAGATGCGCGCGCTCATCGACAACGCCAACCTGCTCGACCGGCGCGGCGGCGACTACCAGATCGACAGCTCGTTCGAGACCGCCACGGGGACGACGAAGGTGCAGATTCGCAAGTCGAGGACGACGACGCTCGTCGTCGCCGCCGCCTTCGTGCTGGCGGCGCTGCTGCTCGCCCTCATCCTCATCCTCGCGCGCTGAAGACCGCGCTACCGACTTTTCACCCCAACCCTTTGGAAGAGCAGCCCACACAACCCGCGACGCACATGACGCCCGACCCGGTGGAGGCGTCCGCCCCACGCGCGCGGGGCGGACGCGCGCGACGGGTCTTTCAAGCGATGGCGCTCGACGTGACGCCGCTCAGAGAGTCGCGCGAGTTCCGGCTGCTGTTCGCGGGGCAGGCGGTGTCGTTCTTCGGGACGATGATGACGTTCGTCGCGCTGCCCGTGCAGGTCTACCGGCTGACGGGTTCGACGCTGGCGACGGGGCTGCTCGGGGTCGCGGAGTTCGTCCCCATCTTCCTGATGGCGTTCGTCGGCGGGGCGCTGGCCGACGCGGTTGACCGGCGCCGGATGGTGTGGCTCACCGAGGCGCTGCTCGCGGCGGGGACGCTGCTGCTCGTCTTCAACTCGCTGCTCGCCGAGCCGCGCGTGTGGGTGCTCTTCGTCTGCGCGGCGCTCTTCGCGGCCTTGAACGGTTTGCAGCGCCCGTCGCTCGACGCGCTCGTCCCGCGCCTCGTCCCGGCCGAGCAGGTGCCGGCGGCCGCCGCGCTCAGGTCCATGGGCGTGACCGTCTCGATGATCGGCGGCCCCGCGCTCGGCGGGCTGCTAGTCTCGACGGCCGGGCCGGCGCTCACCTACTCGATAGACTTTCTGACCTTCGCCGCCTCGCTCGCGGCGCTCTGGGCGATGCGGGCCGTGCCGCCGCCGGCCGGCGCCGACAGCCCGAGCCTTCGCACCGTGGTCGAGGGGCTGCGCTACGCGCGCTCGCGCCCCGAGCTTTTGGGCACGTACCTCATCGACATCAACGCGATGTTCTTCGGGATGCCGCTGGCGCTGTTCCCGGCGGTGGCCGAGGGGTTCGGCGGCGCGTCGGTCGGGCTGCTCTACTCCGCGCCGGCCGTCGGCGCCCTGTGCGTGACGCTCACCTCGGGCTGGACGAGGCGCGTCAACCGGCACGGGCTGTGCGTGGTGCTGGCGGCCGGGTGCTGGGGCGTGGCGATCATCGGCTTCGGGCTGGCCGGGAGCCTGTGGCTGGCGCTCGCGTGTCTGGCGGCGGCGGGCGCGGCCGACATGGTCTCGGGTCTCTTCCGCATGACCATCTGGAACCAGACGATTCCCGACCACCTGCGCGGCCGCCTCGCGGGCGTCGAGGTGGTGAGCTACACTACCGGGCCGCATCTCGGCAACGCCGAGGCGGGGCTGGTCGCCCGCCTCTTCGGCGTCCGCGCCTCAATCGTCTCGGGCGGCGTGCTCTGCGTGGCGGGGACGGCGCTGCTCTCGCTCCTGCTCCCGCGGCTCATCAAATACGACGGGCGCGAAGGTCTCAAGCGCAAACGGGCCGAGGAGGAGGCGCGCGCCTCGCGGGAAGAGTTCGGATGAAACGACTGCGGCTGGCGCTTCTTCTGCTCGTCCTCCTGGCGGCGCTCGGCGCGCTCTACTACGAGTACGCCGGCCGCGTCCGCGTCGAGACCGTCAGGATGCGAAGTGCGCTGCTCGGGCGCGAGGTCAGTTACCGCGTCGTGCTCCCGCCCGGCTACGGCCTCGTCACCTCACGCGCGAAGCGCTACCCCGTGCTCTACCTGCTGCACGGCTGGGGCGGCGACTACGAATCGTGGCTGACGCACACCTCGGTCGCGGGCTACGCCTCCGCGCACCAGCTCATCGTCGTCACGCCGGAGGGCGGGAAGGGCTGGTACACAGACGCGCCGGGCGGCGAGCCTTACGAGTCGCACCTCCTGCGCGAGCTTCTGCCCGACGTTGACCTGCGATTCCGCACCAACCCGAACCGGCGCGGGCGCGGCGTCGCGGGCTACTCGATGGGCGGCTACGGCGCGCTCAAACTCGGGTTCAAGCACCCGGAGCTGTTCGGCTTCGCCGGCTCGACGAGCGGCGCGCTCGACGCCGCCTCGCGCGCCGACGAAGAATCTTTGGTGCGCGTCTTCGGCGAGCCGAACAGCGCCGCCCGTTTCGAGAACGACCTGCCGCGCCTCGCGCGCGAGTTTCCCGAGGAGCGGCGCGGCGCGCTGCCCTTCCTCTACCTCGACTGCGGGCTGGGCGACGACTGGCTCGGGGTCAACCGCGCCTTCGCCGCGACGCTCACCGAGCGCCGCATCGCACACGAGTACCGACAGCGGCCGGGCGCCCACGTCTGGCCCTACTGGGATGAGCAGGCGCGCGAGATACTCCGCGTCGCCTCCGACGCGCTGGCCGCGCCCGAGTGAGCCGCCCGCGCGAGTGACTTCCGAGGAACGAGATGAACAGAACGACACGCACACTGCTCCTGCTCGCGGCGCTCATGCTGCCGCCCGCCGCCGCCTACGCGCAGACGCCCGCCGCAACGCCCGCGCAGACGCGCCCCGCCGCCGCGCCCGAGAAGAAGGAAGAGGGGCCGCGCCGCTACGAGACCGTGCCGTTCGAGAGCAAGCTCGTCGGCGCGCCGCTCCCCTACAACGTCATCCTGCCGGCCGACTACAAGCTCGACTCCGCGAAGAACAGACGCTACCCCGTGCTCTACCTGCTGCACGGGCTGGCGGGGAGCGCGGAGAACTGGGTCTCGGCGCGCGCGCACCTCGCCGACTACGCCGCCCGCTACCCCTTCATCGTCGTCGTCCCCGAGGGGCGCGACGGCTGGTACACCGACAGCGCGACCGTGCCCAACGAGAAGTTCGAGAGCTACTTCGTCGCGGAGTTGATACCCGACGTTGACCGCCGCTTCCGCACGCTGGCGGCGCGCGAGGGGCGCGCGGTGGCGGGGCTTTCGATGGGCGGCTACGGCTCTCTGAAGTTCGCGCTCAAGCACCCGGAGCTGTTCGCCTTCGCCGGCTCGATGAGCGGCGCGCTGGGCGCGGCCGCGTGGCTGCCCGACGAGAAGCTGCTCTCGTTCGTCCGCCCCTCAATCGCGCGCGTCTACGGCCCGGCCTCGGAGCCTGACAACGAGACGCGCAGGGCCAACGACATCTTCCGCCTCGTCCGCGAGCTGACGCCCGAGCGGACGCAGGCGCTCCCCTTCCTCTACCTCGACTGCGGCACCGAAGACTTCCTCCTCGGCAACAACCGAGACTTCTCCGCGCTGCTCGTCGAGAAGAAGGTGCCGCACGAGTTCCGACAGCTCCCCGGCGGCCACGCCTGGCCCTACTGGGACAGGCAGGTGCGCGAGGTGCTGCGCCTCGCCGCCGAGAGGCTGGCCGCGCCCGGCGACGCGAAGGCGGCGGGGGCGCGCTGAAGCCTTTGAGAATTTCAAATCTCAAATTTGAAATCTCGAATCCCGCCTTCGTCGCGCTGCTCGCGGCCGCGTTCCTCTTCCGGCTGGGCTACGGGCTGTGCGGGCAGTTTCAGGACGCGGACACGAAGCAGGTCTACCTGCTCGGGCTCAAGTTCTACGCGACGGGCGCGTGGCCCTACTTCGGGCCGGACGTGGTGTGGGGCGAGATACAGGTGCCGGGCGCGTTGCAGGCGCTGCTCGTCGGCCTGCCCTTCCACGCGCTCCCACTGGCCGAGGCGCCCTACGTTCTGCTCAACCTCGTCTCGTTCGCCAGCCTCTGCCTGTTCGCGTGGTACTGCTGCCGACGGCTCCCCAATCTCCCGCGCTGGTTCGTCTGGGGCTGGCTGCTGACCTCGCCGTGGACGCTCAACCTCTCGACCAACATCTACAACCCTTCGTACGTGCTCGCGGGCGGCGTCCTCTTCTTCGTCGGCGCGCTCGAACTCTACCCGTTCACGCGGCGCGGGATCGTCCCCGCGCGGCTGGCGAACGCGTCGATGGGCTTCGCGCTCTTCTGGTCGATGCAGTTTCACCTGTCCTGGGTCGTGCTCGCGCCTTACGCGCTTGTCGCGCTCGCGTTCCAGTTTAAGGAGGGAGTCAGACGGGGGGCGGCCGCGCTGGCGTGGTTCGCGGCGGGCGCGGCGCCGGTGGCCGCGCTGCTCGTCCCGACTTATCTGAAGTACGGGCCGGCGGCCGGCGCGACCGGCGACGCCGTCCGCTTCAACCCGGAGAACCTGACGGCCTTCTGGGGGATACTCACGCGCACGCTCTCGTTCGCGAGCTTCGAGGTGCCGCGCTTCCTCGGCGCGCACACTGAGGAGCGGCTGGCGGTCTTCTCAGCGCAGCCGTGGCTCGCGCCCTTCGCGCTCTTCCTCCTCGCGGTCGGATTGGCGCAGGTGGCGTCGCTCCTCGCTTTCTGGTTCGCGCGCCGCAGCGAGCAGCCGGACTGGCGCGCCGTCAAATACCTCGCACTCTTCAACGTCGTGCTGCTCTACGCCAGCTTCCTCTTCTCGATCAAGCCGCCGCAGTCGAACCACCTCTACGTGACGCTGCCCGTCCCCGTCCTCTACGCCTTCCACTGCTGGGACGCCCTGCTCGCGCGCCCGCGCTGGCGCAAGTTCGCGGCCGCCGTGCTCGCCTGCGGCGTCGTCTTCCACGTCGGCGTCGCCGCGCACAACTTCTCGCGCATCTCGCTCTACGTTGACCGCCGCGCCGCGCAGACCGCCATCGACGAGAGGAATTATCATATACTCGGCGAGCGGCGACCCGGCTCGCGCTACTGAACCGCGTGAGTTCTACAGATGCCAGAGTTCATCAAAGGTCTTGAGCTGAGCGGCCTCTTCTTCGAGGAGGCGGTGCGTCCCGCCCTCTCGTCGGAGTTCCCCTCCCTGCGCTACGCGGCGGCGCTCCTCGGCACCGGCTCGGAGGTGCTCGGCTTCGACACCGAGATGAGCGCCGACCACGGCTGGGGGCCGCGCGTCGATCTCTTCCTCGACGAAGCCGACTTCGACGCCGCGCGCGACGCCGTCAAAGAGACGCTCCGGCGGAAACTCCCGCACCACTTCCGCGGCTACCCGACCAGCTTCACCGAGCCAGACCCCACCGACAACGGCACGCAGCACCTCGAAGCGCGCGGCGCGGGGCCGGTCAACCACAAGGTCGAGCTGATGACGCCGCGCGGCTTCTTCCTCAACTACCTCGCCTTCGACGTTGAGCGTGAGACGGAGCCGGCCGACTGGCTCACCTTCCCCGAGCAGAAGCTGCGCACCGTCGCGTCGGGCGCAATCTTCCACGACGAAGTCGGGCTGGAAGAGTTAAGACAAAAGTTCTCCTACTACCCGCGCGACGTGTGGCTCTACCAGCTCGCCGCGGCGTGGGCGCGCGTCGGGCAGGAGGAGCACCTGATGGGGCGCGCCGGCTCGGTCGGCGACGAGATCGGCTCCGCGCTCATCGGCGCGCGACTCGTCCGCGACCTGATGCGCCTCTGCTTCCTGATGGAGCGCGCCTACGCGCCCTACCCGAAGTGGTTCGGCACCGCCTTCGACCGACTCGCCTGCGCCGGCGAACTCTCGCCTTCTTTACGCGCAGCGCTCGCCGCCGAGACGTGGCAAGAGCGCGAGCGGCACTTGGCCGTCGCCTACGAGCGCGTCGCCGGGATGCACAACGCGCTGGGTGTGACCGACCCGCTCCCGACCGAGCCGCGCGACTTCTTCGGCCGCCCCTTCCGCGTCATCGAGCTGCACGGCTTCGCCGCCGCGCTGCTCGCGCGCGTCGAGGACGAGCGCGTCCGGCGCATCGCCGCGCGCCGCCCCGTCGGCGGCATCGACCTCTTCAGCGACAGCACCGACCTCGTCTCGCACGCCTCCTGGCGCGCGACGCTCCGCAGACTCTACGAGTAACGCGAAGTTTTAGTAGACTGTCAGACGCCATGAAAAGAACGCTCCACACGCGCGCCGCGCTCGCACTCGCGGCGCTCGCACTCTCATTCTTACTCCCCGCGGCGGCGCGCGCGCAGGAGGCGCGCCCCGGCGACGAGCAGGTCAAACGGGTCGCGGAGATTCAGGCCGCGTTGCGCGAGGCGAACCTCGACGGCTGGCTCTTCTACGACTTCCGCCGCAGCGACCCGCTCGCCTACCGGATACTTCGGCTGCCGACCGCGGGCGTCAGCACGCGCCGCTGGTTCTACTACGTCCCGGTCGTCGGCGAGCCGGTGCGCGTCGTCCACTCCATCGAGCGCTACCGGCTCGACCTGCTGCCGGGAAGAAAAATCATCTACGCGAGTTGGGAACAACTCCACGCCGGACTCCGCGACGCGCTCGCCTCGGGCGGGCTGAAGAACAAGCGCGTCTTGCTCAAGAAGGTCGCGATGCAGTACTCGCCGAACAACGACATCCCGTACGTCGCGCGCGTGGACGCGGGCACCGTCGAACTCGTCCGCTCGGCGCCCGGCGTCTCGGTCGTCACCAGCGCCGACCTCGTCCAGCAGTTCGAGGCCGCGCTCACGCCCGAGCAACTCGCCACGCACCGCGAGGCCGCCGACAAGCTCCACAAGGTCATCATGGAGGGCTTCGCCGAGATCGCGCGCCGCGTCCGCGCGGGCGAGACGCCGACCGAGTACGACATCCAGCAGTTCATGGCCCGCCGCCTCGCCGAAGAGGGCATGACCGCCGGCGGCGGCGACGTGTCGGTCGGCGCCAACACCGCCAACCCGCACTACTTCCCGACCGCCGAGCGCAGCGCGCCCATCCGGCGCGGCGACTTCGTCCTCTTCGACATCTCCGAGAAGATGAAGAAGCCCGGCGCCATCGTCGCCGACCAGACGTGGGTCGGCTACGTCGGCGAGACCGTGCCCGACGAGCACGTCAAAATCTTCAACATCGTGCGGGAGGCGCGCGACTCCGCCACCGAGTTCGTCCGCGCGGCCGTCGCGCAAGGCCGCCCGATTCGCGCCGCCGAAGTTGACGACGTGTCGCGCGGGGTCATCCGGCGCGCCGGCTACGCCGAGCAGTTCACGCACCGCACGGGTCACTCCATCGGCGAGGAGGGGCACGGCAACGGCGCCAACATCGACAATTTTGAGACGCGCGACTCGCGCCGCATCATCCCGCGCACCTGCTTCTCCATCGAGCCCGGCATCTACCTCGAAGGCCGCTTCGGCGTCCGCTCCGAAATCAACGTCTACGTCTCCGACCGCGACATCGAAGTCACCGGCCGGCCCATCCAGACCGAGATCGTGGCGATACTCAAGGAGAAGTGACTTGCTCAACTTCGCGATTCAGACGGCGCGGGAGGCGGGGCAGGTTCTCGCCGACAAGTTCGGGCGCGCGCTCCAGGTCTCGAACAAGGGCGACATCGACCTCGTCACCGAGGCCGACCTCGCGGCCGAGCGCCTGATCGTCGAGCGCATCCGCAGCTACCACCCGCGTCACGCCATCCTCACCGAAGAGTCGGGCGACGTGAAGGAGGCCGGCGGCGCCGACGCCGAACACAAGTGGATCATCGACCCGCTCGACGGCACGACCAACTACGCGCACGGCTACCCAGTCTTCTGCGTCTCGGTCGCGCTCGAACACAAGGGCCGCGTCGTCGTCGGCGTCGTCTACGACCCGACGCGCGACGAGCTGTTCGCGGCCGAGCGCGGCGAGGGCGCGACCTTGAACGGCCGGCGCGTCCGCGCCTCCGACACCGACGAGTTGAACCGCGCGCTCGTCTGCACGGGCTTCCCCTACGACGTGCGCGAGCGCGGCGACTTCGCGCGCCACTTCCGCCGCTTTATCATGCGCGCGCAGTCGGTCAGGCGCGACGGCGCGGCGGCGCTCGACTTGGCCTACGTCGCCTCGGGACGGTTCGAGTGTTTCTACGAGGAGGGACTGCGCCCCTGGGACGTGGCGGCCGGCGTGCTGCTCGTCGAGGAGGCGGGCGGGCGCGTCACGCACTACGACGGCTCTGCGTTCGACATCTACGGGACGCACCTCGCCGCCAGCAACGGCCTCGTCCACGAAGAGGTGCTGCGCGTCTTAGCGGAGTGAGGCGCAAACCGTGACAAGAAGAAGAGCGTGTCTTTTCTTGTCACGGTTTACGGTTTACGATTGCCCCTATGATCGCCCCCGGAACAGTCTCGCAGAACCGCCTGCGCATCCCCGACGAGCAGCGCCGCCAGCGACAGGAAGAGCAACGCTGCCGCGGCCGTAGATAGTAGACAGTAGACGGAAAGGCGGCGCGCCCGACTTACGAGTGGGGCGCGCCGCCTCTGTTTTTCTACTGACTACTGACTACTGTCTACTGACTTTCAATTCCTCTCGCCGAGCCCGTGCTTCTGTTTGCAGACCTTGCAGAAGGTCGGCTTCTCGGTGTTGTCCACGCGGTGCTCGACCGGCTTGACCGTGCGCAGGTAGGCGAAGATCGACTTGAGGTCTTCGTCGGTCATGTTCCGGTAGACCCACCAGGGCATGTGCGGGCTGAGCGCGCGCGCGCCGACGCGGCCGGTGCGGAGCGTGCGCAGGAAGAGCGCCTCGTCGTAGTAGGAGATGCCCGAGGCGTCGGGCGTCAGATTCATCGGCGTCGCCGCGCCGCCCTTGCCGTCGTCGAACGGGTTGCCGCCCGCGTAGTCCATGCCGGGGATGGGCGCGCCCTTGTCGCCGCGCGGCGTGTGGCACCCGGCGCAGTCGGCGGCCTTAATCATGTACTCGCCGTGCTTCACGCGCGTCGAGTTGTCCGGCTCGGGCACCGGCGCGCTCAAAGGCTCGGGCACCATGTTGATGAGCCGCGAGAGCGGGAAAGGAATCTCGGACTGCGGGAGCTTGTTCTTGACCGCCGGTATCGAGCGCAGGTAGACGACGATTGAAGCCACGTCCTCGTCCGAGTAGTTGCGGTAGTTCTGGTAGGGCATCGCGGGGAAGAGCGCGCGTCCGTCGTGGCCGATGCCTTCGCGGATGGCGCGCGCGAACATGTCGTCCGTCCAGCGCCCCGCGCCCGTCTCCTCGTCCGGCGTGATGTTGGGCGCGTAGAGCCACGGCGCGCCGTCCATCGCCAGAGAGCCGCCGCCGCCCTTGTTCGTCGCGGCCGCGTAAGACTTGATGGGGTCTTTCGAGTCGTAAGTCGTGTGGCAGGCGAAGCAGGCCGACACGCTCTCGACCAGATAGCGCCCGCGCTCAAGCCTCTCGGCCGTCGGCTCGAAGCGGCGCGCCGTCAGCGGCCGCGCCTTCGGCCCGACGAACGGCCGCCACCCCACCGTCACCGTGATGCCGACGCAGACTACGACCAAGACGACCGCCGCCCCGTAACCGGCGGCCTTCAGCAAACGCCTCTTCCACTTCCCCGCCATCGCTCCACCTCCGCCGCGAAAATCTAAGCGCCCCCTCTGCCCGCCGGGCCAACTCTCTGCCCGACCATTAACGCGACAAAAAATGGAAAGATGGTTCACCCCGCCAAAGTTTTTTTAGTCCGCCGCCGCACACCCGCGCGCCGCACGCGCGGCCGGGCGTTTGGCCTTCACTTCCGAGGCGGGTTATATTTTGTGGGCAATAACGCGGAGGGTTAGCATAATTGGTAATGCAGCAGTCTTGAAAACTGCCGCCCGAAAGGGCTTGGGGGTTCGAGTCCCTCACCCTCCGCCAACAAAAGTTTCGCCCCGATTAGGAGCCGCCCGCCCCCTGCAACGAGGCGCGGGCGGCTTCGGCTTTAGGGGACGGTTCGAGAGCGAGGACGGGAGGATGCGAGTGGAGATGTTCACGGGTCTGGCGTGTCTGACGGCGGCGTGGCTGTGGCGGCAGGAGGCGGAGGCGCAGCGGCCGTTGACCTTGTTGGAGCGGCTCTGGAGCTACGTCAACCACACGTGGGCGATCGGCAACTTCCCGTTCTCCATCGCCACGCTGACGCTGGGGCTGGCGGTGCTGCTCGCGGCGGCCGTCTTCTCGCGCTACCTGCGCCGCTTCATCGAGGGGCGGATGGCGCACCACAAGCATCTCGACCCCGGCGTGCAGTTCACCATCCTCCGGCTCGTCCATTACTTCATCATGGCGGTCGGCGTCATCGGCGCGCTCCGCATCGCCTTCGCGGCCGACTTCACCTCGCTCGCCGTCGCCTTCACCGCGCTCTCCATCGGCATCGGCTTCGGCCTCCAGTTCATCGCGGGCGACATCGCCTCGGGCTTCATCATCCTCTTCGAGCGACCCGTCCGCGTCGGCGACTACGTGACCATCCCCGGCCCCGACGGCAAGCTCACCGAGGGGATGGTGCGCAGCATCAACCTGCGGACGACCGTCGTCATCACCAACGACAACGTCGCCTCGGTCGTCCCCAACTCGAAGATCGTCAACCAGAATTTCCTCAACTGGTCGTACAACCGCGAGCGCCGCGTGCGCCTCTCGATACCCGTCGGCGTCTCCTACGACGCCGACCCCGAGCACGTCACACAGACCCTGCTGCGCGCCGCCGAGGGCGTCCCGTTCACCCTCGAAGAGCCGAAGCCCTCGGTGCAGTTCATGGAATTCGCCGACTCCTCGCTCAACTTCCGGCTGCTCGTCTGGTCGGAGAAGCCGCGCCGCCACCTCCAGGTCAAGAGCGCCATCCGCTACCAAATCCACCGCCTCTTTAAAGAGGAGGGCATCGAAATCCCCTTCCCGCAGCGCGACCTGCGCCTGCGCGACGCAGGCCCCTTGCGCCCCGACCTGCTCGCCGCCGACGGCGACGGCGGGGTGCCCGAAGAGGCGGAAGCCCGGCGTTAGGAAAGGCAAAAGTCGAAAGGCGAAGGTGAGGGCGCGGAGCGTGTCCCGTCTTCACTTTCGCCTTTCGACTTTTGACTTCAAAGCTCGGCGGGCGTTAGGCTAGGGGCGCCCCTTCTGAATGAACAGCCATTCAGTGTGAGCAGCCCCGAGACCGCCACGGAGACTTTAAGAACCTGATGCGTACAGCCCGTTCCCTGCCCCCGCAGTCCGCGCGCTCGGCCGCCGCGGGCGACAAGCGCGAGGCCATCATGCGCGCCGCCACCAAGGTCTTCGCGCGCAGCGGCTACTTCAACTCGAAGGTCGCCGACGTGGCGCGCGAGGCCGGCGTCGCCGACGGCACCGTCTACCTCTACTTCAAGAGCAAGGAAGAAATCCTCCGCTCCATCTTCGAGCGCAACACGAGCGACGCCGTGCGCGAGGGGCGCGAGGAGTTGGCCCGCATCGCCGACCCGCGCGAGAAGCTCCGCCGCATCGCGCGCCAGCACCTCGAACGGCTCGGCGCCGACCGCGACCTCGCCATCGTCTTCCAGGTCGAGCTGCGCGGCACGACCAAGTTCATGGAGGAGTTCTCGGCCGCGGGGCTTGCCGAATACCTCGGCCTCATCCGAGAGGTCTTCGAGGAGGGGCAGGCCGCGGGCGTCTTCCGCCGAGAGCTCAAGGCCAATCTCGTCGCCAAGGTCATCTTCGGCGCGCTCGACGAGATGGCGACCAACTGGATTCTGTCGAAGCGCCGCTACAAGCTCGAGCCGATGGCCGACGAAGTCCTCGACATCCTCCTCGGGGGTGTGAGCGCTTGACAACGGAGACCACCGGACGTTTGACGCACGCGGCGGCGGGCACGCGCGCCGGCGAGCGAATGTCGGCGCGCGCGCCGGGGACGATCGTCGAAATCTTCCAGACGGCGATGCGGCTCAAGGCGCGCCCCGACGTGCTCAACTACAAGCGCGAAGGCGCGTGGCACTCGATCTCATCCGAAGAGCTTCTCGGCCGCGTGCGCCGCGTCGCGCTCGGCCTTCACGCGCTCGGCTTAAGACCCGGCGACCGCGCGGGCATCCTCTCGGAGAGTTCGCCCGAGTGGGTCGTCGCCGACCTGGGGTGCCAGCACGCGGGGGTCGTCAACGTCCCCGTCTACCCGACGCTCGCGCCGCAACAGGTCTGCTACATCATGGGCGACTCGGGCTCGCTCCTACTCTTCGTGCGGGACGCCGAGGCTTACGAGCGCGTGCGCGGCGAGCTGTCGGCCTGCGCCGCGCTCGCGACCGTCGTCCTGCTGACGGGCGAGGCCGAGGGGCTGCCGGGCGTCGTCACGCTCGCGGAGCTTGAGGCGCGCGGCGCGCGGCTCGAAGCCGAGAGGCCGGGGCTGGCGGACGAGCTGGCCGCCGCGGCCGGCCCCGAAGACCTGACGACGATCATCTACACTTCGGGGACGACGGGCGAGCCGAAGGGCGTGATGCTCACGCACTCGAACGTCGTCTCGAACCTCGTCGCCACCTCGGAGCGGCTGGCGTTCGCGCCCGCGGACGTGGTGCTCTCGGTGCTGCCGCTCGCGCACATCTTCGAGCGCGGCGCGATGTACATGTACCTGCACCACGGCGCGAAGGTCTTCTTCTCGGAGTCGATGGAGCGCATCGGCGACAACATGCGCGAGGTCAGGCCGACGCTCGTCGTCGCCGTCCCGCGCCTGTTCGAGAAAATCTACGAGCGCATCAAGGACAAGGCGGCCGAGGGCGGGCGCGTCAAGACTTCGCTGCTGATGTGGGCGGTCGGCGTCGGCCGCCGCTGGGCGCACGCGACCGTCTGGAAGAAGTCGGTCAGTCCCCTTCTCAAGTTGCAGCACACGGTCGCGTCGCGGCTCGTCTTCTCGAAGTGGCGCGAGGCGACGGGCGGCCGCATCCGCCTCTTCCTCTCGGGCGGCGCGGCGCTCCCCGAAGAACTCGGGCTTATCTTCTACGGCGCGGGGCTTCCCATCGTCCAAGGCTACGGGCTGACCGAGACCTCGCCCGTCATCACCGTCAACGCGCCCGACGACAACCGCATCGGCACCGTCGGCCGCCCCCTCCGCCACGTCGAAGTGCGCCTCGCCCCCGACGGCGAGATCGAGGCGCGCGGCCCCAACATCATGCGCGGCTACTACAACAAGCCGGAGGCTACGCGCGAGGTCTTCACCGACGACGGCTGGTTCAAGACCGGCGACGTGGGCGCGCTCGACGAGGGCGGGTACCTGCGCATCACCGACCGCAAGAAGGAGCTGTTCAAGACTTCGGGCGGCAAGTACGTCGCGCCCCAGCCCATCGAGCAGCGCATCAAGCAGTCGCGCTTCGTCAATCAGGTCGTGCTCGTCGGCGCCGGGCGCAAGTTCCCCGCCGCGCTCATCGTCCCCGACTGGGAGGCGCTCCGCTCCTACGCCCAGCACAAGGGTCTCGACTGCAAGACCGCGGCCGACTTCTGCCGCCACCCGCGCGTCATCGACCTCCTCCAGCGACAGGTGGACTCGGCGACCGCAGACCTCGCCCGCTTCGAGCGCGTCAAACGCGTCGCCCTCATCGAACGCGAGCTGACCATCGAAGGCGGCGAACTCACCCCCACCCTCAAAGTCAAACGCCGCGTCATCGACGAAAAGTACAAAGACCTCATCGACCGCCTCTACGCCGACGCGGAAGGAAGTCAGAAGTAACAAGGCGAAAGTAAGAGGGTAGAGAGGGCGCGGCTCCAATCATCGTCTTGATGACGGAGCCGCGCCCTGCTGCGTCTACTTTTTGCTTTTTACTTTTGACTTACCCGAGCATCTCCGCGGCCCATTCGGCGACGGCGCGGCGGAGGTCTTCGAGTTGTTGGTCGAAGAAGTGGCCGGCGCCGGGGATGATTTTGATTTGGGCGCGGGCTTCGGGGGGGAGGCGGGCGGCGAGGGCGCGGAGGTCTGTGACGGAGCCGAACTCGTCGCGCTCGCCGTGGACGAGGAGCAGCGGCTTGCGGCAGTCTTCGAGGAAGGAGAAGTCGTACTCGCGCTCGGGGATGCTGACGGGAGTGCCGACGCCGGCGAGGAAGCGGACGCGCTCGTCGTGCGTGCCGACTTCCAGCCCGACGCGCGCGCCGAAGGAGAAGCCGGCGAGGAAGACCGGGAGGCCGGGGTGCTTCTCCGTCAGAAAGTCCAGAGCGATGCGCGCGTCCTCCTGTTCGCCGCCGCGCGCGCCCGTGTGCTCGCCCGTCGAGTGGCCGACGCCGCGGAAGTTGATTCGCAGCGTGGCCAGCCCCGCGTCTTCCAGCCCGCGCGCGGTGCGGAAGACGACCTTGTTGTGCATCGTCCCGCCGTGCAGCGGGTGCGGGTGGAGGACGAGCGCCACGCCGCGCGGGCTTGCGTCGGCGCGCGGCTCCTTCCAGATCGCCTCAAGGCGGCCGTGCGGCGCCGGGATGAAGAGGTTGCCTGCCGGGTACATAGGGGTGAGAGGTTAGAGGTTGGGGGTTGGTTAAAGCAACCTCCAACCTCTTATTCTTGACTTGCCACGGCGAAAACAGTAGGTTGTCGGCGAAAGCTACAACCGTCAGCCCCCGGCCCAATCAAGGTGGAAAGATGTCCGACCCCCGTCCCCTCGGCGCGCAACAGTCTAAACGGGTCTGGAGCGAGTCGGCGCCCGCGCGCTACGGGCTGGCGCTCGCGTCGGCGGCCGCAGCCACGCTCCTCATGTTCGCGCTCTACAACCTCACGGGGCTTGAGCGCGGCAGCGTCCCCTTCATCTTCTACTTCCTCGCCGTCCTCTTCACGGCGATCTACGCGGGGCGCGGCCCCGGCCTGCTGACCATCGCGCTCTCGGCGCTCGCCGCCGACTTCTTCTTCCTCGGCCCGCCCTACGCGTTCGCGTTCGACTTCTCCGACGTACTCCAGACCGCCATCTTCGTCGCCGTCTCGCTCTCCATCTCGGCGCTCGCCACGCGCAGCGCGCGCGCCGAGTCGGCCGCGCTCCGCAGCCGCAAGTCTTTGCAGACGACGCTCAAAAGCATCGGCGACGCCGTCATCTCGACTGACGCGGCGGGCCGCGTCAACTTCATGAACCCGGTGGCCGAGCGCCTGACCGGCTGGACGCTCGCCGAGGCCGCGGGGCGCCCGCTCGCCGAGGTCTTCCGCATCGTCAACGAGGTGACGCGCGAGGCCGTCGAGAGCCCCGTCGAAAAGGTTCTGCGCGAGGGGAAGGTCGTCGGGCTCGCCAACCACACGGTGCTCGTCGCGCGCGGCGGGCGCGAGGTGCCGATTGACGACAGCGGCGCCCCCATCCTCGACGAGCGCGGGCGCACGAGCGGCGTCGTCCTCGTCTTCCACGACGTGACCGAGCGGCGGAGGGCCGAGCGCGAGCGCGCGTTCCTCGCCGCCATCGTCGAGTCTTCGAGCGACGCCGTCATCGGCAAGACGCTCGGCGGCACCATCACGAGCTGGAACGCGGCGGCCGAGCGCGTCTACGGCTACACGGCCGAGGAGGCGGTCGGCCGTCACATCTCGTTCATCGTCCCCGACGAGCTGCGCGAAGACCTCGGACAGCTCATGGAGCGGCTCGGGCGCGGCGAGCGCGTCGAGCGCGTCGAGACGGTGCGCCTGCGCAAGGGCGGCGAGCGGCTCGACGTTTCGCTCGTCGTCTCGCCCATCCGCGACCCCTCGGGGCGGCTGGTCGGCGCCTCGACGGTCGCGCGCGACGTGACCGAGCAGCGGCGCACGGAGGATGAGCGCGCCCGGCTGGCGCGCCTCGTCGAGCACGAGCGCGAGCGCCTGAAGAACCTCGTCGCCAACGTCCCCGGCGTCGTCTGGGAGGCGTGGGGCCAGCCCGACGAGACCTCGCAGCGCATCGACTTCGTCAGCGACCACGTCGAGCAGATGCTCGGCTACACGGTCGAGGAGTGGCTGCGGACGCCCAACTTCTGGCTCTCCATCGTCCACCCGGAAGACCGCGAGCGCGCGGCCGCCGAGGCGCGCGCCATCTACGAGTCCGGCGGGGGCGGCGCGAGCCAGTTCCGCTGGGTGCGCAGGGACGGCCGCGCCGTCCACGTCGAGGCGCAGTCGCGCGCCATCCTCGACGAGGGCGGCCGGCCGGTCGGGATGCGCGGCGTGACGATGGACATCTCCGAGCGCAAGGCCGCCGAGGAGCGCCTGCGCTTCATCGCCGAGGCGAGCCGCGTGCTCGGCTCCTCGCTCGACTACGAGACGACGCTCGAAGGCTTGGCGCACCTCGCGGTCGAGGCGCTGGCCGACTACTGCCTCGTCGATCTCATCGACGACGACGGGCGCGTCCGCCGCGTCGCCGCCACGCACCGCGACCCGCGGATGCGGCCGCTGGTCGAGCGCCTGCGCGAGTTCCCGCCGGGGCCGCAGAGCGCGGGCGTGCCGCGCGTCCTGCGCACGGGTCGGCCCGAGGCGTTCGCCGACGTGAGCGAGGAGACGCTGCCGCGCCTCGCGCGCGACGAAGAGCACGCGCGCGTGCTCAGCGAGTTGGGGCTGAAATCCTTCCTCACCGTCCCGCTCGAAGCGCGCGGGCGCACCATCGGCGCGCTCACCTTCTCCTCGACGCGCGCGCGCCGCGACTACACCGAGGCCGACGTGGCTTACGCGCGCGAGATCGCCGCGCGCGCCGCGCTCGCCATCGAGAACGCGCGCCTCTACGCGCGCGCGCAGGAGGTCAACCGCGCCAAGGACGAGTTCCTCGCCACGCTCTCGCACGAGCTGAGGACGCCCTTGACGCCCATCCTCGGCTGGACGCACATGATCCGCTCGGGGCGGCTCGGCGCGAACGAGTCGGCGCAGGGCATCCGCGTCATCGAGAAGAACTCGCAGTCGCTCTCGCGCCTCATCAACGACCTGCTCGACATGTCCTCGATCCTCTCGGGGAAGATGCGCATCGAGCGCGCGGCCGTAGACCTCCACTCGGTCGTGCGCGAGGCGGCCGAGACCGTCCGGCCGCAGGCCGACGCCCGCTCGGTCGCGCTCGACGTGCAGACCGGCCCCCCCTCGACCGTCAGCGGCGACCGCACGCGCCTCATCCAGGTCTTCTGGAACCTTCTGCACAACGCGGTCAAGTTCTCGCCCGAGGGCGGGCGCGTCCGCGTCCGCGTCCACGCACTCGAAGGCAGGGCGCTCGTCGAGGTCGAGGACGACGGCGACGGCATCGCGCCCGAGTTCCTGCCGCACGTCTTCGAGCGCTTCCGCCAAGCCGACATGGGCACGACGCGGCAGCACGGCGGACTGGGCCTGGGGCTCGCGCTCGTCAAGAGCTTTGTCGAGGCGCACGGCGGCGCGGTCGCGGTCGAAAGTAAGGGGGAGGGGCGCGGCAGCCGCTTCACCGTCTCGCTCCCGGCGGCCGAAGGCGCGGGCGAGCGACGCGGGTCGGGCGACCTCGAAGCGGGCGAGGGCGAGCCGTGCCCCGAGGAGACTTGCCGCGTCCTCGTCGTCGAGGACGCGCCCGACACTCTGGAGATGCTGCGGGTCGTCTTCAAGGCGCGCGGCTACACGGCTTTGGCCTGCTCGACGCCGGAGGAGGCGCTGCGCGTTGCCGAGTCGGGGCGGTTTGATATAATCGTCTCCGACATCGGTCTCCCAGGAATTGACGGATACGAGTTGATCGCGAGGCTGCGCGAGCTGCCGCACCTGCGAGGGGTGCCCGCGCTCGCGCTGACGGGCTACGCCGCGCGTCGCGACGCCGAGGCGGCGCTCGCCGCCGGCTTCGACGCGCACGTCCCGAAGCCGGTAGACCCGGCGGAGCTGACCGAGCAGATGGAGCAACTCATGCGGCGCGCGGAGCCCGGCGGCGCGAAGGAGTGAGAAGAGAACAGATGTATCAGACCGCCGCCCACCCCGACCACGTCCGCGAGACGCCGCCCCCGGCGTACGTCGCCCAACCGTTCGACCCCGAGCCGCGCGCCGCAGAGGGCGAGGGCGAAGCCCCCGAGCCGCTGCACCTGCTCGTCGTGGACGACGCGCCCGACGTGACCGAGATGCTCGCGCTGATGATGAGCTACGCGGGCTATCAGGTCTCCACCGCCTTCTCGGCCGCCGAGGCGCTCGACGCCGCGCGCACGCGCCGCTTCGACGCGGTCATCTCCGACATCGGGATGCCCGGCATGAGCGGCTATCAACTGGCCGAGGCGCTGCGGGCGCTGCCGGCCTACCGCGAGACGCCGCTCATCGCCGTCACAGGCTTCTCCATGTACGAAGACCGCGAGCGAGCGCGCCGCGCGGGCTTCGACGACTTCCTCAACAAGCCCATCAGCCCCGGCGCCCTCCTCGACGCCGTCAAACGTCTCTGCGGCTGAGAAACTAATTCCCTCCGCCCGCGACCCACTTGACGGGCGCGGCCACACGCTTCGCCACGGATTTCAGGCGCGACGGCTCGGCCTGCGCGGTCGCCTTCGTCTTGTGGGTGACCGCGCAATGCCGCTTCGGCTCCGAGCCGGCGGGGTAAGTCATCCTGCTCACGGCCGGACAGTCGCGCGTCGCGAGCAGCCCGTTCGCCGCGTCGATGGTGACGGTCACCGTCGGCAGCGGACGCGGCGGCGGAGACTCCTGCGCCGTGTCTTGTGTCGCGCCTTGCGCCGCGTCGGGCGCGGCCTCCGCCGGAGTCTGACGCGGCGCACGTTCTCTGGCGCGCGCCGGCTGGCCGGGGGCGAGAGCGGCCGCGCCGTCGGGCTGTCGTCCCTCTTCGGCGGGCCGCGCTTCGCCCTGCACAGACGGCGTCGCTGGCTCCGGCGCGCGCCGCGCGCCCCGAGAGGTCAGCGCGTTTAAGGCGACGAAGAACGCGGCGACGAAGACGACCGCCGCCGTCAGAATAAACAGCGGGCGCTTACGCCGCGCGGCCGGGGCGGGCGGCGCGTCGGGGCGGGACGGCGCGGAAGCGGGGCGCGTGCGCCTCGCGGCGCTCCCCGAGGTCAGTTGCTCGTAGGCGTCGTTAATCTCCTTCAGCTTCTCCTGAGCCTTCTGCTGCAAGCGCGGGTCGTGGGCGAACCTGTCCGGGTGCCAGACTTTCGCAAGGTCGTGGTACGCCTGCTTCAACTCGCGGGCCGAAGCGCCCGGCGCGACTCCCAACAGCTCGTAGCACTTGCTCAACTCTTCGTTCACGGCACCTTCCCTCAGGATAGAATCTTGGACAGCTTCGTCACGCTCCCCAGCCCTTCCAGCATCTCGGACGGGCCGGGCAGGGGCAGGCCCAGGTATCTCTCCGAACCTCTTGAGAGACGGCCGACTGTCTGTTTGTCGTGAGTATGTTCGGGGCGGCCCGCCGGGCGGGAAGTATCAGGGGCGGCCGTCAAGCCCACGGCCGGGCTGACGGCGAACACGTAAGCATTATTACAGGCCGGGAAGAGTCTTGACAACAGTCTTCTCGGACGGCGTTCGGAAGCGTGCAATTCGGCGCGGGGCACGGCCGGGGCGGCTTCGCGGCCGCGCGCGTTCGTGTTATTTTCGTTGACTCGATTGGGGTCGTTAAATCTTCCGGGGCACGCCCGTGCGGGTGTAAGAGGGAAACATGGAGCAGATACAGGGAGGCGCTCTCCCCGCGGACGCGACCGAGGCCGAAGGGGTCGCCGAAGACGACGGCGCGGCCGCGCGGCCGTCCTGGCGCGCGAGGCTGGCCGACGTTTTGAACGGCCGCGCGGCGCTGCTCGTCGTGGGCGCGCTTCTGGTCGGCGCGGTCTTCTGGTACTTGCAGTTCTCGACCGCCTCGATCTGCTGCGGCGACTACGACGCCTACTACCACTTCCGCTGGAGCCGGATGCTCTGGGACGGGCTGCGCGCGGGGCACTTCCCGCCGTCGTTCGACGCGCTGCCGCTGACGACGCTCAACCCGAAGGACTACGTCGATCACCACTTCCTCTTCCACGTCCTACAGATTCCATTCACCTTCTTCTCGGACTTCCAGACCGGCGCCAAGATCGGGACGTGGCTCTTCGCGTGCCTCGCGGTGCTCTCCTGCTACTGGCTGATGCTGCGCAACCGCCTGAGCTACCCGCTCGTCTGGCTGGTCGCGCTCGTGGGAAGCTCCGCGCCGTTCCTCTACCGCATGAACATGGGGAAGGCGATGAGCGTCTCCATCGTGCTGCTCGTCGTGGGGCTACACCTGCTCTTCGAGCGCAAGTACCGCTGGCTGCTCCCGCTCTCGTTCGTCTTCGCGCTCACCTACGACATGTTCGCGCTGCTCGTCGCGGCGACGATGATGTGGGCGGCCGTCATCTTCTGGAGCGAGCGGCGCGTCGAGTGGCGGCCGGTGCTGTTCGTCGGGATCGGCTCCGTCCTCGGCTTCGTCATCAACCCGTACTTCCCGCACAACTTCCAACTGCTCTACGAACACCTCGTCATCAAGGTCACCGCCAAGGACTTCTCGACCACGGTCGGCTCGGAGTGGTACCCGTACACGACGTGGGAGTTCTTGGGCAACTGCGGCGTGGCGCTGGTCGCGATGGTCGCGGGCTACCTCGCCTTTAAAGACTCGGCGCACCGCGGGCGGCAGAGGGCGCTGCTGCTGCTGCTCTTCTCGACCTTCCTGATGCTCGTCAACATGCGCTGGCGCCGCTTCGCGGAGTACTTCCCGCCGTTCGCGGTGCTCTTCGCGGCCTTCGCCGTCGAGCCGCTCGTCCGCGCCGCGCGCGAGCGCTACACCTCGCGCGAGCCGTCGGGCGAGGTCGTGGGCGCGGAGGGTGACGAGGGCGAGAGGGTGACTTTGCCGGCGCGCGTCGAGAACGCGCGCGCGTGGGAGATGATTCTGGTCGCGACGGCCTTCGTGCTGCTCTCGGCGTCGCTGGTCTGGTACGCGCGCGTCACCGCCGACGACATCGCGGGGATGGCCGGCCCCGACAACTACAAGGGCGGCGGCGAGTGGCTCGCGAAGAACGCCGAGCCGGGCGAGCTGATCGTCAACACGGACTGGGACGACTTCCCCAAGCTCTTCTTCTACAACCCGCAGCTCGCTTACGTCTCGGGTCTCGACCCGACCTACCTGCTCGACAAGGACAAGCGGCTGGCCGAGCTGCACGCCAAGATCACCATCGCGCGCGACCTCTCCGACGAGGAGGTCTCGAACCTCGGCCCGCTCATCCGCGACAACTTCTGCGTCGGCGAGGGCGACAAGAGGCGCTGCGCGCGTTACGTCTTCACCGACCTTGAGCACGAGGACTTCCACAACGACGCGCTCGACAGCGGCTGGTTCGACGAGGTCTACACCGACGGCGACTGCGCCATCCTCCGCATACGCGAACAGAAGGGCCAGCCCGCGCCCGACGCCGGCAACGACGGCAACGACGGCGGCGACGGCGACCGCGAGCCGGCCGCCGAACCCGCGCCGCCGGCCGGCTAAGCCGAGTCGGCCGCCGAAGCCCACACGCGCAGCCACTCCGCCATCTCTTCGCGCACGCGGCGGAAGGCCGCCAGCCGCTCGTCCCACTCGCCAGCGACCGCCGCCGGGTCGTCGAAGGCCCGGTGGATGCGCTCGGCCTTTCCGTGGAAGACGGGGCAGCTCTCGCGCGCGTTGTCGCAGACCGTGATGACGTAGTCGAACGGCTGGCCGGCGAACTCGTCAACGGACTTCGAGCGGTGCGAGCCGATGTCCACGCCGACCTCGCGCATCGCCTCGACGGCCTCGGGGCGCCCGCCGCTCGGGCGCGTCCCCGCACTCTCGACCTCGAAGCGCCCGCCGCCCAGCTCACGCAAAAGCCCCTCGGCCATCTGGCTCCGCGCCGAGTTCCCCGTACAGAGTATGAGTACGCGCTCCGTCATGGTCTCAACTCGGCTTGACGGCGAAGACCTTGACGCTCGCCGCGTAGTCGTTCACGTCGTAGCGCGCGAGCACGTCGCCGCCGGTCGCCGGGGTGCAGCAAGAGACGGACGCCGAAGTCGCCGCCGGCTCGGCGGGCGCGCAGCACGAACTAGCCGCCACGACGGGCAGACTCTTCGTCGCCTCACCCGGAGACTCCTGCGCGCCCTCCTCCATCGCTGGCGAGCAGCAGCCGGACTGTCCTTCGACCTGCGAGTAGGCGTTCAGGTCGGCGCCCGAGTCGATGACCGCCACCTCCGCGAAGCCCGCCTCCGCCAGCCCGCGCCTGTACTCCTCGACGGGAATCGCGCCCGCGATGCAGCCGACGTAGGCCGCCACGTCGCTGCTCAACTCTTCGGGGAGCGCGCGCTTGAGCGCGATGTCGCTGATGGCGACGCGGCCGCCGGGCTTAAGCACGCGCGCGATCTCGCGGAAGACGGCGGGCTTGTCCGGCGCGAGGTTGACGACGCAGTTGCTGATGACGCAATCGACCGACGAGTCCGCCAGCGGCAGGCGGTCGATGGTCGAAAGGTGAAACTCGACGTTGTCGGGCGCGCCGCCTTCGAGCCGCTTCGCCGCGTTGCGCCGCGCCAGTTCCAACATCTCGGGCGTCATGTCGATGCCGACGGCTCGGCCCGACGGCCCCACCTTCTCCGCCGCGAGGAACACGTCCAAGCCGCCGCCCGAGCCGAGGTCAACGACCACCTCGCCCTCGCGCAAGGAGGCCGTCGCGACCGGGTTGCCGCACGACAGACCCATGTTCGCCTCGGCCGGTATCGACGCCAACTCCTCGGCCGTGTAGCCGAACGCCTCGGCCACCGCGCGCACCCCGCCGTGCTCGCTCGACAGCCCGCTCTTCGCGACCGAGCCGTACCTTTCGCGCACCACCTCTTCGATTGAACTAGACATGAGAACTCTCCTTCCGATGACTTCCAAGTTTGAGCCGGCGCGCGCCCCCGCGCGTCTTGCCTTCCGCCGCCCCCTCGCCTACAATTCACATTCGCCGAAGCGAATGTGAGAGGCACTCTACACCCGCCTGACACATTCGTCAAGACGTATATGAAGTTTTTTTTGCGCAGGCGCGCCTGGCGCGAAAGTCGTATGACGTTGAGGGTCGAAAAGATGCTCGCGCGACACTGGGACGAAGTGCGCGCCGTCTACCTCGAAGGCTTGGCGACGGGCGACGCGACCTTCGAGACCGAGGCGCCCGACCGGGCGCGCTGGGACGCGTCGCACCTGACGTGCTGCCGTCTGGTCGCGCTAACGGGCGAACGCGTCGCGGGCTGGGCCGCGCTCGGGCGCGTCTCGGCGCGCGAGGTCTACAAGGGCGTCGCGGAGGTGAGCGTCTACGTCGGCGGCGAATTCCGGGGCCGCGGCGTCGGCCGCGCGCTGCTCGAAGCGCTGGTGCGCGAGTCGGAGGCGGAAGGCGTGTGGACTTTGCAGGCGAGCGTCTTCCCCGAAAACGTGGCGAGCGTCGCGCTGCACCTCGCGTGCGGCTTCCGCGAGGTCGGGCGGCGCGAGCGCGTCGGGCGGCTCAAAGGGCGCTGGCGAGACACGCTGCTGCTTGAGCGGCGCAGCCGAACCGTGGGGGTCGATTGACGATGGCGAAAAAGGAAGCGCGCGGCGAGGCGCAGACGCTACTACTCTTCAAGGCTCTGGCCGACCGCACGCGGCTGCGGCTTCTGAACCTGTTGGCGGGGGGCGAGGTCTGCGTCTGCTTCTTCGTCGAGGTTCTGGGCGAGAGCCAGCCGAAGATTTCGCGCCACCTCGCGTACCTGCGCCGGGCGGGCGTGGTCGCGTCGCGTCGCGACGGCAAGTGGATGCACTACCGCGTCTCGACGCCCGGAGACCCGCACGCGGCTCGCATCTTCGCGGAGGTCATGGCGTGGCTCGGCGAGGAACAGGGGATGCGGAAAGACCGCGCGCGCATGGAGACGATCTGCTGCGCGACCAGCCTCCCGGTCAGACTCCAGGGCGCGCCGCGACCCGCCGCGCACTCGTCTTAGACGCGCGCCTTCATCCTTCAAACTTAAGCCCTCTGCAACCGCAGCACGGCGACCTCGGGGCGCGCGCCGACGCGCACGGGCAGGCCGATGACGCCCGTCCCGCGCGAGACGTAGAGCCGCGTCCCCTCGCTCTCGTACGCGCCGCGCAGGTACTTCAGGTGCTCCCACACGTACGCGGCGGGCGCGCCGACGAAGGGTAGCGCGATCTGCCCGCCGTGCGTGTGCCCGCTCAGGATGAGCGAGACGCCGCGCGTCTCCGGCACGTCGAGCGCCATCGGCTCGTGCGAGAGCAGCACCGACGGCCGCGATGTGTCCACGCCGCGCATCGTCCGCGCGAAGTCGGCCTTGCCCCACCCCCAATCGTCCACGCCCGCCAACTGCAACACGTCCGCCCCGCGCCGCAGCTCCGTGTTCTGGTTCGTCAGCACGTTGATGCCGCGCGCCCTGAGCGCCTCCCGCGTCAGCGGCCCGCCCGTCTTGTGGTCGTGATTTCCGAGCACGGCCCACACGCCCTCCGGCGCGCTCAACTCCCCCAGCGCCTCCGCGCAAGGCTCCACGTACCTCTGCAACGAAGTCGTGTAATCGCCCGTCAGCGCGACCATGTCGGCGCGCGCCGCGTTCGCCAACCCCACCACCCGCCGCACCTCTTCAATCGGCACCAACCGCCCGTGATGCACGTCCGACACCTGCGCGATCCGAAACCCCTCGAACCTCTCCGGCAAATCCTTTATAGAGATGACCGTCTCCGTCACCTCATAATCCCAGGCCCCCACCACGTTCCCGTAGGCGGCCGGCACGCCCGCCCCCACGACCGCCGCCGCCCCCGCCAACTTCAGAAACTCCCTCCGCGTCAGCCGCACTCGTTCCCCTCTCATCTGCCTTTTTAACAGCCTGCCGGCCCGAACTTTAACACCAAACGCGGCGTGACACTCGCCTACGAGCGGGCGCGGCGAACGCGGGGGCGGCAGCTTGACAAAAGGGTCGCGCGGGCTAGAATAGGTTTTCGCCTTCGCGGAGATGTGGCCGAGTGGCTGAAGGCGGCGGTTTGCTAAACCGTTATAGGTCAAAAGCCTATCGCAGGTTCGAATCCTGTCATCTCCGCCAGAAATTCCTAAGTAGTCAGTAGACAGTAGTTCAGTAGTCAGTAGGACTCAACCGTCTTCTACCGGCTACTGACTACTGTCTACTGACTACTTTTTGCTTATGACCGTCCGCGTCCGCTTCGCACCTTCGCCCACGGGCTACCTCCACATCGGCGCCGCGCGCACCGCGCTCTTCAACTGGCTCTACGCGCGCGCGCAGGGCGGCAAGTTCCTCCTCCGCGTCGAGGACACAGACCTCCAACGCTCGACCGACGAGTCCACGCGCTCCATCCTCGAAGGGCTTGCGTGGCTCGGCATCAGCGACTACGACGAGGAGATCGTCTTCCAGTCGCGCAACGCCGACAAGCACCGCGAGGCCGCCGCGCGTCTCGTCCGCGAGGGCAAGGCGTACCGCGACTTCACGCCGAAGGGCGAGCGCGCCGACGCGAACGTCAAGCAGGAGATCGCCGAGCGGGCGCGCGCGCAGTCCGAAGGCGCGGGCACGGATCACCGCGCCAACCCCTTCCGCGACCTCTCGCCCGAAGAGTCCGAGCGCAGGGCCGAGGCGGGCGAGCCTTTCGCCGTCCGCCTCAAGGTCTCGCCCGAGGGGCGGACGGGCTTCGCCGATGCCGTCTACGGCGAGCAGACGCGCGACCACTCCGAGATCGAAGACCTCGTCCTTCTGCGCTCGGGCGACCTCTCGCCGCTCTACAACCTCTCGGTCGTCTGCGACGACATCGAGATGCGAATCACCGATGTCATCCGCGGCCAGGATCACCTGACGAACACGCACAAGCAGATTCTCATCTACGAGGCGCTCGGGGCGACCGTCCCGCGCTTCGCGCACTTGCCGCTCATCCTCGCGCCCGGCGGGAAGAAGCTGTCGAAAAGAATCCACGGGGAGATCGTCTCGCTGACGACCTACCGCGACAAGGGCTTTCTGCCCGACGCCTTCCGCAACTACCTCGCCCTGCTCGGCTGGGCGCCTTCCTTTAAACTACTCGCCGCCGAACTGACGTTCGGCAATGAAAAGGTTGAGCCGCAGCTATTTTTCGATGAGAAAGCGGCCAGCGAGGGGAAGGAAATTTTCACGCTGAGAGATTTGGTAGAAATTTTCGATCTGAAAGACGTTCACCGCAGCCCCGCGATTTTTAACTTCGACGCCAACAACTCGAAGCGCTGGACGGATGACAAGCTGCTCTGGATGAACGCCGAGTACATCCGCACGCTGCCGCTTGAGGAGCTGCTGCCGCTGGTGCGCGCCGAGTTGGAGTCCGCCGGCCTGTGGCGCGCCGAGTACGACGCCGAGCGGCGCGGATGGTTCGCGCGCACGGTCGATCTCATCCGCGAGCGCTTCTACACGCTCAAGGACTTCTCGGGGCAGGGGCGCGCCTACTTCTCCGACGAGTTCGAGTTCGACCCGGCGGCCGTCGCGAAGAACTTGAAGAAGGACGCGGCGCTAAAGGAACTGCTGCCCGCGCTCGCCGAGAGCGTAGAGGCGGTCGAGCCTTGGAACGTCGAGTCGGTCGAGCAGGCGCTGCGCGCCTTCGCCGACGCTCGCGGCGTCAAGGCCGGGCTGCTCATCAACGCCTCGCGCACGGCGCTCACGGGTCAGTCGGTCGGCCCCTCGATGTTCGACGTTTTCGAGGTCGTCGGTCGCGAGCGCTCAGCCGCGCGCCTGCGCTCGGCCGCGCAACTCGTCTGAGCCGACGGCGGGCGGCTCGCCGCCCGAGAGTTTTCCACATGTGAGTTTTAGCTGTGAGTTTTTGGAAGGGGTCTTCGGTTATGTTTAAAAATCTGCTCATCGGCGCGGCTCTCTTGGTCGCGCTCTCGGCGAATGCGGCCGCGCAGAACGCCAACACGGGCGCCGCCGCCCCCGGCACGCGCCAGAGGACGACCGCGACGCCGACGCCGCAGCCCTCGACGCAGCCCGCGCAGGAGTCTGCGCCCGCCGCGGGTCGGCAGGCGACGCCCGCGCGTTCGACCGCGCGCCCGCCCGCGGGTGACGCGCAGACGCGCGCCGTGCGCGGGGCGTTCGACTCGCTCGTCGATGGCATCCGCCGCGCCGACGCCGAGGCCGTCACGGCGCTCTACTGGAACTCGCCGCAGCTCCTCGTCTTCAACAACAACGGCACCGTCACCAGGAGCTGGGAGCAGGCGCGCAGCAACCGCGAGAGCCTCTACGCCAAGGTCTCGGACGTTAAACTCGACGTGCGCGACGTGCGCGTCAAGACGCTCGGCCCCTCGGGCGCGGTCGTCACCTGCCTCTGGGAACAGTCGCAGACCGCCGACGGGCAGCCCGAGCGCGCCACCGGGCGCCTGACCATCGTCTACCAGAAGATCGGCGCCGCCTGGAAGATCGTCCACACGCACACCTCACCTGACAAGCCCAGCCCGTCGAACCTTCTCCCGTCGGAGCGCACCCCGGCGGGCGCGGAGCAGGCGCCGGCCCGCCCGCCCGCGAAGCCCTGAAAACCTTTAAAAGCCGCCGGAAACGCAAAAAAGCGCAAAGAAAAGCGCGACCCGTTTCGCCAAAACGGGTCGCGCCTTCTTGCGCTTAGCACTTCCGACAATTGTCCGTGGGCTTCGACGACCTACACGGGAGAGTCAGCCGACGCTGAGATGCGGCCGACTACAGCGCCACAACCAACGTTCGGTATTATACACAAGCGCGAGACCGAAGTGGAAAAATTTTACATGACGGCTAGACAGCAAAGCCCGATTTAAGTATAGTTTCCACGCTTGAGGTACCTCAATTTCAAAGTAATTCAGGAGAACGATCTATGCGCAAGACTTTAGCACTTCTGGCGTTGGCTGGTGTCGCGAGCCTCTCGGCCTGCGGCGGCGGTGATAACACCAACAACGCCAACACCAACGCCAACACGAACACCAACGCCAGCAACATGAACACCAACACCGCTGGCAACATGAACACCAACACCGGCAGCAACATGAACACCAACGCCAACACGACCGGTGGCGGCAACATGAACGGCAACATGAACGGCAACATGAACCGCAACGCCAACACCAGCGGCGGCGGCGGCAACATGAACGGCAACATGAACCGGAACGGTAACACGAACAACCACAACTAAGGTTTTCGCCAGTTCGTGTAAAAGTTTGAGGGCGCGGTGTCGCGACACCGCGCCCTCAGCTTTTTTGCCTTTTTGCCGCCCGAACGGCCCGGGGCCTAAAAAGCCAGAAGCCCTGTCCCGGCGCTCCCCCAAACGCGTAGGACAAGGCTCTTGACTTAACGTGTAGAGCAGGCGTTCCCCCGAAACCCGCCCTACAACCCCTTGACGAGTAAGAGAATAGTGGGAAACGTTCGCGCGCGTTTTCGCGAACTATCACTTTTTTGTTGCCGGCGCCCCGAAACTCAGACGCCCATCCAGAACCTCGACACCGAGGCCAGCAACTGCGGCTTGCGCTCCGCCTCCGAGAAGGTGCACGCCACCAGTACGCGGCGCTTTTCGACCAGCACGACCATGTGCCCGGAGACCTTGCCGAAGATGAAGTCGCCCTCGCGCTGGTTCTCCTTCTCCTGCGGCAGCATCGCCACCTTCAGCGTCGCACGCGCCGAAGGGTCTGCGTCGCCCAAGCCCAACACGTCCGAGGCGAAGTGCTCGAAGAACTCGCGCTTGAGAAACTCCTGCCCCGCCTCGTTCAAGTCCGAGGGGAATTCGCCGATTGTCGCGAGCACGCCCGGCCCGGCCGGCGTCTCGACGCGCGTGACGCGGATCGGAATCTTCGCCTCCTCGTCCCCTTCGTCCCCTTCGCCCTTACCCGAGGACTGCGGCGCCGGCGACTCGGCCGCCTTCTCGGCGCCCTTCGCCCCCGACCGATTTTGCTTCTGGGCGCGCGGCGCGGCCCCGGCCCCCGCAGCGGCGGCCAGCGCGATGAACGTCAGGAGCGCGAAACGCTTGGCGGAGTCGGCGGCGCGGCGCCCGAGCAGTGAATTGGGGCGGCGTGTATTCTCGGCTGCATGTTTCCGAAACGTAATCATCGGCTTTCTTCCCCCTTGACCCGCCGGGTGCAACGCGAGTGCCGCGCGGGTGGGCGCGACCGCCTCGTGATAAAAACTCAACCGTGCAAAAATAAAGAGGCGGCACCCGAAAGGTGCCGCCCCTCTTTTTCTCCTATGGCTCGGTGGACTGTGTGGATTAGCCTCTCTGAACTTCGTCTGCCTGCGGGCGGCCGTTGCCGGCGCTCCGTAAACTACGCTTCAGGGATTTACAGCCATAGGCGTTTTACTGCACGTGCGTGGTGCTAATCCCTGTTCAGGAGACTCCAGCCACCTCACTGTGATTTGAATTCATATATTTTCGGATCACCTCCTTTCCAGTGTTGAAGGCGATGATAGACGACGCCCCGCCGAGCGTCAACGATTATTTTCCGGGCGCCGCTTCGCCCTCTCGCGCGTAGGCCAAGCGCCCGCCGACGTACGCGGCGTGAGCGTGCTCGACGCCGAAGAAGTAGGCCAGCTCGCGGTAGTCTTCGCAGTCGTGGACGACGAAGTCGGCGCGCTTGCCCGGTTCGAGCGTGCCTATTTCGTCCCCGCGGCCGAGGCTGTAGGCGGCGTTGACGGTCGCGGCCGTGAGCCCCTCGGCGGGCGTCATCTTCATGTGCGTCGAGGCGAGCGAGAGGATCATCGTCATCGAAGGGGTCGGCGAGGAGCCGGGGTTGAAGTCCGTGGCGAGGACGACCGCGAGGCCCGCCCCGATCATCTCGCGCGCCGCCGGGTAGCGCGCCGAGCCGAGCGCGTAGACCGAGCCGGGCAGCAAGACCGGCTGCACGCCCGCGCTCTTGAGCGCCGCTATCCCCGCGGCGTCCGTGTGTTCGAGGTGGTCGGCCGTCTTCGCGCCCAACTCTGCGGCGAGGTGCGCCCCGCCGCCGCGCGTGAGCTGGTCGGCGTGGACTCGCAATCCGAGGCCGTGCGCGCGCGCCGCTTCGAGCACCCGCCGCGACTCTTCGACGGTGAAGACGCGCTCCTCGCAGAAGACATCGCAGAACTCGGCGAGACGCTCGGCCGCGACGCGCGGGAGCATCTCTTCGACGACGAGGTCAAGATACTCTCCGCGCCGCGCCCGGTACTCGTCCGGCACCTCGTGCGCGCCGAGGAAGGTCGGCACGTAGCTGAGCCGCCCCCCCGCGTTCAGACGGCCGACGACGCGCAGCATCTTCAGCTCGTCCTCCGTCGAGAGGCCGTAACCCGACTTCGCCTCGACGGTCGTCGTGCCCGTGCGCAGAAACCAACGCTCGCGCCTTTGCGCCACCGCGAACAGTTCGTCCTCTGTAGCGGCGCGCGTCCGGCGCACGGTCGAGCGTATGCCGCCGCCCGCCGCCGCGATCTCCTGATAGCTGACGCCCGCCGCGCGCTTCTCGAACTCGTCGGCGCGGTCGCCCGCAAAGACCGGGTGCGCGTGCGCGTCAACGAAGCCCGGCGCGACGACGCGCCCGCCCGCGTCAAAGACCTCGCAGCCTTCGTCGATTAGCGGCTCGACCTCCGCGCGCGTCCCCACACGTTCTATCAACCCGTCGCGGACGAGCATCGCGCCGCCCTCGACGATCGCAAGCTCGCGCAGTTCGTCGCCGACACGCGGCCGGCGCGGCCCCGCGAGCGTGACGAGCTGCGAGCAGTTGACGACGGCCAGCGTCCCCTTCATCTCTCCCCCCGACCCCACGGCTCAGGCTCCCCCGACGCGACCCTCTGTTGCCTGCGCCGCCCCGCGCGGTAGAGCGCGGCGCCCGCGAGGTTGAAGGCGAGCGTGACGGCGACCAGCTTGGCGGCGAAGACGTAGGGGCTGACCACGTCCACGATGGGGACGATGGTCAGCGCGATGCCGAGCAGCGAGACGAGCAGCCCCGACGCGGCCGCGATCTTCAGCCACAGCGGCGCGCGCAATCCGACGCGCGCCGCGCCGAAGAGCGGGACGGCGAACAGCGCCACGTAGGAGAGCGCGTAAAAGATGGTCGCCGCGTTCTCAAGTAACTGGTAAGCCTCCTGCATCCCGACGCCGACGAGCCCGAGCAGCCCGAGCCCGAGGGCGAGCGCGCCGACGAGCACGATGGAGTTGACCGGCGTCCTGTGGCGCGCGTGCAGGCGCGTGAACCACGCGGGCAGAAGGTTGTCCCACCCGGCGACCATCGGGAGTCGCGCGTTCGCCGTCAGGTAGATGCTCATCAGCGCGACCTGACGGCCGACGACCGCCATGATGACGAGCGAGACGGCGCCCGCCGCGAACGCGCCGAGCATCCCGAAGCCGCGCGTCAGGACTTGCGCGATGGGGCCGATGAGGTCAACTTCGTCGGGGCGAAAGAAGGCGAGGACGGAACTCGTCCCGAGGATGAACATGAGCGCGATGACCGGCGCGGCGATGACGACCGAGCGCCCGATGTTGCGCGCGGGCGTCTTGCACTCGCCCGCCAGTATCGCGACGTACTCGAAGCCGGTCAGCGCGCCGAGCGCGAGCTTGCTGTAGATGTTGAGGCTCGTCTTGAAGAGTTCGGTGTTCGAGAGCGAGAAGGCGGGCACGGCGAAGACGAACGGGTGGTACTCGGTGATCGTCCCGCGCCACAGGCTGATGAAGGGCAGCGCGACGAGCGCGAGGAAGGTGAGCAGGATGAGCGCGCCGCCCGCGTTGTGCACCCACTTGCCGACGGCCAGGCCCCGCGTCGAGAGCGCGACCATCGCCCCGACCAGTGCGCAGCTAAAGAGCGTGACGAACCAGCCGCTCTCCGCTATCCACCGCCCGCCCTCGAACGCGTACGAGAGGTTGGTCACGACCGACAGCCCGATGCCGGACATGACGAGGATGGCGAAGACCCAAAGGTTCCACGCGACCATGAACCCGACGAACTCGCCGAGTCCGAGCTTGGCCCACTGGTACAGCCCGCCTTCGAGCGGCATCAGGCGGTTGAGGTAGATGACGACCGCCGCCAGCGGCAGGTAGAAGGTCGCGATGGCGAGGAGCCAGAAGAAGAGCTGCTCGTCGCCCAGCTTGGCCGCCGTCCCGACCCAGATCGTCCCCACGACGAAGACGATCTGCGTCAGCACCAAGTCCCACAGCCCCAGCTCCTTCCTGAAGACGGCGCTCCGCCCCTCGACCCGCTCCTCCTCGCGCCTCAAGCCCTCGGGCGCGGCCGTCCTGACTTCTTCCAAGCTCACGCTCCTTCACTCCGAAGAGGTGTGGTCGTGGACGATGCGCCAGCCGGCGCCCGTGCGGCGGAAGATGAGTGTGAAGCGTCCGTGCGGGGTGTCGGCGTCGCGCGTGAGCCGCCAGCGCCCCGTGGCCATCATGTAGAACTCGCTGAGCGGCTTGACCTCAAGCTCCGAGAAGGCGAGCGTGCCCATCTTGGCGCGCGTGTCGTAGCGCGCCTTGTAGCGTTCGAGCACGGTCTGCCAGCCGCGCGTGACCGTGTCGCCCGAGACGAAGGTCGTCGCGTCCTCGCGCGCGTAGCCGTCCATGTAGCCTTCCACGTCGCCGCGGTTCCACGCCTCGGCCTGCGCCTCGATGACGGCGCGCACGGCCGCGACGTTCTTATCCTCCTTCGCCGAGCGCGGCGCGCGGCCGCGCCCCTGATAGCCGAGGACGACCGCCGCCAGCGCCAGCAGCGAGGCGAAGGTGAAGAGGTGTTTTCTGCCCATCTGTTTTTTACTCCCTTCGGCGCGTGCGGAGGATACGCGCGGCGGCGCGGCGAGCTCAAGGGCTTCAGGCGCGCGCCGCGAGCCAGGCGCGCACGTCGGCGCGCATCGCGGGGACGAACTCGTGCGCGGCGTCGTAGGCGCGCGCTTCGACATCGGGCGAGCGCTCGCGCAGGCGCTCGGCGTAAGCGCCGGCGCGCTCGGGCGGGTAGAACTCGTCGCGCGTGCCGGAGAGGTGGAGCACCGAGGCGCGCGTCTCGCCGTAGGCCGTGGACGTGTCCCAGTCGCCGGGGATGCCGCCGCAGATGCCGACGACGCCGCGCAACATTTCGCGGTGCGTGAAGGCGAAGCGATAGTTGAGCGCGCACGACTGCGAGAAGCCCATCAGGAAGACCCGCCCGCGCCGCACCACCCCGCGCCCGACGAGGTCTTCGACAAGAGCGAGCACGGCGCGCTGGTGGAGCGCGACCGACTCCTCGGGGCGGAAGTTCGTCAGCCACCCGAAGCCGTAGCGGAGCGGCCCGCCCTTCTCCCTCGGCTCCTTGATGTGCTGGTGCGGCCCCTGAAGCGTCGCCACGGCGAACCCTTCGGGCACATGCTGCCGCGCCTCGCGCATCATCCAACCCTTGTTGCTCCCGTACCCGTGCAGCGCCAGAAGCAGGGGCGCCGGCCCCGCCCCCGGCGCGTACACGTCGTAGTAGAGCCTCACCTCCGCCGCCAGCGCGAGGTCTGTCCTTAGTGGCTCAGCTTCCTGAATCATCCACGCCTCCGAACGTAAGTTTGAAAACTGCCGAGGGTGTGTCCGCGAGAGGTTCCGTCAAACTCTTTGCCGGCGAGTCTAACACACGCGGCTCCGCGGCCGTCCGTCCTGTAGCCGCGGGGTACGTCGGAGCGGCGTGGAGGTAAGCGAAACCTGTCGAGGGGAAGGCCGAAGCAGCTTTTGGGTACCCGAAAGGAGCCGCGAGGTACCCAAAAGCTGCTCCGGGGTACCCTAAAACAGTCGCGAGGTACCCAAAAGCTCCTTTAGGGTTCCCTAAAATAGCCGTGAGGTACCCCGGAGCAGCTTTTGGGTTCCCTAAAATAGCCGCGGGGTACCCTGAAGTAGCCGCGGGGTACTCGGCGGAAGGTGAAAGGTACCCTGAAGTGATTGAGAGGTACCTGAAAGTAGTTGAGAGGTACCCCGCAACGGCTCAAACCTTGAGCGGCGGGCGGCAACCTTCAGTTGACGTAGCCGCCCGGCTCGCCGCCTTCGCCGCCGCCGCCCGCGTCTTCGGCCCCGGCCGGCAGCGCGGGCGCCGCCGTCTCTTCTTCGAGGCTCCAGATTTCGTAGAGGTCGGGGGGGACTTCGGTGACGAAGCGTGAGGGTCTCTGAAGAACGGTCTGGCGACTTGAATAATCAGTGACCATGAGGGGGTAGGTGATGTAGAGCTGATCGCGGGCGCGTGTGAGGGCGACGTACCAGAGGCGGCGTTCTTCCTCTTCGCCCTCGGCGTCGCGTAGCGAGCGGGGCGAGGGGAACTTGCCGTCGGCGGCCCAGAGGATGAAGACGGCGCGCCATTCAAGCCCCTTGGCCTGATGGACGGAGGTGAGCGTGAGGAGTTCGTCCTCGTCGCCGCCCTCGACCACGTCCTCAGAGGTCAAGCCCTGCGGCGCGCCGTAGCGCTCGGTCGAGAGCAGCGAAAGCTCGGCGAGGAATTCGTCCGCCGACGTGTAGCGCGAGGCGTAGTGCGCGAGCTGGCGCAAGTCTTCGAGCCGCGCCTCGGCGTTCTCGTAAGAGTTCTCTAAGTGCTCCTCGTAGCCGCGCGCGAGCACCGTCTCTATCTGCCGCGAAGGACTGTGGCGCACCTCGTCCCTCACCAACTCTTCCAGCAGCGCGCGGAACCCGGCCCAGCCCGCGCCGCGCCTGGCGGCCGTCGCGTCGGCCTCGCCCCTGATGACCAGCGCGAGCGGGTCGGGCGCGTGGGCGATGCGCTCCCACACGCGGTTGGCGGTGGCCGCGCCGACGTTCGGGATGAGCCGCAGGACGCGCTTCCACGCCAGCTCGTCGCGCGGGTTGGCGACGAGGCGGAGGTAGGCGACCACGTCCTTGATGTGCGCCTGCTCGAAGAAGCGCATCCCGCTTCGCACGCGGTACGGGATGCCGCGCCGCGTCAGCTCCAACTGTAGTTCGAGCGAGTGGTAGTGCGAGCGGTAGAGCACGGCCGTCTCGCCCAGGGGCAGCCCCTCGTCGCGCAGTTCGAGGATGCGCGAGGCGACGAAGGCGGCCTGCTGGTCTGCGTCGCGGCAGGGGACGAGCGCGGGCGCGAGACCCTGCGACGGGCGCGCCGCGCGCAGCGTCTTCGTGAACTGGCGGCGGTTCGAGGCGATGGAGACGTTGGCGACCGCGATGATCTCGGGCGTCGAGCGGTAGTTGGTTTCGAGTCGGTAGACGCGCGCCTCCGGGTAGCGCTTCGGGAACTCGTAGATGCCCTCGACCGACGCGCCGCGGAACGCGAAGATGCTCTGCGCGTCGTCGCCGACGACCATCACGTTGCGGTGCTTGACCGCGAGCAGGTCAACTATCTCGGCCTGCAACTTGTTCGTGTCCTGGTACTCGTCAACCAGTACGTGCTCGAACTGCTCCTGATAGATGCGCGCCACCTCTTCGCGCTCTTCCAGGAGGCGCTTCCAGTTGAGCAGCAGGTCGTCGTAGTCCATCACGTTGCGCTCGCGCTTGCGCTCCATGTAGAGGCGGTCCACGCGCGTGATCGCTTCGGTCAGTGGCTCGAAGAACGGGTAGCGGCGCGGGACTACGTCCGAGATGGGCGTGTCGGTGTTGGTGGCGAAGCTGATGATGTCCTGAAGGACTTCCGCCTTGGGGAAGCGGCGCGCCTTCGTGTCCACGCCGGCCTCGTCCACGCAGGTGGAGAGGAAGTCCTTCACGTCCTCCACGTCGAGAATGGAGAAGTTCGCGGTGTAGCCGATACTTTCGGCGTGGCGGCGCAGGACGAGGTTGGCGATGCGGTGGAAGGTGCCGCCCCAGACGCGGCGCGCCACGTCGCCGTGGCCGCCGGTCAAGCCTTCGACGCGGCGGAGCATCTCGCGCGCGGCGCGGTTGGTGAAGGTCGCGAGCATGACGCGCGCCGGCGCCACCCCGTGCTCGACGAGGTACGCGACGCGGTAGGTGATGGCGCGCGTCTTCCCCGACCCGGCCCCCGCGATGACGAGCGCGGAGCCGGCCGGCGCGGTCGCCACCGCCAACTGCTCCTCGTTCAACTCCTCGCGGTAGCGCGCGAGCCTGTCCGGCACCTGCGACCCCGCCGGCCTCTTGATGACGTAGCGCTTCATAGTCTCAGGCTTCGGCTTATAGCACGCCCGGAGCCGGCGCGTAAATCGGCGTGCGCCCGCCCCCGCCGCCCGTGTTAACATCTGACCACGCCAGCGGAGGCCGCCAACTCACGCACGGGAGACAAAGCCATGTCTGTTCAAGAAGCCACGCTAGTTCAAGTCACCAGGCATCGCTTCACCGTCGCGGACTATGAGCGGATGTGCCAGGTCGGCATCTTCTCGGAGGACGAACGTCTGGAGCTTGTCTGCGGGGAGGTTATCCAGCTGTCGCCTATCGGAGAACGCCACGCGGCCTGCGTCGCCATCCTGACGCAGCTCATCACACTGCGGCTTCAGCGCAGCGCTCTCGTCTGGGTGCAGAACCCGCTCAGGCTCGACGACTATTCCGAGCCACAGCCCGACCTCGCGGTTCTCAAGCCGCGCGGCGCCCACTACAGAACTTCCAAACCCACGCCCGACGACGTGCTGCTCGTCATAGAGGTGTCGGACTCGACCCTTGAGTACGACCGCAAGGTCAAGATGCCGCTCTACGCGGGCGCGGGGATTCCCGAGGCGTGGCTCGTCAATCTCCCCCAGGAGCGCATCGAGGTTTATAGCGACCCCGTGGGCGGCGCGTACCAGACCGTCCGGTCGTACGCCCGCGGCAAGAGGTTGCAGTCACACACGCTCGCGTCCTTACGCGTGTCAGTCGCAAAAGTCTTCGGCTGAGGGGTCGGCTTTGCATTTGCGGCGGGCGGCGGGTAGGATGCTCGCACCGACTCTTCGGAACAATTCACCACAGCCAGAGCGAGGTCAAGCGAGATGAAATTTCCGGGCGGGATGAACCTTCAGCAGATGATGAAGCAGGCGCAGGCCATGCAGGAGAAGATGCAGAAGGAGATGGAGGAGATGGTCGTAGACGCCACGGCCGGGGGCGGCGTCGTCACCGTCCAGATGCGCGGCACCAAGGAGGTCGAGTCGATCAAGATCGACCCCGAGGCGGTCAAGGAGGGCGACGTGGAGATGCTCCAAGACCTCATCGTCGCCGCCGTCAACGAGGCCGGCCGCAAGATCGACGAGGCCATGAAGTCCAAGCTCGGCGGCATGCTCCCGCCGGGGCTGATGTAGTCCGATGCTCGAATACTCCGAGCCGGTCACCAAGCTCATCGACGAGTTCAAGCGCCTGCCCGGCATCGGGCACAAGTCGGCGCAGCGGCTCGCCTTCCACGTCCTGCGGATGCCGCAGGCGGACGTGGAGCGCTTCGTCACGGCGATGGAGGAGGTCAAGCGCAAGATCGTCTCCTGCACGGTCTGCAACAACCTGACCGACGTAGACCCCTGCCGCTTCTGCGCTTCGACCTCGCGCGACCGCTCGATCATCTGCGTCGTCGAGGAGCCTTACAACCTCGTCGCCGTCGAGAAGACGCGCAGCTACAACGGCCTCTACCACGTGCTCCACGGCAGCCTCTCGCCCATCCGGGGCCTCGGCCCCGAAGACCTGCGGCTCCAGAACCTCCTGCCGCGCCTGCGCCCCGAGAACAACGACGGCGTCGAGGTGAGCGAAGTCATCCTCGCCACCAACCCCAACACCGAGGGCGAGGCCACCGCCAGCTACATCAGCCGCCTCTTAAAGCCGCTCGGCGTCCGCGTCACGCGTATCGCCATGGGCATGCCCGTCGGCTCCGACCTCGAATACGTGGACGAGGTCACGATGGACAAGGCGCTCACCAACCGGCACGAGATATAAAAAAGTAGACAGTAGACGGTAGACAGTAGGCAGTAGAAGAACAAAGCGGCGCGTCCCGGTCATCAGCCGAGCGCGCCGCCTCTCTGTCTACCGGCTACTGACTACTGTCTACTGTCTACTGCTTTCAGAAGCGCACGTGCTCGACGTGGGCCTCCTGCTTGCACTCGGCGCAGGACTGGCCGTCGTCGTACCACTTGGCGTCGAAGTCGGCGAGCGAGAGGATGGGGACGGGGTCTGCGCCGGGGACTTCGAGGTGCGTCGGCGAGCTGCGGAAGCGGACGATGACGCCGCAGCCGATGACCTGCGCGCCGAGCTGGCGGACGATCTCGACCGTCTCCTGGAGCGCCGTGCCCGTGCGCGAGATGTCGTCAACGACGACGCACGGGTGCACCTCGCCCGAGTTGACGTACTGGCGGAACATGCGCTTGCCGTCCTCGCGCTCGGCCCAGTAAATCTGCTCGGCGCTGAGGGCCTCGCGGACGGCGAAGGCGACGGGGATGCCGCCGGGGCTGGGGCTGATGATCGAGACTTTGGGGAGCGCGCTCGACACGTCCTTCTCCAGCCTCAGCTTGCGCGACAGCGCGACGGCCAGCACGCGCGCCGTGTCGTAGTAGCGGAAGGCGAGCGGCATCTGGAAGTAGTGCGGCGTGTGCTGCCCCGAGGGGTAGACGAAGTGCCCCTCGCGGTAAGCCCCCGTCCTCTTCAGCATCTCCAGCACCTGTCCCTGCTCCGGTATCAGTCGCGGCATCGTCATCGTCATCGTTCTCCTGAAAAGAAGTAGACCGCAGGAAGTAGACAGTAGTCGGTAGTCAGTAGAAAAACCTTTACGGCCGGGCGGCCGGCGTGAAAGCGGCGGCGCTCTAAACGCGGAGCGCTACTGTCTACCGACTACTGTCTACTTTTCCCCAAGCATACCACTACTCGGGCGCGTTTGCGCTACCCTTCGGGGCGAGCGCACGCCCGATGAGGCGGCGCTGGTCGCGGCCGAGATGCTCGGGCAGCGCGTCGAGCGCGAACCACTCGGCGCGGTCGATCTCGAAGCTCTTCGAGAGGCGACTCAGGCTGGCGGCGTCCATCCGCGCGCGGAAGATGACCTCGACCTGCCGCACGTGCGAGAGCGTGCGGACGAAGGCCAACTCCACGCCGTCGAGTTCAAGCCCCGTCTCCTCGCGCAGCTCGCGCCGGACGGCCTCCTCTGGCTGCTCGCCCGCGTTGAGGAAGCCGCCGGGGATGCCCCACCCGCTCCCCTTGCGCAAGACGTGGCGCAGCAGCAGCACGCGCCCCGATTCGTCCGACACCACGGCGCCGGCCGTCACCGCGAAGCGCGGCTGCGTCAGCCACACGCCCGCCCTCTTCACGAACCTCGGCGACCCCCGCCACACACGCGCCACCAACCCCTTCAACATGCACGCATGTTAAAGGATGAAGGGTGAAGGATGAAGGATGAAATGAAGGCGGCACCTTTTTCACCCTTCACCCTTTCTTCGTTGCGTTCGACGCGCGGCGCGCGTAAGATTCGTGGCAAGCCACGGCCAGCGGCCGACGACCCACGCCTTTCTTAAATTCGAGCGAGAAGGAAGCCGACCGGAGAATCTTATGTCGAGCGAAGCGAACCAGACTGGCAACCCCGAGGCGGTCGCGAAGCAGGCGCCGACCGAGCAGCAGGAGTCGAGACCCGGCAAGCCCAAACGCTTCGCTCCGGGGCAGACCGTCTGCAACGAGAAGAACGAGAAGGGCAAGCTCTGCAACGGCCACCTCAAGGAGGTCAACACGCAGCACCCGGCGCGCGCCTTCCTGCGCGGCGACGACTCGCTCCACCGCTGTCAGGCGTGCGGCGCGCTCTACACGGGGCCGCCGATGGGGCACGTCCGCGACGCCTCGAAGCAGACGCGCTACGTCGAGCGCGACCTCGCCGCCATCCTCAGCGCGGCCGGCGGGACGCTTCCCGCCTACGACTACCCGACGCCCGGCTGGCGCGGCGCGCCCAAGCCGAAGAAAGTCGCCGCGCCCAAGCCGGCTGCCGCGAAGCCCGCCGTAAAGGCGGCGCCCGCCGCGCCCGTCGAGACGGCCGCGACGCCGGCCGACTCTTCCGCTTCGGCCGACGCGCACCGACCGGCCGCCGAGGCGCAGGCCGCGACGGGACAGGCTTCGGCCGCGCCCTTGAGTCCGACCGCCGCCACGGCCTCGCCGGCCGCCGGCGCCGAGACCGCCTCCGACCTCGCGCCCGAAGCCTCGACCGAGCTGACGCCCGCCGCGCCCAAGGACGAGAGGCCGAAGGCCGACGCCGCCGCGCCTGCCGCCGCAGAGGCTAAGCCGAAGGCGAAGAAGGGCGGCGGCGGCTTCAAGTTCGGCCCGGAGTTCCTCGAACAGCCCGGCGAGACGACCGAGCAGAAGATCGCGCGCCTCAAGCGTCTCGTCGAAGAGGCCAAGCGCGCCGCCGGCAAACTCTAACCGGAACCGCGAGCGGCAGCGGGCGGGTCAGTCTCACGTCATGAAGGCTCTCTGACGCGAGACTGACCCGCCCGCTGCCGCTCGCGGTTCTGTTTTGCGTGTGCTTAAATTGCTTCGACGACTGAGGAGCCGAAAGTGCTACACGAAAACACGCTCGACCCGGCGCGGACGGCGCTCGCCGTCATCGACGTGCAGGAGTCCTTCCGCCCGCACATCCCGGATTTCGCCGGGCTGGCCGCGCGCGTGGCGCTCGTCGCGCGGGCCGCGCAACTTCTGAATGTGCCCGTCGTCGTCACCGAGCAGTACCCGAAGGGACTGGGGCGCACGGCCGCCGAGATCGCCGCCGTCCTGCCCGAAGGCTCCGAGCCGGTCGAGAAGACGGCCTTCAGCTCCTGCGGCGCGCAGGCGTTCGTCGCGCGGCTCGAAGCGGCCGGCGCGCGCCAGATACTTCTCTGCGGCATCGAGGCGCACGTCTGCGTCAACCAGACCGCGCACGACCTGCTCGCGCGCGGCTATCAGGTACACCTGCTCGCCGACTGCGTCTCGTCGCGCGCCGACGAGAACCGGCGCGTCGGGCTGGACAAGATGTTCCGCTCCGGCGCGCTCCCCTCCTCCGTCGAACTGGCGCTCTTCGAGCTGATGCGCGACGCGCGCCACGAACAGTTCAAGGCGATACAAAGACTGATTAAGTAGGCATGAACCAATTGCTCGACTCACTCAACGAGCGGCAGCGCGAGGCCGTCGAGGCTTCCGAGGGGCCGCTCCTCATTCTGGCGGGCGCGGGGTCGGGGAAGACGCGCGTCATCACGGTGCGCATCGCGTACCTCATCTCCGAGAAGCACGTCCCGCCGCACAACATCCTCGCCGTCACCTTCACGAACAAGGCCGCGCAGGAGATGCGCGAGCGCGTCACGCGCCTCATCGAAGGCCGCCGGCTTGAGAGCGCGCCGCTCGTCTCGACCTTCCACTCGCTGTGCGTCAGGATGCTCCGCCGCGACATCGAGAAGCTGGAGGAGGGCTACACGCGCTCCTTCACCATCTACGACCAGGACGACTCGCAGCGCGTCGTCAAGGGCTGCATCAAAGACCTCGGCTACGACGACCAGCGCCTCGCCCCGCGCCAGACGCAGTCGGCCATCAGCCACGCCAAGAACTCCGGCCTCGACGCCGAGCAGTACGCCGCCCGCGCCGAGTCGCACGACGAGAAGCGCGTCGCCATCGCTCGCGTCTTCAAGCTCTACGAGGAGCGGCTCGTCAACAACAACGCGCTCGACTTCGACGACCTGATGATTAAGGCCGTCCGGCTGCTGCGCAAGCGCGAAGACGTGCGCGGCCACTACAACGACCGCTTCCGCTACATCCTCGTTGACGAGTACCAGGACACGAACGCCTTACAGTTCGCCCTCATCAACTTCCTCACCCAGAAGCAGCAGAACATCTGCGTCGTCGGCGACGAGAGCCAGAGTATCTACCGCTGGCGCGGCGCGGACATCTCGAACATCCTGAACTTCGAGCAGCACTACCCCGAGGCGCGGACGATCAAGCTGGAGCAGAACTACCGCTCGACGCAGACCATCCTCGACGCGGCCGACGCCGTCATCAAACACAACACCGAGCGCAAGGAGAAGACGCTCTGGACGGCCAACCCGGCCGGCGCGCCCATCCGCTACTATCAGGCGATGGACGCCGAGGGCGAGGCGCGCTTCGTCGCCGCCAAGATCGAGGATCACCGCCGGCTCGACCCGAAGGCGCGCGCCGCCGTGCTCTACCGCACGAACGCGCAGTCGCGCGTCTTTGAAGAAGCCTTGAGGCGCGCGGGCCTCGGCTACAACATCGTCGGCGGCTTCTCCTTCTACGAGCGCGCCGAGGTGCGCGACGTGGTCTCCTACCTCAAGCTCGCCCTGAACCCGCACGACTCGGTCGCGCTGATGCGCGTCGTCAACACGCCGACGCGGGGACTGGGCAAGCAGACGCTCGACGAACTCGACCGGCGCGCGAAGGACTACGGCGTCTCTCTGTGGGAGGCCATCGGCATCATCACCGAGCAGCCCGAGGGCTTCAGCCCGCGCGCGGCGGCCGCGCTCAAGCGCTTCCAGACGATCATCGAAGGGCTTGTCTCGCACGCGCAGAAGGAGTCGGCCTCCGAGGTCGTCAAGGCGGCCATCCTCGACACGGGCTACGCCGACTCTCTCAAGGCCGAGAACTCGGACGAGGCCGAGAGCCGTCTCGAAAACTTGCAGGAGCTGGTCAACGCGGCGGTCGATTACGACAAGGACGAGGGCGGCGGGCTGCGCGACTTCATCGACGCCGCCGCGCTCGTCTCCGACACCGACCAGTACAAGGGCGACGCGCCCGTGACGCTGATGACGATGCACTCGGCGAAGGGTTTGGAGTTCCCCGTCGTCTTCATCGTCGGGATGGAGGACGGGCTGTTCCCGCACTCGCGCGCGGCGGCCGACCAGGCCGAGATGGAGGAGGAGCGGCGGCTCTGCTACGTCGCCATCACGCGCGCCGAGCGCTTCCTCTACCTCTCGCACGCGATGCGGCGGCGCGTCTACGGCGAGGAGATGGCGTCGGAGCCTTCGCAGTTCTTGAACGAGCTGCCGCTCGACACGGTCGAAGACCTCTCGCGCGGCTCGTCTTGGCTCTCGTTCGCGCGCAGCTCTTCCGCTTTGGAGTCGCGACAGGCGGCGCGCGCGCTGCGCGGCGAGACCCCGACGCCGGAGCGGCGCTACGCGGGTAAGACCTACGACAGCGCCGACTCCATCGCCGAGTTCTTCCGCCAGCGCGGCGACCAGATACGCCGCAACGCGGACGCCGACCAGCGCCGCCAGCCGCCGCCCGCGCCCGCGCCGCCGCCGCGCCCGGCCGGCGGGGGACGTTCGTCGGCGTCTTCTTCATCCTCCAACGCCTCGGCCGCCGGCTTCGCGCCCGGCTCGCACGTCCGCCACCCGAAGTACGGCCGCGGCCTCGTCCTCCGGCGCGAGGGCGTCGGCGACGCCGCCAAACTCCTGGTGAGCTTCCCCGGCTTCGGCCAGAAGAAACTCGTCGAGAAGTACGCCGGACTTGAGAAGGCGTAAAAGAAAGGATGAGGGATGAGGGGATGCCCACGGCCGTCCTTTCATCCCTCATCCTTCCGCCTTCATCCTTCCGCTTTCATCCTTCCCATTTAACCCGGAGACATAGATGACAAGGTCCCTTCCCCTGCTCCCCTTCCTCCTGCTCGCTCTGCTGTCAACACAACTCGCGTCGGCGTCCGCGCAGAAGGCCGGACGGGTGCGGCGCGCGCCGTCAAAGTCCGCGCAGGCGGAGCCGGCGACGGCGAGGCAGCCGATGCGGCTCGTCGTGCAGCAGGGTCAGCCCAACGTCTCGAACGGCTTCGCCGTCTTCTCGCCCGACGGGCGGCTGGTGGCGACGGGGCACAACGGCGGCGACGTGGTCGTCTGGGACGTTGCTACGGGGCGCGAGGTGCGTCGTCTGACCGACAACGGCGGCGACCCCGGCGCGCAGGACATCGACGGCTGGCTGTGGGGCGCCTTCTCGCCCGACTCGCGGCTGCTCGTCACGAGCGTCGGACCGAACGTGCGGCTCTGGGACTTGTGGACGGGCAAGCGCCTCTGGCTCGCGACGCACGCCGACAACGCCTTCTACACCCCGCCCGAGGCCGACGGCCAGCCGCCCGTCGCCTTCGCGGCCGGCGGCCGTCAGGTCGTCGTCACGGGGACGCAGTACAGACTGACGTGGGACGCCGGCAACGGCAGACTGCTCGCGCGCGCGCGCGCCACAAGGCCGGGCAAGGTGCCCGAGTCCTTCGACCTGCGCCCGCCGCGCACGGCCGCCTCGCCCGGCGGCCGCTTCGTCGCCGCCGCGAAGGACGGCCTCGTCACCGTCAACGAGCGCGCCACGGGCAAGGCGGTCGGGAGCGCGCGCTTCCTCTCGATGCGCGAGGGGCGCACGACCTCGACGCCGGGACAGCCCTGGCACGACGACCTGCACGCGCTCGCCGTCTCGCCCGACGGGCGCACGCTCGCCACCGCCGACGGCGGCGACGACGACGACGAGCTGAGCATGCTCATACGCCTCTGGGACGCGAAGGCCGGCGCGGAGACGCACAGGCTGACGGGCACGTACGGCGATCAGGCGACCTTCCGCTTCACGCCGTCGGGCGGGCTGGTCGGCGTCTCGTCGCGGGGCGGCGCCTACCGCGCGCGCGACCTGCTGGGCGACAGGGAGGTCGCGTGGCGCGCGGCGGGCGACACGACCGCGAGGGAGGCCGTGTCGCCCGACGGCCGCTTCGTGGCGACCGGCGCGGGTGTAGTCGGCGAGGTCTGGGACGCGCAGACCGGCGCGCGGCTCGCGCGCGTCGAGGGGCGTCTCGACCCCGGCGAGAAACCCGACACGGCCGAGTGGACTTTCGTCGGCTTCACGCCGCTCGACACCGTCACCTTCTACCGCGACTCCGCCTACGGCGAAGCCCAGTCCGTCACGCTCTCCACGCGCGACTGGAAGGAGACGCGTCTCGCGGTCGAGCTGCCGCTCGCCGACGCCGACCATAAATTCGTGATGACGCCCGACGCGCGCGCCGCCGCGTGGGAGACGGTCGAAGAAGAGAACGGCGCGACCGTCCAGCGCGTCAACGTCTGGCGCGCCGGCCAGCCCAAGCGCGTGCGTTCGTTCAAGGTTGACTCGGACGAGGCTTACACGGACGCCTCCGACCTTTCGCTCTCGCCCGACGGCGAACGCGTCCTCGTCGCCACGGCGAACAACGGCGGCAACCTCTCGCAGATGCTCGTCAAGGTCTACGACGTGGACGCCGGCTCGGCGCTCGACACGCTCAGGCGGCCCGGCTTCCGCGTAGGCTCTTTCGCGTGGTCGCCGAACGGCGAGGTGCTCGCCACCGGCACGGGCGGAGGCCCCGGCGAGCGCGCGACCCTCTGGAGCGTCGCGACCGGCGAGGCTGTGCGCAAGCTCGACGGGCCGGGCGACGCGGTCGAGGGCTTCTCGCCGGACGGACGGCTGCTGCTGACGACCGCCTTCGACGGCTTCGTCAGAATCTACGAGGTCGCGAGCGGAAAAGAGATGTGCCGCTTCATCACGCGCGCCGACGGGAGCTGGGTCGTCGTAGACCCCGAGGGGCGCTTCGACGCCTCCGACCTCGACGAGATACAGGGCGTCCACTGGCTCGCGCCCGACGACCCGCTGAAGCCTCTGCCGCTCGAAATCTTCATGCGCGACTACTACGAGCCGCGGCTGCTGGCGCGCATACTCGCGGGCGAGCGGCTCGCGCCCGTCCGCGCGATCTCGGAGGTCAACCGCGCTCAACCGCAAGTCCGCATCGCCTCAATCGAGCAACAGAAGGGGCGACCCGAATACGCGCGCGTCACCGTCGAGGTGTCGAGGGCCGAGGCGGGCGCGTCGGCGCGCGGCACGGGCGTCCACGACCTGCGCCTCTTCCGCGAAGGGCAGCTCGTCGGCTACGCGCCCGCCGGGGGCGGCGAGCTGAAGACGGACGCGCAGACCGGCCGCGCCACCGTCGCCTTCGACGTGCGCCTGCCGCGCCCGCGCGCCGGCATGCCGGCGGAGACAAACGCGGACGGCAAGCCCGACCCGAAGCGCGTCGAGTTCACCGCCTACGCCTTTAACGACGACCGCGTGAAGAGCCTGACGGCGCGCGAAGAGTTCGGGCCGGCGGCTCCGCTGGCGGCGGCGAAGGGGCGCGCCTACGTCGTCTCGGTCGGCGTCAACGCCTACACAAACGAGGCTTGGGATTTGCGCTTCGCCGCCAACGACGCGCGCCGCTTGCAGGAGGTCGTCGCCGCGCGCGTGCGCGAGGGCGGCGAGTACGAGGAGGTCGTCGGCGTCCCGCTCATCTCGGACTACGAGACGGAGGGCGGGAGGAAGCGCCGGCCGCGCGTCGTCAAGGAGTCGGCGGCGACGAAGAAGAACTTCAAGGCCGTGCTCGACCTGCTCGCCGGGCGCGAGGTTGACGAGGAGACTTTGAAGGGAATCCCGAACGCGTCGCAGCTCAGACGCGCGACGCCCGAAGACCTCGTCCTCGTCTCCTTCTCAAGCCACGGGTACGCCGACGAGCGCGGCGGCTTCTACCTCTTCACTTCCGACGTGGCCGCCGCGGGCACCTACGCCGAGATGCGCGACGCGCTGCGGGGCGCCGTCTCTTCGGACGAGCTGGGCGCGTGGCTGAGGGACGTGGACGCGGGCGAGCTGATCCTCGTCGTGGACGCGTGCCACTCGGCGGCGAGCGTGCAGGCCGGCGGCTTCAAGCCGGGGCCGATGGGGAGCCGTGGCTTGGGCCAGCTCTCCTACGACAAGGGGATGCGGATTCTGACTTCGACGCAGGCCGACGACGTGGCGCTCGAAAGTGCGCTGGTCGAGCAGGGGCTTCTGACCTACGCGCTGACGCGCGACGGGCTTGAGGCGGCGCGCGCCGACTTCCTGCCGAGGGACGCGCGCATCACCTTCGCCGAGTGGCTCGCCTACGGCGTCGCGCGCGTGCCCACGCTCCACGCCGAGGTCGAGAAGAGAATCGCGGAGATGAAGGCGACCTCGTCCGCCGCCGGCCTCGACGGCGACGGACAAGCGCGCGTCGTCGTCCTCGCCGAGGGCGGCGGGCGCGGCCTGCGGGTCAAAGTCTCCGGCCAGCAGGCGCGCACGCAGCAGCCCGCGCTCTTCGACTTCGCGCGCCGCCGCCGCGACGCCGTGCTCGCCCGCACAAAGTAACGCCGACCCGCCCGCCGACGCAGGCGGTTCCGACGCGGCCGGTGGTAAGATTCGCCCGAGCGGGGGCGTAGGCGAATGACGAACGAGGAGTTGGCGCGGAGGTTCGAGCGGCTGGCGCTGCTGATGGAGATACGCGGCGACGACCGCTTCCGCGTGCGCTCGTACCGCAACGCGGCCGAGACGCTTGAGACGTGGCCGAGTCCGGTGTCGAAGATAGCGCGCGAGGAGGGCTTGAAGGGTTTGCAGTCGCTGCCCGGCGTCGGCAAGGCCATCAGCGGCAAGATCGTCGAGCTGCTTGAGCGCGGCACCTTCGACGCGTGGGAGCGGCTGAAGGAGGAGACGCCGGAGACGGTGCTCGACCTGCTCGAAGTCGAGGGCGTGGGGCTGAAGACGGCCGCCATGCTCCACCAGCAGTTTAAAATCTCCTCGCTCGAAGACCTCTGGCAGTTCGCCGAGGGCGGCGGCCTCGACCTCGTTGACGGCGTCGGCGAGAAGACGGCCGAGCGCATCGCGCGCAGCGTCCGCGCGCTAACAAGTAGACGGTAGTCAGTAGTCAGTAGATAGTAGCCAGTAGAAAAACAGAGGCGGCGCGTTACGGTTATAAACCGAGCGCGCCGCCTCTCTTTCTACTGGCTACTGTCTACCGTCTACTGCCCTTCTCATCCCGCGTCGCGCGCGCGTTTGACGATGACGAGGGTGATGTCGTCCACGGCGGGCGTCCCTTGGGCGAAGGCGGAGAGCGCGGCCTCGATCTTGTCGCGCAGGCCCGCGGCCGAGCGGTCGAGATTCTGCCCGATGACCTCCTGGAGCCTCATGGTGCCGAACTCCTCGCCCGCGGGATTCTGCGTCTCGGTGACGCCGTCGGAGTAGGCGATGAGTGTGTCGCCGGGGCGGAGCTGAGTGCGCCCCTCGCGGAAGTCGAAGTCGGGGAGGATGCCGAGCGGCACGCCGCCCGCGCCGAGGTGTTCGAGCGTCCCCGACTCGTGCGCGATGATGGGCGGGTTGTGCCCGGCGTTGATGAAGGAGAGCGCGCCGGTTAAGGGGTCAAGCTCGGCGTAGAAGAGCGTGACGAAGCGGTTGGCCGGCGTGTTGTCGGCCAGATAGCGGTTGACCGCGCCGACGGTCTCGGTGATGGGGCGGCACGATGCGACCTGCGCGTGGACGGCCGCGTGCAGGCTGGACATCAAAAGCGCCGCGCTCGTCCCCTTCCCCGAAACGTCGCCGAGCGCGACGACGAGCCGGCCGTCCGGGCACGGGATGAAGTCGTAGTAGTCGCCGCCGATCTGGTACGAGGGGAAGCTGATGCCCTGAAACTCGAAGCCGGGGACGACGGGCGGCGCGGTCGGCTGGAAGCGCTGCTGTATCTCGCGCGCCAGTTGCAGCTCGCGCTCGTACTGCTGCTGCTCAAGGCGCTCTTCCAGCAGCCGCGTGTTCTCGACGCGGATGGCGGCGACCGAGCCGAGCGTCGTCAGCACCTTCAGATGGTCTTCCGAAAAGCGCGACGTGGCGAGCGGCGAGTCGGCGTAGATCATGCCGAAGATGCGCGCGCCGTCGCCCAAGGGGACGGCGAGGACGGAGCGTATGCCCTGGAAGGTGACGGTGCTCGACTTGAAGCGCGGGTCGTGCTGCGCGTCCGAGGTTAAGACCGAGCGCCCCTGGTTGACGACCTCCTCGATGATGGTGCGGCTGACGCGCACCTCGCCGACCTCGGGGCGGCGGTCGCGCATCTCGGCGGCGCGAATCTTCAGCTCGCCCTGCTCGCCCTCGCGCAGCATGATGAGGCAGCGCTCGGCGGGCACGGCCTCGAAGACGAGGCGCGCCACCTGACCCAACGTCTCGTCGAGCGTGGCCGAGGCGAGGAGCGTCACGCCGACCTTCGAGATGAGCGCGAGCAGGTCGCCGTGGTCGCCGGCCGCCGCCGCCGCGGGCGACGCCGACGAGCCCGTGCGGTGCGGCATGACGGCCGCGAGGTCGAAGCGGCCGGAGGTCTGCGTGCGCGCGCCCTCGATGGCTTCGAGCAGGCCCGACGTGGTGTGCTGCGCCGAGTCGAAGGCGATGGTCGCCTCGGGGAGCGGCGCGTCCTCCTCGATGGTCGTCTCGGGGAGCGCGCGCTCGGCGACCTGATCCTTGTAGACGATCTCGGTCTCGCCGATCTGGATGCGGCCGCCGTGCGTGAGCGTGACGGTGCGGTCGAGCCGCGCGCCGTTGTAGTAGGTGCCGTTGGCCGAGCCGAGGTCTTGCAGGAAGTACTGGTCGCCCTCGCGCCGCACCTCGGCGTGGACGCGCGAGGCGAACGGGTCGGGGACGCACACGTCGTTGCGCGCCGAGCGCCCGATGGTGATGCGCAGCCGGCCGAGCTGCAAACGCTCGGGCGCGCGGTCGGGGTAGTTGACTAATAATTCAGACATGGCTCGAATCCAGTGACGGGCGTTGAGAGAAAAAGAGAGCGGGTCCGCCTCCTCTTATCACCCATCACTCGTCACACACCCCCTTACTTATCACTGCCTGCGCAGCCGGTCAAATTCCTTCTCCAACTGCTGCGCGTAGCCGCGCGCCTGCGAGGCGTGCTGGCCGCCGCGCTGCGCGAGCTGGAAGTGTTGGAGCGCGGCGACGACCTCGGCGCGCTTGAGCGAGCTGGCGTTGCGCCCTTCGACGTAGGCCAGCCCGAGGTAGTAGTGCGCGTCGAGGTTGCCGCCGGCCGCGGCCGCGCGGAACTCTTCGAGCGCCGCCCCGCGGTTCGACCCCCAGAGCTGGACGCCGCGCCCGTAGCGTTCGGACGGGCCGGCCGGCGCGGGCGGCGCTGGCGTCGGGGTCGGAGCGGGCGGAGGCGGAGGCGTCGGCTGCGCGGGCGTCGGCGCGGCGGGCTGCGTGACGGAGGCCGTCTCGACGCCCGGCGTCGGACTCGGCGGCGTGCCCTCGGCTTGCGCGGGCGACGGGGTTGCCTGCGCGCGCGCCATCCTGTCGAGCGCGACGCGCGCCGAGCCGGCCACGCGCGCGTCGGCCGACGACGCGAGGCGCTGGAAGAGTGCGCGCGCCTCGTCGGTGTGCCCCGCGCGTTCGAGCACGCCGGCGTAGGCGAGCAGGTCGTTCGGGTCTGCGGCCGACTCGCCGCCGTTGAGCGCGATGAAGCGGCGGAATGATTCGACGGCGTCGCGGTCGAGTCCCTCCTCCTGCTGCATGAGGGCGAGCCGGCGCCACGCCTCGAAGTCGTCGGGCGCGTTGCGCGTGGCGGCGCGGTACTCTTCGACGGCCGCGCGCCTGTCGCCCGACTCGAAGAGGAGGTCGCCGAGCCGGCGGTGCGCGCGCCAGTTGGCGGGGTCGAGCTGGTTGGCCTCGCGCAGACGCGCCATCGCCGTCTGGATGTCGCCCGCGGCGAGCAGCGCCTCGGCCTCGGCCATCTTCTGGTCGAACTGCTGGCGCGCGGCGTCGGTCACGGGCGGCGGCTCGGCCGGCTGCGTCGGCACGTCGATGACGGCGGGGCGTCGCAGCAGACGGAAGGCGAGCCACGCGCCCCCGCCCGCCACCAGCGCGATGACCGCGCAGACCGCGACGACCAACGGCCACGAGCGCCCCGGTCGCGCGACCGGCGCCGTCCGAGCGTTCGAGCGCGCGCCGTTCGCGAGCACGACGCCCGAGGCGTCGGCTGAAGCTGAAGTGCCTGAAGCGGCCGGAGCAGTCAGGGCGTCGTGAGCCGGCGCGTCTCCCGCCCCGTCATACGCTTCGCGGCTTCCGGCCGCGGACTCTTCGTAAGGCCACGCGCCGACCGGCGAGGCGGCGCCTTCGTATCCGTCGGCGGCGTGCGAGCCGTGCGTGACGTGCGACGGCGGCGCGTGCACGGAAGATGAGGGTCGGGTCGCTTCGAGGTCTGTGAGCCGCGTGGCCTCAAGGTCAACGGTCGTCTCGAAGTCGCCGGTCTCGCCCGCCTCGGCGGGGCGCGGGACGGTGATGGTCAGTTCCTCGTCGTACGCTTCGGGGTCGAACTCGGGGCGCGTGGCGGCCGAGGAGTTTGAGACGAACGTCGCCTCCGGGTCTGCGCCGGAAGGCGAAAGCGGGGCGGACGCGCCGTGCTGCTCGCGCAGGAAGCGCTCCATCTCGGCGAGGCTGACGCGCGAGGTCTGCCTGTGCGCGGGCTCCTCGTCGGGGACGAGGCCGTCGGTCGTGCGCCCCTGCTCGGCCGCGAGCGGGACGGTCGCGGCGTTGGGCGACACGTCGCCCGTCTCGCCGCCCGGCCCGGCGCCGACGGGCGCGCCGCAGCGCCGGCAGAAACGCGCGCCGGGGAAAGTCTCCGCGCCACAGCTCGGGCAGGTGTTCTGCATCAAGGGAGTCGAGTCTTTAAGGCGGGGGCGGCCGCCCGCCTCTACTTCAGCGAACGCGCGGAGGCGCGCGGCGCGCGGCTGCGGACGACGACCGTGCCGGCGAGCCAGTCGTGCAGCGCGCGCCCCTGCGGGTCGAAGGCCGCGACGAGGAAGCCGAGGCCCAGCGTCAAGAGCGTCAGCGGGTAGCCGACGAGGTGGCGCAGGAGCGCGCGCCTGACGCTCAGCGCCTCGCCGTCCCTGCGCTCGATGCGGAGTCCCGCCATCCACTTGCCGAGCGTGCGCCCGCCGAGGTTGGCGATGACGACGAAGTTGAGGAAGGCGACGGCCGCCGTGGCGACGTAGCCGGCGGTCAGGATGAAGGCGCTGCCCTTGCGCACGTCGCCGAAGACGCGCGCCAGAAGCGTCGCCAGCGCCATCACGCCGACGACGATGATGTAGTCGATGAGCAGCGCGCCGCACCGCAAAGAGAAGGGCGCGCGCAAACGCTCGAAGTTGACCGGCGCCCGCTGCGCGACCCCGCCCCTCGCGCCCGCGCGCGCCACCACCCGCTCTCGTTCGAGTTGAACAGACATTTGAAAGTAGTCAGTAGACAGTGGTCAGTAGCCAATAGAAAACCCTTTACGAGCGGGGCCGCCAGTAGTTCAGTTTAACGTCCGACAGGCGGAGCCTACTGACTACTGTCTACTGTCTACTTCATCCGATGAGAAAGTGGAGCGTCGTTTCGCCGAGGCGCAGGCGGTCGCCGTTGGCGAGCGGGCGCGGCTGGCGTGGCCCCAGGCGGACGGCGTCGTTGACGACCGTCCCGTTGACCGAGCCGAGGTCTTCCACGAGGAAGGTGTCGCCCTCGCGCCAGACGCGCGCGTGGCGGCGCGAGATTTTCGTCTCGGGGTCGAAGCGCGAGAGGTCGATGTCGGGGAAGATGTTCGACTGCGGGTCGGTGCGCCCGACGAGGTTCGTCTCCCGGTTGAGGACGAAGGTCGCGTCCAGCTCGGTCGTCCCCGAGACGACGAGGCGCGCCGTCGCCCGCGCCGCGCGAAGGCTCGCGCTCGCCGCCGCGATGGGCTGGCGCGCGCCGCAGTGCGGGCAGAAAACGTCCTCCGACGAGATCGACTTGCCGCAGAAGCCGCAGAAGACGCGCTCGACGGCGAGCGTGCGCGCGCTCACCTCCTGCGCGCCGCGCACGACGCCGTAAGTCACGGCCCCGGCCCGCAGGCGCTCGACGTGCTGCGCGAGCGCGTCGCGCATCTCGGCGGCCGAGCGGAAGCGCCGCTCGGCGTCGTGCTCGACCGCCTTCATCAGAATCCACTCCATCTCGTTCGACATCGCCGGGTTCAACTGACGCGGCGCGGGGTTCTTCGAGAAGTCGAAGATGAGCAGCGGGTTGTCCTGCGGGTCGGAGCCGGTGAGCAGGTGGAACATCGTCGCGCCGAGGCCGTAGATGTCGGTGCGCGCTTCGGCCTTCCCGCTGAACAGCTCGGGCGGCGCGTAGCCCATCGTGCCGACCGCCGTGACGCCCTTCTCCTGCGGCGCGACCCAGCGCGCGATGCCGAAGTCGATGAGCATGACGCGGCCCGAGTTGCCGTCGATCATCAGGTTCGCGGGCTTCAAGTCGCGGTAGATGATCGGCGGGCGCTGGTTGTGGAGGTATTCGAGCACGTCGGCCGCCTGCATCCCCCAGTCGGCGACGGTCAGCTCGTCGAGCCGGCCGCCGGGCGCGTGGCGCAGGCGGGCGAGGCAGTCGCCGCCCGAGATGTACTTCATCACGAGGTAGAAGCGCGTCGCGGCGTCGTCGTAGAAGTAGTCGTAGATGGTCGGGATCGAGGGGTGTTCGAGCGAGGCGAGGAGCATCGACTCGCGCCGGAAGTCGGCGACCGCCTTCTCCTGCTGCGACTCGTCGAGGTGCGTCTGGATCATCTCCTTGACGGCGCGCGGGGCGTCGCCGAGGTTCCTGTCCTTCGCGTAGTAGACCGCGCCCATGCCGCCGCCGCCGATGCGCTTGACGATCTCGTAGCGGCCGTAGAGCACGGTGCCCGGATCGAGTTGGCTCGCCGCGCGGCGCCCCGAAGAGGAGCCGCCCGTCCGCCCCGTGTAGGCCATCGGGCGCGAGGAGGGCAGGTCGCCCGTGCGCCGGCGGTCTTCGCCGCCGGTCGCGGCGCCGCCCGCGAGCGACGCCGAGGGCAACGCCGACTCCGGCCCGGGGCCGACTTCGGAAGTCGGCTCGACGGCGACCACGCCCGTCGGCTGGTCGTCGCCGGTGTCGGCCGTTATCTCCGTGTCGTCCGGGAGTGGTAGCGAAGCGCCTTCCGCGGAAAGCCCGGCGGACTCGCGCGGCGACCCGGTCGGCTCGGCCGGCTCCTGCGCGCGTGCGGGCGCGGCGGCCGAACCGCCGTGCGAAGCCTCGATGATCGTCGGCTGAAGGTCTTCGGCCGGCTCGCGCGCGTCCGTCGGCTCGTCGGCGGGCGAATCTGTCGGCGCGTCGGTCGGGCCGGTGGTGGCGCCGAGCGGGACGGGGGCGGAGTCGGAACCGGCAGCCGAGACGGGCGAGGGCGCGCCCTCGCCCTCCGCCCCCGCGCCGGGTTGGCCGGCGGGCTGGAGTGCGAGGCCGCAGTTGCCGCAGAAGCGGTCTTCCGGGGCCACCGTCGCGCCGCAATCGTAACAAGACGACATCTCTTCTTCAGTTCACCGGACGGAATCGACGCTCGGCGCCCGCCCCGCGCGACCTCGCGCGCCCGGCGTCGCCGCCGACGCATGCGCCTAGCTGTTGAGGACGTGAAATTTCAGGAACGTCTTCCCGACGATGACTTCGTCGCCGTCGCGCAAAGGCTGCCGGTCGCCCGGAAGCAGACGCCGCCCACGGTTGACGAAGGTGCCGTTGGTCGAGCCGAGGTCTTCGATGTAATAGACCCCGCCGCGCCGCGTGATGCGCGCGTGGCGGCGCGAGACCTTCGCCTCGGGGTCGTCGGAGTCCAAGTCCACGTCGGGGAAGATGCCGCCGTCGGCGTCCCAGCGTCCGATGTGCGACTCGTCCTCGCACATCGGGAACTCCTTGCCGACCGAGCGCCCACGGTGGATGACGAGCTTGGCGTGCGGCGCCGCCGACGGCTCGCGGCGCGGCGGCTGGGAGTCTTCGTGGCCGCGCGCGCGCGCGGGGAGCGAGGCGCCCGCAGAAGCGCCCGTCGAAGCGAAAGCCGCGGGCGGCGACACGGGGCGAAACTCGGCGGCGGGGGCGCGGCGCGCGACGCCGGAGTCGGCCGTGAACGGCCCGGAGTCGGGGGCGGCCGACTCCTCGGTTACGTGCCGGCGGCCGACAGCTTGGACGGCGCCGGCACCGAGCGCGGCCCCGCACTCGTCGCAGTACTGCGAGCCTTCGATATTCTCAGTCTGGCACCTGTCGCAGGTGATCATGGCCGCGTCCTTAACACGTTTTTGGATGGCGGTGCGGGCTGGCACGCCCCTGAGATGCCCCCGAATCCCGACACGGCGCCCGCCCAAGAGAGGCGGCTCGCGCGCCGAACGCTCATTGTAACCCGAAACCGGGGAGCCGCCAACAGCATCAAAAGGCGTGAACCGTAAACCGTAAACGGTGACAAGCGGGCTCGGACTTTGGCCGCCGCCCGCTTCACTTCTCGGCTCATCCCCGACCGCGCCGCACGGCTTTTTCCGTCACGGTTTACGGCTCACGGTTTACGGTTTTTCTGAAACTGTTCCACCATTTTGCACGTAGAAGAGTTGCCGGCGACGGGAAGGTATGGCAGTGATTCGGTTTAGCTCCGTCCGACTCGCGACCGCGCCCGTCGAGTCCCGACCCGACAATTCAAACCCCTTGATTTAGAAAGAAGGAATCGAACCCCAATGGCTGTGAGCCGGAAGAAGAAAATCATCATCGCGGTCGCGGCGGTCGCCGTCCTCGGGCTGATCGTCGTCATCAGCATCTTCGCCCGCGGGAAGGACGAGGCCGAGGTGACGGTCGTCAAGGTGGACGTGCGGCCCGAGTTGAAGTCCACCGTCACGGCCTCGGGCGAGGTGCGCCCGATCAAGTTCGTCAACCTGACGAGCGAAGTGCAGGGGCGCATCACCGAGATCAGCGTCAACCCCGGCGACCACGTCACCAACGGCCAGCCGCTCGTGCGCGTAGACCCCACGCAGCTCGAATCCTCCGCCGAGGCGCAGGCCGCCAGCGCGCAGGCCGCGCTCTCCGACGTGCAGAACGCGCGCGCCGCCGTCACCTCCGCCGAGGCCAACGTGCAGGTGGCGCAGCAGCAGTTAGTCGCCGCCGAGGCTTCGCTCGCGCAGTCGCGCCAGGCGGTCAACACCGCGCAGACGGCCGTTGACCGCGAGGACGTCAACCTCGCCACCGCGCGCCGCGAGATGAAGCGCACGACCGAGCTCATCGAGTCGGGCGTCGCCTCGCGCTCCGAGTTCGACACCGCGCAGGATCGCGTCAAGCAGGCCACGGTCTCGCTCAACACCGCGCGCGCGCAGCTCAAGTCGGCCGAGATCGCCGTCGAGGAGTCGAAGGCGCGCGTCAACCAGCAGCGCAAGGCCATCGAATCGGCGCAGGTCACCGTCGCGCAGGCGCGCCAGAGCGTCAAGACGAGCGAGTCGCGCGCCACGGGGCAGCAGGCGCTCCTGCGCGGCCAGTCGTCGCAGCGCAGCAAGGCCGTCACGCTCTCGCCGCTGACGGGCGTCGTCGTGGACATCCCGGCGCGCGTCGGGCAGTTCGCCGTCGCCGGGCTTTCGACCACCTCGCTGATGACCATCGCCGACATGACGACCATCAACGTCGAGGTCAACGTGGACGAGACCGAGATCGCGCAGCTCGAAGTCGGGCAGCCCGCGAAGGTCAAGGTGGACGCGATGGGCGAGCGCGAGCTGACCGGCACCGTCATCCAGAAGAACCCGCTCGCCGTCTCGCGCTCGGACACGCAGGGGTCGGGCCTCGGCAACCGCGTCAACGTCCAGGAGGCCAAAGAGTTCAAGGTCATCGTCGAGCTGAAGGAGTTGCCCGACGACATGCGCGACTCGCTGCGCCCCGGCATGACCGCCACCGCGACCATCACGACCAAGACCAAGCAGAACGTCATCGCCGTCCCGCTCCAGGCCATCGTCGAGAAGGCGCCGACCCCGACGCCGACCCCGCCCGGACAGCAGGGCCAGCCGGCCGCCACGCCCGCCGAGAAGCCGAAGGAGATCAAGGGCGTCTACGTGCTCGACGGCAAGAAGGTCAAGTTCATCCCCGTCGAGACCGGCATCACGGGCGAGTCCGACATCGAGATCGTCAGCGGCCTCCAGAAGGACCTGGAAGTCGTCACCGGCCCGAGCCGCGTGCTGCGGACGCTGAAGGAGGGGGATACCGTGCAGCGTCAGCAGAACAAGCCCGGCGACAAGGGCGACAAAAAATGAGCGGAGCACTGTTGATGGAGAGCCCCACCACCGTAGAACCGCAGGCGCTGGAGCACGGCGACCTGCTCGCGCACGACGCCGTGCCGGCCGCCCTCATCTCGATGCGCGACATCTGGCGCACGTACGAGATGGGCACCGAGCAGCTCCACGCGCTGCGCGGCGTCTCGTTCGACGTGCAGCGCGGCGAGTACCTCGCCATCATCGGCCCCTCCGGCTCGGGCAAATCGACGCTGATGAACCTCATCGGCTGCCTCGACACGCCGAGCCAGGGGCGCTACTGGATCAACAGCAAGCTCGTCTCCGAGATGGACGACGACGAGCTGGCGCGCATACGCAACCAGGAGATCGGCTTCGTCTTCCAGACGTTCAACCTGCTGGCGCGCGCCACGGCCTTGCACAACGTCGAGCTGCCGCTCATCTACGCCGGCATCTCGGCCGCCGACCGCAAGGACCGCGCCGTGCGCTCGCTCGGCGCGGTCGAGCTCTCCGACCGCATGACGCACCGCCCGAACGAGCTGTCGGGCGGCCAGCGCCAGAGGGTCGCCATCGCACGCGCGCTCGTCAACAACCCCTCGATCCTGCTCGCCGACGAGCCGACCGGCGCGCTCGACTCGAAGACCAGCGCCGAGATCATGAACCTCTTCGAGAAGCTGCACTCGGAGGGGAACACGATCATCGTCGTCACGCACGAGCACGACATCGCCGAGCGCGCGCACCGCGTCATCTCGATCCGCGACGGCCAGATCGAGAAGGACGAACGCATCAAGTAGCCGCCCCCGGCGACTGTTCTTTGAGACGCGGCGTGACGAGTTTTTGTCCGCCGCGTCTTCTGTTTTTCGCGGGACGCCGGCCGGGCGGTAAGTGAAATTAATCACCCCGCGCAGGCTGCACCGATGAGCGCACTGCTGACAGAGACGGGCGGGGAACGCGGGGCCGCGGCGCCCCGCGGCTTCGGGCGCGCGTCCGCGCCGGGGCGTGCGGCCGGGAGGCGGCTCCCGGCCGTCTTCCATAAGACGTGGGAGTCTCTGCGCATCGCGCTCGCCTCCTTGCGCGCCAACAAGCTGCGGACGGCGCTCACGCTCGTCGGCGTCGTCGTCGGCGTCGCCTCGGTCATCGCGGTCGTGACCATCATCAAGGGGCTCGACCAGACGGTCGCCTCCACCTTCTCGTCGCAAGGCTCGACCGTCTTCACCGTCTCGAAGCGCCCGCAGGTCATCACCTCGCGCGAAGACTTCATACGCTTCAACCGCCGCAAGGACGTGACCGAGTCGGACGCCGAGGCCGTCACGCGCCTCTGCGCCGTCTGCTGGCGCACGGGCATCGCGGCCAACGCGCAGGCGACCGTCAAGGCCGGCGACAAGTCTTCGGACGGCGTCCGCGTCCGCGGCCTCACGCACTCGATGTACGCCATCGAGGACACGGACGTGATCGCCGGGCGCGCGTGGACGGACGTGGAGGAGGCCGCCGGACGCGGCGTGGCCGTCGTCGGCCCGGACATCGTCGAAAACCTCTTCGACGGCGCGGCGCCCGAGCAGGCAATCGGCCGGACGGTGCGCGTCGAGGGTCGCAGCTACGAGGTCATCGGCGTCACCGAGCGGCTCGGGAAAATCTTCGGCTTCTCGCGCGACAACTTCGTCCAGATTCCCTACCCGACCTTCAAGAAGGCTTTCGGGGCGCGCGTCTCGCTCATCGTCTTCGTGCAGGTGCCCGAGGACGCGCAGCTCGCGGCGGCCGAAGACCAGGTGCGCGCCATCATGCGCAACCGGCGCGGCAAGACCTACCACGACGAGGAGGACGGCTTCGCCCTGGAGACGCAGGACGTTTTCATCGACCTCTACAAGAGCGCGACCGCCAACATCTACGTCGTCACCATCGGCGTCGCCGCCATCGCGCTCGTCGTCGGCGGCATCGTCGTGATGAACATCATGCTCGTGAGCGTGACGGAGCGCACGAAGGAGATCGGCATCCGCAAGGCGCTCGGCGCGCGCCGCGCCGACATCCTCAAGCAGTTCCTCGTCGAGGCCGTGACGCTCTCGGCCATCGGCGGCGCGACGGGCGTCGTCATCGCGTGGGCGCTCGGGCGCGTCGTCTCGGCCGTGCTCATCCCGACCTACCTCTCGGCCACGGCCGTCGTCGTCGCCGTCACCGTCTCCGGCGCGGTCGGCGTCGCCGCCGGCCTCTTCCCCGCGTGGAAGGCCGCGCGGCTCGACCCCATCGAGGCCCTGCGGGCTGACTGAGAGGCGGGCGTTTCAAGCCATGAGAATCCTGCGCGGCGACATTTACGAGAACCTCGCGATGGCCCTGCAAACCCTGCGGGCCAACAAGCTGAGGTCTTTCCTGACGGTCATCGGGGTGATGATCGGCGTCATCACCGTCATGCTCATCGCGTCGATCATCAGCGGCATCGACGAGCAGGTGAAGAAGGAGATCGAGTCGTTCGGCACGCGCTCGATCTTTATCATGAAGTTCGAGCCGGGCATCCAGGTCGGCCGCCGCTCGCGCGAGGAGCGGATGCGCAAGGAGCTGACCTACGACGACGCCGTCGCCGTCGCGCAGCTCCCCGCGGTCGAGCTGGCCGTCCCCTTCCTCGACATCACGAACAACTTCTTCGGCCGCAAGCTCAAGGTCTCGACCCCGGGCAAGACCTCCGAGGCCGTGCGCCTGGAGGGGACGCTGCCCGACTTCATGCGCGCCGGCACGGACGTCGTCAGCGAGGGGCGCTTCTTCACTCAGTACGAGAACGACACCAACCAGCGGGTCTGCGTCGTCCGCAGCCGCGTCGCCGAGGACTTCTTCCCCGGCCTGTCGGCGGTCGGCCAGACCATCGACATCGGCGGGCAGGACTTCAAGGTCATCGGCGTCATCCAGCAGCGCGAGCAACTCTTCGGCGGCTCCGGCTCCGACGACATCAACAACGGCATCTACGTCCCTTTCAACGTCGCGCGCAAGCTCAAGCCGAACGAGGACGACATCACCATCCTCGCCGTCGCCCGCCCGGGCCAGATGGACGTCGCCAAGGACCAGATCACGGACCTCCTGCGCGTGCGCCGGCAGGTCCCCTTCGGCAAGCCGAACAGCTTCGGCATGGCGACGGCCGACTCCATCATCGACCAGTTCCGCGCCATCACGGGCGGCGTCGGCATCGCGATGGTCGCCATCTCGTCGGTGGGCCTGATGGTCGGCGGCATCGGGGTGATGAACATCATGCTGGTCTCGGTGACGGAGCGGACGCGCGAGATCGGCATCCGCAAGGCCATCGGCGCGCGCCGCCGCGACATCCTCTGGCAGTTCCTCATCGAGGCGGCGACGCTCACGGGCTTCGGCGGCCTCGTCGGGCTGACCATCGGCTGGCTGCTGACGCTGCTCGTGCGGCTGCTGCTGCCCTCCTACGTCCCGCTCTGGGCCCCCGTCATGGGCTTCGTCGCCTCGGTCGGCATCGGCCTCGTCTTCGGCCTCTGGCCCGCGTGGAAGGCCGCCCGCCTCGACCCCATCGAGGCCCTGCGCTACGAGTAAAGGGACGTACGCGTAAAGCCGTGAGCCGTGACGGGAGG
>DASVQX010000061.1:0-12472 GCA_036388915.1 Pyrinomonadaceae bacterium
CGGCGGACGAGTGTCGATTCCACGACACTCGTCCGCCGCCGGCCTTAACTCATTTCTCCGAACCTGACGCGGCTAAAGCTTCAACTGTCCGCCTCGACGACCGTCTTGCCGTCTAAGGCGACGGTCGTGCCGGGGAGCGAGGCGAAGTGGCCGTAGGCGGTCTTGTTGCCGACGCCGGCCCAGACGTTGCGGGTGCGGCTTCGGTTCGCCGCGCGCCTTCTATTTCAACGGCGGCGCGAAGTCAAGACGTTTCGCCCGCGCCACGTGGCCGGGTTCGGGTTATCATCGCGGCGTGGACGGCGGGACGATGCAGACTTCGGCGGCGCGCGCGGGGCTTTACGAGCGGCTCGTCCGCGAACGGTGGGGCGACCTCGACGAGCGCGTGCGCAGTCTCCACGCGTGCGGGCGCGCGACGGGGAAGTTCGCCGTGCGACGTGGCGAGGGCCGGGTCGCGCGCGTCGTCGCGCGGCTTCTGGGCTTGCCCCTCGCGGGAGAGGCCGTGCCCTTGCTGCTCACGGTCACCCCGGAGGCGACGGGCGGCGAACGCTGGCGCCGCGCCTTCGACGGCAGGGACTTCGTCACCGTGCAGAGCGAGCACGCCGGGTCTCTGCTCGCAGAGCGGACGGGGCCGTTCGAGCTGCTGTTCAGGTTGACGGTCGAGGGCGGCGCGCTCGCCTACAGGCGCGAGGGCGCGGCGCTCCGCGCGGGCCGCCTGAGACTGAGGCTGCCGCGCTCGCTCGCCCCGAGCGTCGAGGCTTTGGAGCGCGCGGACGGCCGGGGCGTGCGCGTCTCTGTGCGCGTCACGGCGCCGCTCGTCGGGCTGCTGATAGAGTACGAGGGTCTGGTCAGGATGGAGGAGGAGAACGCGGGTTGACGACTGCGCTGTGGCTGCTGGCGGTTCAGGGGGCGATCGGAGCCTTCGACACGATCTACTATCACGAGTGGCGCGCGCGCCTGCCGGCGCTCCCCGGCGCGCGCCCCGAGCTGCGACTGCACGCGGCGCGCGCGCTCATCTACGGCCTGCTCTTCGCGGCGCTGCCGCGCGTCGGGTGGCGCGGCGCTTGGGCCTACGTGCTCGGGGCGCTGCTCGCGGCGGAGATAGTCATCACGCTCCGCGACTTCGTCGTCGAAGACGGCGTGCGCGCGCCGCTCGGCGGCGTCTTCGCGGGCGAGCGCGTGACGCACGCCGTGATGGCGGTCATCTACGGCGCGATGCTCGCGAACCTGCTCCCCGCGCTCGACGCCTGGCGCGGGGAGACGACGGGGTTCGCGCCGCACTCGCCGCCCGTCCCGGCCGAGTTGACGTGGCTGCTGACGCTGATGTCCGCGGGCGTGACGGTCTCCGGCGCGCGCGACGCCTACGCGGCGCTAGGACTTCCCGGCGGCGCCTGGCCGTGGCGCCGTGGCGAAAGTCGCGCGGAGGCGGCGGGTGATTAAACGTCGCAGGCTTCACCGCGCGGTCTTCGCGGCGGCGGGCGCGTACAACATCGCGTGGGGACTTTATTCGGCGCTCGACCCGCAGTGGCTCTTCCGCTTCTCGGGTCTGCCGCCGCAGAACCACCCCGAGATTTTCGCGTGCCTCGGGATGGTGGTCGGGCTTTACGGGATCATCTACTTTGAAGTCGCGCGCGCGCCCGAGCGCGGCTGGCTGCTCGCGGCGGTCGGGCTGGCGGGAAAGATTCTCGGCCCCTTGGGCCTCGCCCAACTCATCTGGAGCGGCGCGTGGCCGCCCTCCACGATAGTCCTCTGCCTCACCAACGACCTCGTCTGGTGGCTCCCCTTCTCGCTCTACCTCTACGACGCCTGGCCCGAGTTCCGCCGCGACTATCTGAAAAGATAGACGGCGCACACGAACGGATAGCCGCCCGCCGCTTGGCGGCGCTCGCCGCCGGCCGGTGTGGTTAAAAACGTGGCGATTCTCTCCAGCGTGAGTACGCGCCGCGCGCGGCACGCGGTTTTCTACACACGCCGCCGAAGCCCGGCTTCACTTAAATTAACTTTCACGCAAACAGAAAAAGGAGAATCGAAGATGTCCACGACGACTACCGCAGTCTCTACCGACCCGACGGCGGCGCGCTACCAGTGTGGCAGCGGCTGCGGCACGCTCACCTTCACCTGGGGCAGGCAGATGCCCGAGGGCGGCCGGCTCGGGACGGCCTCGCTCGGCCAGTTTGTGAACAAGCCCATTCAGGTCTTCGACGCCAAGCCCCTCTACGACATCGCGGGCCACCAGATCGGCACGAACTGGGGCTTCCAGGCGCAGGACGGCACGTTCCTCGGCCGCATGTACGTCGCGTTCTACAAGAGCATCGTCCGCTTCGCGCACTTCAGGGCGAACGACAAGTGGCCGGAGGTCTCCTGCTTCGTCTCGACCCCCGACCCGCGCGACTCGCGCGAGGCCATCGAGAACGCCGCGTAGGCGGCGACTGGGACTCAAGTCCCCACCGGCTCGGACGTCACACCAAACGAAAAAGGAGACTTCGCAATGACCACTTATTCACGCCGCCTCGCCTTCCGAACGCTGTGCGCCGTCCTGTGCGCGGCGCTGCTCCTCGGCGCGCCCTTCCTCGGGGGCAGCCAATCCTCGGCGCGCGCCGCCCAACCGACCCCGGACGGGCAGGCCTACTACTGCCCCTACGAGGGCGGCTTCCTGGCCTTCGACTGGACGAAGTCTATGCCCTACGGCGGCTGGCTCGGCGTAGCGGACGGCTTCACGCACAAGGACGTACAAGCCTACGACGCGAGGCCGCTGGGCGGCGGCGGGCTCAACTGGGGCTTCCAGGCGCAGGACGGCTCGTTCGTGTGCCGCATGTACGTCTCGTCCGACCAGCAGAGGCTCGACTTCGTGAACTGCAGGCCCTACGCGAGTTGGCCCGTGACGAGCTGCTTCGCCTTATAGCCGGCCGCCCCGTCAAAACGGGCGCGCCGGGTTAAGGCGGAATAGACGGGGGCGGCGAAGACTGAAAGCGTCTTCGCCGCCCCCGTCTATTCGGGCTCGCGGCCTAAGAGTCGGCCTGGCCCGCGAAGCGTGCGGTGCTGGCGCCGGAGACGTAGGGCGCGTGCTCGGTGAGCGCGTCGTCGATGAGCTTGCGCTGTTCGAGCTCGTGGATGGTGTAGGAGCCGGTGGCGGGGCTGGCCGACGCCGCGCGCCCGGCGTAGAAGGGTCGCTCGCAGCCCGCGAGCAGCCCGGCCAGTCGCGGCTCGACGAAGTGCCAGCCGCCGTAGTTCTTCGGCTCCTCCTGACACCAGACGAGCTGCGTCGCCTGCGGGTAAGACGCGAAGACCTCGCGCAAGAGCCGCTCCGGGAACGGGTAGAACTGCTCCAGGCGGACGACGGCGACGCGGTCGTCGCCCGTCTTTTTGCGCGCCGCCGCGAGGTCGTAGAAGACCTTGCCGCCGCAGACGACGATGCGCCGCACGGCCGACCTGTCCGTCACCTCGGCGTCGTCGATGACGGGGCGGAAGCCGCCCGCCGTCAACTCCTCGACCGTCGAGACGGCCGCGGGCAGACGCAACAGGCTCTTCGGCGTCATCACGACGAGCGGCCGCGCCGAGGGCTGTTTGACCTGACGCCGGAGCAGGTGGAAGTACTGCGCGGGCGTCGTCGGGTAACAGACCTGCATGTTGTTCTCGGCGCACAGTTGCAGGTAGCGTTCGAGCCGCGCGTTCGAGTGCTCCGGCCCTTGCCCCTCGTAGCCGTGCGGCAGGAGCATGACGAGCCGCGAGGGCTGCTGCCACTTGTCCACGCCCGGCGCGATGAAGGTGTCGATGATGACCTGCGCGCCGTTCGAGAAGTCGCCGAACTGCGCCTCCCACATCACCAAGGCGTCGCGCGCCTCGACCGTGTAACCGTACTCGAAGCCTAAGACGCCCTGCTCGGAGAGCGAGCTGTCGAAGACCTCGACGAGCGAGCGCGTCTCGCCGCGCGTGGTCATCTCCGAGAGCGGCTTCCAGGGCTTGCCGGTCTGCGTGTCGTACATGATGGCGTGGCGGTGGCTAAACGTGCCGCGCCCCGAGTCCTGACCCGAGAGCCGCACGCGCACGCCTTCCAGACCCAGCGAGCCGAAGGCCAACAGCTCGCCGAAGCCCCAGTCGAGCGGCGTCTGCCCGTCGCCCATCTTCGCGCGCCGCGCGAGCTGGCTGACCATCTTCGGGTTGATGTTGAAGCCCTCGGGGACGAGCGAGATGCGGCGCGCGATGTCGCGGACGGTCTCGGCCGCCACGCCCGTCTCCAACACGTCCGAGCCGTCCTCCTCGGGCACCGGCGGCGGCAACTCCGTCATCCGCTCTTTCTGCGCGACGATCTCCTTGGCGCGCGCGTGGCTGCGCTCGTAGCGCTCGACCGCCTCGCGCACCATCTCCTCGACCTCACCCTCGGTCACGACGCCTTCGCTCAAAAGGCGTTGCGCGTAGACGGCGCGCACGCCCGGATGCGCCTTGACGCGCGCGTACATCAAGGGCTGCGTGTAGCTCGGCTCGTCGCCCTCGTTGTGACCCAGACGCCGGAAGCCGATGACGTCCAAGACAACGTCCTTGTTGAACTCCTGCCGGAAGTCGAGCGCCATGCGCAGACAGCGGAAGGCCGCCTCGGGGTCGTCGCCGTTGATGTGGAAGATGGGGAGCTGCGTCATCTTCGCCACGTCGGTCGAGTAGAGGGACGAGCGGCTGTCCTCGGGCGAGGTGGTGAAGCCGATCTGGTTGTTGATGATGATGTGGACGGTGCCGCCCGTGCGGTAGCCGTGCAGGCCGGCGAGCTGTAGCGTCTCCATCACCATGCCCTGCCCGGCGAAGGCCGCGTCGCCGTGCAGCAGGACCGGCAGCGCGCAGTCGATGACCTCCTCGCGCGGCTTGCCCTGAAGCTGCCACGCGTCCTGCTTGGCGCGCACCATGCCCTCGACGACCGGGTCAACGAACTCCAGGTGGCTCGGGTTGGGCGAGATGGTGATCGAGACCTTCCTGCCCGAAGCGGTCTCGCGCTCGCCCTTCGCGCCCTGGTGGTACTTCACGTCGCCCTCGTCGGCCGGGAAGTCCGGGTGGACGCTCCCCTCGAAGGCGGTGAAGATGCGTTCGGAGAAGTTGCCGACGACGTTGGCGAGGACGTTCAAGCGCCCGCGGTGCGCCATCCCGAGCGTGATGTCCTCGACGCCCTTCTCGGCCGCGCGCTCGACGAGCTGGTCGAGCAGGGCGATGATCGTCTCGCAGCCTTCCAGGCTGAAACGCTTCTGGCCGAGGTACTTCGTGTGGAGGAAGCGCTCGAACTGCTCGGCGCGGATGAGTCGCTTCAAGAGCGCCTTCTTCGTCTCGGGCGCGAGCGGCTCGGGGTACACGAGCTCCTCGCGTATGCGGTCGCGTATCCAGACCTTCTGCTCCTTGCTCTGGATGTGCCGGTACTCCGTCCCGACCTTGCCGCAGTAGGCGCGCCGCAGGATGTCGAGTATCTCGCGCAAGGAGGCGCTCTCCTTGCCGCCCAAACCGCCGGTGATGAACTCGCGATCCAAATCCCAGATGGTCAGCCCGTAGGTCTCGATGTCCAGCTCGGGGTGGTACTGGATGGGGAGCGCGTTCAAGGGGTCGATGTCGGCGACGAGGTGGCCGCGCACGCGGTAGGCGTTGATGAGTTCGAGGACGCGCGCCTGCTTGACGACCTGATCGCGCGCGCCGTCGCCGCCCAGAAGCGCCGGGTTGAAGTCGCGCGCCCAGCGCATCGGCCGGTGCGCGATGCCGAGGTCGCGGAAGATTCGGACGTAGAAGTCGTGCTCGCCGAGCAGCAGCTCGTGGACGTGCGCGAGGAAGGCGCCCGACTCCGCGCCCTGTATGACGCGGTGGTCGTAGGTCGAGGAGACGTTGACGACCTTGCTGATGCCGAGGAGCGAGAGCGCCTGCGGCGTCATCGCGTGGTACTCGGCCGGGTACTCGATGGCGCCGGTGGCGATGATGGCCGACTGGCCCGCCATCAAACGCGGCGTCGAGGAGACGGTGCCGATGGTGCCGGGGTTCGTTAAGGAGATGGTCGTCTCCTGAAAGTCGGGGACGCCCAGCTTGCCGCCGCGCGCGCGCTTGACCACGTCGTCGTAGGCGGCGAGGAACTCCGCGAAGTTGAGCGCGCCCGCGTTCTTGACGTTCGGGACGAGGAGCGTGCGCGTGCCGTCCTTCTTCTCAAGGTCGATGGCGACGCCGAGGTTGACCTCCGCGCGGCGGACGCGCGCCGGGCTTCCGTCCACGACCGCGAAGCCGTCGTTCATCTGCGGGAAGCGTTCGAGCGCGCGCAGGATGGCGTAGGCGACGAAGTGCGTGTAGGAAGCCTTGCCGCGCTTGTGCTCCTTCAAATACTGGTTGACGAGCGCGCGGTTCTCTTCCAGAACCTTGACGGGCACCTGCCGGTTCGACGTGGCCGTCGGCACCGTCAAGCTCGTCTCCATGTTCTCGACGATCTTGAGCGCGCCGCCCCGGATGGGCTGCGCCTCGGCGCGCGCCTGCGCCGCCGGGGCGGGCTGCGGTGCCGCCGGGGCCTGCGCGGGGGCCGTCTGCGCCTGCGCCGCCGCGGGCTTTCCTTGCGCTCCCGCCGTCGTCTGCGTGTCGGCCGACGCCTCCGACCGCTGCTGCGTGGGCCAACTCTGTTCGGCCGCGGCCGGGGCCGAACCGCCGTCCGCAGCCGCCGCCGTCGGCCACGCGGACGCGCCCGCGCCGTTGCCGCCCGAGGCCGGGGCCGCGCCGCCGTCCTCGCCCAACAGCTCCGCGAAGTAGGCGCGCCAAGCCTCGTCCACCAGCGCGGGGTTGCTGCGGTAGCGGTCGAGCAGCCCCTCCACGTAGGTCGCGTTCGCGCCGAAGTTCTCCGCGATGACCTCCGACAAATCCTGTCCGTTAAGCTCTTCGCTCAAGGTCTTATCACCTCAATACGCGCCCGCGCCGACCGAACCTACCGGCGGCCGCGCGCGCTGAAATCTTCCCGATAAAATTTACCCCATAGCCTATCACCAACCGCACCCGTTTGCACACACCTCGCGCCCCGGCACGTTAAGGATTAGAATGCGCCCGTGCCGTGGCCGGAGGGTCTGGTTGAAGGGCTGAAAGGGTGGGGGCGAACATGAGAGCGCTGCTGTTAAAAAGTCTCCCGCGCATTGCGGCGGCGTGCGCGGTGTTGTGCGCGGCGGCCGTTTGCGCGGGCGCGCAGACGGGGAAGACTGTCTCGGGCTTCGCCGAGGTGAACGGGACGCGGCTCTATTACGAGTCGAGGGGCCGGGGGCCGGCGGTCGTGCTGCTGCACGGCGGGCTTAACGACAGCCGCTTGTGGGACGCGCAGATGGGGCCGCTCTCGAAGCGCTTCCGCGTCGTGCGCTACGACCTGCGCGGCTTCGGCCGGTCGAACGCGGAACGGGTCGAGTTCTGGCCGACCGAAGACCTGCGCGCGCTCCTCGACTTCCTCAAGATCGAGAAGGCGACGCTCGTCAGCCTCTCGCTCGGCTCCATCGTCGCCGCCGACTTCGCGCTCGAACACCCCGAGAGGGTCGAGCGCCTCGTCTTCGTCGGCGCTGGCTTGCGCGGCGCGGGGCTGCCGCCCGACGAGGGGGCGGTGGCGGCGCGTCGCGTCGGCGAGAAGGAGGGCGCGGAGAAGTACTTCGAGGCGTTCCTCAAGTCAGACCTGCTCGTGGGCCTGCGCACGCGCCCGAAGGCGCGCGAGGCGATGCGCCGGATGATGGTCGAGAACTACAAGGCGAACGCCTACGTGAGCGCCGGCTACTCGCAGTCGCCCGAGCCGCCGACCGCAGAGCGTCTGGGGCAGATTAAAGCGCCCACGCTCGTCGTCGTCGGGAGCCTCGACGGCAAAAACCTCCAGATCATCGCCGACACGCTCGCCGCCAAAATCCCCGGCGCGCGCAAACTCACCATACAGGGCGCGAGCCACCACCCGCCGGTCGAGACGCCGGCCGAACTCAACCGCATCCTGCTCGACTTCCTCGGCAAGCGATGAACCTCGTCTTCATCTACGGCCCGCCGGGCGCGGGCAAGCTGACGGTGGCGCGCGAGTTGGCGCGCATGACCGGCTACAAACTCTTCGACAACCACGTCAGCATCACCTGCGCCCGGTCGGTCTTCGACTTCGGCACAAGGCCCTTCGGCAAGGTCGTCAGCGCCATCCGCACGACCGTCTTCGAGGAGGCCGCGCGCGAGGGCATCTCGCTCGTCTTCACCTTCGTCTACTCGCACCCGCAGGACGCGCCCTTCGTCGAGCGCGTCTGCCGGCTCGTCGAGTCGGAAGGCGGCCGTGCCCTCCTCGTACACCTCACGTGCGCGCGTGAGGAGTTGGAGCGCAGACTCCCGCGCCCCGAGCGCACGCCGGCCGGCAAGCTCACATCGCTCGACACGCTGCGCGAGCTGTTGGAGAGCCACGACTTCTTCTCGCGCGTCCCCGGCCGCGAGAGCCTTGAGATAGACAACACCGCGCTCGCGCCCGTCGAGGTTGCGCGGCTCATCGCCGGACACTATCATCTGCCCGCGGCCTGAGACGCGCCCGGCGCGCTCCCTTTTTTCCCACATGCCCGAGAAGACCCTGAAGATCAAAGGCGTCGAGTGGAGCTACGTCACCGGCGGCCGCGGCGAGAAGACGCTGCTGCTGTTCCACGGCGCGGTCGGCGGCGCCGAGACGATGCGCTGGCTCGCCTCCGCCTTCGAGGACGAGTACCGCACCGTCACGCCGACCATCGCCGACGTTTCGACGCTCGACGAGGTGTGCGACGCCGCGAGCGCCATCCTCGACCGCGAACACGTCGGGCGCGCGGTCGTCTTCGGCGGCTCGTTCGGCGGGATAGTCGCGCAGGCGTTCTTCCACCGCCGGCGCGCGCAGACGGAAGACCTCATCCTGCTTTCGACCGGCGCGCCCAGCCCGCGCTACGCCTCGCGCTCGGGATTGATGACGGGGCTGCTGCGCCTGCTCCCCTTCCCGCTGACGCGCGGGCTGATGAGGATGGAGCTGTCGAAACACCTCGACGCGCCCGTCCCCGAGGAGCACGCCGAGCGCGTCGCGGAGTTCAGGCAGAGGCTCGACCATTACTTCGACCACACGCTCACCAAGCGGACGCTCGTCTCGCGCGTGACGCTCGCCGCCGCCTTCAACCGCGGCGAAGCGTACGCGGCGGAAGACCACGCCGCGTGGCCGGGGCGCGTGCTCATCGTCGAGTCGAACGACGACCCGATGGTGCCTGCCGAGGAGCGGCGGCGCCTGCGCGAACTCTACCCGCGCGCTCTCGTCTGCACCTTCGCCGGCGCCGGCCACATGATCGCGCTCCAGCGGCTCGAAGAGCTGGTCGGCGTCGTCAAGGCTTTCCTGAAAGACGAGTACAGCACGCCCGCCCAAGTCTTCGACGAGTGTGACGAGGCCGAGTTGCACGGCCACGTCGTACACGAACAACCCGAGCGAGCCGACCACACATGAAAAAAGAGAAGACCGAAAACACGGCGGCGGGGCGCGCCTCGCGCCGACGCTTCGCCAAGACGCTCGCGGCAGCCGCGCTGGCCGCGCCCGCCGTGATGGCCGCGCGCGCGCAGACGCCGCCCGCGACCAAAGAGCCGGCCGCGCCGCCGAACCCGCGGCCGACGCCCGGCCCTTCGCCGCAGCAGCCGCAAGGCCCGCCGCGCCCCTCGCCGCTCGCCGAGGCGTACGGCGAGGTCGCACGCCTCCGCTTCGGCGAGCGACTCAGCCCGGAGCAGATGCAGGCGGTCAAGCGCGACCTCGAAGGCAACGTCCGCACGGCCGACCGGCTGCGCGCCTTCAAGCTCAAGAACTCGGACGAGCCCGACTTCGCCTTTGAAGCCTGAGGCCGAAAGAGACGCGACACAGATGGTCACAGTCGAAACACTCTACGCACCCGTCTCCGAGCTGGCCGCGCAGATACGCGCGCGCAGGCTCTCGCCCGTCGAGCTGACCGAGGCTTACCTGCAAAGGCTTGAGACGACCGGCAGGCGCCTCAACGCGGTCGCCTACGTCATGCGCGAGACGGCGCTCAAGGAGGCGCGCGCGGCCGAGGACGAGATCAAGCGCGGCCGCTACCGGGGTCCGCTCCACGGCATCCCCTACGGCGTCAAAGACCTCTGCGCCACGCGCGAGGCGCCGACGACGTGGGGCGCGACGCCTTACAAAGACCAGCGGTTCGACTACGACGCGACCGTCGTCACGCGTCTGCGCGAGGCCGGCGCGGTGCTCGTCGCCAAGCTCGCGATGATCGAGCTGGCCGGCGGCATGGGCTACAACCAGGCCGACGCCTCCTGGACGGGCGCGTGCCGGACGCCCTGGAACACGGGCTTCTGGTCGGGCGGCTCGTCGTCGGGGCCGGGCGCGGCGACCGCCTCCGCGTGCGTCGCCTTCTCCATCGGCTCTGAGACTTCGGGCTCCATCATCACGCCCGCCGCCTTCTGCGGCGTCTCGGGTTTGCGCCCGACTTACGGCGCCGTCTCGCGCCACGGCGCGATGGCGCTCTCTTGGACGCTCGACAAGCTCGGGCCGATGTGTCGCTCGGCTTTAGACGCGGGCCTAGTGCTCGCGGCGGTCGCCGGTCGCGACCCGCTCGACCCGACCTCGCGGGCGTCGGACGCGCTCCCGCGTTACTCGAAGGAGGGGCGCCCGACGAACCCGCGCCGGGAGAAGCGGCGGCTGCGCGTCGGCGTGATGAAGGACTCTTACGAGAAGGCGCAGCCCGAGGTGAACAAGAACTTTCTCGCCTCGCTCGAAGTGCTCCGCCGCTTCGCCGACGTGGAGATGGACGTGAAGCTTCCCGACTTCCCGTACGGCCCGGCGGTCGGCACCATCGTGGACGCGGAGGGCGCGGCCGCCTTCCGCGACCTCATCGAGTCGGGGCGCGTGCAGGAGCTTGCCTCGCCCGAGGGGCGCGTCGGCGGCTACGCCGCTTCGCTCGTCACGGCGGTCGATTACCTGCACGCGATGCGGATGCGCACGCCGATGCGACGCGCGTGGGCCGAGATGTTCAAGAAGGTGGACGTGCTCGCCGCGCCCTCGCGCTCGACCGTCTCCTACCCCGTGGACAAGACCTTCGACCGCGCGTACCCCGGCATCGGCGCCGGCTCGCCCATCGGCGCCAGCAACCTCGTCGGCGTCCCCGCCGTCTCCGTCCCGAACGGTTTCGGACAGTCGGGACTCCCGACCGGCCTCCAGCTCGTCGGCCCGGCGTGGGGCGAGAGGGAGTTGCTTGAGTTGGCCGTCGCGTACCAGTCCGAGACCGACTGGCACAGGCGCAAACCGCCCGAGGCGTAAGCGCCGCCACAGAAATTTCACCCGTCTAAAATTTTCATCGGGCAACCCGACTTTGCTCATCCGAAATCGCCGACGCCCAATCCGAAACAATGGATTGGGCGTCGGCGATTTCGGCAAGTGTCGGACTCTTGCTGCGCCGCGCCGCCGCCCCCGTGAGGCTTTCGCGACGCGCGCGTAACGATAAGTAGACTTCCCGCGCGGCCGGTGCTTCTGGCATCGTCTTTGCCTTATCAGAAAGCGTCATTTGATAAGAAACTCTGATGCGAGTTTCTTTTGAAACATAGGACGGACGCGCGTCGTTTATCGCCCTTCGCGCGTGTGACACTGGCTTAAGTGTCACACGCGCGGTGGCCGCCGAATGTCGTTTCGCGGACACTCTCGGGAGACTTCAGGCGGCATGGGCCGCCGATGTTTCCGGTTCGGAAACGGACTGAAGGCGCGTCTATGCGCTCTCTCGGATGGCCGAAAATTTTCGGTGCAACCCGCGCGCGGCCTCACGACATCAAGTGATGTCACGCAAAACTAAGAACGTTTGCAGAAGGAGATTCAAGACCATGCGTAAGCTCTTCATCGCGGCGCTTTTCATCGCCTGCACGGCGCCGTTCACGTTCGCGCAGACCGACGACTACAACAAGTACGACGTCGGCATCCTCTACTCGCACAACCGCGTAGACACCGGCATCGACGACCCGAGCCAGAACTTCATCCAGGAGCGCGAGGGGCTCCACGGCGTCGAGGCTTTCGTCAAGGGGAACGTCAGCCGCTACGTCGGCCTCAAGGGTTCCTACTCGTTCAACCGCAAGTCGTTCGACATCACGGGCGGCGTGCCGACGACGACCTTCGAGGCTGACGTTGACCTCCACCAGTTCGTCGGCGGCGTCGAGTTCAAGGACAACTCGAAGGAGACGAAGGTGAAGCCCTTCGCCCACGTCATGGCTGGCGTCGCGCACGCGCGCGCCGACTTCGAGGGCTTCCCGGCGCTCAACGAGACCAACACCGGCTTCGCGGGCGTCATCGGCGGCGGCGTTGACTTCAAGCTCGGCGACCGCGTTGACCTCCGCGCCTTCCAGTTCGACTACAACCCGAACCGCGGCGGCGGCGAAACCACGCACAACTTCCGCATCGGCATCGGCTTCATCTTCCGCTAAGAAGACGGGCCGCAGACGCGGACTAAACACCGAAGGCGGCGCACGCACTCGCGCGAGTGCG